>NZ_JABKAV010000070.1 GCF_013377905.1 Hymenobacter terrestris
CCAACAAAAAGGGTCGCACCGGGGGGGGGGGGGGCCAACCCCCGCCCCTACATCCGCCCTTATCCCAAGTTCTTATGCCGACGCAACAATTCCTGTTTCCCGGCCCGTTAACCCTCGAAAACGGTGGCCAACTGGCCCAGCCGGAAGTGGTTTACCAGACCTGGGGGCAGCTGAATGCTGCCCGCGACAACGTGGTGTGGGTGTGCCACGCCCTGACGGCCAACGCCGACGCGGCCGACTGGTGGCCGGGTCTGGTGGGCCCCGGCCGCTACTTCGACCCGACCGACTGGTTTATCGTGTGCGCCAACGTGCTGGGCTCCTGCTACGGCAGCACCGGCCCGCTCACCCCCGATGCTGGTACCGGACGATCCTCCTTCCAGGAGTTCCCGCTCCTGACCATTCGCGACCTGGTGGCGGCCCACGAAGCGTTGCGCGAGGAGCTGGGACTGGCGCGGGTACACACGCTCATCGGCGGCTCGCTGGGTGGGCAGCAGGCCCTGGAGTGGGCGGTGCAGCGGCCGGAGGTGTTCGAAAACCTAGTGCTACTGGCTTCCAACGCCCGGCACTCGGCTTGGGGCATTGCCTTCAACGAGGCCCAGCGGCTGGCCATTTTCGCCGATGCTACCTACCTGCAGAACACGCCCGCCGGCGGCGCAGCCGGGCTACGGGCGGCCCGCGCCGTGGCCCTGCTCAGCTACCGCAGCTACCAGGCTTATGGCCGCACCCAAACCGAGCCCACCGACGAGCTGCCAACCGATTTCCGGGCCGCCGCCTACCAGCGCTACCAGGGCGATAAGCTCGCAGCCCGCTTCGATGCTTACAGCTACGTGGCCCTCACCCGCACCATGGACAGCCATAACGTGGGCCGCGGCCGGGGCGGCGTGGCAGCGGCCTTGGGCCAAGTGCGGGCCCGCACGCTGGTCATCAGCATTACCTCCGACGGTCTGTTTCCGGTGGCCGAGCAGCAACTGCTGGCCCGCCACATTCCGGGGGCCATGTACGCCGAAATGGACTCCCCCTACGGCCACGACGGCTTCCTGCTGGAAGACGCCCAAATAACCCATTTTCTCGAACGGTTTCACTCCCTGACGTATGTCCACTAGCGCCGCTCTCTTCGCATCTGCCGTCCCTGCCCACCCCTGGCGCATTGGCCTCATCGGCTTTGGCTGCGTGGGCCAGGGCCTATACGATATCCTGCAGCAGCATCCGGCCAGCGGCTTCGAGGTGGCCCGCATCGTGGTGAAGGACCCGACTAAAGCCCGCTCACTGCCGGCGGCGCGGTTCGAGTTCGACGCCGAGGCACTATTGGCCGACGATTCGCTCGACGTGCTGGTGGAGTTGATTGACGATGCCGACGCGGCTTTTCGGCTGGTAGCGGGTGCCCTACGCCGGGGCCGCCGGGTGGTAACGGCCAACAAGGCCATGCTGGCCCGCCACCTACCCGCTTTGGTGGCGTTGCAGCGCGCCCACGGCGGCACCTTATTGTATGAGGCGGCCGTGTGCGGCAGCATTCCGGTCATCCGTACGCTCGATGCCTACTTCAGAACCGAGCCGCTACGACAGCTGACGGGCATTCTCAACGGCTCCTCCAATTACGTGCTCACACGCATGGGCACTGGCGATACAGACTACGGCCCGGCCTTGGTGCTGGCCCAGCAGTTGGGCTTCGCTGAAACCGACCCCAGCCTCGATATGGCCGCTTTCGACCCGCGCTCTAAGGCCGTGCTGCTGGCTGCCCACGCCTACGGCTTGTTTCTGGAGCCCGAGCAGGTGCTCAACCTCGGTATCGAGGGTATCTCGGCCACTGATATTGCTTTCGCGGCCAGTCGGGGCCAGAAAATAAAGGTGGTAGCCGGCCTGCAGCGCCTGCCCGACGGCCGCGTAACGGCCTTGGTAACGCCGCAATTGCTGGGGCCTGAATCACCGCTGTTTGGGGTCGATGAGGAATTCAACGGGGTAGTAATTGAGGCCGATTTTGCGGGCGAGCAGTTTCTGCGAGGTCGCGGGGCCGGCGGGCATCCCACCGGCTCGGCCGTGCTGGCCGATTTGGCCGCCCTGCGCCAAGGGTTCGCCTACGGATATGGCAAAACCACCGCCCCGCCCACCCACGCCACCGACCTGGAAATCGAAATCTACCTCCGCACCGACGAGCCCCGCCTAATCGACGTGCTCGATTTCAGCGAGGTATCGGAAGAGGCTGACGAGGACGGCTACGTGGTTGGCTACGTGGCACTGGCTCACCTCATCACTCACCGCGACCTACTGCGCCAGTACGGCGCCTTCATCGTCCGCACCGGCCAGCTGCGCCCCATTGGTGAAGTAGCTATTTCGGTACTGGAAACTGCCAGCGCAACGGAGTAGAAACGCAACCTAGGGCGCCTCATCGTCGCTGATATGGGCCGATGCATGCCGCTATTCAGTGAAGAGACGCAAAATAGTGCGTCTCTACTCCGGCGGCCCCACTGCCTCAGTTTCCGCAGCTGCAGCCGGCAGCGGCAGATTCTCGGGCGGGGCCGCTCCAATCGAGTCCGCGCTACTATGTACCAACTGTACCCGGCGCGGTGGCAGCGCAGCCGTTGCCACGGCGGTGCGGCGCGGATTGAGGGCGGCGGCCAGCAGCGGGCCGGGCACCCCGGTTCCGAGCAACGGGCGCAGGAAGTCGCGCATCGGCACGAATACCGAATCAATATAAGTAGGCTCGAAAGAGTACGGCACATGGCCGGCTCCGCGCAAAGGGCGCAGCACGTTGGGCACGCCCACTGCCTGGGCACGGCGGCGCAACACTGCGCTGCCCGCCACCACCTGGGCCGGCAGCGGGCCGCCAATCAGGCCCCGCTGGTAGGGCACAATACCGTCGCGAGTGCCGTGGATGCTGAGCAGCGGCACATCGCCGGCCTGCAGCCAGCCAGCCTGGGCCAGCGCCCCGCACAGGTTGATGACGCCGCGCGGGCGGCTGCTGTAGCCGGCGTTTCCGCCGCTGCCTTCGAGGCCACCGAGCGCGGCTAAGTTCAGGTAGGCGGGCACTTCGGTGGCTTTGTCGAGGTAGGCAGTTTGTAGCGCCATGAACGCGCCGGCCGAGGAGCCGCCCACGAAAATGTAGCTTCCATCCACCTTAAAGCGCCGGGCGGTAGCCGCATCGTGGCGGAAGAAGCGCACGGCGGCGCGCATGTCCTGGGTGGCCCGGATGGCGGCCCGGCCAATACCCACACTGTCGAAGGGAAAGAACAACAGCCGGTAGTCGATGCTGGCAGCCGTGTAGCCCAGCCGGGCCAGGCGGGTGCATAGCTCAGTCATCACCACATCGTCGCGGGTGCCGGTGACGAAGGCGCCTTCGTGGGCCAGCAGCACCAGCGGGCGGCGGCGCACGGTGTCGCCACTAGGCTCGTAGAAATCGAGGTACAGCGGCTGGGTCTGGCCCAGCAGGCCGCTGACCTGGGCAAACTCGACGTTGCGCCGCACCTTCACCTGAGCAAACAGCGGCCTGTGGTAGCGGCCTTTGGCGGTGTCGGGCGGGGCCGGCTGGGCGGCGGCTGGGGGCAGCAATCCGGCCAACAGCAACAAAAGCAGCAGGAAGTAACGCACGGGCAGAGGTAAAGCAGTCGGGAAGCCCCGGCCGCTCCAAAGGTCCGACTAGTTTTTGGAACGCCCTGCCCCAGGCTGCTCCGCCCCGCAGCGGCCGCAACGGGCTGTGCGCTATGTTTGCAGCGTACTTTCCTACTCCGCTCATGCCCATCGCGCCCCCCTTCCTGCGTCCTGGCGACCTGGTTGCCATTGTTGGTACGGCCCGCAAGGTTTCGCACGCCGAAATGGCCGCCGCCGTCACCATCCTCACCGGCTGGGGGCTGCGCGTAACGCTGGGCGAATCTATTGCCGCCGCCCACCACCAGTTTGCCGGCCCCGACGAGCTGCGCGCCCGCGACTTCCAGCAGCAGCTCGACAATCCCGAAGTGCGGGCCATCATCTGCGCCCGCGGCGGCTACGGCACCACCCGCATTATCGACGAGCTCGACTTTACGGCCTTTGCCCGCCACCCCAAATGGGTGGCCGGGTTCAGCGACATTACGGCCCTCAACAGCCACCTGCTGCGCCTGGGCTACGAAAGCATCCACGGCGTTATGGCGTTCATATTCGATCAGGCCGGGGGCGAAGAGTCGCTGGAAAGCCTGCGCCGGGCCCTGTTTGGCGAGCCGGTAGCCTACGCTGTGCCACTACACCCGCTAAACCGCCCCGGCATAGCCACCGGCGAACTGACCGGCGGCAACCTGACCCTGCTCCAGCATCTGATTGGCACACCTTCCGACTGCCCCACGGCCGGCCGCATCCTATTTATAGAAGACGTAGCCGAGTACCTGATGAGCGTGGACCGTATGCTGGTGCACCTCGACCGCACCGGCAAGCTACGCGACCTGGCCGGCCTGCTCGTGGGCCATTTCACCGACTCGCAGGACAACGCCATTCCTTTCGGCCAGACCGCCTACGAAATCATCGACACCTACGCCCGGCGCTACAACTTCCCGGTGGCCTACGGCTTTCCGGTAGGCCACGAGCCGCAGAATCTGGCCCTGATTTGCGGACGGGCGGCCCGCCTGGAAGTAGCTGCCGACGGAGCGCGGCTAACGACGCTGTAACGGAAAGCCAGGGCGGGTGCGGGCCGTATCCCCCTAGCGTTGCACATTGACGCTCGATTCCGTGCAACGGCGGGCGGGGGCAACCGAAGGACAGCGCAGCTAAGCCCCGCCCCTACGTTGTTCTTTTGAACAGCGCCGGCAGGCCTTCCTTATCGAACAGAATCCGGCCGATTTTCAGCTGCGACCAGCCGGGTTGCAGGCGGTAGGAAAACACAGGCAGGCCCTCGTGCAGCGCACATTCTATGCAGAAGGTGCGGCGACCGGGCTGGGCAGGCAGCTGGCTTTCGAGTTGCAGCAGATGGGTGGAAATGAGGAAGCACGAGCGCAGGAAGGCGGCCAGTCCGGCCACGGTGGCCTGGGTAATATCGAGGGCGTCGTCTACGTTGGTGCCCCGGAACAGCTCGTCGAACACGGCAAACACGCGGCCCGGCCCCCGCGCGGCTTCCAGCACGGCTTTCAGGTTGCGAATTTCGGCCAGAAAATGGCTGTAGCCGCCGCTGAGGCTGTCGGTGAGGTTGATGGCCACCACAATAGACGAGTAGAACGGCAGCCGGGCCGCGGCGGCCGGCACGCCCAGGCCCGCGTGGGCCAGGTACACGCACAGCCCCAGCGCCTTAAGCAGCGTAGACTTGCCTGACATATTCGGTCCCGTCAGCAGCAGCACGTTGTCGTCGGAGCCCAGGGCCAGCGTGTTCTTCACCGGCTCGGTCAGTAACGGGTGGTAGAAATCGGCCAAATGCAGGCCCGCCGACTGAAATTCGGGAAAGGCAAACTCGTGCTGACGCAGGCCCTTGGCCACCGACCAGCAGGCTTCCAGCCAGAAAAAAGCGGTCCAGAACGCGGCCAGCTCCTGCTCGTCTACGGCGTGCAGCTGCCGGGCAAAGTCCACCATCCGGCCCGCCGAAAACTGGTCTTCGGCAATGGCTTCGGCCGCTGAGTTCAGGCTCAAACGCTCCAGAAACCGAGCAATAGTGCTGAGGCGGGCGCGGGCGAAAGGCGGGAAGCCGGCGGGGTCGAGGCGGCGGAAATAGCGCTGCTCCAGCCGCTGCAGAAACGTAATGGCCTGCACGTAGCGGGCCCGGGTGCGGTAGCGCGTTTCTTCCGATACCAGCAGCCGCGCCGCCAGCCGCAGCCGGTTGGTTTCTAGCGCCAGCTGCCCGCTCACCACCTCGTGCATGAACCGCTGCACCTCGGACAACTGAATACGCGAATAGTTGAACTCGCCCATAACGCCCCACTGCGCCAGTAGCGCCCGGAACACGGCCTGCTTCTCCAGTACCAGTTCCGGGCTGGCCGGCAACTCGCGCAACAGTCCGCGCACGGCCATTTCCGCTTCGTGGCAGTGCGTGAAGTTGAACAGCGGCAGGATGTCGGCGTCGAGCCGCAGGTCGTCAACGAGGAGCATCTTCGGGTTGTTGGCTGATTTTGAGCTATCCGCCTTTGTAATGCATCGTGAATTTAGGCCAGTGGCTAGACGTTGGAGCAGCTATAACGCGAAGAAGCCCCGGTAGCTTGTGCTACAGGAGCTTCTTTGCGTTATAGCTGTCTTCTGCTAAAAGATTCGTTACTACCTGCGCTGCCGACGCAGGAAAGTCAGCACGGTTTCGTTGAACAGTGGGCCGTTTTCTTGAGGCGCGTAGTGCTTTAGGCCGGGCAGAATAACGACTTCGCCGTTGGGAATGCTCTGGGCGATGAGCCGGGTATGGGCCTCCCGGATAATATCCTTCTCGCCGGCCAGCACCAGCACCGGCGCCGTAATGGCCCGCAGCTGCGCAGGCTGCATCTGCGGATATTTCAGCAGCATGGTGCTCAACCGGCGGCCCTTACGGAAGTTCTTGTTGAAGGGACTAAGCGCCGTAAACAGCAACTTCCCCTGCCGAACTTCCTTCAACATTTTGGGCTCAACGGAGGTGGTATCAGCGTACAGGTTGGCTCCCATCGTAACGAGGCTGCGCACCTGGGCCGGGTAGCGCAAGGCCATGCTCAGGCCAGTGTTGCCGCCGTCGCTCCAGCCCACTACGTGCGCGGCCGGTATTCCAAGCTTTTCTAATAGCGCGTGCATGTCGTCGGCAAACAGGTCGTAGCTCAGCCGCCCGCTTGTGGCATCCGACTGACCCTGGTCGCGGGTGTCGACGGCAATTACCCGATACTCCTGAGCCAGCGCCCCAATCTGCTGCCGAAAGCGGCTGATAGACTCGCCGTTGCCGTGTAGCAGCAATAGCGGCTCACCCTGGCCGTAGGTTTCGTAGTAAACCCGGGTACCGTTTACAGTGGCAAACTGCCCAGCCGCCGGGTTGCGGCCGTAGTTCACAATGTTGAGCCCCCGCAGGCTGAAATAGCGGTTGCCAATGCTGTCGTTGGCTATCTGGCGGACGAAACTCGGGGTGGTGTAAAACGCCCCCCAACCCGCCGGCACACCGGTTACCGAGGCCGGGGCATCATCTTCGAAATCGGGGTTGCGCAGGGCCACGGTTTCCCAGTGTCCTTTTCGGCGCTCCACTTCCAGCTTGAAATTATCGAACCCGAACGGCCCATCCAAGTAGCCCAGACCGGCTATATTCAACGTGTCGGCCTTCTTGGGCAGCTTTCCTGCGAGTGTGTAAGTATGCCATTGCTTGGTTACGGCCTTCTTTGTTAAAGATTTAGCAGCAATGAAATTTCGCTTTGCATCCAATACCGAAACTAAAATCCACGCATCGGCTTTGCCGGCCTGGGCAGTATCCACGCTGATGCGCGCCGTGAGCCGGTAGGGCAGCCCGGCGTAGGGCTTGGCATCCACTTTTTGGGCAATACCATCTACTACCGTCAGTTGGGGGGTCTTTTGGCTCCAGACCGGCGCTATGAGTGTCAGATAAAACAGGCTGGTTGCGAGTAGCGCACGTTGCATAATTGGGGCGAAATAGAGAGATAATGGAAAAGCTCCGGCAACTTACGTCACCGGAGCTTCTGCTCATACCCGCAACAAAAGTATTGCCTTCTATTCGCCATAAATCACCGTTAGCACCGTCTGGCCCACGGCCTTCAGGGTGCGCCGGTCGATGACGCTCATGTTGTCTTTGGTAGTGTGGTGATAGGGCCGGAACTCGCCGCTGGGCAGGAAATCGATGACATCAATGGTACGCACGCCGGCTTGGTTGGTGTACAAGTGGTCGTCGCTGACCTGTGGTACATCGGCATACAGGAAGAAGTCGGAAAAGCCCAGCTGCGAGCCCGTGTTCCAGACCTTTTCCACCACATCGGGGGCTTTCTGGCGCGAGAGTTCCTCGCGGCCGAATTTGGCTCCCTGAGCGCCTACCATATCGAGCAGAATACCGAAGTTGGGCTTGTAATTGGCTGGTACCACGTTTTTGGCCCAGTACTGCGAGCCGAGGCACCAGGTATCCTGGCCTTCGAGCAGGTTCTTTTTGTCGGACTGCGTTACGCCGTCATAGCCATAATCTTCCGAGTCGAAGAGGATAAAATCGACCCCTACGCCGGGAGCTAGGCTGTCGGGCTGGGCAGTCAGCACGCGAGCCAGCTCCAGGGCCACAGCCACGCCGCTGGCGCCATCGGAGGCGCCGTCGAGCGGGGCGTTTTTGTTCTCGGTATCCTTATCGGCGAAGGGGCGGGTGTCCCAGTGAGAAAAGACGGCTACCCGCCGCGGCGCGCTGGGGTTGAATCGGGCGATGATGTTGCGCGACTTGAGGATGTTGCCATCAAAGGCCTTAGCCTCGAAAGGCTGCTCCTGCACTGTCAGGCCATATTTTTTAAACTGCCCGATAATCCAGTCGCCGGTTTTTACATGGGCCGCCGTATTGGGCACCCGCGGCCCAAAGGAAACCTGCTTCGCAGTGTAAGCAAAGGCCGAGTCGGCGCTGAAGGCGGGCGTTTTGGGCAGGGCGGCTTCGGCAGCGGCGGTAGTATCGGTGGCGTCTTTCTGGCTGGGGCAGCCAGTGAGCAGCAGCAAGCCCGCCAGTACGGCCGGAATAAGTCGGAGAGAGGTTTTCATGGAGCAGATAAAATACAGTGAGTAGCGGGCTGCACGCGTGTAACGCGAAGCTCCAGCTTCGCAGTTTGTTGAACGGTGGGGTCTGGCAGGCGGCAACGATACGCGAAGCTGGAGCTTCGCAGTACACGCTTGCAGTTCCCAACCAACCTACTCCTCACTATACGCCCAATCGACGCCGGTTTTAGAGTCTTTTACCACGATGCCCTGCTGCTTGAGCGCGGCCCGGATTTCGTCCACTTTGCCGTAGTCTTTGGCGGCTTTTGCTTCCTGGTAGAAGTGCAGCGTAAGGCCCAGCAGGTCCTCGGCGCGGGCGCGGGGCTCGTCGCGCAGGCCCAGCACACCCTGCACCAGCGTGCGGTAGGTGGCGGTAGCCTCGTCCAGGGCCGCGGGACTCACCAAGGCCAGCGTTTCGGGTTTAGCCACGTAGCCGTTCAGCTTACGCAGCAGGTTGAACAGGCTGGCAATGGTGCGGGCCGTGTTCAGGTCGTCGTTGAGGCCCACGAAGCAGTCGTCGGTCAGCTTGCGCAGTTCAGCATCGGCGGCGCTTGTATCGGCGGCAGTTTCGGTGCCTTCGGGCAACTGCAGCCTGTCGAGCAGGCGCAGGCCGTTCATTACTTTGCGGTAGCCCTTGCCAGCGGCCTGCAGGCCTTCGTCGGTAATATCGACGGGGCTGCGATAATGGGCCTGAAGCAGGAAAAAGCGGGCTGTCATGGGCGAGTAGGCTTGGGTCAGCACTTCATTCTCGCCGCTGAAAAGCTGGCTAATGGTGATGAAGTTACCCAGCGCCTTACTCATCTTCTGGCCGTTGATGGTAATCATGTTGTTGTGCATCCATACCCGGGCCTCGTTGGTCGGATGCTCGCAGGCCTGGCTCTGGGCAATTTCGCACTCGTGGTGCGGAAACATCAAGTCCAGCCCGCCGCCATGAATATCAAACTCGGCGCCCAAGTACTTACGGCTCATGGCCGAGCACTCGAGGTGCCAGCCGGGAAAACCGTCGCTCCAGGGCGAGGGCCAGCGCATGAGGTGGCGCTCGTCGGCCCGCTTCCAGAGGGCGAAATCCAGGGGGCTGCGCTTCTCGTCCTGGCCCGTCAGGTTGTCGCGCGAGCCGGCCAGTAGCTCCTCCACCACCCGGTTTGAGAGCTTGCCATACTCGTTGCCGGCGGCATTGTAGGCCGGCACATCGAAGTACACCGAGCCGTTGGATTCGTAGCCGAAACCATTGGCCATAATCTGCTGCACCATCTCAATCTGCTCGATGATGTGGCCGCTGGCGCGGGGCGTAATATCGGGCGGCAGACAGCCCAGGGCCACCATGTGGTCTTGGTAGAGGTTAGTGTAGCCCTCGGCCACTTCCATAGGCTCCACCTGCCGGGCGCGGGCAATCCGGCCGATTTTGTCCTCGCCCTCGTCGGCGTCGTCTACCAGGTGGCCCACATCGGTGATGTTGCGCACGTAGCGCACCTTGTACTCCAGGTGGCGCAGGTAGCGCGTGAGCACATCGAACACCACCGGGCCGCGGGCGTTGCCCACATGGGCCTCGCTGTACACCGTTGGTCCGCAGAGGTACACGCCCACGAATGGCGCGTTCAGGGGTTCAAACGGGGCTTTCTGGCGGGTAAGGGTATTGTAGAGCGAGAGAGGCTGAGACATATTTTGAGCTACTAGCTATTAGCTTTCAGCTGATAGCTTTCGTTTTGACTAACAGACAATTCCGCACAATGAAAAGCGGTGCCTGTGCGTGAGTGGGTGCGATGCAAAAGTAACGGCAGTTTCGCAGAGTGCGGAAGAAAAAGGAAAACGCGGACCAACAGGCCCGAATTATGGTGAACAAAGTCTAAAGCGCTACTCAAACGGCACAAAATATCAATTCGCCAGTCTATAAAGTTCAATAGGCAGTTTATAAAGAGCGGCACCTAGTATAAAAACGAATCCTCTCTGACGTACAGGAAGCTGCTTTTGCTCGGTCGTCGCTACTGCTTCGGCTTGAGTTGGTAAGTGGCCGTGGTGGGGAAATGGTCGGAGTAGGGGATTTCATAATTCACCCAGAAGTCGCGCACCTGCCAACGGGGACCGGCAAACTGGTTGTCGATGCGCAGGAAGGGGATGCGGCCATTGTAAGTGCTGCCCACACCGTTGCCCACGCTGGTCCAGGCATTCTGAAAATCATCGGCCAGCTGATCGTAGCTGTAGCTGTAGGGCACGTCGTTGAGGTCGGCGCAGAGCAGTATCGGGTAGGGACACTTGGCGAAGCGAGCCACCAACGTGTCAATCTGCGCGTGCCGCAGCACGGCCCCACGCTTGAAGCGCCGTAGCAGCCCAAGGCCCTTCTTTTTCAGTCCGGTCTTGCTGGAGTAGCTGTCTACGATGTCCTTTTCGTCCATGCTCATGCTTTGCAAATGAAAGCTGTACACCCGAATCGTGTCGCGGCTGGGCAGGCGTATATCGGCCCACATGCCGTGGTTCTGCGTCAGCTTGCCGAACTGAATGGTGCCTTTGTTGACGATGGGATGGCGCGAGAAGATGGCCATGCCGAACTCGGCTCCGGCGCTGTTGGTCAACGTTTTCGACAGAAACGACTCGCGGCCGGCTCCCTTGCCCAGCTTCTCCACGGTCCGAAACACGTTGCCGTCGCCTGATTTAGTACCAGTGGGCTCATTATAGAACTCCTGCAAACACAATACATCAGCTTTGCTTTCGGCCAGCCAGCGTACCATCTCTTTGGAGGACTGCAGCCCGTTGTTGCGCAGCTGCGGATATACGTTGAAGATGCGCACGTTGGCCGACAGCACCTGCACTACCGGCCCGGCCGTAGCCGGCTCGGCAGCGGTGGTCAGGCGCAGCGGGTGCAGGGCCAGTCCACGCTGGAAGTGGGGCCACGTGAGCACCGCCAGTGCCAGCGGCAGCAGCGCCACCGGCCAGCGCCGCAGCAACCAGTAGCCGGCCGCCAACAGATTCAGGCCTAAGGCCACGGGCAGCGTGAGGGCCCCGAAAATAGCCGGCCAGAAAGTGTATGCGGGTATCTGCTCGCAGGCAATGCCCAGCAGCACCCATCCCATAACCAGCAAAGTGCACTTGAAAGCAAACGAACGACGCACGGGCAACTCTTAATCTACCAACCGGAAGCGGATGAGTAAAGGTAGCGCTTCCGCACCGGCCCTGCATTGCCAGCCTCAGCTGGCTACCCGGCAATCCGGGTTTTGCGCGGCCAGTTATGTATCTTTCCCGGGCATTCTATCCTTCTTTATATGAGTAGACTACTACCGCTCTGGCTGTGCTTGCTATTGCCTTTATCGTTGACTGCCGCCCCGCGCCCCACAGCCGCCCCGGGTCCTGAGAAAACGCTGGAATTTGTGGAGAATAAGGGGCAGTGGCCCAAAGCGGTGCGCTACCAGGCCGAGCTGCCCGGCGGGCGACTTTACCTCACGCCCACCGGCTTCACGTACTCGTTTTTGAGCGCGGCCACCTTCGCCCAGATAAACCATCGTCACGGCGACGACAACGCGCTGCCCCGTTCGGCGGCCCCGGCGCCCACTCAGGCGCAGGGCCATGCTTATACGGTGTCGTTTGAGGGCGGAAATACCCGGGCTACGCTGCTGCCTGAGCAGGTTACCAGCGGTACGCGCAACTACTTTCTGGGCAGCAACCCGCGTGAGTGGGCCAGCGGCGTGGCCGGCTACCGGCAGGTGCGCTACCAGGCCGTGTATCCCGGCATCGATGTGCGGGTGTATGAAAACGCCGGCCAAAACCTCGAATACGACTTCGAAGTGGCCCCCGGCGCGAAGCCCGACAATATCCGCCTGCGCTATGCCGGCCCCGACGCCGTGCGCCTCTCGGCCGAAGGCCAGTTGCTGATTGAAACCAGCGTGGGCACCGTAGTCGAGCAGGCCCCGCTGGCCTGGCAGACCACAGCAGCCGGCCGGCGGATGCCGGTGAGCTGCCGCTTCGAGCTGCAGGGCAGCACCGTACGCTTCCGCTTGGGTGCCTACGATGCTAAGCTGCCGCTGATTATCGACCCAACCGTGCTGTTCTCGTCGTTTACCGGTTCGCTGGCCGACAACTGGGGCTTCACGGCCACCCACGATGCGCAGGGCAATATGTACTCGGGCGGGGTAGCGTTTGGGCCGGGCTACCCAACTTCACCGGGCGCGTTCCAGACCAGCTTTGCCGGGATGGCCGATGTAGCCATCATCAAGTACAAGGTAACCGCCAGTGGCCCGGCGGCCCGCCTATATGCCACCTACCTCGGCGGTAGCCGCACCGATGCGCCCCACAGCCTGGTAGTAAACGGCTTGGGCGAGCTGGTACTGCTGGGCAGCACCAGCTCGGGCAACTTCCCGGTTGGTGCCGCAGCAGCACAGCGCACCTTCCGGGGCGGGCAACCGGTAAACCCGTTTGGTGGCGCAATACTCGACCCAATGGGCTACCCCGAGGGCTCCGACCTTTTTGTAACTACCCTCAGCGCCGATGGCAGCAAGCTGGTAGCCGCCACCTACCTGGGCGGCACGGCCAACGACGGCCTCAACCTGAGCCTGGCCAACAATTACGGCGACCAGTTTCGGGGCGACGTGCTGACTGACGGTGCAAACAACGTGTACATCGCCTCCACCACCAACAGCCCCGACTTTCCGGTGGCCGGAGCCCTGCAAAGAAACCTGCGTGGTGCCACCGACGCAGTAGTCTGCCAGTTGCCCCGCCTGCTCGACCGCCTGAACTGGAGCACCTACCTGGGCGGCACCGGCACCGACGCGGCTTTCTCGCTTCAGCTTTCGACCGAGCGCACGCTCTACGTGGGCGGCGCTACCACCGGAACGGGCTTCCCGACGGTGGCCGGCAGCCTGCACCCGCAGTCGGCGGGCGGGCGCGAGGGATTTGTGGTGGGCCTGGTGGCCGATGCCGGCACCCCGCGCTACGGCACCTACCTGGGCACCTCGGCCGACGATCTGGCCTTTTTTGTGCAGCTCGACAACAGCGGAGACGTGTACGTACTGGGCCAGACCAACTCGAATGCCTACCCCAAAACGGCCGGCCTTTATGGGACGCCCGGCGCCCGGCAGTTCATTCATAAGCTTGACGCCACGCTCAGCACCACCATGTTCAGCACCACGTTCGGCTCGGGCCAGTCGCAGCACGAGTTTTCGCCCACGGCCTTTTTGGTTGACGATTGCGAGCGGGTGTACGTGAGCGGCTGGGGCGGCGCTACCAACCGGGGCTACAGCACGGGCACCACCCGCAACCTACCCATTACGCCCGACGCCGTACAGAAAACCACCGACGGCAACGACTTTTACGTGGCCGAGTTTGCGGCCGGCCTAACCGGACTCGAGTACGCCACGTTTTATGGCGAACAGGGCGGTCGGGGCGAACACGTGGACGGTGGAACCTCCCGCTTCAGCAAGAAAGGCGTGGTGTATCAGGCCGTATGCGGCGGTTGCGGCGGTACCCAAGGATTCCCACGGCCTCCGGGCGCCAGCTTTTACAACACCCGCAATGGCAGCACCAACTGCAACAACGCCGCCTTTGCTATCAACTTCGACATCATCACCGCCGACCCCGGTGCCACCCGCTACGCCTGCGCCACCGATGGCCCGGTGCTACTGGGCGGGCAGCCGGCGGGCGGCACCTGGAGCGGCCCTGGCGTAGTGCGCCGCCCCGATGGGCGCTACGAGTTCCGGCCCACGCCCGAGCTGGTGGGCCGCAATGTGCTTCAGTACACGGTAAAGGCCACCGGCGTGTGCGTGAGCACCCGCCCCATGGCCCTGATTGTGGCCAAAACCCAGCCAGTAGCCATCACTCCACAGGCCTCTCTGTGCGCCAACGCCAGCCCGATAACGCTGCAGGCCACGCCCACCGGCGGCACCTGGAGCGGCCCGCGGGGCCTGAGCGGCAACACCTTCGATCCGCGCCTGTCGGGGCCGGGTACGTTCACGCTCACCTACTCGATAAGCGACACGCTGGCCTGCGGCACGGCCAGTACCACCATTACCATAAACGCCCCGCCCACCCCCCAGGCCGGCCCCAACCTGACGCTGTGCGCCTACGAAACCGCGCCCATCCAGCTGACCGGGGCCACGCCCGCCGGCGGCACCTGGAGCGGCACCGGCGTAACGCCGGCCGGCCTGTTCACCCCGCCCGATACCCGCTTACTGGGCGGCATTTTCACGCTTACTTACACAGTGAGCGAGAACGGCTGCGCGGTTACAGCTACCCGGCAGGTGCTGCTGGCGCCTTCGCCCACCTCCAATGCGCCGTTGCAGGTGCCGGTGTGCGAACGGTTTCCGGAGTTCACCGGCCTGGCCCCGCTCACGCTCACTATGAAGCCGGTACTCACGGGTGGCACCTACGAGTGGGATTTTGGCGACGGCAGCCCCCGCTCGACCGAAGAAAACCCCGTGCACATATTCACGCAGCCGGGCCGGTACAACGTCCGTCTGGTGGCCCGCTACGCCAATTGCGTGGTCGAAACCAGCTTCGCGCCGGTCATTGTCAACCGCACCTTCGTACCCAACATCATCACCCCCAACCGCGACCAGCAGAATCAGGCCTTTATCCCGTATTTCAGCTGCCAGACCACCCAGCTGAGCCTTTACAACCGCTGGGGCAGCAAGGTGTACGAAACCGCCGACTACCGCAACGACTGGCAGGCCACGGGGCTGGCCGACGGCTTGTATTACTACCAGCTGAAAGACGCCGACGGCCGCACCGCCAAAGGCTGGCTGACAGTAGTGCGGTAAGTATGGAGTAGTGAGTATAGAAAGGTGAGAAATCGGACAGACACTCAGCGTGGCCCCTGTCTCCCCTCTCCGTACTCACTACTCCATACTCACTTGATTACGGCATTTTCTTGTTGTACCTTTGCCCCACAAGTTGACGCAAGACCAGAGGGGACGTATCGTCCCCTCTTTCTTTTTCCTGCCCTTACCAAGGCCCGCTGCCTATGACCCTCGACCGTAACCTGCTACTGGAAATGCTGCGCGACAGTCTGCCCCTCGAAGGCACCTTGTTCGCGGTAGATTTGACCGTTTCGGATTCCGTGCGGCCCAAAGTAACCGTTACGCTCGACGGCGAGCAGGGCCTGGGCATTGATGAGTGCGCGCAGGTGAGCCGCCGGCTGGCCCGCCGCATCGAGGAACACTACGGCGACGAGTTGAGCTATACGCTCGAAGTAACCTCACCCGGTGCCGACCAGCCCCTGCGCGACCCGCGCCAGTACGTGCGCCACGTGGGCCGTACCCTGCACTTGAAACTGCAGGACGGCACCGAGAAAACCGGCAAGTTTGAATCGCTGCTGCCCGAGGGCGCGGGCATCGAACTGGCCGAAATCCTTAAAGAAAAGCATAAGGAGAAAATCCTGCCCGCCATCACCGTACCCTTCCAGGATATTACGGAGGCTGTGGTAGTTATCTCTTTTAAATAAGCGGCAAGCTGTAAGCTACCAGCCGTAAGCCTTTTATTTATTCATTTTCAAGCCTGCCGAGCAGCTTACCGCTTGAAGCTTGAAACCTGAAGCTCAAAAGATATGAACAGCAGCGTCCTGATTGAATCGTTTGCCGAATTCGCCCGCTCGAAGAATATCGACCGGCCCACCATGATGAGCATCCTGGAGGAAGTGTTTCGCACGATGATTCGCAAAAAGTACGACGACGACTCCAACTTCGACGTCATCCTCAACGTGGACCAGGGCGACCTGGAAATCTGGCGCAACCGCGAAATCGTGGACGACAACTCGGAGGATATCTGGGATTTCGACAAGATTCCGCTGGCTGAAGCCCAGAAGATTGAGCCCGACTTTGAGGTGGGCGAGGAAGTAGCCGAGGAAGTGAAGCTCGAAGACTTTGGTCGTCGTGCCGTGCTCATGGCCCGCCAGACGCTGATTCAGCGCGTGAAAGACTTGGAGCGCGACAACCTCTACCAGGCCTATAAGGACCAGGTGGGCGAAATCGTGGTGGGTGAAGTGTACCAGGTGTGGGGCCGCGAGGCGCTCATTCTGGACAAGGACGACAACGAACTAAGCCTGCCCAAGGGCGAGCAGATTCCGAAGGACCGCTACCGCAAGGGCGACAACATCCGCGCCGTGGTACACCGCGTGGATGTGCTCAACGGCACGCCCAAAATCATCCTGTCGCGCGCCGCGCCGGCTTTCCTGGAGCGCCTAATGGAGCAGGAAGTACCCGAGATTTTCGATGGCCTCATCACCATCAAAAACATCGTGCGCGAGCCCGGTGAGCGAGCCAAAGTGGCCGTAGAAAGCTACGACGAGCGTATCGACCCGGTGGGCGCCTGCGTGGGCATGAAAGGTTCGCGGATTCATGCTGTGGTGCGGGAACTCGAGAACGAGAATATCGATATCATCAACTACACCGACAACCTGGAGCTCTACATCGCCCGGGCACTGTCGCCGGCCAAGCTTACGTCGATGAAAATCAACGAGCAGACCGGCCGCGTATCGGTGTTTCTGCGGCCCGACCAGGTAAGCTTGGCCATTGGCCGCGGCGGTGCCAACATCAAGCTGGCCTCGCGGCTGGTGGGCATGGAAATCGACGTGTTCCGCGATGCCGGCGACTTTGAGGAGGACATCGCCCTCGACGAGTTCAGCGACGAAGTGGAAGCCTGGATTATCGATGAGCTGAAGAAAATCGGCCTCGATACCGGCCGCGCCGTATTGGCCGTAAACAAAGAGGACATTGTGCGCCGCACCGAGCTGGAAGAGGAAACCGTGGAGGAGTTGTTCCGCGTTATCCGCAACGAATTCGATGATGAAGCAGAAGCGACTCCTAAGCCCCGCTTTGCCGACGACGAGGAGGCCAGCGACGATGAAACCGTAGCAGCCGATAACGCTATCGATGATGTTAGCAACACCGATGCAGTAGCCAACATCGTCAGCAACGACGACGCGGCAACCGATGAGGCTCCGGCCATTGAAGCTTCTGCTGAACCAACGGCCGAAGCAGCCGAAATGAATGAGGCGCCCGCCGAAGCCACCGCAGAGCAGCCGGCAACGGCTGCCGACCCGGATTCGGAGCCGCTTAAAAAAGATGATTCACCAAATTCCGGCGCCGCGCAATGAGTGCGCGGCGGCCGGTACGGCAAGGACGCTGAAATCGGGCCGGGTGGCTTGATTTCAGCGTCGCCCGGCAAGATTTAATGTAGTACCTTTGCAACTGAATAAGAGCATCGTTCGCGAGCACAGAATGGCGGAAGCATCAACTAAACGGCTAAATCAGGCAGCCAAAGACCTGAACGTTGGCATCTCCACAATTGTGGATTATCTGACGGAAAAAGGGCATTCCATCGAAAACAAACCAACGACCAAGCTAACGGCCGAGCAGGTAACCCAGCTCAATAAGGCCTTTGCTTCGTCGGTGCAGGATAAGAAGGAAGCCGAGAAAGTCAGCCAGGCCAAGCGCCAGAGCGAGCAGGAAGCCGCTGCGGCTCAGTCGCGTGCGTCTGAAGCTGCCCGGCCAACGCCGCCGCCTGCCCCGGCTCCCGAGCCGAAGCCCGAGCCGGCTCCCGTTACGCCTGCTCCTGCCGCCGCCGTGCCGA
>NZ_JABKAV010000071.1 GCF_013377905.1 Hymenobacter terrestris
TCTGAATGACGTTCTTTATACTTGCCACCAACAAGGCAGCCTGATCCTCAACTCCCATCACCTCACTCTTTCACTTTACCACCGCACCTCATGCTCGACGACCTGTTCAGCCGCCTGCGCGAGGCCACGGCGCCGGCCGAAATTGAGACCCTGCAGGATGGTATCTGGCAAATCTGGCTGACGGCCGGCCACCCGCTGCTGGATAAGCGCCTCGAAACCGGCACCCGCGCCCTCTCGGCCGGCGACTACGGGCTGGCTATCCAGGAATTTACTTTTCTAACCGAAACGGCTCCCGAATACGCTGAGGGGTGGAACAAGCGGGCCACCGCTTACTTTCTGCGGGGCGAATACAAAGCGGCCCTCCGCGACGTGCGCGAAACCCTGCTGCGCGAGCCCCGCCACTTCGGGGCGCTATCGGGCCAGGCGCTTATGCTGCGAGCCCTCGGCGACGCGCGGGGTGCGCTGCGGGTGCTGCAGCGCATCGAGCAGCTTTGCCCCGCCTGGCCCGGTTTACAGGCGCAGCTACGCACCTTGCGTGAGGAGTTGGAGTAATAGGAAGAATTTGTATTTTTACCCGAAACGATTGGCTGTGAGCCATGCTCCCTCTTTATAATCGGCAGGGGAAGTTTGCTTGCTTAAAATGGTATTCTCGAAAGCTTTTTTTGGTATTTGAAGCTTGCCAGGGGCCTTTCCCAAATCGGAAATGAGTAGAGACGGATTTGTACTAAAGAAATGTTTTTCTTTGTATGTACGATTGACAAACGCTGGTAGCGGCGGCGTCTTTCGACTTCCCGCCCTGTTCGTCCTATTGCTATGAAACACGCTTTCCTTCTTAGTCTGGCTTTTGGCCTGTTGCTGTCAATTTCGGCTCCGGCCCAGAAGCTGCGCAAAACGGCTGCCAGCAGCGGCCTGATGGAAAAGGGCGAGAAGGTAGGTGTGTGGGAGTACTACACCACCACCCGCGACGGCTCGCAGGTTATTGCCCAGAAATACGACCACTCGGCTGGTCAGCTGGTTTTTTTCCGGCCTTTCGATGACGTGCTGTACCCGGTGCGGACGGCCAGCGGCGAGTGGGACCGCGCGCGTCTAACCCATCCGGTTTTCTTTATCGGCAGCGACCCCGCGCTGGCTACTTACACGAGCCGGCTCAGCTACCCGGCCGCGGCCGCGGCCAAAAACGTGCAGGGCCGGGTCATCATCACGATTACCGTCGATACCCTCGGGAAAGCCAGCAACCAGCAGGTGCTGCTCGGTATCGGGGCCGGCTGCGACGAGGAGGCGCTACGCGTGGCCCGCAGCATCCCCGATCAATGGATTCCGGCCCGTGTGGGCAGCCGCGCTGTGGTATCGAAAATCGATGTGCCCTTCACCTTTCGGCTGGCCGGGCGCTAAGCCAACGGGCCTTGGGTGGCCACAGTATGCCCGACAAGTTTTACCTTGGGGCATGAAAACGCCCGTTTTGCTTTCGCTGCTGGCCGCCGCCAGCCTGCTTTCTTCCTGCGACTCGACCCCGCGTGAGCGGCAGGAGGTGGTGGAGAGAGAAACCCAGAAACTTGATACGTTGGCTGAGCGCGCCGCCGACAAGCTGCGCGTGGCCGGCCGCCGCGCCGCCCGCTTCGACTCCGTTTCGCGCATCCGCAACCGGCAGCCCCTCGACCCCGCTGCCGAGCAGGCCTTTGGCAATGAGCTGCTGGGGTCCTATTCCGCCATCGGCAGCCTTACGCCAGCTACCATCGAGCCCGCTTTCGTGCAGTTCATGCAGCAGGTACGCGCCCGCCGCAACCAGTGGAGCCAGCGCGATTGGGACTACGCCACGGCCATCAGCCGCCAACTTAACGCCCAGTTTCGGGCCGTGCGCCTCGACATAAAGGGCCGCGACGAGCTGCACATCCGGGCGCTGCAAACCGAGTTTACGGCCCTCGAAACCAGCCGCGACGTGAAGGACTTGGGTGAGGCCGTTAAGCAGCCCTAACCGGCTCAGCTCGGTCCCTGCCAGGGCGCTGCTCCTCATTTAGCAACCCCAATTATAGAGGGCGCGAACGGCGGGCGGGGATAAGCCCCGCCCCTACACCGTGCTGATAGGCTTGGATTTACCACTTTTCGCTGTGCGACAGAAAACCAATTTCCGGGCCATCGGACGGGTGGCCCTGCAGGCCTGTGGGCTGCTGTTGCCAACGGCCATGGCGCAGGCCCAGCGCCTGATTCAGAAAGTGGAAACTGTGCCCGCCGGCGAGCAGTGGCTCAGCCCCGGCGATGCGCTGCAGGTGCGCCTGACGGGCACACCGGGCGGCCGGGCCACCTTTCTCGGGGGGCGCCCCCTCACGGAGCTGGCCCCCGAACTGGCCGGCGGCCGGCGGGGTGTGTACCAAGGTACCTATATATTACAGCCCACCGATACGGTGGGCGGGCCTGCGGGCCGGCCGTTGTGGCTGCACCTGCGCCTGCCCAACGGCCGCCTCGATTCGCTGCCCACAGCTGCTTCCGTGCGCTTACTGAGCCCCAGCCAGCCACTGCTGGCCGTTACGCGCGGCACGCTGGCTCACCTCAACTATGGCCTCGGCGACGACCGGCTGGGCGGGGCCAAGCTGGGCTACCTCGACTCGCTGGTGGTGCTGCATGTGGTGGGCCGGGTAGCTGGCCAGTACCGGGTACGGCTGGCCGAGGGGCAGTATGCCTGGCTGCCCCTGGAATATGCCCGGCTTCTGCCGCCCGGTGGCTTCGCGCCATCCTCACTCACCGGCTCCTGGATCCTGCAGGGCGACTCGGTATACGATTACGTGCGGGTGCCACTCAGCCAGCGGCTGCCCTACCGCTCGCAAATCCTGGAAAACCCCACCCGCCTGGTGATTGATGTGTTCGGGGCCACTTCTAACACCAACTGGATAACCCAGCGGGCAGGCCTGCAGGCGCTGGGAGCCGTGTATTACGAGCAGCCACAGGCCGATATTTTCCGGCTGGTGCTGCCACTGCGCCACCGCCAGAGCTGGGGCTACCACATCGGCTACGAAAAGAACATGCTGGTGGTGCGCGTAGCCCGGCCACCGGCGCGGCTGCAGCTGCGCGGCCTGCGCATTGCCCTCGATGCCGGACACGGCGGCAGCAACGTGGGGGCTACGGGGGCCGGTGGAGTCAGCGAGAAGGACCTGACACTGGCCATTGTGCGGCAACTGCAGCGCGAGCTGGAGCGCCGCGGCGCTACCGTAGTGCTCACCCGCACCGCCGACGAGAGCCTGAGCATGGCCGAGCGAGTAACCCTGCTACGGCGGCAGCGGCCGGCGCTGCTGGTGAGTGTGCACGTGAACTCGGCGGGCAATGCGGCGGCACGGGGCACCAGCGCCTTTTACCGGTATGCGGCCTTCCGGCCCCTGGCGGCGGCGCTGTACGGGCGCATGCAGCAAACCGGACTGCCGGGTTGGGGATTGGTGGGCAACTTCAACTTCGCCCTCAATGGTCCCACCGACTACCCCAACGCCCTGGTGGAAACTGCCTTCATTTCCAACCCCGAAGACGCCAAAGTCCTGACCGACCCCGCCCAGCAGCAGCGGATGGCCCGGCGCATGGCCGATGGCATCCAGGATTTTGTGAAGTCGGTGCGGGCGAAGGGGATGCGGGGCTGGCTGGGCCGACAACCGGCTGAGCAGTAGCAACCAGTGTTATTGTCACGACAGGATATAGCAATTTACCAAAAAATAGTTGACTGGAAGTGGTTTAAACCCCGTACCAGACGTCTACCTTATTGAATCCTAATCTGGTAAGCCCTTGATCAGGGCACCGGTGCGGGCCAAGGTTTCGTTCTTTCCACTCCCAAACCACCTGTTTTATGGCAGAAGCATCGTTACTGGACCGCAGCCGCACCGTGGCCGGCCTGGGCTACAACCGCTGGCTGATTCCGCCCGCCGCGCTGGCAATTCACCTGGCCATTGGCCAGGCCTATGCCTTCAGTGTATTCAAAAAGCCGCTGGGTGCCCTCATCAGCGGCGACCCGGCCGCCCCCGCTGCCGCCGACTGGACACCCACGCAACTGGGTGTTATTTTTTCGATTGCCATTGTGCTGCTGGGCCTCTCGGCAGCTATTTTTGGGAAGTGGCTGGAACGCGTGGGGCCGCGCAAGGCCATGATGGCCTCGGCCCTGTGCTTTAGCGGCGGCTTCTTTATTGCGGCCCTGGGCGTGCATATGCACAACCTCTGGATTGTGTATTTCGGCTACGGCTTCGTGGGCGGTATCGGCCTGGGCATCGGCTACATTTCGCCGGTGAGCACCCTGATTAAGTGGTTCCCTGACCGACGGGGCGTGGCCACCGGCATGGCCATTATGGGTTTCGGCGGTGGCGCCATGATTGCCTCGCCGCTTTCGGTGGCCCTCATGGACTACTTCAAAACCAGTGGCACCGGCACACTGGGCGTGGCGGCTACCTTCCTCACGCTGGGCGTCGTTTACCTGCTGTTTATGCAGTTTGGCGTCTGGACCATTCGGGTACCTTCCGAAGACTGGGCACCCGCCGGCTACGTGCCAAACCCGCAGCACAGTGCCTTGATTACCAGTAGCAATGTATCGGCCGACAACGCCCTGAAAACGCCACAATTCTGGCTGTTGTGGGTAGTACTGCTCACGAATGTTACGGCCGGTATCGGGGTACTCGAAACGGCTTCTCCACTTGTTCAAGAATCCTTCTCTGACGCCGCTATGGGTGCCGGACGGGGCGTAACGGCGGCGGCAGCGGCCGGTTTCGTAGGCCTGCTGAGCCTGTTTAACCTGCTGGGCCGCTTCTTCTGGTCGTCGGCTTCGGATAAAATGGGCCGCAAGACTACTTACGCCATCTATTTTGGGCTGGGCATCCTGCTCTACGCCCTCATCCCGACGCTGGGACGCAACCTGCAGCTGGCCCTCTACGTGGGCGTGGCCTGCGTGATTATCAGCATGTACGGCGGTGGTTTCGCCACTATTCCGGCCTACCTCTCCGACCTGTTTGGCAAGTACCAGGTGGGCGCAATTCATGGCCGACTGCTTACGGCCTGGAGCACGGCCGGCGTTTTGGGGCCGCTCATCGTCAATTACTTGCACGAGAGCCGCAAAGCCGAGGGATTCACCGGCGCGGCAGCCTACCAAACGGTATTCTACGCCATGGCCGGCCTGCTGGTAGTGGGCCTGCTAGCCAACTTCGCCGTAACGGCTGTCAATGCGAAGTACAATGAAAAAGGCCCCGTTGACGCCGAACCGGGCGGACATTAATTTTTTGTGCTTTGTGCTTCGTTAGCAGAGCTTGCAATGTTCGAGCCGCTACTAATGAAGCACTAGGCACTCACAACTAAGCACTGAGAAGTATGAATCAGCCTCCTGTTTCCTCCGCTACGCACGAAACGCCCAGCTCGGGCGGGGCCTTGTTTCTGGCCTGGGCCTTTGTGGGTATCCCGCTGCTGTGGGGTGTGTCCCAGACGTTTATAAAGGCACTCGACCTGTTTAAGTAAGCCGGCCTGCGGCTCTTATTGCGTACCTTTCGCGGCACCCAAAACGGGTGCCGCGTTTGTTTAGTGGATTCCCTATTTCGCGCCTCTCCCCATGCCGGCAGATGTTCCTTCCGAAGCGGCGGCCATTGTGCTGCTCGACTCCTTCACCGATTCTATAGCCGCCCACCTGGCCCGCAACCAGCTCGATGCGGCCGGCATTCCGTGCTTTCTGAGCAATGAAAACCGCCTTTACGGCCAGGTAATGGGCAACGTAAGCCTTTTCGTGCGCGCCCCCGATGTAGAAGCGGCTCGTGAAATCCTGCATCCGCAGCAAACCCACATGCACGCCGTAGCTCCCGATGCGGCCGTGCCCGAAGCACCCAACCCAACCGAAATAGCCGCCACCCGCTGCCCCCGCTGCCACCACCACGACGTAGTGTGCCGCCACCAGCCCGGCCCCACCGACAACTTGTTTGTCAGGCTCCGCTTCTGGCTGCTAGACCCCGACAACCCGCAGTGCCACTGCTTCCACTGCGGCCACGATTTTGAATTGGTGAAAGGGTAACGTAATTGGTTACGAGTGCTATTTGATTCGAACACACTGCAATGCTCATTCCTCTGTTTTCAGGTGTAGCCAAGATATTGCTCTTTCTATTTGGTACGAACCATGGCAGCCCGTATCCCGGGGTGGCTACCCCAGACGGCTCTGCCCCGCCGCTGTATAGCTTCTTGCAGCAGCATTTCGATAGCACCATCGTCTATCAGCAGCAGGGCACCTGGAATCAGGGTCCGGATATGTTGATTCTGTCGAAGCAGGGTCCGGAGGTATACTTTTTCACTTATCGTAGTCCTTACAAGCTAGCACAGGGCCGCTATGTGCCAGGGGGACTCACGCAGCAGTTCAGCAGGCAGGAGGTCCGGTTCAGGGCGACTCTGCCGGATACCAATCGATATCTGCTGCTTCAGCCCATACCTGCATCAAAGCTGAGGCAAACGTGGCAAAACCTGCGTCCGGCCCAGCTGTGGCAGGTGCGCGACAACGGTACTCGTCCTATCAATCTGCCGTGCATGATTGAAGACGCTACTACCACAGTACTGTGGTTTTTGACCCGTTCAGGCTCACGGAATGCGAGTTTCTATGCGCCTGATTTTTATGAGCAGTGTGAAGGGCCAGAGGTAAATCGGCGGCAGGCAATCAACACGCGTTTGGCTTTGGAAGCAATGCTCAAACCGTAACCTCTACCTTCACCGAAACCGCCACACTGGCAGCACGGTGCCCACCGGGAAGTGCGCGAGCTCGGGGGGCAGCTCCAGGAAGCCGCTGGAGGCGAGCAGGCTGGCCATGTCGCCGGAACCGCCAGCCCGTTCGGGAGTGGCCAGTAGGCGGCCGTCGGGGCTATATTCCAGACTCACGAGCAGGAAATGAGTGAGGGCGGGCTTGAACTCGACGGGGGCGGTGAGCACGGCCGGTACCGCGCCGCTACCGCTTGCTGCTGCCCCGGTGGGCTGCTGCCCGGCCTGCAGCCAGGGCTGTACGTAGCGGTAGAAATTCATGAACGTGGACACCGGATTGCCGGGCAGCGCGAACACCACCGCCCCGCCAGCCCGTGCCCCGAACCAAAACGGCTTACCCGGGCGCTGGGCCACGCCGTGAAACCGCTGCTCCACACCCAGTTCCTGCAATACTTCGGGCAGAAAATCGGCCTTGCCCATTGATACGCCCCCGCTCAGCACCACGGCATCGTAGCCGGCCAGCAGCGCCGGCAGCTCCCGGCGCAACACGGCCGTGTCGTCGTCAAAGTGGAAGCTGTCGGCCTCGGCACCGGCCTGCCAGGCAGCGGCCTGCAGCATCAGGGCATTAGAGCGCCGGATCTGGTGGGCGGCGGGTTGCGCACTGATGGGCACCAACTCGTCGCCGGTGCCCACCACGGCCAGGCGCGGGCGGCGCGCCACGGCCACCGTGGCGGCTCCAACGGTAGCGGCTACGGCCATTTCGGCGGGCTCCAGGCGGGTGCCGGCGGGCAGCAGCAGGTCGCCTTGTCGGCGGTCGGAGGCCTGGCGGTGGACGTTGTGACCGGCGCGGGGCGGCAGGGCCTGCACGGTGGCGTAGCGCTGGCCAGCTTCATTGGTGCGGAACAGAAGGTCTTCGTAGCGAATCACCGTATCGAGGCCTGCTGGCAGCATGGCACCGGTCATTATTTCGACGGCCGCTGTTGGGCTGGTGCCGGTTACCGGGGGCTGGCCGGCAAACTGGGTGGCGTCAATCAGGAACTCCTGCTGCCCGGCCGCTAGGGTATCGTAGCGCAGCGCAATGCCATCCATGGCCACCCGGTTGAAGGGGGGGAAGTCGCGGTCGGCCCGCAGGTCTTCGTGCAGAATGCGGCCGGCGGCCAGCGGCAGGCTCAGTAGCTCGGTGCCCAGCGGGCGGATGGTAGCGGCCACGAGGCGGGTGGCTTCGGCAACGGAAATCATGGGCAGGTGGGAAAGAGGCAGGGTTGAACGGCAAGAACGGTCATTCCGACGACGGAGGAATCTCGCGTGCAACAGTAAACCTACCCATTGTTCTTCCGACTGCACGCCAGATTCCTCCTCGTCGGAATGACTGTTGTTTCCAATCAAGTGCCGAACTTATCGGTTTATTCCTTTCCACCCGCTGAACCCTGCTATGTCCGATTCCGATAAACTGACTCACCTCGACGCTTCCGGCCAGCCGGCCATGGTTGATGTGGGGAGCAAAACGCCTACCCGCCGTGTGGCTGTGGCCCGCAGCCGGGTGGTGCTCGGCCCCAAAATCATGGCTTTGGTGAAGGAAGGCGACCTGCCTACCCGTAAAGGCCCTGTGTTCCAGACCGCCATTCTGGCCGGCATCATGGGGGCCAAGCGCACCTCCGAGCTGATTCCGCTGTGCCACCCGTTAGGCCTCGATAACTGCCGGGTAACCATTGAGCCTGACGGCCCCGACGCCGTATTGATTGAGTGTACGGCCACCGTGACGGGCAAAACCGGGGTCGAAATGGAGGCCCTGACCGGCGCTTCGGTGGCCGCCCTCACCATCTACGACATGTGCAAGGCCCTCTCGCACGACATCGTTATTCAGGAAACCCGCCTGCTCAGCAAAACCGGCGGCAAAAGCGACTTTCAGCATGAAGCATAACCCCACCAACCCCGCTTCCGACCCGGCCGCCACTGGCGCTGCCCCCCGCCGCAAGCACGCCGCCTTGGCCCGGCCCGATCTGGGCGAGTTCGGCCGCCATGAGCTGGCCATTCTGGGCGCGCCCTGCGGCCGCATTAAGGAGCTGGCGGCCCGGCTGCTACCGCTGCTGACTCCCAGTTTGCGCGTGGCCTACGTGGATGCCGACCACGCCGCCGCCGATGCCGTGCGCAACGGTACCGCGCCCGAAACCGGCATGCTGGCCGCCGGGGCCAATGCCGAGCTGACCGACAACATCAGCTTCGCCCGCCTCGATGTGCGCCGGCCCCTGGACAAGTTCAGCCATCCCGAGCTGCTGGCCCATCAGAGCCTGGCGCTGGTGAACGGCAACCACTTCCGCGCCCGCCAACAGCTGGTGATTCTCGACCCGGCCAAACCACTGGACAAGAAGCTCGACCGCCTCACCGACGTGCGGGCCCTGCTGCTGCCCGACGGCGTAACCGAGGTGCCTGCGTACCTGCGCGAACACCTCGCCGATGCCAACGTGCCGGTGCTGCCCCTGGCCGATACCGCCGGTTTGGCGGACTTGATACTGCGCGAGTGGCACGCCGCCGCACCGCCGTTGCGGGGCCTGGTGCTGGCCGGCGGCCGCAGCCAGCGCATGGGCCAGGATAAGGGCCAGCTCGCCTACCACGGCCAGCAGGAGCAGCGCGCCTACGCCGCCGAGCTGCTGGCGCCCTTCTGCCACGACGTGCACGTTTCCTGTCGTCCCGACCAGATAACGGAACTCGAATACGCCGGCCTGCGCCCGCTGCCCGACTCGTTCGCCGATTTGGGCCCGCTCAGCGGCCTGCTCTCGGCCTTCCGCCTCGACCCTAACGCTGCCTGGCTGGTAGTGGCCTGCGACCTGCCGCTGCTCTCGGAAACCACACTGAGCCACTTGGTGGAAAACCGCCAGGCCGGCCGCATGGCCACCGCCTTTCAAAGCCCCGAAAACGACTGGCCCGAACCGCTCATCACCATCTGGGAGCCCGCCAGTTACGGTCAGCTGCTGCGCTTCCTCAGCCTGGGCTACAGCTGCCCGCGCAAAACCCTCATCAACTCCGACATCGAGCTGCTAACCCCACCGGCCCCCGGCGAGCTGCGCAACGTGAACACCCCGGAAGAGGCGGCAGACGTGCAGCGCGAGTTGGGAGAGGGTTGAAACGGTAGCCAGAAGTTCGTGGCCAACTCATACCCCAAACCAGGGCGAGCCGGCTGCCACCTTCTGGCCCTAGTGCGGCTCCTGCAGGCAACCGACTACTCCGAATCAGCATCCTGCCCTTGCAGTGGGCAGATACAGCAAATCGGTCCAGTCACCTTAGCGTTTCCTGTATGCGAATTGTGTATCTGGTGCTGGCCTCGCAGCTGGCGGCCGCAACCACTTGCCTGGCCCAAAGCGCGGGCCAGCCCTTAAATCTGGATTTTGAGCAGCGGGCGGTGGCAGCCGATAGCGTACCGGGTTGGTCGACCAGCAACGGGAAAGGCTACATGGTGGCGCTCGATTCGGCGCAGCCCCGGCAGGGGCGGTACACGCTGCGGCTGCGGGAGGCCGGGGCCCCGGGTGGCCAGTTCGGGCGGGTTGGCCAGCATATTCCGGCTCAGTATCAGGGCAAAAGCATCACCCTGAGCGGATTTATGAAGACCGAGCAGGTGGCACCTAACGGGCAGGCTTACCTGACGCTGCTCCAGACCGGTTCGGGGGGGTGCAACGGTGGCTTACGGCAACACGGCCAAGCAAACCGCGCGAGGTACCACCGGCTGGCAGCGCTACGAGGTGACGCTGCCGCTAAGCCCCGATGCAACGGAGCTGTTTTTTGGTGGGATATTAGAAGGCAAAGGCACGGCCTGGCTCGACGATTTACAGCTTACCATCGACGGAAAGCCCTTGGATCAGGCACCACCCAAAGCCATTAAAACGTATCCGGCCGAGCAGGACACCACTTTTCAGCGGGGTTCGGGCGTGGTTTTCCCGGCTCAACTAAGCGCGCAACAAATAGAGAATGTGGGGGTGCTAGGGCGGGTCTGGGGCTTCGTGAAGTACCACCACCCGGCCGTGGCCGCCGGCAATTTCAATATGGATGCCGAGCTATTTCGGGTGCTGCCGGCGGTGCTGGCGGCCCCCAATGAGAACAAGCGCAGTCAGCTGCTAAGTGCCTGGGTAGCCAAATTCGGCCCGGTGCCGTCCTGCCGCAAATGCACTGACTGGCCCACCGATAAGGTGCGTCAGCAGCCCGAGTTGGCCTGGTTGAACGACGAAAAGCAACTTGGTGAGGCCCTGCGCAATCAGTTGAAATACCTGCGCCAGAACCGGAACCAGGCCGAGCACTACTACGTGGGTACCACTCCGAACGCGGGCAACCCCATCTTCCGCCACGAGTTGCCTTACAATGCTACCACCGCTGGAACCACGCCGGATGCGGGCCTGCGCCTGCTGGCCCTGTACCGCTACTGGAACATGTTCGCCTACTTCTTCCCCTACCGCTACGCCATCGGCGAAGACTGGCAGCCGGTGCTGCCCGAGTTCATTCCGAAGCTGACCAACGCTACCACGGCCGAGGAGTACAGCGTTGTCCTGCTGGCCCTTATTGCGCGCATCAACGACACGCACGCCACCATCTACCAGGATAAGGTACTGGACCAGTACAGGGGCCTGCTGTATGCGCCGGTTCAGGTGCGCTTTGTGGAGGGCCAGGCCGTGGTAACCGATTATTACAACCAGGAGCTGGGCCTGGCTACGGGGCTACGCAAGGGCGATGTTGTAGTTGAAGTAGCTGGGGTGCCCGTTTCCGAGCTAGTGCGAAAGTGGCAGCCCCTGGCCCCAGCTTCCAACGAGCCCACTAAGTTGCGCAACATTGCCCGGCTGCTACTACGCGGCAACACGGCCCAGCTGCCGCTGCTGGTGCGCCGCGACGGGCAGACGCTTCCAATCATCATCACGCGCGTCGGCCCGGACAAAATCAACATAATGCTGGACTTTGGCACCCCGGATAAAACAGCCTCCCCCTTGCGCCTGCTCCCCGGAAACATAGGCTATCTGGCCCTGGGCACCCTCACCAACGACAAGCTACCGGAAATCATGCTGGCCGCGGCGGGTACAAAGGGTCTGGTAATCGACATCCGAAATTATCCGGCCGACCATGTGGCAATAGGTCTAGCGGGCCATTTGGTAAAAAAACCGATTCCCTACGTGCGATTTAGTCAGCCCGATATTACCAATCCAGGCGCTTTCCCCTATTTCAAATATCCTCAGTACATCAAGAAGGGGGCTGGCGAGCTGTATCTCGGCAAGGTGGTTATTTTAGTCAACGAAATCACCCAAAGCGAAGCTGAGTTTACCGCTATGGCCCTGCGCGCGACACCCAATGCCACTATTCTCGGCAGCACCACGGCCGGGGCCGATGGCAACGTGTCGGAAATCGTGCTGCCGGGCAACATCCCCACCATGATTACCGGACTGGGCGTGTACTACCCTGACGGCCGCGAAACCCAGCGCATCGGCATCGTACCCGACATCGAGGTAAAACCAACGATTCAAGGCATCAAGGAAGGCCGCGACGAATTGCTGGAACGCGCCATTGAGGTAATTAAAAATTCGGAATAAAGAATGGCCGTTGAACATCCCGCTGGGAGGTATTTCAACGGCCATTCTTTATTCCGAATTGTCAATTTCCCGCTAGGGGTGCGCGGCTACCCACACGTCACCGTCTTCATAAAACTCCTTTTTCCAGATAGTAACGACCTGCTTGAGCGTGTCGATGATGTACTGGCAGGCGGCGAAGCTCTCGGCGCGGTGCGGCGTGGATACGGCCACCACCACGGCCACGTCGCCGATGTGCAGGGTGCCTTTGCGGTGGATGACGGTTACTTTCTGCAGCATGGGCCACTGGGCCACGGCCTGCTCGGCCACTTTGCGTAGCTGGTGCAGCGCCATGCTGTCGTAGGCCTCGTACTCCAGGCGCACCACGGCGCGGCCGGTGCTGCGGTTGCGCACCGTGCCGATAAACGTGTTGATGGCGCCGGCGCCGTCGGTTTCCACACTGCGTAGGGCGTCGGCTACGCCGATGGGTTGGTCGGTTAGGTCGATATGAATCATAGGGTTGCTTACATCAGTAGAACGTCATTCAGAGCGTAGCGAAGAATCTTGCGTGCTGACGTTGCAATAGTAATTCGACGTCAGCACGCAAGATTCTTCGCTGCGCTCTGAATGACGTTCTTTTACTGAACGCTGCTGCTACCCGCCGCTGACGGGCGGAATCAGGGCTATTTCGTCGCGCTCGTGTAGCGGCGCATCATCGGCGGCGTACTCGTTATTCACGGCGACGGCCAGGCTGCTCAGGGTGGCCAGCGCGGGGTAGCGGGCGTGTAGCTCGGATAGCAGGCCCTGGGCCGACTGCCCGGCGGCAGTTTCTATTTCGAGGCTGGGCTGGCCCACGATTTCGCGGGCCACGCCGAACAAGGCTATATTTAGGCGCATGGTTTTTTGGGCTGATGAGGCAATAGTACGTAGAGCAAACCCAAACCACCGCGCCGGTGTTACGTTTGTTCTGCTGCCCCCGCTACGATAGCCTGGTCGGCGCGCCCTTTTTCTGCTCTCCCATGGTCCTTTCCGCCGTTCCGTCCGCATCTGTTCCCCACAACCCGCCCGTGCCGCGGCCGGTGCTGTTCGACAACCACGGCCGGCCGCTGGAGTACCTGCGCCTGGCCGTAACCGACCGCTGCAACCTGCGCTGCTTTTACTGCATGCCCGAGGAAGGTATCAAGTACCTGCTCAAGCAGGAGCTACTGACCTACGAGGAGATGCTGCGCCTGACGGGCCTGCTGGCCGGTTTGGGCGTGCGCAAGGTGCGCCTGACCGGTGGCGAGCCCTTCGTGCGGCGCGACCTAGTGCCGTTTATGAACCGGCTGAGCCAGATTTCGGGTATCGAGGAAATCAGCCTGACCACCAACGGGGTGCTTACGGCCCCCCACGTGCCCGAGTTGGCCCGCCTGGGCGTGCGCACCGTCAACCTCAGCCTCGATACCCTCGACCGCGCCCGCTTCGCCAGTATCACCCGCCGCGACGAGCTGCCCCGGGTGCTCGAAACGCTGTACGCGCTGCTGGAAGTCGGTATCCGCGTCAAAATAAACGCCGTGGTGATGGACGGGCAGAACATTGAGGACCTGCTGCCGCTGGCCGAACTGACCCGGGAGCTGCCTGTGGAGGTGCGCTTCATCGAGGAGATGCCCTTCAATGGGGGCAGCCACGAGGCCACGCCCGCCACGCTGCCCTGGAACCACCACCGCATCCGGCAGCACCTGGCCCTGAACCTGGGCGAGCTGACACCCGTGGCTACTCACCCCGGCGACACGGCCAGTCACTACACCGTGGCCGGCCACCAGGGCCGCCTGGGCATTATTGCGGCCTACTCGCGCACCTTCTGCGGCACCTGCAACCGCCTACGCCTTACGGCCGAAGGCGGCCTCAAAACCTGCCTCTACGACCAGGGCGTGCTCGACCTGCGGGCCATGCTACGCGGCGGTGCCCCCGACGATGAGTTGGTAGCCGCCCTCAGCCACGCCTTCCGCAACCGCGCCGCCAACGGCTTCGAGGCCGAAAGCCAGCGCCCGTTGCACCAGCTCAATTTCGAGTCGATGAGTACGATCGGGGGGTAGGTCGGCCGGGTCATCAATTTGTTAAGTACCCCTGCCCCTTACCTTTGGTGGATGAACCGGCTTTTCTCCCCTCCGGCAGTTGCCCGCACCGCCTACGCCCTGCTGCTCGCTGCCCTAGGTACCCTAACCGGTACGGCCGCCCGCGCCCAAACCGCCCCCCGCCCGCCCGACCGGCAGTGGGGCTCCTGGACGGTTAATACCCTCGTGCTGCCCGGTGGGCCCAAGGGCTGGGGCGGCTACTTCGAGCTGCAGGGCCGTGCTAATGGCATCGCCCGCCAGTTCTTCTACAACGAAATCAAGGGTGGCGTCAGCTATGACGTGACCGACAACTTCACGGTGCTGCTGGGTATCGGGCGCTACTCCACGGCCGACTACCGCGACCTGAGCGAGGGCTACTTGGCCCTGGAGCAGCGCGTGTGGCAGCAGTTCACCTTCACGCAGCCCATCAGCCGCATCAAGCTGGAGCACCGGTTTCGGGTGGAGCAGCGCTGGACGCGCTTCCGCAACGATGTGGTGCCCACCAACCAGGCCCGCTACCGGGGGCGGCAACGTTACCGCCTCAGCGCGGTGCTGCCGCTGAACAACCCCACCATGCAGCCTGGCACCGCGTTTGTCTCGGTGTACAACGAGGTGTTCTTCGACCCGCGGGGGCCCTACTTCGAGCGCAACCGGGCCTATGCGGGGGCGGGCGTGCAACTGAGCCGGGGCCTGACGGTGCAGGCGGCCTGGCTGAATCAGGTGGATTGGCTGCCGGCTCGTGCCCAGGCCGGTACCAGTCTGTTCATCGCCCGCGGCCGGCAGTTCAAGAACAACCTCGTGCTGTCAGTGGTTTACCGCATTGCCCGCGCCAAATCCGACGACAAGGCTGCCCCGTTCACGCCCTTTCAAGCAGACTGAACAGGATAGAAAACGTCATGCTGAGCGAAGTCGAAGCATCTCTACCGCTTCGTTGTAATAGTAATCCAACGAAGCGGTAGAGATGCTTCGACTTCGCTCAGCATGACGTTCTTTTGCTATTCGTTCGGTTGCTAACCACCTGCCCCTTACTTGCCCAGGCCCACCCAGCCGCGCTGCATGGCGTAGTAGAGGGCCGTGCCCACCGTGAGGCCCACGAGGTAGCCGTAGGGCAGGCCGGCGCACAGAATGCCGGTAAGCAGCGCCAGCAGTAGCTGGGCCCGCTCGGTGCTGATATCGCGCAGCAACGCAGCTAGGCTGAGGGCCTCGAAGAACAGCAGCACACCGAGGATGGGCAGCGGGAAAATCTGGACGATTTGCTGGAAGCCTTGGCTGAAGAACAAACCCAGCACCAGAAACAGCCCGCCGTAAATGACCACCGAACCGCCCGTGCGGCCCCCGAACGTGTAGTGGCCCACCATGCCGCCCGAGCCGTGACAAACCGGGAAGCCGCCCAGAAACGGGTTCACCAGGTTCATGAGGGCGTAGGTGAAGCTGATTTTGCGCACCGTGAGGGGCCGCTCGGGGAAGTAGTCCTGCACGACCTGGCGGGTGGCCAGCACTGAGTTACCCAGCGACAACGGTATCTGGGGCAGCGCCAGCAGCACGGCCCCGGTGAGGATATCGGGCCACTGGGGCACGTGCCAGCCGGGCAGGTGCAGGCCCAGGGCCCGCTGGGCGGTGCCGAAATCGAGCTTGAAGAGCAGGCCGTAGCTCACGCCCAGCGCCAGCACCACCAGCGCGGCGGGCCAGCGCCGGTTGCCCAGTAGCACCACCGTTACGAGGAACGCCGCCGCCGCCAGCGCGTAGCCCGGCAGGCCATCGGCGGGCACGTACTGCTTGAGCGCCAGGGTGGAAAGCTGCAGGGCGAGCCCGAACTGAATGCCCCGGATAACGGGCTTGGGCACCAGGCGCGCCAGCCCGTCAATCAGGCCCGTTACGGAGAGCAGTAGCATGCCCACGCCCACCGCCAGCCCGCCCCCGAATATCACGCGGCCGGGGATTTTCTGGGCGATAACCAGCGCGGCGAAGGCCTTGAGTGGCTGCACCGGCATGGGCATGCCATACCACAGGCCCGAAAACAGCTGCATCAGCCCGAACATAATGAGCACCCCGGCGCTGTCGAGGCCCGAGGCGGCTATTACGCCGATGAGCAGCGGCAGGTCGGTGC
>NZ_JABKAV010000072.1 GCF_013377905.1 Hymenobacter terrestris
CCCGCCCCTACGTCGTGCTGTAACACGCATTTACCGCTTCACCCCCAGACTGTCCAAGCGGCGCTGGTAGCGGCGGGCGTTTTGCAGATGCTCGGCGTAGGTTTCGGCGAAATCGGAGAAGCCGCTGCCGTCGGGGCGGGCGCAGAAGAACACGAACTTGTGGCGGGTGGGGCGCAGCACGGCGTCGAGGCTCTGGCGGTTAGCCGACGTGATGGGGCCGGGCGGCAAGCCCTTGTGCCGATAGGTGTTGTAGGGAGAATCCACCAGCTTGTCTTTGTTGAGCACCCGCTTCACCCCGAAGTTGCCGATGGCCCAGAGCAGCGTGGGGTCGGCCTGTAGGCGCATGTTGGTGCGCAGGCGGTTGAGGTAGGCTCCGGCAATAATGGGCTTATCGGTGGGCTTGGCAGTTTCGCGCTGCACGATGCTGGCCAACACATGTACCTGGGTGGGCGAAAGTCCCAGCGAATCGGCCCGGCGGCGGCGCTCGGGCGTCCAGAACCGTGCGTATGTGGCAGCGGCCGAGTCGAGCAGCTGCGGGGCCGAAGAGTTCCAGAGCAGGCGGTAGGGGCCCGGCAGGAATATCGTGAGTATTGTGGTGGTATCGAGCTGGTAGCGGCGATGCAGGTAGGCGTTATCGTTCAGTAAGCGGCGCAGACTGACCGAATCGGCCTCGAAGGCACGGGCCAGCTGCCGGGCCAGCTGGGGTTTGTACTTAAACGCGTTCAGCGTGAAAGCCACCGTGTCCTGCTCGCCGCGGGCCAGCATTTCTACCAGCGCCCGGTTGCCCAGGCCAGGTCGCAGCCGGTAGCGGCCCGGCTGCACGCGCTGCGGATAGTTGTACCAGCGGGCCACTTGGTCGAAGGTCTGGTCATTCTTCAGCAGCTCGTAGTGGCGCAGCGAATCGAGCACGGCGCTATAGTCGGCCCCGGTACCAATGTACAGGTAGGCCGACCCAAAGGCCGATTCGCGCACGTTGGGCCGCTGCAGCAGCCACCAAGCAGCCCCCAGCCCCACCAGAATCAGGGTGCTGAAGGCCAGCAGGAAAATAAGCCAGAATCTGCGCAAAGTGAAGTCGTGAGAGTGTAGCAGTGACGGGTTGCCGATGGCGGCATGCCCTGCAAAGAAACATGATTTGTAACGGCCCGCATCGACCCACCGTCAATAACAAAGTCCTGCTCCCCCAGCAGACGGCAGCACTTTCGGACTTCGCTGAACAGGATACAGAGACGCGACCTTTCGCGTCTCCGCGTTACACAACAGCCGTTCAACAAAAACTGATTCGGCTAAGCGCCGAAAGCCTACGCCTCGTTTACCAGCGCCGCAATAGCGGCCTGCAGTTCCTGCTGGCGCTGGCGGCGCTCCACTTCAAGCGGGGCGGCGGCGCGCACTTCGCAGTCGGGGATGGTGCACCGCTCGCAGGTTTCGTTGACCTCCTTGCGGATGATGGCTGGGTCGGCGGCGAAGCGGATTTTCTGGCTCAGCGTGTCGTCGCAGAGCAGGCCCACCGTCACGCTCACGGCGGGCTCGATGGCCGTGCCAGCCCGAGCCAGCGTCAGGCACAGGTACTCGTCGCCGTTGGGGTAGAGCGAGCGTTGGGCGCCAAGCGTGTAGGCCGGGGCACCGGTAGCCAGCGGCTGTTGGCGCAATTCGGCCAGCAGCCGTACCGAAATCCAGCGGCGGCAGTAGTGCTCGTGCAGCTCGTTGCCGTGGGGGTTGTGCAGGCGCGAGAGATGCAGCTCCTTGGTCAGGCGGTAATCCGCCGAGGCATTGGCCTGGTCGAAGCGCAGGAAAAACAGGCTCTGCAGTCCGAAATGGCGGGGCAGCAGGTTGGTAATGCGCTGCATGAACATCTCCGGCGACACATCATAGCGTGTGAGCAAGGCCAGCAGCGCGGCCGGCTCCCAGGTTTTGGCTGCAAACAGCGCCGTCAGGTCGCGCACCAGCGTTTCCTCGTCCATCAGCAGGGCCCCGGCGAAGTAGGAGGCCTTGAAGTTGTTAAGCACCTCGTCGAACGAGCGCACCGGAAACGAGGCATTCACGTAAGGCCGGTCTTTCAGGTTGAGGTAGTTGAAGGCCAGCTCGCGGCCCAGCACAAAGCCTTCCTGGGCCCCGCTCAGGCCCTGGCGCAGCAATAACCGCCGCGACTTGGGCTGAAACACCGACCGCAGCCGCCCCAGGTGCGCATACTCAACCAGCCCGCCCCGGTCGAGGGTGTAGCCATATTGCTCGGTGAGCACCCGCTCCAGCTGGGCCCGGTCGGGTGATGATGTAGTGGCGGCCACGCCATGCTCCACTACGAAAGTGCGCGCGTCCTGCTCCAGCTCCTCGAAATAGTTGTCGTGCATCTCCTGATAAGAGCGCAGTGCGGCCAGGAAGAAGTTCTCCTGGCGCATCTCGTAGTTGCGCGCAATTTCGAATAGCGTGCTAATGAAGGCGTTCATCTTGGCTGGCGCGTTGGCAATCAGCTCCACGATGCGCAACGGGTCGAGTCCGAACATCTCCAGCGGAAACTCCTTGAGCAAATCCGACTGCAGCAGCTCGGAAATGGGCTCCAGGCGCCGGCTCAGCGTCAGCGACACGAGCTGGTCGTAGCTCACGCCCAGCACCTTACTCAGGCTCAGAATCTTATCGGCCTTGGGGTATTTTTTGCCTTTCTCAATCTCGTTGAGGTACGACACCGATACGTCGCAGGCGCGGGCCATTTCGGCGGGCGTGAGGCCCCGCTCCTGCCGCAGCTCGCGCAACTTCAGTCCAAATATCAAGCGGACAACCTGGCCGTGGCTCAGCATATAGGAACTGGTAAGATGGTGTGAAGCGGGAAAACCGGGCTTTGGGCCAGCTGGGAAATAGGGATGGAAAGGCCAATTCGCTGACTGCCCCGAACTAACTGGCCCGTACTACCGCCTTTTTTTATGCCCTAAGCCCGTAAATCTACGATTTTGCGAACCCGATTAAAAATTAGCGAATATTCGCTTGTTTGATAAAATTCGCTTTCATACATTTGATGTACTACCTCGGGTAGCTTTCCTATCCTCTACTTTAACCCCACTGTATATGTCGCCTTTCGCCGAGCCCCAGATCCTGGCCCCCACCTACCGCACCCCCGAGCGGGTGCAGGTAACGGGCGAATACTCGCCGGCTTACGCCGAAATCCTGACGCCCTCGGCGCTGGCTTTCGTGGCTGAGCTGCACCGCCGCTTCGAGGCCACGCGCCGCGGGCTGCTGCAGCGGCGCACCGAGCGGCAGCAGCGGCTGGCGGCCGGCGAGGCGTTCGACTTTCTGCCCGAAACCAAGCTGCTGCGCGAAAAGCCCTGGACCGTGGCCCCGCTGCCCGACGACCTGCTCGACCGGCGGGTGGAAATAACCGGCCCCACCGAGCGCAAAATGATTATCAACGCCCTGAATTCGGGCGCCAAGGTGTTCATGGCCGACCTCGAAGACTCCACCTCGCCCACCTGGACCAACGTGGTGGAGGGCCAGCGCAACCTGCGCGACGCCGTGCGCCGCACCATTTCCATCAGCACGCCCCAGAAGGAGTACAAGCTGAACCAGCAAACTGCCGTGCTCATGGTGCGACCCCGCGGCTGGCACCTGCTCGAAAAGCACCTGCTCGTGGATGGCGAGCCGGTGAGTGCGTCGCTGTTCGATTTCGGCCTGTACTTCTTCCACAACGCCCACGAGCTCTGCGCCCGCGGCACGGCCCCATACTTCTACCTGCCCAAAATCGAAAGCCACCTCGAAGCCCGCCTCTGGAACGACGTGTTCGGCTTCGCACAATGGTCGTTGAAAATGCCCAAGTGCGTTATCAAAGCCACGGTGCTGATTGAAACGCTGCCGGCCGCTTTCGAGCTGAATGAAATTCTGTGGGAGTTGCGTGAGCACTCGGCCGGCCTCAACTGTGGTCGCTGGGACTATATTTTCAGCTACATCAAACGGCTGGGGCTGGGGGCCGAATTCCGGCTGCCCGACCGCGCCGCCGTAACCATGACGGTGCCGTTTATGAGCGCCTACTCACAGTTGGTGGTGCAGACCTGCCACCGCCGCGGCGTGCATGCCATGGGCGGCATGGCGGCCCAGATTCCCATCAAAAACGACCCCGAGGCCAACGAGCGGGCCCTCGAGAAAGTCCGCCAGGACAAGGTGCGCGAGGCCCGCGCCGGCCACGATGGCACCTGGGTGGCCCATCCCGGCCTGGTGCCGGTGGCGCTGGAGGTCTTCAACGAACTGATGCCCCAGCCCAACCAAATCGACAATAAGCGCGACGATGTGCAGGTGACGGCCCAGGATCTGGTGCAGGCCCCAACGGGCGACATCACCGAAGCCGGCCTGCGCCTCAACCTTGATGTGGCCGTGCGCTACCTCGAATCGTGGCTGCGCGGCAACGGCTGCGTCCCGATTCACAACCTGATGGAAGACGCGGCCACCGCCGAAATTTCCAGGGCCCAGGTGTGGCAGTGGCTGCACACGCCCGGCACCCAACTAGCCGACGGCCGCCCACTGACCGTGGCCTTGTACCGCGAGCTGCTCCCGGCCCAGCTGGAAGTAATTCGCCAGGAAATCGGCGACGAGGTATATGCGCAAGGCAAGTACCTCGAAGCCGCCCGCCTCTTCGACCGGCTGGTAATGAGCGAGCAGTTCATTGAGTTCCTGACCCTACCGGCCTACGAGCAACTGGCATAACAGGCCGGTTGGTTGGAACGGTGTAGGGGCGGGGGGGGTTGCCCCCCCCCCCCGCTCGGGCGCCCGTTGGGAGAATAAGCAGTCGCGGGGGGGCGGGGGGGGGGGGGGGGCGCCGCTCCCCCCCCCCCCCGCCGTTACCCCCTTTACAACGATTGTCTTCAAGCGGGGGGGGGGAAAAGGCCCCGCCCCTACGCCGGGCAAGTATCACGCATTTACTTAACTGCCAGTAGCTGCTTATCGGCTTCATTTAAATCAACCAGAGCGTATTTGCGCTGGCCGGTGATGTTCATTTCATCGAGTACATCCACCAGGCTCTGGTAGTTGGCTTGGTTGCTGGGCTTGATGAGCACCACGCCACCGGGCTTCTGCTGAAACCGTAGCAACACCTGGCGCAGGCCGTCGGCAGCCAGGGTAGTGCGGTGCAGCTGGTCGGTGTCGGGGCCAGGGTTGAGGCCGAAGAAGTAGCGCACCTCGCTGTTCTTGTCCAGCAGCAGCGTCAGGGCCTTTTTCGGGTCTATTGGGCTTTCTGGCCCTGGCGTGGGCATGGCCAGCTCCATTACGGCGGGCTTGTTGAAGGTGGTCGTGAGCATGAAGAACGTCAGCAGCAAAAAGGCCAGATCCACCATCGGCGTCATATCGGGATGGAAAGACCGTTTGGTAGCGCGGGGCTTTCCGGACTTAGGGGCGGCGGTAGGTTGGATGCTAGCCATGCTGACGGGGTTTTAGTGAAACATAGCCCTTCAACGATACAGGTAAACTCAATATTGCGCGAGTCCTATCTCCTACAGACGGACGCGGAGGATTGCGGAACGCTTCGCAGAGCCGTTCTACTACTCAAACTGCCATAGTCGCTCCGGCGTGAGGCAGGCGTGCAGGCGCACGTCGCCGGCCCAGGCATCAGTAATGCGCGGTGCCGGCGGCTCCAGGCTCACGCCAATTCGCAACGTATTAGGCTGGCATTCGGCCAAAAACTGGTCGTAGAAACCTTTTCCGTAGCCCACGCGGTGGCCGGTTTCATCAAAAGCCAGCAGCGGCACCAGCACCGCATCGAAAGCGTTGGGAACTACTTGCGGCGCGTTGGCGGCGGGCTCCGGGATATGCCAGCGGTTGGGCGTCAGCGCAGTTGCGGGCGTTAGCGCGTAGTGCCGCAGCGTGCGGCCGTCGGGCTGCACCACAGGCACGGCCAACTGCAAAGTAGGATACTCAGCCCACAGCTGGCGGATGAGAGGCCAGGTATCGGGCTCATGCTGGCGGGCAATGGGCAGAAACAAGTGCAGCCCGCGCCATGCCGCCACCGGAAACTCCGCCAGCAACTGCGGCCACAGCGCGACGCTACGGCGCGCTACCTCCGCTTCGGGCAGTGCCCGGCGACGGGCCAGGGCTTCGCGACGGAGTTCTTGTTTCGTCACAGGGGCTTGGGCTAATTGAGTTGATTACGCGGTTTGTTTCTGCCTGGGTCGGCGCCATTTAGTCGAGGGCGGTTACGTTGAAGCCTACTTTGAACTGCATACCGGCCAGTCGGGCGCCGAGCGACAACTTTTCCCACTTTCCCTGGCTGGTTTTGCGAATGTATGGAGGCTGGCCAAAATAGCCCAGCGCCGCGGAGAAATAGACGTTTTTACGCAAACCATGCATTTCCTGAGACTTCTGCGCCGTCCCGCCGGCAACCCATTCCAGCGTCAGCAGAAAATCCTCATCGAGCACCAAATTGTCCGGCGTCAGGTCTACCACCAGCGGGCCGGCATTGTTGGGGCGGCTGTTGCTGTGCACAATAATGTCGCGACGGTTGAGCTTCTCGCTGGATGGCTGGCCGTTGGGCAGCAGGCGGTACAGGTTCACGCGAAACGTAAGGTCCGTGCTGTCTTGATACAATAGGTTAAATCGGGCTTGCTGCACCTTAGTCGGCTGGTGCCGTAGGCTGATAATCACGCCCATTTCGGCCCCATGGCCTTCCGCCGCCATGCCGGCAATTATCATCTCCGAGTTGCTCGTATTGCCCAGCGTGAGGCGGCGCTTGAACAGCCCCGGCGCCTGCACCCGCACATCGGCCAGGGCTATGGCAGCAGGTGTCAGCTGCACTTCCGGCCGGGCCACCAACTCGCGGAGTAGCACCCGACGTGGCTCATGGCCGATGCTTGAGAGGCACACCGTGTCGGCCAGGTTAGCGGCGGTATAAGAAAGTTGGTAATGCCCCTGCTCATCGGCTACAGTGCCCACATTTTTACCCGGAATCCCAACGTTAGCGTAAGGTACCGGCTGGCCCGTGCGGACTTCCGTAATGGTGCCCACCAATGTTTGGGCTCGGGCTGTCGACCCGAAGGTCAGCAGGGTCAGCAAAAAGAATCCAACAGTTTTAAACGAGCTGGCTACATGCATAAGGGAGTGAAGTAGGTTCACCCTCCCGGATACCGAAGTCAGCCCGGTGGTTGCCTTACTCCTCTTCCAGCAGCGTGAACTCCAGCGCCAGCGGGTCGAAGGCGTCGAGGAGTTGAGCGATGAAATCGGGGTTGTTGATGAGGATGTTGAGCACGTTGTCAGAACGCTCCTGGAGGCCACCGCCGGGCAGCAGTTTGTCGCGCAGGCCGCTGAGCTGCTGGTAGGCCGTTTCGTGCTTGGCTTCGGCGGCTTTGCTGAGGCGCTTTTCCAGGTTACCGAGGATGCCGCTGGCCTTCTGCTGCTCGGCAGCCACGGCTTTGACCAGTGAGGGGTCGAGGCGCTGGGCCAGCTCGGCTACCTGCTCAAAAGCGGTGGCTAGCTGCTGCTGCTGCGCTTTCAGGTCTACTTCCTCCTGGCCCAGATGTGCGGCCAACTGCTGCTTGAGGGTCGGCAGCTTCGCAAATACGGCGGTGCTATCCAGTCCCAGCTTGCGCAGCTTGCCGGCGTTGGCCTTGCTGATGAACTGAGCCGAATTGCGCAGCAGCACCATCGGGAAAGGCACCCCATTTTCCTCAAATACACCCTTCAGCTGGAACCAGTAGGCTACCTCGGCCCCGCCCCCAATGTAGCACAGGTTGGGCAGCAGCAACTCCTGGTACAGCGGCCGCAGCACCACGTTGGGGCTAAACTGCCCGGGGTGCGCGGCGGCCAGCGCCAGCAGTTCGGCACGACCAAGAACTTTGGGCGAACCGTCTACCGTCAGTGTTACTGAGTCGTTGGGCTGGTCGTACTCCAGCCGCTCGCGCTGGCCTTCGGCGGTGATAAAGAACAGGTTGAAAGGCCGGGCATATACCTGGGGCTTGTAGCCAGCCGCCTCCAGCCGGGCATCGGCGGCCTGCACGGCCTGGTAAGAAGCCTGGTTGCGCAACTCGCGTTCCAGCACCGGGACCAGCGCCTGCTTCAACTCCGGTACATCGGCATCTAGGCTCACCAGCCCGTACGCGCCAAACAGGCCCATTGCCAGCCGGTGGGTGGCCTCAGCCAGCGTTTTCGACTGCTCGTAGGCTTCGCGGAACAACGTCGGCACGTCGGCCGGCAGTTGGTCGAGCACCTGTTCGGTTAGTCCGTTCAGGTTCATGCGACCCACAGGCTGGCCGGTTTCGGCCGCGTTCCACTCATAGGTTTTACCAAACAGGCTGAAATTATTGATTTCGGCGAAGTCGTGGTCCTCGGTGGCCAGCCAGTACACCGGCACGAAATCGTACTGTGGGTAGGCCTCCTTGAGCTGCTGGGCCAGCTTGATGGCCGACACAATTTTGTAGATGAAGTACAGCGGGCCGGTAAACAGGTTGAGCTGGTGGCCGGTAGTCACGGTGAACGTGGTGTCCTTTTCCAGCAGCGCTAGATTAGCCTGCACGGCCGCCGGAGCTTCGGGCAGGCCGGCATACTGCTGCTGCAAGGTCGCAGTCAGCCGCTGCCGGGCTTCGGAAGAGTAGGCCGCCTGCTTCTCCTTTATCTGATTTTCGAAGGCCGACAACTCCGGAAAACGGTGGTAGAAAGGCTGCAGCGCCTCCTTGCGAGCCAGATAATCAACTAGTAAAGAAGAAAAAGCGCCGGTTTCGGCGTAGGGAAGCGTGGTTACGGTCATGGGCGGAAGAGGGTAATCCGGCTACAACCGGCCAGACGCCACAAAGTAACGGGTAGTTTCTCTAGCAGCCGGTTGCGAGTGGCTGGTTGCTAGTAAAAAGAATGTCATTCAGAGCGCAGCGAAGAATCTCGCTTGCTGACGTTGCAACGGCACCTTATCCTTTAGGTTACCATTGCAACGTCGACGGGCGAGATTCTTCGCTGCGCTCTGAATGACGTTCACTTGAGTAATAAGCCCAATCAGGTACTAAACCAACCGGCCGTACAGGTCGAAATCCGAGGCTTCGGTGATTTCCACTTGGGCGAAGTCGCCGATGCGCACGAACGTGTCGTTGTTGGCGGGCACCAGCACTTCGTTGTCCACTTCGGGCGAGTCGTACTGAGTACGGCCCACGAAGTAGCCGCTTTCCTTGCGGTCGAAGAGCACCTTGTAGGTCTGGCCGATTTTCTGCTCGTTCAGTTCCATCGAAATGCCCTGCTGCAGCTCCATAATCTGGTCAGCGCGGTCCTGCTTTACTTCGGCCGGTACGTCGTCTTCGAGCGTGTAGGAGTGCGTATTGTCCTCGTGCGAGTAGTTGAAGATGCCCAGGCGGTCGAAGCGGGTGTCTTCCACGAAACGGTAGAGGTCCTCGAAATCCTGCTGGGTTTCGCCGGGGTGGCCGGCAATGAGCGTGGTGCGCAGGGCAATGTCGGGCACGCGCTGGCGGATGGTATCGACCAGCTCGCGGGTGCGGCGCTGACTGATGCCGCGGCGCATGCTCTTGAGCATGTTGTCCGAAATGTGCTGCAGGGGCATATCGAGGTACTTGCACACGTTGTCGCGCTCGTTCATCACGTCGAGCACGTCGAGCGGGAACTGCGAGGGGTAGGCGTACTGCATCCGAATCCAGTCGATGCCCTCCACGTCCGACAAGTGGCGCACGAGGTCGGCCAGCTTGCGTGTGCCGTAGTGCTCCAAGCCGTAATAGGTCAGATCCTGGGCAATAAGAATCAGCTCCTTGGTACCCATCGAGGCCAGGCGCTTGGCCTCTTTTACCAGGTCCTCAATCGGCCGGTCGGTGTGCTTGCCGCGCATGAGCGGGATGGCGCAGAACGAGCAGGGACGGTTGCAGCCCTCGGCAATCTTGAAGTAGGCATAGTGCGCGGGCGTGGTCAGCAGCCGCTCGCCCACCAGCTCGTGCTGGTAGTTGGCCTCCAGCTTCTTCATCAACTGGGGCAGCTCCAAGGTCCCGAAGTAAGCATCGACCTGCGGAATCTCGCGCTCCAGATCGTCCTTGTAGCGTTGCGAGAGGCAGCCGGTTACGTAGAGTTTCTCCAGGCGGCCGGCCTCCTTTTCGTCGGCGTAGCGCAGAATGGTGTCGATGCTTTCCTGCTTGGCATTGTCAATGAAGCCGCAGGTGTTGATGATGACGATGTTGGCGTCGCTCTGCTCGGCTTCGTGGGTTACCTCGAACTGGTTGGCCCGGAGCTGGCCCATGAGCACCTCGGAATCCACGATGTTCTTGGAGCAGCCGAGGGTGATGACGTTGACTTTATTGGCCTGCTGGCTTCTTACTTTCATGCTGGATTGGGAAGGCGGGCGGGCGGGCAATTCTTTCTTAGTGAGAAACTTGCCCGCTTTTAGCCCACGGCGAAATTCGGACCGCAAAGGTACGCACTGGGCAACGCCTTTTCCTAAGTGGAAGGTTTCTTTTGCCAGTCGGTACCGTGATTATGAAAGCAGTCATTCCTAGCGGAGCGAGGAATCTCATATGCTGACGTTGCAGAAGCAATTCAACGTCAGCATGCGAGATTCCTCGCTCCGCTCGGAATGACGAGCCGGATGATAGGGCTTACTTCTTAAACAGCGAGTTCACGAATGTGGTCCGGTCGAAGAGCTGCAAATCGGTCATCTTCTCGCCCACGCCAATGTAGCGTACCGGCACCTGCAGCTGGGCCGAAATCCCGATAACCACCCCGCCCTTGGCCGTGCCATCGAGTTTGGTGATGGCCAGCGCCGAGACGTCGGTGGCTTTGGTGAACTCCTGGGCCTGCAGGTAGGCGTTCTGGCCGGTGCTGCCGTCAAGCACCAGCAGCACCTCGTGGGGCGCGCCGGGAATCACTTTCTGCATTACGCGCTTGATTTTGCTCAGCTCGTTCATCAGGTTCACCTTGTTGTGCAGGCGGCCCGCCGTGTCGATAATCACCACATCGGCGCCCATCTCCACGCCTTTCTGCACCGCATCGTAGGCTACGGCGGCTGGGTCAGTGTTCATGCCGTGCGAAATAACCGGCACGCCCACCCGCTCACCCCAAATGATGAGCTGATCCACGGCGGCGGCCCGGAACGTATCGGCCGCACCCAGCACCACCTTTTTGCCCGCACTATGAAAACGGTGGGCCAGCTTGCCGATGGTGGTCGTTTTGCCCACCCCGTTCACGCCCACCACCATAATCACGAAGGGCGAGCCAGGGCTGTCGGGCCTATCCAAAATGGCGCGCGAGCCGGTGGCGCTGCTGTTGGCGTCGAGCAATGCCACAATTTCCTCCCGCAGAATCAAGTCGAGGTCGGCGGTGCTCACGTACTTGTCGCGGGCCACGCGCTTCTCAATGCGCTCAATCACCTTTACCGTCGTATCGATGCCTACATCAGCGTGCACGAGCATGGTTTCGAGGTCATCGAGCACGGCCTCGTCCACGGTATTGCGGCCGGCCACGGCCTTGCTGAGCTGGTCGAAGAAGCTGGTTTTGGTTTTCTGCAACCCCTCATCGAGGGCCTGCTGCTGCTCCTTGTTTTCCTTGTCCTTCTTGAAAAAATCGAAGAGGCCCATAGGGGTCAGGGGTCTGGGTTAGTGAGGATATGAGCGACTAGGTTAGCAAAGAACGTCATTCTGAGCAGAGCGAAGAATCTCGCGTGCTACGGTACCCCTGCTGTCAGGAATTACCTTGGCACGCGAGATTCTTCGCTCTGCTCAGAATGACGTTCTGGATTCTCAAAACTGCTGTATGCAAAAAAGTCCCACGCTGGCGGGACTTCTTCACTTCGTATCAGGTAGCCACAAAGGGCAACCGGCTACTTAACGCCGGTCGTGATGTAATCCTGTACTTTATCAACAGGTACCATTTCCTCGCGGAAGGTGTAGGCACCGGTTTTCTCCGACTTGACGGCGCGAATTACTTTCGCCCAGTCTTTGCCGGTAGCGGTCTTCAGGGTTGCTACTACTTTCTTTGCCATGACGCGGGTTACTTAATTTCCTTGTGAACGGTCATCTTACGCAGCACATTGTTGAATTTCTTCAACTCGATGCGCTCGGGCGTGTTCTTACGGTTCTTGGTGGTGATGTAGCGCGAGGTGCCCGGCTGCCCCGAGTTCTTATGCTCAGTGCATTCAAGGATTACCTGCACCCGGTTGCCTTTCTTAGCCATCTCGACGGGGTTTTTGGATTAAGGACTGCAAAGGTACAAGGGAAATCGGCATTGACAAATAGTTTGTTGATAATTGGGCGCTCAGACGCTTCTCGGCTCCATAAGCAGGCATCTCATGGCTTCAAACCTGAAAAACAGATCAGTATAGAGGTGTTTGGCTGCGACCGATGAGGGCGCAAACTCCATTACCTCTGAGGGTGTGGGGAGCGTTTTAGCCGCCAAAGTAAGGGCCCGGCCGGCAAGGCGGCCTTTCTGGATTCCCAGGGCTCGCAAAACCGGCTCTCCCTTGGAACCCAACTGCCTCGGGCGTTGTATCTTTGCGCTATGATGATGCTAGACCTGCCCGTAATTTCCAAGCGCGATATCCGTAAAATCAGCCCCGACGAGCTGAAGGCGTTTATGGTGGAGAACGGCGAGAAGCCTTTCCGGGCCAAGCAGGTGAGCGAGTGGCTGTGGAAGAATACAGCCGGCACGTTCGAGGAAATGAACAACATCAGCCTCGCCACCCGCGAGCTGCTGGCGCGCCACTTCGTTATCAACGGCGTGCAGGTGCAGAACCAGCAGGTGAGCAATGACGGCACCATTAAATCGGCTTTCCGGCTGTTTGATGGCAACATCGTGGAGGGCGTGCTCATCCCGCACGATACGCGCATGACGGCCTGCATCAGCAGCCAGGTAGGCTGCTCGCTGACGTGCAAGTTCTGCGCAACTGGCTACATGGACCGCAAGCGCAACCTCGATGCCGCTGAGATTTACGACCAGGTGGTGCGCATTCGGGAGCAGTGCGAGGCTCAGTACGGCACGCCGCTCACCAACATCGTGTACATGGGCATGGGCGAGCCACTGCTCAACTATGCCAACGTAGTGAAGAGCATTGAGCGTATCACGGCGCCCGATGGCCTGAACATGGCCCCGCGCCGCATCACCATCAGTACGGCCGGCATTGCCAAGATGATCAAGAAGCTGGCCGACGATGGCGTGAAGGCCAATCTGGCCCTGAGTCTGCACGCGCCCAACGACACCAAGCGCAACGAGATTATGCCCATCAACGAGGCCAACTCGCTGGCGGCGCTGGAGGAGGCGCTCAAGTATTACCACCAGGCCACCGGCCGCAAGGTTACCTATGAGTATATCGTGTTCGAGAGCTTCAACGACACGCTGCAGGATGCCGAGGAGCTGTTCCAGATTTCGAAGTGGCTCCCCTGCAAAGTCAACCTCATCGAGTACAACCCCATCGAAAACGCCGATTACCGCAACACCGGCGAAGCCAAGCTGTTGGCTTTCCATAAGTACCTGGCCGACCGGGGCGTGCAAACCAACCTGCGCCGCAGCCGTGGCAAAGACATTGACGCCGCCTGCGGGCAGTTGGCGGTGAAGCAGCCTCAGGAAACAGCTGAGTAGCCGGAGAGATGCTTAACCATCAAAAGGAGTCGGCCCCGATGCACATGCATCGGGGCCGACTGGTTTTGGTGGTCATAAAATATGCTGAGAAGTAGCCTCATACAAGCCAGTAAAAACCTGGATTTCTTGGTACTTCAGAACAATTGTTGCGATACTTTTGGCCGTATAATCAGAGCAGGTGTAAGGCTGCCTACTTGCTCCATTTGCCCTGAGCGGGCGGACGGCCGGTGGCTTTTTCGGCCGCGCTTTCGCCCTTGGGGATTTCGCGGGTTTCGATGCGCACGGCGTGGGCTTTAGGCTGTACTTTCTGGCCGAAGGCGTCGGCAAATTCCTGAGTGAATTCGGCCCCGAAGAAAACGATCAGCGAAGAATAGTTGATCCAGATAAGCAGCACGATGGCCGAGCCGGCCGCTCCGAAGGCTGAGCCGGGGCTAGCTTTGGCGATGTAAAAAGCAATCAGAAACTTGCCCAGCACAAACAGCAGAGCCGTGATAAAGGCGCCTACGCCCACATCCTGCCAGCGGATGATGGCATCAGGCAGAAAGCGGTAGATGAGGGCGAACAGCAGCGTAGTGATGCCGATGGAAAGCAGCAGATCGACTATCTTGATGGCGAACACCCCGATGGCCGGGAACCACTCCCGTAGCTGGTCGGTAAATACGCTGAGCACGGCGCTGATAACAAACGAAACCAGCAGCAGCAGTGCCACGCTCAAAATGAGGCCAAAGGAGAGGAAGCGTTGCTTAAGAAACTGCCCGATACCTACGCCTTCGGTTTTCACCTTCAGATTCCAGATGTCGTTGATGCTCTCCTGCAGCGTTACGAAGAACGTAGTAGAGGCAAAAATAAGCGTGCCCAATCCGATAATGGTGGACAACAGCCCCTGTTGTTTGACGGTGAACTCGGTGATACTGTTCTGCAGAAACTCCGCCGAATCCGGTCCGATCAATCCGCGTAGTTGCCCGTAGAGCTGGCCTGTTACGGCCTCGCCGCCGTAAGCCGCGCTGGCCACCGTAATAACAATGAGCAGCAGCGGCGGCAGAGAAAAGATGGTGTAGTAAGACAACGCCGCCGCGTGGCGAAAGGAGTTATTCGCCATGAAAGCACTGGCCGACGATTTTAATACAGCAATGACGTCGGAAAAGCGGTAGTGATAGGCCATGTAAACAGAGAAACAAAAAGGGTGTGCAGCTTGCTAATACGGCAGCATTCGGCTGGGCGTTCGGCTGCCGCCGTCGAAAGTATACTGCTTTGCCCGGCCAACCGGCCGCAATAAGTGAGTCGGTGCGGGCTGTTTCAATATCTTCGTTGGTAATTAACCATTCAAAACCATGCGCAACATTCCTGTTCTGCTCCTGCTGGCCCTGGGTACGGCCACCACCGCCTGCCAGTCCCAGTCGGCCACTACTGTGGCGGCCAAAACCGGCTCACCGCTGCCCACGGTTGCGGCTAACGGCGCGTATCCGGCCGCCGAAGGCTTCGATGCGGCCGGCTCCGATGCCCGCGCCCTGGCTCTGGCCGACCAGGTGATGGAAAAGATGGGCGGCTACGGTGCCTGGCAGCAAACCCGCCTGCTTGGCTGGGACTTCCTCGATGGCTCGTACCAGCTCTGGGACAAGCAGACGGGCGACTTCCGTTGGCAGAAGGACAGCACCGTGGCCCTCTACAACCTCAGCACCAAGCAGGGTCAGGTATATCGTGCCGGCCAGGATATTTCGGCTTCGCCCGAGGGCCAGAAGCTGCTCAGCCGCATGTACCCGATCTGGGTGAACAACTCGTGGTGGCTGCTGATGCCTTACAAGCTCAAAGATTCGGGCGTGACGCTGACCTACAAAGGCCCTGGCCAGCTCATGAGCGGCCAGCCCGCCGAGGTGCTCAACATGACGTTCAAGAACGTAGGCGTAACGCCGGACAACAAGTACGAAGTGCTCATCGACCCCCAGACCAAGCTGGTCGAGGAGTGGGCCTACTTCCCCAAAGCCACCGACGCGCAGCCCGCTTTCCGCCGCCGCTGGACGGGCTACCAGCAGTATGGCCCCATCCTGCTGGCCACCGACCGCTCGGACGGCAAAGACGGACGCGGGCTGGGCCACGTTTCGGCCTCGATCACCGTGCCCGCCGGCCTCATGCAAAACCCCAAGCCGGTTGAGAAGCTGTAAGTAAAAAGGGCTAGTAGTTTGTCGAAACGCTGTAGGGGCGGCGGCTTCTCCCGCCCCCCCCCCCGGATACCTGCAGTCCTCACGCCGCTCGAGGAGGGGGGAATGCC
>NZ_JABKAV010000073.1 GCF_013377905.1 Hymenobacter terrestris
ATATAATGGCGATGATTATGAGTTTGAGATAAATCTAGGATCCAAAAAAGGCAAATCATTACAAATCATATTTGAAAATAGTATCCTAAAAATAGATACAGTTCAAGGGGTGTATACAGATAAAAAATACATATTACGTAATCCACCTATTGGAAAAAATACAGTTAAGGGAAAGATTTTCGAGCGATGGAGAAGGCCAAACAGTGATACTGTGTGGACTGACTGGTACGGTTTCCAACACACATTTTATGTTAAAAATTAATAGCTGGCTATAAAAAATGGCCACCGCTACGATAAGCTGGGCCGCCTGTTGCAGGGCGACTTTGTGGCTCGGGCCACGCCGGCCGCCGGCTGGGGGGCGGAGCGGGGCAACTACCGCTTCTCGGCCGCCAGCTACGACGCGGGCGGCAACCTCTTGACGCTACGCCGCCGGGGCCTGGTGGCGCCGGCCTCGCGCACGGTGGCCGCCCAGTATGCTGAGACCGACAACCTGCGCTACCGCTACGCTGCGGCCAGCAGTAGCAACGAGCCGAGCAGCAACCGGCTGCTGCGGGTGGACGATCTGGCCCCCGCCGCCACGGCCTTCGGGGCCGCCAGGCTGCCCGAGCGGCCCGACTTCACGTATGGGGCCACCGGCGGCAGCCAGCAGCCCGACTACAGCTACGATGCGGCCGGCAGCCTGACAGCTGACGCCAATAAAGGCATCCGCCTGATTCGCTACAACCACCTGCAACTGCCCGAGCGCCTGGAGTGGGCCAACGGCAACGTGCTGGAGTACACCTACTCGGCCGCCGGCCAAAAGGTGAGCAAGCTCGCAACCGAGGCCGGCAAGACGGCTGTGCGCACCGACTACGTGGGGGCCTGGCAGTATGAGCGCGACAGCCTACGCTGGCTGACCCACGCCGAGGGCAGGGCCCTGTATCAGTATAAGAAGGACCTGGCCGGCCAACCGCTGACCAAGGTGAACTACGAGTACACGCTCAAAGACCACCTGGGCAACCTGCGCGTGGCCTTCCACCCCGGCGAGCGCACGAGCTACTACGCCAGGCTTGGACTCCAACCCCGAGCAGACCCGGCGCGAGCAGCGGGCATTTGACTCGGTGAGCGTCTCGTATCCGATACGGCGGGTGGTGGGCCAGCAGTTTGCCCACTCCGGCGACGGGGTGGCCCTGCTCAACGCGGGCGGGGCAGCCCCCCAGCCGCTGGGGCCGTTGAAGCAGCTCGCGGTAGCGAAAGGCGACACGGTGGACGTGGTGGCGTACGGCATGTACCAGCAGCCAGCGCAGGCCAACTGGAGCTTCTCGCTCGCGAGCTTCGTGGCCAGCCTGCTGCAACCCCAGGTGGGCGTGCCCGCCCCGTCCCCGGACGGCAGCAGCCGCAAGGTGCGCATCCTGCCGCTGCTGAGCGTGGGCCTGGGCCTGGTGCCGGCCTTGCAGCAACTCAGCGGCGGCGTGCCCAAGGCCCACGTGCGGGTGCTGGTCTAAAATGCCGACTCGGTGCTGGTCGACAGACAAACGAAGCAATTCACCAGCGCACTGTAGACTCTCGTCGCAAAGCAGAATGCTCGTTTTGGTAGACGAAATAAGGCCTGATTAAGCATATACATTAAATAGTAGGTTGTTTTAATGTCTGGTGTGCTGGGATGGGGAACTAATGAGGTCTAACTATAAGCAGACATTAAATACTGGTGCTACGTGATGTCTGCTAAGGAAGCCTTATATTTGTGCTCGCTCCAGGCCCCTTGATTCCCGCATACCCGTAGATGAGCTACCCCCTAAACCCCGACCGCAACACGCCTTGGAATGCTCTGCCGGAGATGCCCTTGGCACAGGAGCTAGTGGAAACCATCGAAATTCTGAGCCAGTTGGTAAAGTCCCGGGCCGCATTGGGGCGCCTGCAAGGCCGGAGCGCGGTGATTCCCAATCAAGGCTTGCTCATCAACAGCATCAGCCTGCAGGAAGCCAAGGCCTCCAGCGCCATCGAGAACATTTTCACCACAGACGACGAGCTCTACAAAGCCTACAGCGAGCAAGCCCCGGTGTCGGGCGAGGGTGCCCCCAAGGAAGTGCTGCGCTACCGCGAAGCCCTGTGGCACGGACACGAATACCTGCAGGACCGTCCGGCCTTTGACCTGGAGTACTTTCCGCAAATGTACCGGCAAATCACGCAGGCAACCGACGGGATTCGCCCGCCCGTTGCGCAGATCTACCTCAAGCAGGGCGGCTCCGGCCCCAACGCGGGGAAGGCGGCCTACACGCCTCCGCGGGGCAAGGGCGTGCTGGAAGCCAAGCTGGAAAACCTGCTCGCGTTCCTCAACGACGACGAGCGCTTCCCCCTCGACCCGGTGCTGAAGATGGCCATTGGCCATTTTCAATTCGAGGCCATTCATCCGTTTCGCGACGGCAACGGCCGCACGGGCCGGGTATTCAACATCCACTACCTGACCCACAAAGGGCTGCTGGATTACCCGATTCTGTTTTTGAGCCGCTACATCATGGACCACAAGGCCGACTACTATGCCTTCCTGTCGGGGGTGTCGCAGCGGGGTGATTGGACATCCTGGATGCTCTACATGCTGCGGGCCGTCGAAACCACGGCGAACCTGACGTATGATAAAATCAACGACCTGGTGGCGGCCAAGGACGCCATTTTGCAGGCCGTGGTAACCGATACCCAAATGGAGCGCCCAGAGCAACTGGTCAACAGCCTCTTTACGCAGCCCTTTGCTAAGGTTAAGCATCTGACCGATGAGCGCCTGTACGTGGAAAACACGGCCCGCAAGTACCTCAATCAGTTAGTGGACATGGGCATCTTAGCCAAAAAAGTCATCTCCGGTCATCACTACTACCAGAACTTGGAGCTTCATCGCATATTGAGCGAGTAACTAGAGAAATGGAAGTCCCGGCCGTTTACCATCGGACCATTTTCCTGAACGCGCACTTTTACTTTCACCGGCGGTTCTGCCGTTATTTCGGCTATGGCTCGCTCCCTCGTTTCCGATACCTCCCCGCTTAGCTGGTTGGCACTGCCGAAAGGAGTGGCCGCAGTCGCTGGCTTGCCACCGGGCTTTGAGTCCTATCTAAACCTGTTGCCTCCGCTGGGTATTGACCGCACCGTTCCGGTTGACAGGTATCCCTTTGCGACCCGGACATTGGACCAACTCAATGCCCGGGCGGCGTTTTGGAACACACACGGCATCCAACTCGGCCAGCCTGCCCCGGAGCGGTTGACGCCCATCACCTACCGCGAAGTGGCCGACGAACTGGGCTTGGCCTATACCCCGGACTTTGACAACGCGGCCATTCACCGGGCCTATGGCGGGTGGCCCCCGCATTTGGGCACCAGCTGCGCGTTGGAATTGGCGCGCCTGCCGCAACTTGTCTCGGTGCTGGGCGCGCAAACTGCCACCTACTTTTTCGGGTCCGTGGACGAGGGCAACTATCGCTGGGACGCCGACGGCATGCCCGTGGATTGGCTGGAGCAGGGAGCAGCCGTAGACTTGCTCGACTTGGTGGCGGAAGGGATAGGCTGGCCCACGTACCTGTTTGCTGCCAATCATGATTGGTGCTTCTACCAAGGAGAAGACCAATGGCTAGCGATAGGATGTTCCGCCGTATTGGCCCAAGCCCTGCAGGCACAACCAGCACTGGAAATACTGCCGCTCCAGTAATACATTTGGAGCGAAAACGCTCGTTTTTTCAAATAGAGAGCGTTTAGCTCCAGACCCTTTTCTTGAACTAACCTGCCTAATGGCAACAAATGCGAAATGGAGGCTTCCCTGACTCGTTCCCTTCACCGAACCTTGGCCGTCGTGGTACTGGTCGTCACGTTGCTTTCTTGGTGGGGACTGGTCCTATTTAGCACCGATGACCATACGGAAACCAGCGAACCCTTTCTGTTTAATCTGCTATTTGGTATGACCTTTTATAATCTCATTCCTGCGTTCGCGCTGCTTGGCACGACTCTTTACACAGCCGTTGTGGGCCGAAGCGCGAGGGAAGCACTCACGGGCATTGCGGTATTGGTATTTATGTTCCTGATGGCTAAGAATGGCATGAGCATGATGCAGCTTTACGACTGACATATGCCGGTACGCTCCTTCAATTGAACAGAGCACGTTTACCTTCGGACCGTTTTGCTGAACTGTGACGACTAAATGCTGAGGCCGACTCCTCCGGTGCTCACCCATAATAGACCGGCTCCTGCCAGCATGAGGCAAAAAAGCAGCGAGCAAAAGAAGCACGGCAGAGAGAGCAGCCGGGGGATGGACGAGGTGCGAAACAGCGCCCCGAAGGAGTACCAGAGCGACGCAAACCACAGGACTACGTGCCAGGAGTTCAAAGTAAATCCTAGCATGGGGATGCGGTCCAAAAAGGCAAGCGGCATGTTGAATAATACCAGCGCCAGCGAGCCGGTGGTTCCGACCAATAGGTAATACTGCATTGCCACGCCCAAGTGTCGCTGAAGGACGCGCAAGCCCCAGCAGGTCAGCAGCAGCACGGCCGCGAACAATAGTAGTTTGTAATAAAAACTGGGCATGCGAAGGGCATTATAGAAGTCCACCCAAGGTGGGTTAGCGCGGCGGGGCGGCGCCCTTCCCAGTTGTCTCGGTCCTAGATGAGTATCGAAAATGCAAGGTATAGAGGACAGACTTATCCTCCCTTTCTTAAACTGCGAGCAGCTGCCCCGCATCAGGTGCCAATGGGCTGCTGCAGTGCGGAGCGAGTTTACGAAACTCGTCTGCGAATCAACGTTTACGAAACTGGCTGAGGGGATGAGTTTCGTAAACTCCTCAGTGGTTACCGAGATGAAACGCTGAATGGAGGGAGCCAAGCCCAGCACCAGGAGGTAAAGCGCTTCTACGGGCTGGTGAAGGAGCTCAACCCGCAGCTAAAGCAGGAAGCCCAGCGTCAGGTGGCCCAGCAGCGCCTCCACCAGGCCGGGCAGCCGCACAGAGCCGCAGCGGTGGAATAGGTATGTAAAAGGGTACCGTAACGATTAAAACCAGGCCACGGCAACGCACATGCCTGCGCCATGTGTGTTGCCGTGGCCTGGTTACATGATACCTTGCCACTGCTAGTCCGCCCGGCGTTGCTAGCAGTTAGCATACTATTTTACCTTATGCAAGCCCCATGGCTATACCTCAGCTTCGGGTGACTCTTCCCTTTATGGGTTGGTTGCTGCTCGGCATTGGGAGCTGCGTGCCCCCGCAACAGGAGTTTAAGCTGTATATCCAAAATTTGGATATACAGCATGTTCGCCCGGTTCGGGTTTACTTGGACACGACTATTATCGTAGACTTAGTCTTGGCTCCAAACGGCATATCCGAAATCTATGATACGTTTTGTTGCTTCCGCCGCGGGCCAGCCCACTCGATCAAGGTAGTTGTTGACGACACCTTCGTATTGCAACGTCCCTTGCCGGCAAACAAGCCCTTTTCACAGCTCATCATTAGCGTTTCCTCTACTGAGAAACGTTGGGATTATAACAACCCGGCTATTTTCCAACGCTTAAGCGCAGCGGGTAAGACGTCGGCCTCCAACCTGGACCTGCTCGCGGACAGTTTGTATGAAAATGGCATCATCCCAGCGCGGTTTTTACAACGTCCTAAGGATGATGGTATCCGCATCTCGTTCAAAGAGTAACCTTCAGAAAATGCCAAAATTCTAGGATAGGGGCAGTAGGGGCCAGACCTGCCATTAATCCGAGGTGGTGGGTATAACAACTATTACGTTAAGCAACTTTTTCAAGATAGCAGAGAGGCAGTGATAGACTGTTTCACTTCTAAAAATTTAAATTCAACTCCAGCAATCAGCATTAAACTCACATAGCTTCCAGTACACAAAAAACAGTCATGCTGGTTGTCGCAGTTCTGATACGCTTAACTAGGCACTAATAGATCAATGAACATGCAGCTTCAAAATTTCGTACAAATGGTAGTCGAATCATGGAATCATGACACACTATCTATTGGAGAACAACTTGGACTAGATATAGAATATACTGATATCTATATGATCGATAAAATCGATATCAACTCAGAACTTTATTTTTTTGATATAGAGGAGGCTGAAGAAGACATTTTGTATGTAAAAGATGGACAAAAATACATCGAGCTATTTATGTTATGGCACGCTATTGAGTTAATAGAAGGTTTTATAAGAATCGGGAAATTAAGTATTGAAGCTACTACGCAACGCCTAATTGAGTACCGAATTAAAGATGCATAGACTAGTCAGCATAGCTGTCTTAGAAGTCGATTTACGTTAACTAACCGCTTATCATAAGCGGACTTCTCGGACAAGAGGCATGAACTACCCCCGCCTATATTTGGGCTCATTTTTACGATTGACAAAGAATGGATTTTGACCTGTCCGATTACTTCCAAGGCCTTCTGCAAGAAGGAAAATTGAGAGAAGCTATAGTGCAGGGAGAACACCAGCTTAACAGCTTACAGAAAACCTATTTTCATCCTCTACTTGGTACTAGTTTACTCCACCAGCGGGAAGAGGTAGCTGCTTGGTTAAACGCATTTTACCAACACGTTTCACAGAAGATGCCGGTGGGCGCCCTCTACGTAGAAATGAATGCGTTTGACCTCAATACAGAGGAATGGTATCTCGACGGATTTGCCTACGAAGTAGCGGGCACCAGAGATGATGCCGAATGGCTCACCAACTGGTCGGCCGATACGGCCACAAATGAACCATTCGTGCTTAGCGGGTTCGAACCGTTACAAGAAGCCTTTGAAACCTATTTTGACGAAGAGGAGGGATCCGAGAATTTAGAGCAGGCACATGACGTAGCCGAGATGCTGGTCATTTTACGCGTGCAAGAGCTGCTGGACGAAGTACACCAAGCAGCCAAAGTCTGTACTACTCCCCAAAAACTGGACAGTTTAGGAGGCGTTTGTTAAGCAAATGGGTTGGGGGCTGAAGGTAGGGTTTTGAGCGAAGATTTGCGCGGGCGTTTGGCCCTTCAGGCCTTGGTGGGGCCGCTGGTGGTTGTAGTAGGTGAAGTAGGCCTGAAGCTGCTCGTAGAGGTGGCCGCCATCGGTGGCCGGGTTGAGATAGACACACTCGCATTTAACCGAGCGCCAGAGCCGCTCGATAAAGGCGTTGTCCGTCGCCCGGCCGCGCCCGTCGCGGCTGATTTGACAGCCCGCCGCCAGCAAGGCCTGCTCGAAGAGCTGGCTGGTAAACTAACTACCCTGGTCGGAGTTGAAGATGTAGGGGGCCGGCTGGGTAGCGAGGGCCGCGCCCAGCGCCGTTAAACAGAAGCCCACGTCGAGCGTATTGCTCAGCTCCCAACTCAGCACGTAGCGCGAGTGCCAGTCCAAGACGGCCACCAGATACAGGAAGCCTTTGGCCATGGGAATATAGGTAATGTCGGTGCTCCACACCTCATTAGGCGCACTCAGTACGCGCTCCCGCAACAGATACGGATAGCGCGTCACGCCCTGGCCGGGCACGGACAGGCGCGGTTTGGGGTAGACCGGCTCCTGGCCCATGAGGCGCACGAGCCGGCGCACCCGTTTTTCATTGACTTGGTGACCCAGCAGGCGTAGATGGTCGCGTAGGCCCAATACGCCTTTGAAATTGTGGCGCGTAAACTCCTCGTCGAGCAGGCGCATGAGCGTCAGGTTCAGGGCCGTTTCGCCCCGGGGCTGGTAGTAATAGCTGCTGCGGGCCAGGCCCAGGGCCTGGCAGCGGGCCTGCACCGTGCCCTCGTCACTGGCCTGCACCAGGGCACGTTGTTGGGCCACTACCATGTGGGCAGTGTTTTTTTTAGTAGCTGGTTTTCCATCTCCAGCCGTCCGATGGCGGCATACAAGGGCTCGACGTCGGGCGGGGCCGGCGTGCTGGCCACCGCGTCGGTGAACACCTGCGCCGCCTGCTGGCGCAAGTGCAGCTTCCAGCGACTAATCTGAGGCACCGACAACTGGTAGCGGGCAGCCAGTTCGGCCAGCGGCTGCCGCTCCGTCAGCGCGGCTAGGGCCACTTCTGCCTTAAACTCGGCAGTGAAGCGGCGACGGGTACGTTTTGGGTTCATGGCGTTGACTAAGATAGCCACCACAAACTGTCCAAACTTTGGGGAGTACTACAGTCAAAGGACTCGCTTGGGGTACTATTCCTTTACTGGTAACGGCACATGGTTACGAAATGCTGCATGAAGCAAAGTAAACTGTTCAGTCGCTGCCATTATAACTTTTGCGGTAGGAGACTACTCACAACTTCAATCTAATAAGTAAGTAGCTTCTCGTATTTGTCCCTTAACGTAATGTTAGTTATAATCCCGACCTCGGAATAAGTGCGGTTCTTCTCCCCACTGCCCCTGCCCTCGAATTGTGGTACTTTGCTGGGCATACTCACTATGCTGAAGAGATAGCCTCTGCCCTTGCGTTTGCTTCTGCCGTAAAGCAATGACAAAAAGAATCTTGTACCCTCTGCTGCTGCTTGTCTGCGGCTATTCCTTGAACGGGTGCATCGCCGTTCGTCAGCGCAAGTCGTGGCAATACAGGCAACTGTCTTCCAAAACGGAACCAACCGCGCCGTTCATTGAGATAAACCTGGAAAAACCAGTCATTTGGCTGCCGTTGCCCCTTGTTTTATGGGAAATAAGCACGGCTAAAAACTACTTGCTGGACATTGATTTTCACACCAAAAACATTGAATACCAGCGGCTGGATTCCATCGGTTACCGCATACAAAACGCAGACAAACAACTTCTCGCTTCTGGCATTCTGCCCATTGTCAACGGGGAGCTGAGCGAACGCTCCTATTCGCCGGGCCGCCACCGCGCCCAATGCACGACCCGGCCGCTTATCGTGCTTGGCCACCAGCACCAAGCACTCACGGGCTCCTTTGTCATTTACGCCACAGATGTCAACAATCGAAAGGCATTGATTCCGGTTGAGGACGTCGCGCTCCACTATTTCAAGGCCCGAATCGGTAGTTTTTTCTAAAGTATTGGGACCGGTTCGCCAAGCGCAGCCTACTTCTCCTTTCCCCCTTGCTTTAGCGGTGTTACCATCCCGCTTGGCACCCGCGCCGCTGGACTACCTGCTGCGGATTCCTACTCCAGCGGCAAGCTAAATGCCTGCACTAGTCCGTAGAAACGTGCCACCGCTTGGTCCTGAGCCTAGCGGCTGGCTCCCCGCGTTGCCGCTCGGGTGCCCTGATGGGGAGTTTACGAAACTCATCCCTTCGGCGCGTTTCGTAAACTTTGAATCGTAGACGAGTTTCGTAAACTCGCCCCGTACTACAGTGGCCTGCTGACACCTGGCGCTGGCCAGACGTTAGTAGTTCACGAAAAGGAGGGTATTATTCACCTGTGGGCATACCGGCGGCCTGTTCGACGGGAGAAATACCCGTCAGCCAATACATGAACGTGGGAAAATCCGGCTTGAAAGTGGGCTTGCAGAGGTGAATCACGGTGCTGAAGACATCGCTAACACCCGCGTGCCTGCCCGCCGGGGCAAACTTCAAGTACGGCCGGTAGTAAGGATTGTAGAGGTCGTACCATTTGCGCATCGTGCAGGACAGGCTCCAGTGGGCCACGCAAAATTGGGCCGCAGCCAAGCCAAAGGCATAGGCCACGGGTTCGCGCGTTTTCCAGGGCACGGACGTGCGGCGGATATAGGGGCGTACCCGCGCAAAAGCGGCTTCGCAAGCAGCCAGCGTGCGAAAAGGGGCCTCTACCCCCAAGACGTTTTGCAACGGGTCCGCGTACACGGCCGGCTGGGTTAGGAACCGCCGCACGTCCCGGGCGTGGGCTTCGGGCCACGTCACGGAAGCCGGGGGCAAGGGAAAGTGGTCCGTGCGGCAGCAGGCGGCAAAGCCCGTCCCGGTGGCGAAAATCAAGGCCGGGGAGTCGGCGCGCCACCCGTTCTCGACGACTACTACTTCCCCGGTATCCAGCGCGTACCCCTGGGCGAACTTGCTAGGGATGGTCACCCCTTCGGCCTCGTCCAAGCGAACGCCCTGTTGCGTTAGGTACGCGAGGGCCTCTTCCGTCGTCACAACGCGGCAATCTTCAAAAGTGGCGGGCAGCTTTTTGGCGGCGGACATTGGGGGCGGAGGGTAGGCGGTGAAGACAGCAGGCCGAAGTAAAAGGCTGAATGACTTACTATAGGCAAGTGTTCATTCAAACGGTCCGAAGGTGAACGCGCGCCGTTCAGTTGAAGGAGCCATTCGGTGGCCTCGGCATGCGCTGGACCTGCAGCCACGCCACGGCTGCGGGGAGCTGGGTAAACCAGCCGAAGTGCACGACGGGCGTGTGCCAGTCCTGCAGAGCGGTGGCCCGGTGCTCTTGCAACCGGGCCAATTCGGCGGGCGTCACCACAAAGGCCACCTGCGGGGGTTGCCCGAGCACGGCCCGCACCCGGGGAAAGTAGTCTTCCTGCATCCAGCTGTGTAATTCGGCGGGCTCTTCGTTGGGCCCGCTGCGGCGGTCAACCACCCAGTACGGGCAGCGGTGGTGGGCGGCGTGGACCAGCAGCACTTCGAGGGTTTCCATCACCTCCGCAAACGTCAGGGCCCGGGTGGCGCTCGCGCGGAGCAGGGGCGGGCGGTCCTGGTAGGACACGGAAAAAAAAGGAAGCGTGGGCAGGGAGCCTCGCGGCGTTCCGGGCGGATCAGGAACCATGGTAGGGCGAAGATAGGCGTATGGGACGGTGTACTACAGTCGTCATCAACCGGTTTCAGGAGTCTAACAAAACGGTCGGATTTGCCAAAACGAAGATTCAACCTACGACTTAGTGGATTCTCCCTGCGCCTTGGACTATGTCCTCGTAATGAATGCTTCTGCCATTCACGCGTACAAAGACCTGGGCGTCATGAATGGCCTCCTCCGTCATCACCACTTCTTTACCGAGTGTTAGGGAAACCGCAACCAGGTACTGCATAAGCCTTTCGTGGTCTGCCAAGCATTGTATTTCGCTCGGGCAAATGTCGTTCTCCAGTTCGAAATCTCCGAAAAAATAACACTGCACATGAATATGGGCCAGGAAGATCGTTGCGGACGTGGATGTACGCTCTTCATCATCCCACCAATGGGCGATAAAGTTCGCGTCAATTGCGCAAGCGGGCGCCTGATCGTTGTACTCTTCCACCGTCCACTGCACCGGGTAGTCCCGGTTAACCAAGGCAATCCACGCGGCCCAGTCGGCCCGGCTTGCATCGCGGACATAGATGTCGCGCAATCCCCCGTCGCGGCGATATACGGTTTGTTTTAGTTGTTCCCATTCCATCTTACTAACGCCTTGGAGAGATATGCGGTGCAACGAATCTTACATTTAATGGAGGAAAATACACGTTACTCTTAATTGTAATTTGACGTTCAGCGAAACGGTCGGAAGCAAAATGCAGCAATTCAGTTGAAGCATCGCTCTGGTCGTGCAGAAGTAGGCTTAGTTAAAAGCCTGATAATAGCTAAAATGGTATTTTGCCGCCACTATGTTCGCGAACCCTTTCCTACCTATTATCACGGCATTTTATCAACTTTCCGCTATGAAACCGCTTATTGTCATTGTTGCGGTGGTGCTCGCAACCGCTTCCTGTAAGAAAAAGGAAACGGTCCCACTACCTTCCGGAAAGAACACCTTCTCCTGTCAGATTGCTGGCAAGGCATTTACGCCTCATCTGGACCCTATTCTACTGACGAGCCGGCAGCCGCTGCGGGCGTATCGCACCGGTACGCAAGGCGGGTTTGTGTTACAAGCACAAGATGCGCTGAATGTGCTGGAAATTTACCTGGCAGCGACGCAAGGTTCCGGCACCTATCCCGTGGGCTACGTCAGGGGGCCTATTCCCTATGCGCCCAACCCGGATAGTTATGCTGGCTACACGCAGTACCGGGGACCACAGTCTGGGGACGACCCCTACAACCCACCAGCACCCACTCGTTATTATACGGATGGCTCCAACACGGGAACGGTGACATTCACTCGTCTGGATACAGTGGCTCGAATAGCGGGAGGGACCTTCGAGTATACCGCTCGGGAAATGACGACGGGGCAGACCGTGCGGATCAAAAACGGAACGTTTGATGTGAAGTTCTGATAAACTGGAGAGACGAGACGACTCCACTAGTTCACGAAAACGGTCGTAAGGTAAACAGGGCAATTCAGAATAAGGAGCGTAATTATGTCCTTTCGGTGCCTTCTTTAGCCTTCTGCATGCCCTTTATTCGCCTCTCGAGCAGCGTGACGCTGTTTTACAAATTGATTGTTCCTTTCGGCGGGCTCCTGGTGTTGGGAGTCTATGCTAGCGTCATTGCCGCCCATCAATGGCCGTGGGAATTGCATGGGGTACTGCTGGGAGCTCTGGGAGCATTGCTCCTCCTGTTTACGGGCACGACCGCGCTGCCTATCCGGCATGTGGCGTACAACGCGGAGTTCATCCGCATCCGCAATTATGGCGCCGCGCAGCTCTTTCCAGTACAGGAATACCGGCGCTTGGAACCTGCCTACTTCGTCATGATGCGGCTACACCTCCTCGACCGAAGTTTTCTGTTTTTGGGCAGTTTACCCGGCTTGTTTGCACGTCTCGTAAACAACTCGGGGAGCGTGCTCAACGGCTCCTTGGAACCGCCCTCCATCAACGTGGCGCGCCGAACATTACGAGCGGCGGCCCAGCAGGCGCGGCAATGAGCCGAACACAAAGGCACGCACCTACGAGCCAATAATTTCAAGGCGGTCATTCAAACGGTCCGAAGCTAAATGCTCTCTGTTTTGAAAAAAGGAGCTTACTATTGGGCTCCTCTTTTGTTGAGTCATCCCCATGGTTATCCAAGTACAGCCGTATGAGCTAGACCCGTTTTATCGCAAGGCCCAGGCAGAATACACAGTTTGTCTCCATAACCCCGAAAACGCCCATTTACAAACGGAAGTCCCGGTTCCCTTGGCGGAGATTGTCGTTCGGCACGGGGAAGTAAAAGTTGTGTTTTCCCCCGCCACCGTGGGAACGTATCAGCTGGAGGTTCATTTATGGCTTTACGTCCAGGACAAGTACTTTGGGCAGTACGTTGCCCTCATGGAGGCCACTGGAGAGGTACTGGAAGACAATTTAGTGTTCTACTAAAACGGTCCAGAGCTAAACGCGCTCCATTTATAATTAGGAGGGTATTATACAACATTCTGCTGGGCAACCTGGAGTACTTGAATTAACGACGCGTAGCCTTCTACTCGGGCAAGCTTTCGGAGCAGCTCCGGGGGAAGGTTGTGCGGGCCGAGCAAGGTTCCGGCTATTTGGCCCGCCAGCGATGCGTTGGTATCGGTGTCGCCACCCGCTGCAATGATGGCTGCGAGCGTCTCTGTGAGCCCTAAATGCGGCACCTGCGCCGCGCAGAACAAGGCAAATGGCACCGAATCCACCACGTACCCGCTCGTCCCCAGCCGGGCCACGTCGGCGATGGAAGTGTGCGCTGGCAAGGCTTGTATTTCCAAGAGCCGGTCTCGTAGCCGCGTGTCCGGCAGTTGCGGCATGAGCAGGTCGAGCAAGGGTTCCGCGCCCGTCCATTGCCCGGAGAGGACCGCCCGAATGGCCAGCACTACGGCCAAGGCGCCCACGTATGCGTCCACCTGGCGGTGGGTGATGCGGCAGAAGTCGTGGAGCTCGGCGCGGGTGTACTGCGGCCAGAAGGCAAACGGCGCGATGCGCATCGCGGCTCCGTTCCCTGCCGCGTACTCCCCTTCACGCCCCACTTGGCTCCAGTGCCCGCCCGCCTGTAACTCCCGCAAGGCTTTTAAGGTGCTCGCCCCCAGCCCCGTCAACCGGCCTTGTGCGAAGGCGGCTACCAAGTGGGTGGCGAGTGTGGCCGGCGCTAGAAGCGGCCCTTGGCACAGGGCAGCCAGCGTCACGACGGTTAGCTGGGTGTCATCTGTAAGCTGCCAAACGGGTTCCCGTCTGGGCGGAGGCTGCAGGTAAAAGGTGGTCCTGTCTGGGCCATTAGGCAGGTTTTCCGAGCCACTGCCCCAGGCATCTCCAATGGCGCCGGCCAGGATACAGCCCGCCAATCGTTCCGGTGTGGTCATAAACAAAGGTTACGAGGAATCCACCCGCCTTCACTGGCGTAAGCAGATACAAGGAGAGTTCAGCCAAACGGTCCGAAGCTAAACGTGTGCTTGAAATAACGCTACCCGAATCTATCATTTGCGTTAGGATGCTCCATAACCGATATCCTTCTTTACCAGCAGCGCTGCGGCTTCGAGACCAGTGATGAGGCGTTGCTCACTTGCCAAGGCGCTGGTAAAGCGTCACGCGGCGGGTGATGTGCGCCAGCACGAGCGCGGCCCAGCCCGGGGGCGTGCCCACCGCCACGGGCAACTCGTCAGGTGCAAAGTCCGCGATGAGGCGAAACGCCGTGCTGGAGTTGTCGTACAGTTGCAGCCGGTCAAAGGCGCTGTACAGGCGCTTGAGCAGGGAAAGGCTGCTATCGTAGCGGTGCTGCACCAGGGCCGACGGCACGTCATGGCCGCCCTCTAGCACGCGTTGGGCGACCCGGTCGTAGCACAAATTGACCGATTCTAGGCCGATATAGCGCAGTTCGAGCCGGTACCCGGCGCTGCGCAGGGCCGCGAACAAGGCGTAGTCCCGTTCATTGGCGGCGTTGGTTTCGATCACAAACGACGACCGCTCCGCCACCAACGTTTCTTGCTGCTGCCGCAAGGCGGCTTCGATGGCGTGCTGGTCGTATCCTTGCTGATACAAGGCGTCGCCGTTCAGGCGGGGCACCCCCGACGCTTCGTACCAATACAGGGACGTTTTGCCGGCGCCGTTGGGCCCGGCTAACACGTACACCGTTGGAACGTCTGCGCGCACCGGCGGCTATTTCGTTGGTGCTGTCAACCGCCCGGGCGCATCGCGGTGAGCGAGAAACGACTTCGCGGCCTCCGCCCGGGCCGACACACTGGCCTGAAAGCCGTCCTGGAATGCGGGCTGGCTCACGCGTTCTGCTAAGTTTGCCAAGTTGTCCAACTGCTGCGCGAGCGGCTGCACGTAGCTGCGGGCGTGGTCTTGCAACACGAGCCGGGCGCCCTGGGCCTTGGTGAGGGAGCCCGGCGGGTGCACGTTCACGGCGCTGGCGGGGCGCGATTGCGCACGAAGGGCGCGAACCGCCAAGTTTCGGCATAGGTTCATCGCCCACGGAAACAGCCGGCCGCGAACGGCATCCTGGGTTCCAAAGGAATGCCAGATGGTAACCATGGCCTCCTGAAGCACGTCTTCCGCCACTTCTTCCCGCTTCACGATGCGAAAGATGACCCCGTACAGGGCCGCGGCGTACCGTTTGTAGAACTCTTCCATCGCGGAACGGTCCTGCGCGAGCAGCCGTCGTGTCAACGCGGTTTCGGTTGACAACACGGTGCTGGGTTGAGCGATTGGGGAAGTCATTGCGGTAAAGTTACTGGAACGAAGATAACGCAAGAACGGCGCGAAAAGGTGCAAGGAAGAGGGCAGCACCTGCTGAAGCGACAGCGCGGCCAAGCCACCACTGTGGGGACAGCTTATGATGATTCGGCAAGGGCTGTTAATTCATATTTATCGTTCACGAAAACGGTCCGATGGTAAACGCGCTTCGTTTGGTGAAAGGAGCGTACTACCTTGGCGGAAAACACTGCGATGATTAAGCTAGCCCGAATGCACCCCGAT
>NZ_JABKAV010000074.1 GCF_013377905.1 Hymenobacter terrestris
AACGGAAAGCGCCAGCCATTACGGCCGGCGCCTTCGGTAGGAATCTAAATGAAGCGAGTCTAATGAGCCAGCTGCTCCAGGGCGGCCTTAAACTCAGGCGTGTCGTAGTCGGCCATGCCCTCGTGGCGGGCAGCTACCTCGCCGTTGGGCCCCAGGATTACCGTGGAGGGGATGGAGTTGGAGTCGAACGGTGGGGCTAGCGGGCCCGTGGGAAAATACACCGGGAACGTGTAGCCCTGTCGCTTAAGCATGGCCCGGGCCTTGGCCGGATTCTTATCCAGCGAAATCATTACAAAGGCCACCTTTTCAGGATCCAGTTTTTCGTGGAGCGCCTGAATGCCCGGCATCTCGGCCACGCAGGGCGGGCACCAGCTGGCCCACATGTTCACGAATACGGCTTTGCCCTTCAGATCACTCAGATTCACCGGTTTGCCGTCGAGAGCTGTCAGGTGAAGTTGGTGGGGGTAAGTGGCTACGCTTGTTGGCACAACCAGCGTATTGGCAGCGGGAGCCGCGCCAACCGTTGGCGCATCGGCATTCCACAGGCCCGTAGCCAGCAGGCCGCGCTGCAACCCCGCCAGTACTGTTGTGCGCAGAGGCGTGAACATGACAAGGGCAAAAACGGCCAGGGGCAGCCATTGCAACAGATTTTTACGATTCATATTCAGCCAGCAGATTCAAGCAGCGAAAAGATGCGAAAATATTCATGTATCAGCTACCGCCGGGGTTTAGCCGTGCGACTTACCTGGGACGGCCCGCATTGCCCCTGCTACCGGAGATTTTTCGGGCAGGCCGGCACAAAAACAAGCGCTGGCAGGGAACGAAAAGAGAGCGGGCTTTTGCATAAATGAACAAATGAACATACATTTGTCTATACTATGAATCTGACCCCCACTTCCGCTGAGTTAAACATGTCCGTTGAGAAGATGGAAAAGGTGGCCTTTATCCTCAAAACCACGGCCCACCCTACCCGCATTGCCATTGTGCAGCTGCTGGCCCAGCAGGAAGGCCTGTCGGTGACGGACATCAGCGAGAAGCTGCACGTAGAGCAGAGCCTGCTTTCCCACCACCTGACAGGCATGAAGCTCAAGGGCATCCTGAGCAGCACCCGCGAGGGCAAAAGCATCTTCTACTCGCTGAAAATGCGCGAGGTGGTCGATGTAATTCAGTGTCTGGCCAGCTGCACTTTCCTGTAGGAAAAGCGCGGTTTTTTTCGGCCTTATACATGAACACCTCTTCATAATTACATACGTTCACGCGTACTCTGGCACAGCTCCCCTCTTTTAATCATGCTACACCTTCTCGGCTACTTTGCCGCCATCTTTATTGGTCTGTCGCTGGGCATTATGGGCGGGGGCGGCTCCATTCTTACGGTGCCGGTGCTGGTGTATCTGATGGGTGTGAGCCCGGTGCTGAGCACGGCCTACTCGCTGTTTGTGGTAGGCGCTACCTCGGTGGTTGGAGCGGCCGGCTACTTTCGCAAGGGGCTGGTATCAGTGCCTACGGCCCTGGTATTTCTGGCTACTTCGCTGGTGGCCGTATTCGCGACGCGCAAGCTGCTTATGCCCGCAATTCCGGCCGAGCTGTTTACGGTGGGGAGCCTGGTTATCACCAAGGATTTACTGGTGCTTGTGGCCTTTGCCGTGCTGATGGTGGTAGCCGCCACGTCCATGATCCGCAGCCGGCAGGCCGAGGAAATCCTCCACGACGATGAGCAGCACAAGCACCGCATCAACTACCCGCTGATTCTGACGGTGGGAGCCGTGGTGGGCCTGCTGACCGGGTTTGTGGGGGCCGGCGGGGGCTTTCTGATCATTCCGGCCCTGGTGCTGTTTGCCCGGCTGCCCATGAAGCTGGCCGTGGGCACCTCGCTGCTCATTATTGCCACCAACTCGCTGATTGGTTTTACCGGCGACCTGAGCGCGGGCACGCCCATCGACTGGCCGTTTCTGGGTGGTTTCCTGGCCTTTGCCCTAGGCGGCATCGTGCTGGGCACCTATTTGGCCCGCTTCATTTCGGGCGCTCGGCTCAAGCCGGCTTTCGGCTGGTTTACCCTGTTTATGGGCGCCTTTATCCTGCTGCGCGAGCTGGTATTTCGGTAACCAACCCACCGGAACCTGCATCGGAGTATGCGGCCGGGACACCCGTTTCTCTCTTTCTTTTCCGTTTTCACCCATGCAAATCGAACAGTTTGAAGACAAGGGCCTCGCCCATTTCTCCTATGCTATTCTGAGTGAGTGCGCCCGCGAAATTGTGCTGGTTGACCCCGCCCGCGACCCGCAGCCATACTACGATTTCGCCAGCCAGCACGACGCCAAAATCGTGTGCGTGCTCGAGACTCATCCGCACGCCGACTTCGTTAGCTCCCACCTGGAAATTGCGCAGAAAACCGGCGCCGTTATCCGCGTCAGCAAGCTGCTGGGGGCCGAGTACAACCATGAGGCCTTCGATGAGGGCCAGTCGTTCACAATGGGCAAGCTCAGGTTCCGGGCCCTGAACACGCCGGGCCACTCGCCCGACTCGGTGAGCACCGTGCTCAGCCGCGAAGGCCGGGACGTAGCCGTATTCACGGGCGACACGCTGCTCATCGGCGACGTGGGCCGCCCCGACCTACGCGAGAAAGCCGGCCACCAGACGGCCAAGCGCGAGGAGCTGGCCCGGCAGATGTACCACAGCACCCGCGAAAAGCTCATGAAGCTGGCCGATGACGTGCTGGTGTATCCGGCCCACGGCGCGGGCAGTTTGTGCAGCAAGGCCGGCAGCGGCGCCAGCAGCAGCACCATTGGTCTCGAAAAGGCCGAAAACTACGCCCTGCGCCCGCAGTCGGAGGAAGACTTCGTAAAGGAGCTGCTGGCCGACCAGCCGTTCATTCCCAGGTACTTCGGCTACGATGTGGACCTGAACAAGGCCGGCGCCCCCGACTTTGCCCCAAGCATCGCCAAAGTGCCCCGCCTGGCCGCCGGTACTACCCCAAAGCCCGGCGTGCCGGTAGTAGACACGCGTCCCGAGGCCGAGTTCAAAAAGGGCCACCTGGCCGGAGCCATCAACATTCAGCAGGGCGGCAAGTTCGAAACCTGGCTGGGCTCCATCATCGGCCCCGAGGAAAACTTCTACCTGCTGGCCGCCGACGAGGCGACGCTCGAAGACCTGATCCGCAAAACGGCCAAAATCGGCTACGAGCCGCTGATTAAGGGTGCACTGGTAGGTACGCCTTCCACCAAGGAAACCCTGCCCCAGCTGGATGTGGAACGATTCCGCCAGCATCCGGAGCACTACACCGTTGTCGATATCCGCAACGCTTCGGAAGCCAAAGCCGAGCCGCTGTTCGATAACGCCCTCAACATTCCGCTGCCCGAGCTGCGCGAGCGGGCCGCCGAAATTCCGGCCGGCAAGCCTGTGGTGGCGCATTGCGCCGGCGGTTACCGCTCGGCCGTAGGCAGCAGCATTGTGGCCCCGGCCCTGCCCGGCACCACCGTGTTCGATTTAGGCGAAGCCGTGAAGTCGTTTCAGCCTGCGGCGGCCCGGCACTAAGTAACGCTCATGGGTCGCTCCGCTGCTTTTGAGGTTTTATTCCGCACTATTTTTTCTCTCTTTTCATCATGTTTGATTTCCTGAAACCTGCCGCCCCTGCTTACCAGAACCTGACGCCCGCCGAATTTTCGGCAGCCCTGCGCCAGCCCGGTGCGGTGCTGCTGGATGTGCGCCGCCCCGACGAGTTTGCCGGCGGCCACCTGCCCGGGGCCGTGAACATCGACGTTACCTCACCCGACTTCGGTTCGCGCATAGCCGCCCTCGACAACACCCAACCCACGCTGGTGTACTGCCGCAGCGGGGCCCGCTCGGCCACGGCTGCCAGCCAGCTCAGCAAGGCCGGCTTCGGGCACGTAGCCAACCTGCTGGGGGGCGTGATGGACTGGCCCGAAAAGCTAGTGCGCTAGTTTCGTTTTCTGCTGATTTTTCTGCTCACTTCTCTTTTCATGCTTGAATTACTTCGCCAGCCCTGGCCCTGGTACGTAGCCGGCCCCCTTATCGGTCTCACGGTACCGGCGCTGCTGCTCATCGGAAACAAAGCACTGGGTATCAGCTCCTCGCTGCGCCACATGTGCGCGGCCTGTGTGCCGGCCGGCATCCCCTTCCTCACCTACAACTGGCGGGCCGAAATCTGGAACCTGTTTTTCGTGCTCGGCATTGGCATCGGCGGCTTTGTTGGCTACCAGTTGATGGGCCACCCCGACACCGTTGCCATTTCGGCCGAAACTGTGCGCGACCTGAAGACGCAAATGGGGCTGACTGACTTTTCGGGCCTGCTGCCCAAAGAGTTGTTTGCCCTGGAAAACCTGGCCAACTGGAAGGGCTGGGTATTCATGGTGCTGGGCGGCTTTCTGGTGGGCTTCGGTACGCGCTACGCCGGCGGCTGCACCTCGGGCCACGCCATTTCGGGCCTTTCCAACCTGCAGTGGGTGTCGCTGGTAGCCGTTATCGGCTTCTTTGCCGGTGGACTGCTGCTAACCTGGGTGCTTTACCCCTTGCTTTTTTAACGATGAAAAATATCAAATACCTGGTGCTGGGCGTGCTGTTCGGCATTATCCTCACCAAAAGCGAAGTCATCAGCTGGTTCCGGATTCAGGAAATGTTCCGCTTCCAAGCATTCCACATGTACGGCGTTATCGGTTCGGCCATTGTGGTGGGCATCATTTCCATCCAACTCATCAAGCGCAACCACCTCAAAACCATCAACGGCGAAGAAATTAAGCTGGCCGACAAGCAATACAACCACGGCACCTGGATTGGCGGCTTCATCTTCGGGCTGGGCTGGGCCCTTACCGGCGCCTGCCCCGGTCCGCTGTTTGCCCAGCTGGGCAGCGGTGTAGCCGCCGCCGCCGTCATGATTCTGGCAGCCCTGGCCGGCACCTGGACCTACAGCGCCCTGCGCGAAAAGCTGCCGATGTAGTGCGCAACACAGGCCGCAGGGCAATGATATTCTACGATCATCTTTTAAAAGCAGGCCCGTTAACAGCGAATACCCCTCACTACCCCACCCCTGCTAAAACGCAGTATTCCCCTCTACTCCCGCCCTCAGCTCCGGCCAGAATTCCACAAAATCGGCCTCGTACGCGGGCAACTCGGCTAGAAAAGCCGCCGCCCCGGTGGCCATAATGGCGCCGGCCGGTACGCGGCGACTGAGGCCCTGCAACGCCTGCGCTAAGCCGGCGGGGTGGGCGTAGCCAGTCAGCCAGTCGCCGTGGCGCATGTGGTGCAGCAAAGGCTGGAGGCGCTCGGGTATTTCGTGGCGGCGCGCGTGCAGCAGCGCGTACTGGCGCTGGGCGAAATCGGGGAGCGGCTCAGTGGGGTGGTGGCGGGCAAAGTCGCGGGCCAGCAGGTGGTCGTAGCCCATATCGGCCACTACTCCGGCCCACTTGCCCAGGCCGGCTTCGCGCAGGCGGGCCGTAGTGCGGCGCACTACGGGGTGGGTATCAGTAAACGAGTCGATGAAGCGGTGCAGGCGGATGCCGCGTTGCACGGCCTCGGGGTAGGCCAGCAGCCCGGCCCGGCCCCGCACGGCTTCGGCCGCAAAGTTGCCCACTACTATGTCATCGTACTGCGGGGTGGTAGTGGGCGAGCCGGAAAGCAGCAGGTGGGCCAGAAAATTCATGGAGTGCAGGTAAGGTTGGTATAATACGGGCAATGCGGCTTGCAGAGCCAACCCCAACCGTAGGCGGGCCGTATTTACTTGCGCACCTCCGGCCCTGGCCGGGGTGCTTTGCTCCTATCATTTAATCCAACCCAAACCCGCATTATCATGGCTAACAAAACGCCCGTAACGAACGACATCAAGACCCTGCTCGAAAAAATCAAGGATATCAATATCTGCATGATGACGACCACCTCCGATGAGGACAAGTCGTTGCGTAGCCGCCCAATGGCTACCCAGAAGCCCGAGGCCGACAACTCCCTGCTCTTCTTGACCGACAAGGACTCGGCCAAGGTATACGAGGTAAAAAAGGACAGCCATGTGGGCCTGAGCTACGGCAACCCCGACGACAACGTGTACGTGTCGGTTTCGGGCCGCTGCAATGCCTACCGCGACCAGGCCAAAATCAATGAGCTGTGGAGCGAGGACATGAAGGCCTGGTTCCCCGATGGCAAGGAAGACCCCAACATCATGATTCTGAAGGTAGAGATTGAGAAGGGCGAGTACTGGGATTCGCCCAGTGGCCTGCTCAGCCGCGCCTACGCCTACGTACGGGCCGTAGCCACGGGTGAGAAAAGCGACTCCGACGACGTGAACGAACACGCCAAAGTGAATGTCAAGTAGCCTATATTTGGCTGATTGCAAAAGGGCCGGAAGCAATTCCGGCCCTTTTTTGTTGTCCGATTAGCCTTTCCCGCAAAGGACGCGGAGCCGTTCTACAAGCTTTTCAACCTTGCTCACCACTCTTTCCATCATCACGCTCCTCCCCGACCAGCGGCGCTGGGGGTTTGCCCAGATGGGCACGGCCCAGCAGCCCTTGCGGCGGGTAGCGGGCCTACGGTTTGCCAAACTGCTGGGCAGCGGCGCTACCAATGGCTTCGGAGCCCTGCCCAACCTGCACCGCTACGGCTTTATGGCTGTCTGGGAATCAGAAGCCGCGGCCGAGGAGTTCTTCGGCCGCCACCCGCTCTGGCAGCAGTTCCGCCAGCGCACCACCGACATCTGGACGGCCCGGCTGGCCCCCATTAAGTCGCACGGGCTCTGGGATGGAGTGAACCCATTTGACTACGCCACCGAAACGGCCGATGCCGACGCGCCAGTGCTGGTGCTCACGCGGGCTTCCATCCGGCTGCTGAAAACGCCCCGCTTCTGGCGCTACGTGGCCCCGGTAAGCGCCACCATTGCCGATGCGCCGGGCGTGCGGGCCGCCATCGGGCTGGGCGAGCTGCCCATCGTGCGTCAAGCCACCGTCAGCCTCTGGGACTCGGCCCGCGCCATGCAGGACTACGCCTACCGCAGCGAGAAACACAAGGAAGTTATCCGCCTCACGCGGCAGGAGGACTGGTATTCGGAAGAAATGTTCGCCCGGTTTCGGGTGCTGAGCACCGAGGGTGTGTGGGACGGTAGTGGTCCGGGAGGCGTTCAAGAGGCACCTTGAGAAGAGCGCGCAGTTATGTAATTGGCTCAGTATGCAACATAATCAACTCCCCCTTTGATATTCGACCAATCATAGTTCTTGCAAATGCGCTAGTAAAACTCACTGCCTCTAGCTTTTCAAAACCATCAAAATAGGATGATGGGCTTCCTGTTTCAAGCATTAGCAGCCATACATCATCGCAACCAGTCATATAGCCCCCAATATTCCGGCTCTTCCGGTGAATGATTTTCTGCACTACTTGTGCAGGAACATTAGGCACCCAAAAGGATGTTATTGGGGACCAACAAGATTGGGTCAGCCGATCCAAATAGAAGATACCAATGCTTTGAATATGGGGGTGTCCTGACTGATCCACTCGTAGATCGAATTGCAGCTGATTTTGTGGAATACCTTTGGCAGCTAACACACTTTGTTCAATCGTTTTCGCTAAAAAATCTGCAACGTGTCGGCGGTTCAGTTTCAACCAGTCAGCTGTTTCGACAAAATCCACAGTGATTTGTAGTGGCAACTGGTGCCGTGCTTCAAATATCTTCTGTGCTTCGTCTAATATTGCTTCCTGTGTTGCCTCTCGTTGCCTGACCTGCTCGTCAGGAATTAACAAGGTTATTTCAATCCCTATTGACTTTTCACCTAACTGAACTATTACATCAGGCAAAGGGGGAGCTGGCTGTATCAGTCTGTAAGGCTTTCCTTCTAGCAACTGTGGGAGGAATCTTTCTAGAAGATAGAGCTCACGGCTTTGTTTATCGGGCATAATAGCTGAAAGTGTAGCGTATTATCATTACAAGACAATTATGTTCGCATCTGAGGCCTCAATGAGGCATCCTTAATTGGCTATATGATCATAGGCACTCGATTGCTTATCATTATTGAATTGGGGCAACGGCGGGTACAGTTGCTGGTTGTTGCCCCAATATAACTAGCCAATGCCACGGCATGGACCTACTGTCAATCTAAAGGTATCAGACTAAGCAGAGGGCACACCGCAGAATGGTGGGAGTAACAATATAGAAGCGCGATGCTTCACTTCTCTATGACCTTCTGGGCAGCCTCGCGGCGGAATTAGCCATTTCCAGCAATTGCCCGTAATTTCGCTGCTTCACACGCAGCAGAATCCCATGCCCGGCTACCATCCCCAGGATATTGAGAAGAAATGGCAAGACTTCTGGAAAGACAACCAGACATTCAAAGCCGATAACGCCGCCGACAAGCCCAAATATTACGCCCTCGACATGTTCCCCTACCCCTCGGGGGCGGGGCTGCACGTAGGCCATCCACTGGGCTACATTGCCTCCGATATCGTGGCCCGCTACAAGCGGCTGCGCGGCTTCAACGTGCTGCATCCCATGGGCTTCGACTCATTCGGCCTGCCCGCCGAGCAGTACGCCATCCAGACCGGCCAGCACCCTGCTATTACCACCGAGCAGAACATCAGCACCTACATCCGCCAGCTCTCGGCCCTGGGGTTCAGCTACGACTGGAGCCGCGAAATCCGCACCTCCGACCCCGCTTACTATAAGTGGACGCAGTGGATTTTCCTCAAGCTGTTTAACAGCTGGTACAACCTGGAAACCGACCGCGCCGAGCCGCTCAAAACGCTGCTCGATAAGTTCGCCGGCAACGGTAGCGCCAATATCCGGGCGGCCGGCGACGAGGCCGAGCGCCACGAGTTTACAGCCGGGCAGTGGCAGAGCTTTACCGAAAAGCAGCGTCTACAGGCCGTACACCCCTATCGGCTGGCCTATCAGCAGGATACCTACGTAAACTGGTGCCCCGGTTTGGGCACGGTGCTCAGCAATGATGAGGTAAAAGATGGCCTCTCGGAGCGCGGCGGCTTCCCCGTCGAGCGCCGCCTGATGCCCCAGTGGAACCTGCGCATCACCGCCTACGCCGACCGCCTGCTGCGCGGCCTCGACCAACTCGACTGGCCCGACGCGGTGAAGGAAATGCAGCGCAACTGGATTGGCAAGAGCATCGGGGCCAGCGTACGCTTCCCGGTGTACCTGCGCACGTCCGACGGCGACATGAAGCCCCAGCCTGAGGAAATCGAGGTATTCACGACCCGCGTGGACACGATTTTCGGCGCGACTTTCCTGGTACTGGCCCCCGAGCTCGACCTGACGCTGGCCATGGGCGAGCGGGCCGCCGCCCAGGCCGACTACTCGCCCGAGGCCTCGCAAACCCTATCGGAGCTGCAGGCCTACGTGAAGACGGCTACCAACCGCTCGGAGCGCGAGCGGCAGACCGACGTGAAAACCGTGAGCGGCGCGCCGACCGGCTTCTACGTGCAGAACCCGTTCACGCTGGAGTTTGTGCCCGTCTGGACAGCCGACTACGTGCTGGCCGGCTACGGCACCGGCGCGGTGATGGGCGTGCCCAGCGGCGACCAGCGCGACTGGCTGTTTGCCACCCATTTCAACCTGCCCATCCGCCAGATTCTGGACGGCCAGCAAAACCTCGACCAGCAGGCCGACCACACCAAGGAAGGCCGCTACATCAACTCGGGCTTCATCACGGGCCTGACCTACGATGAGGCCACCGAGCAGCTGCGTCTGCGCCTGCGGGCCAACCGCGTGGGCGAGCCGAAAATCACCTACCGCATCCGCGACGCTATTTTCGGCCGCCAGCGCTACTGGGGCGAGCCCATCCCGATTTACTACAAGGATGGCGTAGCCTACGGCGTGGCCGAAGCCGACCTGCCGCTGGTGTTGCCCGAAATCGACGAGTACAAGCCCACCGAAACCGGCGAGCCGCCCCTGGCCCGCGCCCAGGACTGGCTCTACAAAGGAAAGTACCCCTACGAGCTGAGCACCATGCCCGGCTGGGCCGGCTCCTCGTGGTACTATCTGCGCTATATGGACCCGCACAACGCCGAGCGGTTCGTAAGCGAGGAAGCCGAAGCCTACTGGCAGAATGTGGACCTCTATCTAGGAGGAGCCGAGCACGCCACCGGCCACCTGCTCTACTCCCGCTTCTGGCACCTATTCCTGAAGGATTTAGGTCTGGTGACGGCACCGGAGCCTTTCCAGAAACTGATAAATCAGGGGATGATTCTGGGCCGTTCGAACTTCGTGTACCGGGTCAATGGCACCAATACGTTCGTTTCGCTGGGCCAGAAAGACCAGCATCAGACGACCGCGCTACACGTCGATGTCAACATTGTAGAGAACGATACGCTCGACACCGACGCCTTCCGCAACTCGCGGCCGGAGTATGTCAACGCCGAATTCATTCTCGAAGAAAACGGCACCTACGTCTGTGGTACCGAAGTCGAGAAGATGTCGAAGTCGAAGTACAACGTGGTGAACCCTGACACGCTGATTGAGCGCTACGGGGCCGATGCGCTGCGGATGTACGAGATGTTCCTGGGGCCGCTGGAGCAGTTCAAGCCCTGGAACACCAACGGCATGAGCGGCGTGGCGGGCTTCCTGAAGAAACTTTGGCGCCTCTACCACCCGCAGGACGGCGCTTTCGCCGTAACCGACGAACCGGCCGCCCCCGCCGAGCTTAAGGCGTTGCACAAGGCCATCCGCAAGGTGGAGGAAGACATTGAGCGGTTCTCATTCAATACCACCGTCAGCGCCCTGATGATTACGGTGAACGAGCTGACGGCCCTGGACTGCCACAAGCGGGCCATTCTGGAGCCGTTGGTGGTGCTGCTTTCCCCGTATGCGCCGCATCTGGCCGAGGAGTTGTGGGCGGAGCTGGGCCACGCGGCCGGTTCCATCAGCACGGCCCCCTACCCCGAGTTCCGCGAGGAATTCCTGGTCGAGGACGTGGTGAACTACCCAGTAGCCATCAACGGCAAGGTGCGCGAGCAGCTGCAGTTCCCGGCCACCGCCACCGCTGCCGAAATAGAAGCCGCCGTGCGCGCCACCGATGTGCTGGAGCGCTTCGCCGAAGGCAAGCCCGCCAAAAAGGTCATCGTTGTGCCCGGCCGGATGGTGAATATCGTGGTGTAATTGCTTAGGGCTTAGGACCCAGAAAAGAACGGTCATTCTGAGCGGAGCGAAGAATCTCGCATGCCGAAGTAATCCTGTCGCAGGAAATTACTTCGGCACGCGAGATTCTTCGCTCCGCTCAGAATGACCGTTCTTTTTTACTAAGCCCTATAGCCTACCCCAACACCTGCTTTACATCAGGCAGCGCCAACCAGGGGCGGTGGCGCTCCAGCATGCGGTGGCAGTTGGCGCACACCACGGCGTATTCGGAGGCTTTGGGCTGGTAGGATTCGGTGAGGTCGGCAGGCGCAACGGTGTGGTGGAACTCGATGAAGTCGGTGCCGGGGCGGCCGTAGGTCTTCTCGAAATCGAAGCCGCACACCTGGCAGAACAGGTGGCCGTGGGCCTGGATATAGTCGTGGCGGGCGGCTTCGGTGGGCTTGCGGCGCCGGTCGAAGCGGTGGTGCAGGCGGGCAGCGGCTTTACCTTCGGGGAAATCGGGGTGCTCGTTGGCAGCGTTGGAAAACTCGGTTAGGTCGAGCTGCAGCGAGTTGCCGGGCGTAAGCCAGAACCGGCGGGCTTTGGCGTAGGGCGGCTTTGCCTTGGGGTTTGTCAGGCCCAGCGAGCGGGCGTATTCCTGGTACAGGCCATTGAGCTTTTCGCTGGCGAAAGGCAACGCGTGCAGCGCTTGTTCGAGGGCTCGGGTGGTGGCCCGCACCCCGCTGCCGGCCTGGCCAATGTGCTTGGGCGCCGAGTTGTCGCGGAAGCCCACGAACGAGCTAGGATAGAAGCGCATGGCCCCATTCAGCTCGGCTACCACGAAGTAGCTACCGCGCTCCAGCAGCTGCATAGCCAGCTGCCGGGCTTCGGCGTCGTCTCCGTGCAGGTAGCTTTCAAAAGTCCGGATGTTGGCGGCAATGTCGTCGTGGGAGTTGCTGAGGCGCATAAGCTGGGAGTAGTACGGTGCCCCCGCATGTACGCCCGCGCCGCTCCGGGGTTATGCCCGCTCCAGTTCCTGCGCCGTAATTCCCTCGCGCACAGCCCGGGGCAAGGAGGCCCGCACAAGGTTGTACGAGTGGTCAATCAGCTCGCGCAACAGCCCGTCCAAAATTCCTGTGCCGATAAGCACCGTGTTCCAGTGCTTCTTATTCATGTGGTAGCCGGACCGCACGTACTCGTACTGCTCGCGCAATTCCACGGCCCGCTCAGGGTCACATTTCAGGTTGATGCTGGCGAAGGTATTGAGGTCGGTGAGGGCGAAAATCTTACCACCGACCTTGAACACCAGCGTATCGGGGCCAAAAGGGGTTTCTTCGGTAACGCCAGCCTTCAGCAGGCAATAGTCGCGGAACTCTTCGATGTGCATGGGCTGGACGGAAAAGTAAGCCGCCTGTCACGCAGAAAGCATAACAGGCGGCTTCAATATGGCAGGCAGCGGCTTTGGCTGCCGATATGCCGGTTCCGATTTAGCGAATAAACCAGCGGTAGAGCAACACCAGAAAGCCAACCAGGAACATGGCCAGGCTCAGCTTATTGATGAAGTGCATAGTCCGGAGGTTGAAATTGGTGGGCCGGTTAGGATCGTTTTTGCGGAAGAAATACCCGAACACGGGACCGAGGTTGAACAAGTCTTTGCGCATGATATGAAGTAGTTACGGTTTCGAAAGTATAACATCGGGCACCGGAAAAAGATTTGCCGGCCGACTTAAAAACGGCCCTAACCGCGGTAAAGCTGTTCTAGGCGCGCCACGTTGTTCTCGCGGATAATCTTGCGCTTCAGCTTGAGCGTGGGCGTTAGTTCGCCCGATTCTATGCTCCAGAGCACTTCTACCAAGGCTACTTTCTTGATTTGCTCCCACTGGGCGAAGTTGGCGTTGGCCTCCTGCAGCAGCTGGTTGTAGCGCTGTTGCACCCGCTCGTCGGCTACCAGCGCCGCATCCGAAAGGTCGGCGGGCAGGCCCTGGCCGGCGGCCCAGGTGCGCAGCTCGGCAAATGCCGGCACCAGCAGCGCGGCCGTAAACCGCTCGCCCTCGCCCACTACCATCACCTGCTCCACCAGCGGCGACTCCGACAGCTTCGACTCCAGCGGCTGCGGGGCCACGTACTTGCCGTTGGCATTCTTGAACATCTCCTTCTTGCGGTCGGTGATTTTGAGGAACTTGCCCTGCACCAGCTCGCCAATGTCGCCGGTGTGCAGCCAGCCGTCGGCGTCGAGCACCTCGGCCGTGAGGTCGGGCCGGTTGTAGTAGCCCTGCATCACGGAGGGCGAGCGGGTCAGGATTTCGCCATCGGTGGCAATTCTCACCTCTACGTTGGGCAGCACCGGCCCCACGGCCCCAATCAGGTTGTTCTCGGGCTCGGGCCGGCTGGCGGCAATTACGGGCGAGGTTTCCGTCATGCCGTAGCCCTCCATCACCCGGATGCCGGCCGACCAGAACACCCGCGCCAGCCGCGGCTGCAGGGCCGCGCCGCCGCAGATAATAAAGCGCACCTCGCCGCCCAGCGCCGCCCGCCACTTACTGAACACGAGCTTGTTGGCCAGCGCCAGCTGGGCGTTGTACCACCAGCCCTGGTCCTGCTGGGTGTCGTAGCGCAGCCCCAACTCCATGGCCCAGTCGAAGAGCTTGCGCTTGGTGCCCGTCAGCTGCTGGCCGGTAGCCACAATCTTATCGAATATTTTTTCGAGCAGGCGCGGCACGGTGGTGAAGGCGTGGGGCTGCACTTCGCGCAGGTTGTCGGCAATGAGGGCCACGCTTTCGGCGTAGTAGATGCTAAAGCCCAGCTGCAGGTATAGAAAAGTGGCGGTGCGCTCGAAAATATGGCTCAGGGGCAGAAAGCTGAGCGTTTTGGAGCCCGGCGCCAGCGGCAGGTAGCTCAGCAGATTCTCGCAGTTGAACAGGATGTTGCGGTGGCTGAGCATGACACCCTTGGGCCGGCCGGTGGTGCCCGAGGTGTAGATGAGCGTCAGCAGATCATCGGGCTGCACGGCGGCCCGCAGCGGCACCAGCGCGACCGGGTCGGCGGTGGCACCGCGGGCCAGCAGGTCGGCGTACGAGGGGGCGCCGGGCGTAGGGTCGAAGGTGAAGATGTGCTCGGGACCGGTTTCGAGCCCGGCCACGGCCTCCCGCACCTTTTCCAGCAGCGGCGCATCCTGCACCAGCACCACGCGCACGCCGGCATTCTGGAAAATATGGCGGTAGTCGTCGACGGTGATGGTGGGGTACATGGGCACGCTCACGGCCCCGAGCTGGGCAATGGCCATGTCGGCAATTACCCACTCGGGCCGGTTGGCGCAGATGATGGCCACTTTGTCGCCGGCCCCCACGCCCAGCGCCCGCAGGCCCAGGCTGAGCTGGTCGGCGCTTTGCTGCACCTGTTGGGCGCTACGGGGCTGCCAGCGGCCGTCGCGCTTTTCTACCAGGCAGTCGGCCTGCGGCGTGGTTTCGGCCAGGTGGGCCAGCAAATCGAAGGTGCGGGAGAACGTCATAGAGAGCAGGGCGGGATATGCTGCCGAAACCGCGACAGTCAGTCAAAAATAGCCGGCTCCGCGGTGGCAATGGTGACAGGCCCTAATTTTATCAGACTACATTCGCTGCAGAGACACTTATCCGCGCCGTTGCTCCGCCTATGAAACCCCTGCTTCTGTTGCCGCTGCTGCTACTGAGCGCGCCGGCCGCCTTCGCCCAAACCCAGCCAAACACCGAAACGGAGGCCGTGCAGCAAACCGTTCGCCGGTTCTTCGAGGGTATGCGCCGTGGCGACAGCACCGCCGTGCGCGCCACGCTGGCCCCGGGGGCGGTGTTTCATACCCTCACCACCAAAAACGGCCAGACCCAGCTACGCCCTGAAAACCCGTCGGGGTTTGTGAAGGCCGTGGGCACGCCGCATCCGCAGGTGTGGGATGAGCGCATAACGTTCGAAAAAGTGCTCATCGACGCCAACCTGGCCAGCGTCTGGACGCCCTACGAGTTCTACCTGGGCAGCACCTTCAGCCACTGCGGCTACAACTCGTTTCAACTGGTAAAGCTGGCCGACGGCTGGCGCATCGCCCACGTCATCGACACGCGCCGCAAGGAGAAGTGTAAATAGCCCACCTCGCGGAGGTCGGTGTAGGGGCGGGGCTTGTCCCCGCCCGCTGTTGAACGATTCTCGCTGAACGACTACCGTTGTAATGGCGCGAACGGCGGAGG
>NZ_JABKAV010000075.1 GCF_013377905.1 Hymenobacter terrestris
CTTTTTTCAAACAGAGAGCGTTCACCGACCCACCCTTTCGCTGAACGGTCAGAAAGTAAACGAGCTATTAATTTATCGTTGATTTGTTTATCATAAACAGACTTCTACAATAGGTATCATGCTCTCTAATAACAATGAACATGCTTTGCAGTTCGCTTTGTCTCTAGCAGATACTGGTGAGCCAACTGGTCGTTATGAGAGGCGCCTTATCGGAATGCACGATCATTGGCTCACCGAAGCCGAAGCCGATGAGCAGATCATCTTCTATCAAGGGATCAAAGACGAACAGGGCTATAATCGCTATCTAAGTCAGGAAGCCAATTTAGTTGCTCTCTATTTAGAATTGCATCGCTGTGCTCCCTTGCAAGTATTTCAAGAGAGCGAGGAGCAATTTCAAGCATTAGACGATGTCCCGGAATTAATCCAGCAGGTGACGTTAGGAACACGTGAAAAGGCGTATTATATCTTCTACAGCCCCTTATTCGACAGTATATTCACTAGCGCACACGATGTTGCGGTAGTGCTCTATATGTTGAACAATGAGGCTAAGCCAAGAGCAGAATATACTATTGCTCAACTGGTTAAGGCGCACCACTTGTACATGCTTCACTAGCTGGAAGCTTGCCTAAGGTGTAAACCCATGTTGGGGCCCTAGTGAACTTCAAGAAGGAACCCCAGCACCTCTTGCTCGGCATCCCGAAGGGGTTCGAGTACCTGGTTAGCGTAGTAGCCAAGGTGCAGGCGGCTTTGGGCAAAGTCCCGCAATTCCACCGTTTCAATGAACTACTCCCACCTGCTTGGTTCTTTGTCTGGAGTACCGGCTAGCGCTGTTCACGGGTTCGGGGTCTCAACGATTAGGCTAAACATATAGACAAAAACTGGGCCTCAGCACCTTCATTCACCAACCCTGTACCTGCGGCTTATTTCTGCTCGAATGCTCTTCAGGCTTTGGAAATTTTTGTAAGCAATCCAACAAGCAAAAAGCAGCAGCATGCCCGTCAGGGCAAATTCTTTATCATGGGTCGCAGACCAGACAGCGAGGCGAATCACTAACCCAATGACCAGCGCCGTGATGGTTTTTTGCGCTTTCATTAAATCAACTAATCCGGCCTGTTAATGCTGGGGTACTTACCTGGGCACCCCTATCATTCTGACAAAGAACCATGTCAAAATGATAGGGGTGATTTAGGAAATTTCCTGCCCGAAGATTGACGAGATAAGTTATTACCGTACCTGTGAGCACCTTAGGTAGCGGGCGTGGGCGCTTTGTAAAATGTGGCGGGAAGTTGGCTAGATCTTACGCTATTGGACGAGCTGTACATATCAAAACTAAGCTACCCCCCCAACTTTTTTTAGCATGACAGCCGAATCCACAGCCAACTCCGAATCCATAGCCAATCCCGCCCACGCCGCCAGCCATCACACCAGTCGTATTACCACGGCTGGCGTACTCGTGGCACTGGGCATTATCTATGGCGACATTGGCACCTCGCCGCTCTACGTGATGAAGGCCATTGTTCCCGGCTTAATAGACGCCAACTTGGTCTACGGGGGCATCTCGTGCGTCTTCTGGACGCTCACGCTGCAAACCACGCTCAAGTACGTGCTGCTTACACTCAACGCCGATAACAACGGGGAAGGGGGCATCTTCTCCCTGTTCGCTTTGGTGCGACGACGGGGGGCCTGGCTCTCAGTCGTCGCCATCATTGGCGGGGCGGCTCTGATGGCCGATGGCGTGATTACGCCGCCCATCTCCGTTTCGTCGGCCATTGAGGGTTTACAGGCCGTGTATCCTACGTTGCCGACGGTGCCCATCGTCATTGGCATTATAGTAGGCCTGTTCCTGCTGCAAAGCTTCGGTACCCAGATGGTAGGCAAGGCCTTTGGCCCTATCATGCTGGTCTGGTTTTCCATGCTGGCTGGGCTCGGTGTGAGCGGTATTCTACAACACCCCGAAGTACTCCAGGCGCTGAATCCCTACTACGCTTACAGCTTGCTGGTGAACACGCCGGGCGGTTTTTGGCTGCTGGGTGCCGTGTTCTTGTGCACCACCGGGGCCGAGGCGCTGTACTCTGACCTGGGCCACTGCGGCAAGGGCAATATCCGCATCAGCTGGGTATTTGTGAAGACCTGCCTGCTACTCAACTATTTCGGGCAAGGTGCCTGGATGGTGGCCCACCAAGGCGAGCAACTGGCCGGCCGCAACCCGTTTTATGCCCTGATGCCATCGTGGTTCCTGCTCACCGGCATTGCCATCGCGACCTTGGCCGCCATTATCGCCTCCCAGGCGCTTATCACCGGCTCGTTTACGCTGGTGGCCGAGGCCATTCGCCTCAACATGTGGCCCAAAGTGAAGCTCAACTACCCCACCGACGTGAAGGGGCAGCTGTTCGTGCCCAGCATGAACCGCCTGCTACTGTTGGGCTGCATAGGAATCGTACTTTATTTCCGCAAGTCCGAAAACATGGAGGCGGCCTACGGGCTGGCCATCACAGTGACCATGATGATGACGACGCTGCTGCTAAGCGTGTGGCTGCGAGCCAGGAAAGTGCCACTGCCGCTCGTAATTCTGTTCGTGCTGGTATATGGGGGAATTGAGGGCTCCTTCCTGGTCGCCAACCTCATCAAGTTTCCGCACGGCGGCTGGGTATCGGTGGCCCTTGGCCTGGTGCTGATGGGGGTGATGTACGTGTGGCTGCGAGCCTACTATATCAAACGTCGCCTCACCGAATTCGTACCCATCAAGTCGTACCTCGACGGCATCAAGATGTTAAGCGCCGACGAGTCCATCCCCAAGTATGCCACCCACCTAGTGTTCATGTCGTCGGCGGAGCGCGGCACGGAAATCGAGCAGAAAATTATCTATTCCATCTTCCAGAAGCGGCCCAAGCGGGCCGATATCTACTGGTTCGTGCACGTGGATACCACCGACCAGCCTTACACTATGGAGTATTCCGTGAAGGAGCTGGCCCCGGACGACGCCTACCGCATCAATTTCCGGCTTGGTTTCCGGGTCGAGCAAAAAATCAACCTGTACTTCCGCAAGGTGATTGAGGAAATGGTGCGCAACAAGGAGGTCGACATCACCTCGCGCTACGAGTCGCTGAGCAAGCAACACGTCACCGGCGACTTCCGCTTCATCGTGCTGGAAAGGTACCTCTCGGTAGAAAACGACTTTCCTTTCGTCGAGAAGCTGGTCATGCAGTCCTACTTCTACCTCAAACAGTTTATCGCCTCAGAAGACAAGTACTTCGGTCTCGACACCAGTTCGGTGAAAGTGGAGAAGGTGCCGTTGGTGCTTGCCCCGGTGCAGAACGTCCTGCTCACCCGTATCAGCGCTACGCCCACCGCAGCCCAAGTCAGGCAAGAGATAGGATAGACAGTAAAGCTGCCCCCGGCTCGCTCGGTAAGCATTGTTCCTGTCCTTCCTTATTGTTCATGATTGTTCATGCGCGTTCGGAGTTCATCCCGTACCCTGGTTCGGCTTGCGCTGGCCTGGATAATCAGTATCGTGGCCCTGCTGACCAGAGGGGCACGCCCCCGGTCCATCCCAAAGTTGCTACTGGGGACCGGATTGCCTGTGGGGATGCTGGCCAGGCTCGTCAATTAGTAGTTTAGGCTCGTTGCTGGTATGGGCCATTACCGTGACCTGACGTGAAGCAATTACATTTGAATTCCGCTTAAGCCGTTTACAAGTAGCTGATGGCAGATTTCTGCCTGTTTACCAGTTGTTACCCATCTTACTGCCCTCAAGCCCCGGCCTGTGCCCGACGGAACACTGCTCCTCATTGACGACGAAGCGCCCCTGCGCCAGGCCATCGCCCGGATGCTGGAGTTAGAGGGCTACACCGTACGCCAGGCCCCCGATGCCCACCGAGGCCTCGATGACCTGGCCCAGCACGCCGACGAAGTACTGGTAGTACTGAGCGACGTGAAGCTGCCCGACGGCCATGGCCTCGACCTGCTACCCCGCTACCGGGCCAAGGCTCCGCTGGCCGAAATCATCCTGCTAACGGCCTACGGTACCATTCCCGACAGCGTGCGGGCCATGAAGGAGGGCGCGTTCGACTACCTGACCAAGGGCGAATCCGACGACCAACTGGTGGTGGTGGTGGACCGGGCGGTGGAGAAAGCGCGGTTGCGGCGGCGGGTGGCCGAGCTAGAGCAGCAGGTGGGCGCCCAGTACACGTTTGAGAGCATGATTGGCTCGTCGGCAGCGCTGCTGGAGGCCCAGCGGCTGGCCCGCCGCGCCGCGCCCACGGGCAGCACCGTGCTGCTCGAAGGGCCCACCGGGGCCGGCAAGGAGCTGTTTGCCCAGGCCATCCACCAGGCCAGCCCGCGGCGTGGCAAGCCCTTTGTGGCCGTCAACTGCTCCGCTTTCCCCAAGGATTTACTGGAATCGGAGCTATTTGGCTACAAGAAGGGCGCGTTTACGGGGGCGCTAGCCGATAAGAAGGGGCTGCTGGAGGCCGCTAACGGCGGCACGCTGTTTCTGGACGAAATCGGGGAGCTAGAGCTAAGCGTGCAGGCCAAGTTCCTGCGGGTGCTCGAAACCCAGCAGTTCACCAAGCTCGGCGACACCCGGCCCACCACCGTGGACGTGCGGTTGGTGGCGGCCACTAACCGCAACCTGCAACAAGAAGCCGCTGCGGGTAACTTCCGACCTGATTTATACTACCGGCTGGCCGTGTTTATGGTGCCGGTGCCGGGCCTGAATGAGCGCCGGGCCGACGTGCCCGTGCTGGCCGAGTACTTCCTTCGGTTTTTCGCCGCTAAGCTGGGGAGCCGCCTGCGGGGCCTGGAGCCCGAGGCGCTGGCGCAGTTGCGCCGCCACGACTGGCGCGGCAACGTGCGCGAGCTGCGCAATGTGCTGGAGCGGGCCGTTATTCTGGCCGACGGCGAGTTGCTGACTACCGACGATTTGCCCGCCGAGTTTCACCACTTCCAGCCTGACCCCGCCACCACCGATGCCAACGACCGCACCCTGCGGACGATGGAGAAACACCAGATTGCGAGGGTGCTGCAGGAAGCCAGCGGTAATAAAATGGAAGCCGCCCGCCAGCTGGGCATCGGTACCAAAACGCTGTACCGTAAGATTCAGGAGTATGGGATAGGGTAGCACGGCAACGCTTAGCCACCAGAAAACCAGCAATCAAACCGAGTAATTCTGACCACCGCACTGGGTCAGAATTACTCGGTTTTTTGCGTTTGGGGACTAGTGAGCCAAGCGGAATAATAATCTTAAAATCTGACTGCCAACAGTATAGCGATGTGAAAACTATGCCGGCGCGAAATCGGGTCAGGATTGGCAAGCGGGCTGGCACACCTATTCACTCACCCCGCTTATGTCCGTTGCCCTGATGCTTCCGCTGCTGACTGCCACTGGCCTCGCCGGCTTCTGGCTCTTCTACAAATCGGTCGACTTTTTCGACCACATCTAACCCCGCTCCCAAGCCATGATGATTGCCCTACTCCTGCTCGGGCTGGCCACGTTCGGCTACCTCGGCTACGTGCTACTTCGCCCGGAGAAATTCTAATTCTGCGGCTGGTTTTAAATATCGTAACGCAAAGCCCGCGCTTCTAAAGCCTCATAACCAGTTGCTACCAACCGACAATTAATCTATGTCCACTGAACTTCTTGGCATTGCCGCCATTTTCGGCGCGACGGTGCTGCTGGCCATTCCGCTGGGCCGCTACCTGGCCACTGTGTACCGCGGCGACCGAAGCTGGTCCGATTTCCTGGCCCCGCTCGAAAACGGACTCTACCGCTTGTCGGGCATCAACCCGGCCCGCGAAATGAGCTGGCAGCAGCACCTACAGACCTTGCTCACCATTAATGTGCTGTGGTTTGTCTGGGCCATGTTCGTGTTTTGCTTCCAGGGCAGCCTGCCGCTCAACCCCGACGGCAACCCGTCCATGTCCGCCGACCAGGCGTTTAACACGGCCATTTCGTTTCTGGTGAACTGCAACCTGCAGCACTACTCGGGCGAAACCGGCCTGACCTACCTCTCGCAGCTGGTGGGCATCATGTTCCTGCAATTCGTGACGGCGGCCACTGGTATGGCCGCCTGCGTGGTGGTGTTCAATGCCCTACGCGACCGGAGCGCCGACAAGCTGGGTAACTTCTACGTGTATTTCGTGCGCAGCATCACGCGGGTGCTGCTGCCGCTTTCGCTGGTGCTGGGCCTGCTCCTGGTTTTCCAGGGCACCCCCATGACGTTTGCCGGCAAGCAGGCGCTCATTACGCTGCAGGGCGACACCACGGCCGTGAGCCGCGGCCCGGCCGCCGCCATGATTGCCATCAAGCAGCTCGGCACCAACGGCGGGGGCTTCTTCGGCGTGAACTCGGCCCACCCGCTCGAAAACCCGACCTGTCTCACCAACATGGCCGAGAACCTGAGCATTACACTGATTCCAATGGCCTTGGCCCTGGCACTAGGGTTTTACCTGCGCCGGCCCAAGCTGGGCTATATGGTGTTTGGGGTGATGACGGCCAGCTACCTGCTGCTGCAAGTCCCTACTGTGTACCTCGAAATGCACGGCAATCCGGCCCTTGCCACCCTGGGTGTCGACCAGACGCTAGGCGCACTCGAAGGCAAGGAAATGCGTCTCGGTTCGGCTGCTTCGGCCCTGTGGGCCATCCAAACAACCGTTACCAGCAACGGCTCGGTAAACGCCATGCACGACTCGCTCACGCCCCTTTCGGGCATGAACGCCATGCTGGGCATGATGACCAACGCCTTTTACGGAGGCGTGGGCGTGGGCCTGCTCAACTTCTTCGTCTTTATCATCGTGGCCGTGTTCATCTCAGGGCTGATGGTGGGGCGCACCCCGGAGCTGCTGGGCAAGAAAATAGAGGCCCGCGAGATGAAAATTGCCACCATCGTAGCCCTGCTGCAACCGCTGATGATTCTGGGCGGCACAGCCCTGGCGGCCCACCTCTACGTGAGCAACCCCACCGAATACGCTAGCTGGCTGGCTAACCCTGGCTACCACGGCTTCTCTGAAATGCTTTACGAGTACACTTCAGCGGCCGCTAATAACGGCTCGGGCTTCGAGGGGTTAGGCGATAACACGCCCTGGTGGAATATCAGCACCGGCCTCGTGCTGCTGCTGAGCCGCTACCTACCCATCATCGGTCCGGTGGCCATTGCGGGCCTGCTGGCCGGCAAAAAGTACATCCCCGAAAGTGCCGGTACCCTGCGCGTCGATACGGCCACCTTCGGCCTGATGGTCTTCTTCGTCATTTGGATTATTGCCGCCCTGGCCTTCTTCCCGGCCTTGGCCCTGGGCCCGTTGGCCGAGCATTTCTCAATAGGTTATTAGCTGGTAGCTATTAGCTGACAGCTTTTCGTGCTGCTCCGAAGGCGGCGGCTTTTCCCCTTATTCCTTTCACATTCAACATCAGCTACTAGCCAACAGCCAGCAGCTGACAGCTTAAAAAACCATGTCTAATTCTCTCTTTCAACCCGCGCTGGTTTCTGAGGCCGTGAAGCAGGCTTTCGTGAAGCTCGACCCGCGGGTGATGGTGCGCAACCCGGTGATGTTTACCGTGGAGCTGGGCACCGTGGTGATGCTGCTCGTGACACTGGGGCTGCTCGTGCGGCCCGACCCTACTCAGGGCAGCTTCGGCTACAACTTCGCCGTGTTTCTGGTGCTACTGCTCACGCTGCTGTTCGCCAATTTTGCCGAGGCCATTGCCGAGGCGCGGGGTAAAGCCCAGGCCGAGAGCCTGCGCAAAACCCGCGAAGAAACCCCTGCCCGCGTGGTTGATGAGCGGGGTACCGAGAATATGGTGTCGTCGTCGCAACTCCGCAAAGGCCAGTTTTTTCTGGTGGAAGCCGGCGAAATTATTCCCACCGACGGCGAAATTGTGGAGGGCTTGGCTACTATTGATGAGTCGGCTATTACGGGCGAATCGGCCCCGGTAATCCGGGAGGCCGGCGGCGACAAGTCGAGCGTAACGGGTGGCACCAAGGTGTTGTCCGACCGCATTAAGGTAGTGGTGACCACTGAGCCGGGCGAGTCGTTTTTGGACAAGATGATTGCGCTGGTGGAAGGCGCTTCGCGGCAGAAAACGCCCAACGAAATTGCGCTTACCATTCTGCTGGCCGGCTTTACGCTGGTGTTCATCATCGTCTGCCTTACGCTGCAGCCCTTCGCGGCCTACGCCAACACGCCCATTGCCGTCGCTTCGTTTATCGCCCTGTTCGTGTGCCTGATTCCGACCACGATTGGCGGGCTGCTCTCGGCCATCGGCATTGCCGGTATGGACCGGGCCCTGCGGGCCAACGTTATCACCAAGAGCGGCAAAGCCGTGGAAACGGCCGGCGACATCGACGTGCTGCTGCTGGACAAAACCGGCACCATCACCATCGGCAACCGCAAAGCCACCCACTTTTGGCCCGCCCCCGGCGTGGCCGTGTAACACTTAGCGGTGATGTCCACGATTGCCTCCCTGACGGATGAAACGCCCGAAGGCAAGAGCATAGTGGAGTTGGCCCTAACCCAGCAAGTTGATGCGCTAAAGCTGAAAGTACACCTGAAAGGGGCCGAGCTAATTAAATTTACGGCCGAAACGCGCTCTTCAGGCGTGACGCTGGCTGATGGTACCCGCATCCGCAAGGGTGCCGCCGACGCTATCCGGCAACTTACCGAGCGGGCCGGCAAGGCCTACCCGGCCGAGGTGGTGGAGCGGGTGCAACTGGTGGCCAGCAATGGCGGCACTCCGCTCGTCGTGAGTCACAACGACGAGGTGCTGGGCGTGGTTGAACTCCAGGATATCATCAAGCCCGGCATTCAGGAACGGTTTGAGCGCCTACGCCGCATGGGCATCAAAACGGTGATGGTGACCGGCGACAACCCACTTACGGCCAAGTTTATCGCCGAAAAAGCCGGCGTGGATGACTTCATTGCCGAAGCTAAACCTGAGGATAAGATGCAGTATATCCGGGCCGAGCAGCAGCAGGGCAAGTTGGTGGCCATGATGGGCGACGGCACCAACGACGCGCCCGCCCTGGCCCAGGCCGACGTGGGCGTAGCCATGAACAGCGGTACCCAAGCCGCCAAGGAAGCCGGCAACATGGTCGACCTCGACAACGACCCCACCAAACTCATCGAGGTGGTCGAAATCGGTAAGCAGCTGCTCATGACCCGCGGCACGCTGACGACTTTCAGCATCGCCAACGACGTGGCCAAGTACTTCGCCATCGTGCCGGCGCTATTCATGGTGGGCATTCCGGCTTTGGGCGCGCTCAATGTGATGGGGTTGAAGTCGCCCCAATCGGCCATCCTGAGCGCCGTAATTTTTAACGCCCTGCTGATTCCGGCACTGGTGCCGCTGGCGTTACGCGGCGTGGCCTACAAACCCGTAGGAGCCTCGGCCCTGCTGCGCCGCAACCTGCTCATTTACGGCCTCGGCGGCGTGGTCGCGCCCTTCATTGGCATCAAGCTGATTGACTTAGTAGTTGGACTGTTCATGTAGCTTTTAACCGCGCCGTTTTGACCAGTCCGCCGGGCCGTTCTGACCCGATTCGGGCAAATTATGGCAAGTACGTGATTGTATAAGGCAAATTTTTGCGCTGATTATCAGCAAAATAGAATCCCTTAAACTGATGATGGGCCAGACCGGGCCGGAATTGGCAAGTAGGAACAGTATCTGTCATTTCGTAACTCCGCGGCTTTGAGTCGCTCATTTCAGAAATCATGAAAAACAATATTGCTTCCGCTTTTCGTCTGACCTTGGCCCTGCTGGTGCTGTGCTGCGGCGCATACCCGGCCCTGGTGTGGGGCGCGGCCCAGGTGGCTCCCGGCCAGGGCCAGGGCGTGCAGGTGTCGCACAAGGGCCGGGTGGTGGGCTTCGAGGACGTAGGCCAGAAATTCGACCGACCCGAGTACTTCAGCTCCCGGCCCTCGGCCGTGGACTATCGTGCCGACGGCTCAGGTGGCTCTAACAAGGGACCAACTAACCCGGAGTACGTAGCCGAAGTGGGCACTCGCGTGGCTGCCTTTCTTCGGCTAAACCCCAGTGTGAAACCGGGCCAGGTGCCAGTGGAGATGGTGACAGCCAGCGGCTCGGGCCTCGACCCGCATATTTCGCCCGCCGGGGCATATGCTCAAGTGGAGCGCGTGGCCCGGCTGCGCGGCCTACCTGCTGCCCGGGTGAAAGCCTTGGTAGATGCCCACGTGCAGGAGCCCATATTTGTGCTGCTCGGTCCGGTAACGGTCAACGTGCTCCAGCTCAACTTGGCGTTGGATACGCTCACTGAAAAATAATAGTAGATGGGGGCAGGCTTTACCCCCGCCCGCTGCGGAACGGTTCCAGTTGGCGCTGTTCGACAACGGGCGGGAGCAAGCCCCTTACGCGCTAGCTTAATGCTGTACTTATCGTTTCTAATGAAGACACTTGCGACGCTGAGCTTAATCCTGCTGGCCGCCGGCGGGGTTTCGGCTCAGACTCCTATCGATTCGGTGGCCGCTCCCAATCCGCTCACCTTTTATGGCTTCGTGGATGGCTATTACGGCTACGATTTCAAGAACAACAATACCCAAAACCGACCCGGCTTTCTCTATTCGCATAGCCGCCAGAACGAGTTTACCATCAATCAGGGCCTCGTGGGGTTGCGCTACGACAACGGGCAGGTGCGCGGGGCGGTCGGGCTGCACGCCGGCTCCTACGTATCGGCCAACTACGCAGCGGAGGATCCGGTTTTTCGGAATGTTTACGAGGGCTACGCCGGTTTCCGGCCGTTCAAAAAAGCCTGGCTCGATGTGGGTATTTTCGCCTCGCACATCGGGTTTGAGTCAGCCATCAGCAAAGACAACTGGATGCTGACCCGCTCGCTGATGGCCGAAAACTCGCCTTACTACGAGTCCGGTGCGCGCTTCACCTACGAGGTGGCCCCGCAGCTCACCCTGACCGCCCTGGCGCTCAACGGTTGGCAAAACCTGCGCGACAACAACCAGGGCAAGGCCCTGGGCACCCAGCTTCAGTGGCGGCCCACCGACAAACTGCTCATCAATTCCAGCACTTTTTATGGCAATGAGCAGCCCCAGGACTCGGTGCGCCGCCGCCGCTACTTCCACGATTTCTACGTGAGCTATGCCGCCACCGACCGCCTGAGTCTGGCGGTCGTATTTGACGTGGGTAAGCAGGAGAACGAGCGGCGCGGCGCCAAGGGCGACACTTGGCATACTGGCGCAGCGTTCTTGCGCTACAAGCTCGCCGACCAGTGGTCGGTCACGGCCCGGGCCGAGTACTACAACGCCGCCCGCGGCGTCATCATCCGCTCCTTTTCCCCCTTGCCCGCCGATGCCGACTTCCAGGTGAAGGCCGCCTCGCTCAACCTTGATTACGCCCCCACCGCCAACGTGGTATTTCGGGTGGAGGGCCGGGTGATGGATGCTAAACGGCCCATTTTCGAGCAGCGCAACAGCCGCACTTCGGATAACTACGGCAACCTGACTAGCAGCATTGCCTTGAGTTTCTAACGGACAATATACCCTCATTCCCAACTTCTATGCAGGCTGCTGATGATGCCCGGCGCGACGAATCGGCCGAGCGGTTTTTGCGACTGGTGCAGCAGCGGCGGCGTGGGCGGCTGAAGGTGTATTTGGGCTTGGCGGCCGGGGTGGGCAAAACCTACCGGCTGCTGCAAGAAGCGCACGAGCTGCGCCGTCAGGGCATAAACCTGGTGCTGGGCTACGTGGAGACCCACGGCCGCCCCGAAACCGTGGCCCAATTGCGCGACCTGGCCGAAGTGCCCCGCAAAACCCTGTTCTATAAGGGCCGGGCGCTGGAAGAAATGGACCTGGAGGCCATCATTCAGCGCCGGCCGGCCGTGGTGGTGGTCGATGAGCTGGCCCACTCCAACGTGCCCGGCTCGAAGAACGAGAAACGCTGGCAGGATGTGGAAGAGTTGCTGAAGGCAGGCATTTCGGTGCTCACGGCCCTGAACGTGCAGCACCTGGAAAGCCTGCACGACCAGGTACTCAAAATAACCGGCACTGATGTAACCGAGCGGGTGCCCGACCAGGTGCTGCGCGGGGCCGACGAGGTAGTGAACGTGGACCTGACCGTAGGCGAGCTGCGGGGCCGGCTCCAAGCGGGTAAAATTTACGACTCGGCTAAAGTGCCGGTGGCGCTTAATAGCTTCTTTCGGGCCGACAACCTATTGCAACTGCGGCGACTGGCAGTGCGCGAAGTGGCCCAGCTACTGGGCCAGCAGGTGGAGTCGGAAGCTGGCGGGGCTGCCCCGGTGCCCGCCCCGCGCCGTAATGCCGACCGCCTGCTGGCCTGCATCAACACCAACGAGCTGGCCGCCAGGCAAATCATCCGCAAAGCCTCGCGGCTGGCCCAGCAGCTGGGCATTACCACCTGGTACGTGCTGTATGTACAAACCAGCCGCGAAGCCGCCGACCGCATCCACTTGGCCACCCAGCGCCATTTGCTGCGCAATTTGCAGCTGGCTACCGAGTTGGGTGGCCAGATTCTGCGCGTGAAAAGCGACGACGTGGTAAGGACCGTCATCACGGTGGCCCGCGAGAAAGAAGCCACGCTGCTGATGTGCGGCATTACGCGCGAAAAAACTACCTGGCAGCGCCTCAGCCACCGCGGCATCACCCAGGACCTCATTCGCGCCGTTGCGCAATTAAGGCAGGACGTGGATATGTTTCTGGTGACATATTGAGTGGTTAGAAGTGAGTATAGAGACATTTGCCGAAAGGAAGATTCGAACTGTCATGAGGAGCATGACGCCGTTTTTGCCTGCTGCCCAAAATTCTACCCATGCCCTAAGCATAAGCATCCCACCCCATGACGTTTAAGACCAAAATAACCCTGGGATTTCTGGCGCTGCTGGCCCTGCTGCTGGCCCTGGGTGGCTACGCCTTCTACACCGTGCGCCAGCTCGACCAGAGCGCCAAAAGCATTCTGAAGAACAACTTCTACAGCGTGCAGTTAGGCCAGCAGATGTTCAGGTCGCTCGATGAACTGGAGCAGCGTCCCGAAGGGGTAGCCGAACTGGCCCGCTTCCGCGAAAGTCTAACCCGCGAGGCTGGCAACATCACGGAGCCCGGCGAGCAGGAAGTGGTGGACAGTCTCACGGCCAATCTGGCTCGTTATGAGCGGCTGACCGATGCCGCGGGCGCGGGTGGACGCGGGGCGGTAGTGCGCCAGCTGCGCGGGCAGACTCACCGCATGGTGCAACTCAACATGACCACCCTGCAGGCCAACAACGACCGGGCTACTGCCACCGCCACGCGGGCCGGTTACTACCTGCTGGCCGTTATCGGGCTGAGCGTGCTCACGGCGCTGACCTTTGTAATACGGGTGCCGGCGGCGGCCATAGGCCCACTGCAGCGCTTGGCCGTCAGCATTGAGCATGCTACAAACCAGGACTTTTCGGCCACCATTCCAGTGGAGAGCCGGGATGAATTCGGGCAAGTAGCCCAGTCGTTCAACCGGCTGCTGGGGCAGCTCAACGCCTACCGTAGCTCCACCATTGCCCAGCTAATCACCGAGCGCAACCGGGCCGCCAGCATCGTGAACGGGCTCGATGAGGGCCTGTTGCTGCTCGACCAGCACCGCGTTATTTTGCTAGTGAACCCCGTGGCCTGCGAGCTGCTGGGCTTGCAGGCCGACCAGTTGCTAGGCCGCCCCGCGGCCGAGGTGGCCCTCGAAAACGACCTGGTACGGACCATGTTACGACCATTAGAGCCAGCCAGCGGCGGAAGCGGCGAAGTGCCGCTGCTGCACATCAACCAACAGGGAGAGGAAGCCTACTTCCAACTCGACGTGCGGGACTTGCTCTCCTTCAATGAAGCGCTGAACCAGAAGGAATTTGCGGGTCAGATTCTGACGCTACGCAACGTGTCGGACTTCAAGCGACTTGACCAACTGAAGTCGAATTTTTTGGCCACAGTGTCGCACGAGTTGAAAACGCCGCTTTCCAGCATGAACATCAACCTGCGGCTACTGCAGGATGAGCGGCTGCCAGCCGAGGAACGCCAGCGCATCACGGCCACCATCCGGCAGGAAACCCAGCGCCTGCAGCGCATGGTAGGCGAGCTGCTCGACGTATCGCGCCTCGACGCGGGCGCGGGCATCCAGCTCGACCTGCGCCCTACCAACCTGGCCGATGTGGTGCGCTATGCCACGGCCACCGTGCAGGCCCAACTCACCGACAAGCAGATTACGCTTGATTTGCAGCTGCCCTTCAACCTGCCTTTCGTTCGCGCCGACGTAGAGAAGACTACCTGGGTGCTCATCAATCTGCTGGCCAATGCCATTCGCTACTCGCCGCCGGGCGAAGCCATGACGGTGCGGGCCGAAGCCCTGGGCCAGAAGGTGCTGATACGGGTGCAGGACCATGGCCCGGGCATTGCCGCCGAGTACCACGAGCGCATCTTCCAGCGCTTCGCCCAGCTGCCCGATCCAAGCGGCTACCGGGGCGGCTCGGGGCTGGGCCTGAGCATCGCCCGAGAGTTTATTGCCACCCAAGGCGGGCGACTATGGGTGGAAAGCGAGCTGGGCATGGGTAGTACCTTCTGCTTCATACTGCCTGTTAGCGGCTAAAGCATAAAATGGGCTTCTTACGGGAGCCGGCTATGAGATGTCTTGTCTGTCTAATTTAACCCCTCCTCCAACTGAGCGGGGTGCGTTTACCTTCGGACCGTTTGCGTAAACCGTGCACGTTTTAGTTTTGAAGGTGAAAAATGCTTCTGTGCTTCTGCTTGGCGTCATGGGGTAGGGCCTTACCTTCTCGCCGTTACGCGCCGGTCCGCCGGCCAACGAAGCTCGTGCACAGA
>NZ_JABKAV010000076.1 GCF_013377905.1 Hymenobacter terrestris
CTCCTGCTGCTTAATAGTAAAGCCCGCCCTGCAACGTTGCAGGGCGGGCTTTACTATTGTCCGGGCTTGTAGCACCTAGGGGCCTACTTCATGGCCGCGGCGTAGTTATGGTAGAAGTGTGGGATGGTTTCGATGCCTTTCATGAAGTTGAAGACGCCGTAGTGCTCGTTGGGCGAGTGGATGGCATCAGAGTCGAGGCCGAAGCCGAGCAGCACGGTATCGAGGCCCAGCTCGGTTTTGAACATGGCCACGATAGGGATGGAGCCACCCCCGCGGGTAGGAATGGGGCGCTTGCCAAACGTGGTTTCCATGGCATCGGCGGCCGCTTTGTAGGCCACCGAGTCGGTGGGCGTTACTACGGGCTCACCGCCGTGGTGGGGCTTCACCTTTACGGTTACGCCGCTGGGGGCAATGCTGGCGAAGTGCTTTTGGAACAGGGCCGTAATTTCTTCGGAGGTCTGGCTGGGCACCAGGCGCATCGATATTTTGGCGTAGGCCTTGGATGCAATAACTGTTTTGGCACCCTCGCCGGTGTAGCCGCCCCAGATGCCATTGACATCCAGAGTAGGCCGGATGCCCACGCGCTCAACGGTGGTATAGCCTTTCTCGCCGTACACATCGGGCAGGCCGATGCTCTTTTTGAACTCGTCGTCGGAGTGCGGCACGCGGTTGAGTTCCTCGCGCTCCTCGGTGCTCAGCTCGGTTACGTTGTTGTAGAACTCGGGGATGGTAATATGGTTGTTCTCGTCGTGCAGCGAGGCAATCATCTTGCACAGCACATTGATGGGGTTGGCCACCGCGCCGCCGTAGAGGCCCGAGTGCAGGTCGCGGTTGGGGCCGGTTACTTCCACCTCGTGGTAGCTCAGGCCGCGCAGGCCCACCTCAATGCTAGGCGAGTCGTTGGCCAGCATACCGGTATCCGACACCAGAATCACGTCGGCCTTGAGCTTCTCTTTGTTGGCCCGCACGAAGATACCCAGGTTGTTGGAGCCCACTTCTTCTTCGCCCTCAATCATGATTTTGATGTTGCAGGGGAATTCGCCGGCCTGCTTCATCACCTCCAGCGCCTTCACGTGCATGTATACCTGGCCCTTATCGTCGCAGGCGCCGCGGGCATAAATCTTCTCATCCTTGATGACCGGCTCAAACGGCGGCGAATCCCACAGTTCGTAGGGGTCGGCGGGCTGTACGTCGTAGTGGCCGTACACGAGCACGGTGGGCAGGCTGGCGTCCACCAGTTTCTCGCCGTACACGATGGGGTTGCCGGCCGTGGGGCACAGTTCCACGTTATCGAGGCCTACTTCTTCAAAGCGGGCTTTCAGGTAGTCGGCGGCCTTTAGCACGTCGCCGTGAAACTTGGGGTCGGCCGAAACCGACGGAATCCGGAGCCAGTCAATCAGCTCAGCAAGAAAGCGGTCCTGGTTTTCTTTCAGATAGGTCGTATCCATATAAGGGGGTTTCGGGTGGGGGGTAAAGAGTGGCTGAATAAACGAGTGTGACTATGGGCCGAAGCTCAGCGACTTATTTGGCGTTGCATTGCTGGAGCCATTGCTTGGCCACCTCATCGTCGCTGAACATCTTCACTTCAAACTCCTTCAATTGATCGTAGAAGGTCTGGGCCGATTCGTCGGCCAGCGAGTCGGGCGTGGTAACCATGGCAAAGTAGCGCAGGCCGGCGGCGGCGGCATTCGGAGCCCACTCATTGAGCACCCACTCCAGCGAGTGGTCCCAGGGCCCGATAACTTTGCGCGTATCGTTGAGTACGCACTGGAAGCCTGCCTCGGCCAGTGCCGTCGTGTAGGCGTTGGCGCCGGCCTTAATGCTGTCGGCGGTCAGGTAGCCCACCCAGTCCACCGCAATCCAGCGGTTAGCCGTGTCGTCTTCCACCGTGATGTAGGGCCGGCCCAGCGAGCTTTTAAGTTCTAGTTTCATGGCAACAGCAAAGGGAAGCAGCAGATAGAAAAGGAGGGAGAATCAACCGATGGCCGGCTCCTGCAGGGCCTGATGCAGCCATTGCTTCGCCTCGGGCAGGGTGTTGTAGTGTGCTATGTTGATAGTATAAGCGTTGGCCGCTTCGGTATTGTTTGTGTAGCTCTGCACCGATATCTGGCCAAATACGCTTTCGGGCGCTACAAACCCCATATGCCGGATACCAGCGGCATAAGCGCGTGGGTTCCAGTCGGTGCGCAGCCAGTGCTGGTCATCGGGCGTAACCGCGCCAACCAGTCGGGTGTCGCCCAGCAAACCCAATGGCTGGGTATGCCGATGTTCCTGTATATAAAGCTCCAGGGAGCGGTCCATGAAAGACCGGAATTGCTGACGGTTGGCAAACGTATGCCACTGCACAATCAGGCAGGGCACCTCCGGCGCCAGCAGAACACTCCCGTATGTTTCGGTAATCAGAGTCCTGTCGGGCACGGGCGAAGGGAAGGGTACGGCTGGCAGGAACAGGCTGGCTGGTCGGTACTACGTACCGGCGTCAGTTCCCGCGCAAACATACCGAAATCAGCCCGCATGCCCAAACTGGGCCGGAATACTATTGCTCCTGAAACGCAGTTGGTACCAGCCTCGGGATTTATTGGTTATTTCCTGTCCCAGGGCATGGGCACGCGGCTCTTGGTGCCGGCGCGCCATGTTGAGAAAAAGCGCTGCCCAGTAACGTCGTCTTTCCAAGTGTTGCCTACTGATGGTGTGCAGAGCAACATACGTATATTAGTGCTTGAATATTGGAGCTGAATTATGTTGCGAGGTACAGGTGGTAAGATTGACTGGACTTCGCCCGTGAGTCAACGAGGCTTAATAGCATTTCTAGTGCTTATGGCGCTTATTGTGGCCTACTCAATTTATGAGCACCGCAGGGGCAAGAAGCGGCGGAAGCAGTAAGATCAATAAAGTCCCTGTAGTTAGCAAGGCTGGCTTTATGACTTCCTGTCCCAGGGCATGGGTACGCGGCTTTCGGTGCCGGCGCGCAGGCGGCCGATGTTGGCGCGGTGAGTGTAAACGAGCAGCGCGGCCAGCACAAACCCAAACCAGAGCAACAGCGAGTTGTCGGGCCGGAAGCTAGGCAGCAGCTGCAACAGCGCGAATGTAGCGCCGGCCGTCATGCTGCTCAGCGACACATAGCGCGAAATCAGCAGTACCGTAATAAACACCAGAATGCAGACGCCCACCGTGGCCGGGGCAATAGCCAGCATCATGCCCAGCACGGTGGCCACGCCTTTGCCGCCCCGGAAGCCCGCCCATATGGGGTAAATATGCCCCACTACCGCCAGTACACCGCAGGCTAGCTGAAAGTAGAGGAGCTGTTGGGGCAAAATGGCCCCTTGGTTCAGCATGAGCGTCGCCAGCGAAGTGGCGGCCCAGCCCTTCAGCACATCAATGGCCATCACGAAGGACCCCGGCTTTTTGCCCAGCACCCGAAACGTGTTGGTAGCGCCCGAGTTGCCCGAGCCATGCTCGCGGATATCGAGTCCGAAAAAGGCCCGCCCCACCCATAGGGCCGTCGGGATAGAGCCAATCAGGTAAGCGGCCACCAGCAGGCCAAGCACTAAGGGTAGATTCATGCGGAAGGGGAGAGAACGGGTAAAGATAAGCTGTAGCGCGAAGCTTCCGCTTGGCGTAGCGTTACCGACGCTGCTACGATTTCGTTTGGTGATACGCGTCGCAGAAACTTCGCTGGCCCCCGATTCGCGCTACACGCAAAAAGACCCGGCAGCTAAGCTACCGGGTCTTTTTATCCTACTCGGCGAAGGGGTCGTCGCCGGCTTTTTTCTTGCGCTTCTTCTCTTTCTTCGAATCCTCTACCGGAGGTTCGTCGGCGGGTGGCGTGGCTTCTACCGCTTTCTTTTTCTTGCCGGTGTCATCGGCCGGGGCGGTGGGGGCCGGTGCATCGGCGGCGGGCTCGGCTTTCTGCTTGCGGCCTTTGCGGCCGGTTTCTTCGGCCGGGGGCGGCGTGTCCTGCATCACGTCATCCACGGGGTCGTTTTTCTTCTTCTTCTTTTTCTTGCCCGTATCCTCCATGAAGTCGAAGTTGCCGGTATCCTGGGGCTGGGTTACGTCCAGTCGGCGCTTGGTGGTTTCGTTGAGGTAGTCTTTGCGGAAGTGGTTGAGGAAAAGCTGCACCTCCTGCTCGTCGCCGAGGTAGAAGCCGTACTCGGTGGCCGTGTTGTAGTCGCCTTTGGCCTTAAGGCCGATGATTTCGTCGAACGAGCCGTGCTGGGCCTTGGCCAGCATCACGTTGTTGGTGTACTTGAGGTAGTACCAGGTGCGGGGCTCGGCCTCCAGGTAAATGTCCACGGCGTCGCCGGTGCTTTCCTTCTTGATTTCGATGTACCCGTCAACCATGGCGTTGATGTCCTTTTTACCCACGCTTACCAGGCCAATTTTGCCCACCGAGTACCAGGCCCGGCGCTTCTCGTCCCAGCGCATATTCACCTGGTTGAGCACCAGCGTGTGCAGAAACTTGGCCGAGAGCTTCTGCAACGACAGCGCCCCGCTTTTGCGGGTGGCGTAGTCGCGGGCCGCTGCGTTACCCGCTATTTCTCCGATTTTGTAGAGCTGGCCCGATGTAGTGTTCAGGGCCTCGGGGTTGCCGCGGGCACCGGTCGCCAGGTCCTGGGCCATAGCCTCTACCGCCTTCTCGGGCAGGTTGATGTCGAAGGCCATAAACGTATCAATATCGTAAATGGCGCTGTCGGGCTTGGCGTAACCCAGGCCGGCGGCCGTCAGGGTGTAGTCTTTGTTGGAGCTGATGAAGTTGAGCTTTCCACGGAAGTTCAGCGCGCCGGTCGAGTCCTGCAGCGTCAGCACCGAGCCCTCGTAGATGTCGGGGTCGGTGTAGTTGTGGCGGCTGATGGCATACTGGCGGCGGCGCTGGTCGTAGCTCAGGGTGCCATCCACGGTAAACAGGTTGGCGTCGGTTACGCTGGGCTTGGTGGCCACAAACAGCGGGTACACTTTGCCGGTGCTTTCCGACAGGAACAGGCCCGAAAGCATAGGGGTGCCGCTTTCGTCCTTGGGCTCATTCAGCCTGATGCGGATGCGCTGCGGGTCAATAGTGTCCTGCACTGCAAACCAGTCGGAGGCCGAAGCTGTCTTCACGAAGTTGAGCTTGGCCTGGCCATCAAACGAGAAGCCTTTTTTCTGCGAGTTCATCTTCACTCCCCCCCGGAAACCAATGCGCGGGGCGAGGTTGAACTTGTCGGCGGCCGCAATGGTGGCAACCGCCAGCGTGGGGGGCGAAACCGGGGCGTTGTCGCTGGCATCGGGGCCGCGCTTGAGCAGCCCGCCGCCCTTTTTGCCACTCGTGTTCATAGCTGTGGCCGTGGCCATCGAATCGACCCGGAAATTGGCAAACTTAATGGCGAATGAGTCGGCCGAGGTTTTATAGTTGTACAGCGCGTTGCCGCTGAAAGCCGTGCGCGAGAGCACCTTGATTTCGCCCTTATACAGTTGGTGGTACTTCTGCAGCGTGTCCATCACAATGCCTGCGTTCTTGAATTCGCGCATGCGGGCGTTGGGCAGCACGTACACCCGGTTCGAGTCGGGCACAATCCAGGCGTCGGCGGCCGCAATGCGCGGTACGCCGCCGGCCACCAGCTGATAGCGGCTCAAATCGTACTGGCCCGTGGAGGCCTGGAACTTGAGGCCCTGCTGCTCGGGCAGCGTGCTGTAGAAATAGGAGCGCGACGAATCGGCCCCGGTAGCCACCCGCAGCTGCACGAGCTTCTTCTTGAAATCCCACTTGCCACCCGAAAGCGTGGTGCGGTAGTCGGAGTAAGGCAAATCGATACTCGACTTGTTATCCGACGATTCGCGGGCAAACTCGGTGCTGCCGGCCTTCAGATCGTAGGTGAAGTTTACGTTGTTGGCCGTCAGGGCCGGCTTGTTCGCCTCGGCCGACTTGATGTTGAATGTGGCCTGCTGACCAGTGTACTGCGTAGGCTTGAAGCGGAAGGCCGTGGAGCGCACAAACGACTGAGGGCCGTCCATTACGCCGTTGCCGCGCAGGCCCCCGGGCGAGTACGTAAGCGTGCCCCGGAAACCATAGGCCACGTCGTAAATGCGGAAGGCCTCGCCCCTGGGCTGGCTGGTCAGATACATCGAATCCTGGCGTACGGCCCACTTCATCTGGTAGCCGGGCAGCAGATCTACCTTTGCAAACTCGGTGCCGCCCAGCGGGCCCGGCAGAATGCTGGCCGTTTTGCCCACCGTCACCACCGAGTCTTTATAGAAGATGAACTGGTCGCTGCTGAAGTCGCCGGTCAGGTACTTGATATTGCCGATACCCTGCAGGCCCCGGTTGCTCATGCTGACTTTGTTGTAGAGCGTACCCTTGGTGCCGTAGAGCGGGAAACCCGCCTTGGGGACATCGTACACGAAGCCCAGCGAGCCATCTTCCTGCATGCTGAGCTTGGTCTTGAAATCGGGCATGATGCCGCCCGACACAAAGGTGCCCTTGAAGCCTACTGCCGCCCGGTTCTTGTTGTTAAGCGAGTCGAGCTTGAAAGGGGGGATGTCGAAGTATAGTGTAGTGTCGTAGGCACCGCCGAGCACCTCGGGCTTATTGAAGAATACGTAGGCGCCGGTGCTGGCATCAAACGACGGGTAGGCCCCCAGCTTCTTACGGCCCGATTTGTTGTTGGGCGCGTTGATGTAAAGCCGGCCGGTCGAGGTGCGGCTCTTGTTGGTCAGGGCCCAGTCGGGGTCTTTGCGGGCCCGCATCACCGAGCCCTTCGTGCCCTTGCCCTTCACAATGATGGAGTCAATCTTGGCCAGATCGATGTAGAAGCCATCATAATCGAACTTGAACTCCTTGCCTTTGAAGATGAAGGCCGAGGCTACCACGGTACCGTTGAACAGCACGCCCCGGTTTTTCTGAATCCGGACGATGCTCGAATCCGGTTTTACAAACACCGTTACCGAGTCGTCGGAGAAGTTGAAGCGGTCTACGCCCCGCACAATCAGGTCGTTGGAGTTCAGGTCGAGGGTAGCATTTTTGCCCGAAGGCGAGAGGCTTTTCAGCGAAATATGGTCGTAGTCTTTCTTGCCGCGCGAGGAGTTTACGTAGTGCATGGCTTTGGGCAGCAGCACGACTTGGTCGGTTTGCGGGTACCAGCCCACGTAGCCGTCGCGGGCTAGGCCAGAAGCCACGGCACGCACGTTTTCCACCTTCAGCTTGCGGAATCTGGCCACATCCTGCACCGTAAACAGCCGTTTGTTGCCGTTTTCGAGGCTGTAGCCCACCATCATCTGCAGCGGGTGCAGCTTATTAATCGTCTTGATCTGCTGGTAGCGGGTGTTGGTATAGAACTCCTTCGACTCGAAGCCGGCGGCTACCTGGTTTTTGGCCGTCAGCATCGAAAAGTCGATGAACGGCGTACGGACCGGCCAGCTCAGCAGCTCGGTCGTAATCTCCATCTGATGGTAGGAGTCGTAGTAGGCCGTGTTCTTGTACAGGCCCTGCTCGCGGGTAAGCTGTAGCAGCTGAGTGCTTTTGTTGTACTTGAGCTTCACGCCGGGGTGCGTAACCGAGTCGCTTTTACCCTGGAAGATGGAAATAGCCGCGTGCTGGGCCGTAATCAGCGAGTCGCCTAGTATATAGGAGCGCGAAGAGGCCTGAAACTTGGGCTGCCCGGCTACATCCACAATAATGTGCGACAGCGAACCATCAAGTGAGGACGACAGCGCCTGGGTGCCCGCCAGCGAGAAGCCCCCGAAGTAGCGAATGTTTTCGCCGATGTTCTTTACGCGGGCGTCGTTGGTTGTCGAAATGAAACGCGGGTAGCCGGTGTCCTTTTTGTCGCCGGCCTTGCGCTGCACGCTTTTAAACGCCAGCCAGCCCTGCACTGGGCTTTCGAGCACGGCCGGATACGTAAGGGTTACGGGGTTGGCCATGAACTCGGCCTTGCTGATATCAAAGTCGAAGCTACTCAGGGCAGCCGAGGCCGGGTTGCCGTTCACTTCCCAGGCAAACGTGCCACCATAGCCCACAAAGCGGTTTTGGGCCGGTACCACTACGCCGCTGGTTTTGGCAATGTACACCGAGTCGGAAGCCGTAATCAGAAACAGATCGGCATTATCGAGCATGATAACCGCCCCGCGGGTGGGTGGAGTTAGGTAGCCGGCCGCGTAGGTCGCGCCGGTGTCGCCCCAGCCCGAGTCGGCGGGCTTGGCGCCCTTTTTAGCGGGTGCATCGTCGGTAGCCCAGGGGTCTTCGTCGCCCCAGCCGGCGTTTTTGGGGCCGGTTTTGGCCGCCGGGGCTGCTGGTGCGGCCGGCGCTGCGGTGGCGGCCGGTGCCAGCGGTGGTAGGTCGTTGGCGTTGTAGGCAAAGCGGAACTGCCCGCCTACGGCGCGCAGCGAGCTGTAACGGGAGCGGTGCAGAAACTTGGTGTCGAGGAACTGGGCGGCCGTGGCCACAAACTTCGCGGCATCAGCCGGCGAGTCCTTCTCCAGGGTTTTGCCCACCGCATTCAGCAGCTGGGTCATTTGGTCGTCGCTCAGGTTCTGGACCAGCGCCCCGGCCGCAATGGCCGTGAAAAAATCCTCGAAGTGAGGCCGCGCCCGCAGCTTACGCGCCAGCATGTACTGGCTCAGCGACACAATGTAGCGTTGCTGGGTGGCCGTAAGGCGGTTGCTGGCCCACACCTGCTGCAGGCGCGTGCCGGCGGCTTTGGCGGCGGCGTTGTTGGTGGTCGCCATCAGCGCCTGCACATCCACCATAAACTGCTCGGGCTCCGAGCTGAACTTGCCCGTGAACTTGGGTGGCGCCGGGGCGGGCGCGGGCGCACCGGGCTTGGCGGCCGGTGCCGGTTTTTGCTGGGCCAGTGCCGGGGCTGCCAGCCCAAGGCTTAGCAGCAGCATCCAAACCCAAGTGAAAGCAACCTGCTTCATAGTATGTAGCGTCTTCGTCAAAGCAACCATAGATAAGCCGGGCCGACCGACAACGGGCACGGACCGCTGAAATTGTACTCTGGCCGGCAGCCCTCTGCACAGGCCCGGATGGGGCTCTCGCGCATCAAGTCAGCTAACCGCCTACAATTTCGGTAAAAGCCGGCACTTTTCGGCGCTGTTGGCCGGGTGCCTGCCTACATTCCTACTCTTCCCATTTTTACTTATATTCTGATAGCCACCGGCTTGTGAAATGCCTCAAATGCAAAAATCCGTTTCGCCCGGTGCCGGACAAAACGGATTTTTGCGTTGGAGCCTGCGCTTTAAGCTGGCTGCCGGAAGATGGCCGACACCCAATGATTCTGGACGCGGTGGCTTTCATAGTGGAAACCGGCCTGCTCGGCGGCGGCCCGGACCTGGGCTAAGTCCTCCTCGTAGAAGCCCGAGAACAGAATGGGGCCGCCGGGCTTCAGGTATCGGGCGTAGGCCGGCATGTCATCGAGCAGTACGTTGCGGTTGATATTGGCCAGGATGAGGTCGAAGGGCTCCTCGCCGTCGAGAACCGTGATGTCGCCGAGGCGGGCTTCCACGGTGTCCTGCACGTTGTTTTCGAGGGCGTTGTCGGCAGCGTTTTCGGCCGTCCAGGGCTCCACATCAACGGCCAGCACGTAGCTCGCTCCCAGGTGCACGGCCATTACGGCCAGAATGCCGGTGCCGCAGCCCATATCCAGCACCCGCTTCCCTTGGTGGTCTACGTCGAGCTGGTTGGTAATCATCAGGGCCGTGGTGTCGTGGTGGCCGGTGCCGAACGACATGCGCGGCATAATCACGATTTCGTGCTCCAGATCGGGCCGGGCCGGGTGGAAGGGGGCCCGCACCGATACGCGGTCGGCAATAACCAGCGCCTCAAAGTTCTTCTCCCACTCGGCATTCCAGTTCTGGCGCGTGATGATGCGGTGGTCGAACTGCAGCTCGCCCTGGCCCTGGTAGCGGGCCATGATTTCGGCCACGTCGTCGGGTGCAAACTGGTCTTCGTCGATGTAGGCGCAGAACCCCTCGTCGTTGTCTTCGAAGGTGTTAAAGCCCACTTCAGCCAGCTCGGCTACCAGAATATCGGCCAGCTCGTGGGGCGCTTGCACGCGCAGTTCAATGTAATCCATGAAAGAGGTGTAGAGTGGAAGTGGGGCGGCGCAGCAGGTCCGCGAGGGGTAATGCGGGCCCAAAGGTCGGCCAAAAAACACTGTATTCCCATGGCCTCCCGACTACCCGTGCATGAGCGCCTGCCAGAGGCGGCGGCGGGTGGGGCCGTGGTTGCTAAGGATGCGGCGCACGGGTACTATGGCGGTAAGCGTAACCACCAGCGCCAAGGCTATGCGTGCCCACCACCAGGGCATGAGATAAAGGGCAGCGGCAGTTAGCATAGTGATGATGTTGATGAGCGTAGAGGCATTGTGGCGCATGGTGCTGAAGGTGACGGCTTCGCGCACCGGCTTGGCTTTTGCAACGCTGCCCCACAGGCCCAGTGCCAGGGCGGGCGCAGCAGTTAAAGGCAACAGCAACAGATAACGCCACATGAAGCGTGGAAATAAAGCCAGCAAGAAAGCGGCGGCAATCAGGCATTCAATCAGCATGATGGGCACGGCGAGCCGCAGGTACAGCGCCAGCAGCCGCCGGGTCAGGCCCAGGCGCTCCAGCTCGTTGGCCGTCGCCGTCCAGATGTAGCCCAGTAGGTTGTTGTTGATGTAGGTAAAGCCGACAATTGGCAAAAAGGCGAAGTAGAAGAAGGCGCGGATAACGAATTCCTGGTTGTCGTTGCTACGGAGCATGTAGGCGCAAAAGACCAGAAACCCAACCTTCATCGCCATTCCCATAAGCAGGGCCGGCCGGGTTTTATGGATGTAGAGCTTCCACTCGGGTGAGAGGCGGGCCAGCCAGCGGCCGTTGGCACCGGGAGCATGGGTCGGCTCGGGCATGTAGCGGGCACTGAACCAGGGGGCCACCAGCCACAGCGCCGCCGCCCACAGCAGCAGCGGCCCGGCCACGGCCAGCACACGAAGCCAGCCAGCCAACGGGCCAGCCACCATCTCAAACTCCTGGCTCAGCCAGAGCACCGCCGCGCCCAGGCACAGCAGGTTCAGCCAGAACAGCGGATGCCGCCAGCGCCCCACCGACAGCAGCAGCCGCAGGTTGAAACTCAGGGCCGTTGCGCTCAGCCACACCAGCAAACTCAGGCCCAGCGGCCGCCAGTATTCCGGGGCCGCCACCAAGGCCGCCAGCAGAAACAACAGCAGTAGCCCCCGCCGCACTGATACCACATCGAGCACGAATGCCGTGGTGGCATTGAGGCGGGCCGATACGGGCAGCGGCTCAGGCAGCGGCCGTTGCACGGCCCGGTAGGAGGGCAGAAAGTCGGCCAGCAGTGCCGTGGCAAAAAGTACCCCATTGATGGCAGCCAGCAGCTTCGGGAGCGTGTCGGCTGGTAGGTTGTCGTGGTGGCGCAACAGGTAGCCCAGTACCAGTCCGTAAATGGCCGATAGTAATCCCAGTAGTCCTATAGTTGCCCGGCTCCCCGCACCGGCAGGCCAGAAAACGGCCCGCAAGTGTCGGCCCAGCAAGTAAGGTAGGAAGTGGCCTAGCTGGCCGTTTGACTGGTGAGCCATGTGAGGTCGTGGGTGGAAGTAGTGGGGGCCAGCAGCTGTAGCAGTGCGTCGGAGAGGATGGTTTCGCGGCCGGCCATAAACTCGGCCCTGGTGCCCCAGAACTTCACTTCGGCTTCGTCAATAATGAGCAGATGGGTGGCCACCTGTTCGAGGTGGGCCAGGTTGTGCGAGGAGATGAACGTGAGGGCCTGGGGGCGGTAGCTGGTCAGCAGGGCCAGCATCCGCTCGGCTGAAAACACGTCGAGGCCGTTGAGCGGCTCGTCCAGGATCAGCAACTCGGGGCGGTGCAGCAGGCAGGCGGCCAGGGCCACCTTCTGCTTCATGCCGGTCGAATAGGCGCTCAGCTGCTTGTGGCGCACCTGCTCAAACTCTTCCAGCAAATGCCCGAGTAAACTCGCAATGCGTGGGGCGGCCTCGGGCAGCTCGTAGATGCGGGCCACAAACTGCAGGTATTCCTCGGCCGTGAGCTGCTCGACGAGGTGGCCCTGATTGATAAGCGCGCCGATGCGGCGCTTCACGGCCAGCGGAAACGTCTCACCCAGTTCCTGCCCATCGAGTATAATACTGCCCGAAGTAGGCAGCAGCACATTCACCAGCAGGTTGAATAGGGTGCTTTTGCCGGCTCCATTGCGGCCCACTACGCCCACGCAGTAGCCCGTTTCGGCCCGCAGCGTCAGGTCGCGCAGCACGGTTTTCGGCCCGAACGATTTGGTCAGATTTCGTAATTCTAATTCCATTGAGTAGCAGGATTGCCTATCGGATGCTGGTGCAGCCTGCACCGGAGCCCCGGCAAGTTAAAGCAGCCGTCCGAAAGCAGTGCGCACGTCGACTGGATGGCGTAATAGGTCTCAATAAACGACAAGCCCCTGACATCCGGGCGGGTGTCAGGGGCTTGGCAGTCGTTGGGTTGTATTGGCTACCGCTGCCGGCAGCCGGCATAGTTGCGCACTTTGGTGTACTGAAACGAGAAGTCGGCCAGATTGCGGTTGTCGGTCACGAACAGGGCATAATCGGCAAAGTCGCGGGCTTCGGTAGGATACCAGAGGCCAGTGCGGTCGGCAAACAGCTTGTTGGTTTCCGGGTACACCAGCAAATCGGCAAACGCCTCCTCGGGTTCAATGTACACCGTAGCAAAGCAGTAGCCACGACGGCGCGGGTCGCGCTCCAGATACACCGAGCCATAAATGCGGCAGGGGTCGATGGAACCCACCACGACCGCTGCAGGGTTGGCCAGCGGTACCCGCGGCGGCGCGGCAAACGGATTCAGCGCCAGCAGCCCGGAAACGAAGAAGGAGAGAAGCATTCAGTTATAACTGAGCGGGTAAGAGAGAAAACGTGAGCTTAGCAGAGCAAAAATGCGACCGGTAATAAAGCCAAGGGACTTCAGCCAACTTACGTCTCCTCTCTCAGCTCACTAAAACGACTTGATAATGTCGGTGAAGTCGCGCGACTTGAGGGCCGCGCCGCCGATGAGTCCGCCGTCGACATCGGGCTGGCCGAACAGCTCGCGGGCATTCTGGGCGTTGCAGGAGCCGCCGTAGAGGATGCTCGTGGCCAGGGCTGCCTTGGCATCGTAGGCACGGGCAATCTGCTCGCGGATGAAGGCATGCACTTCCTGGGCCTGCTCGCTGGTGGCCGTTTTGCCGGTGCCAATGGCCCAGATGGGCTCGTAGGCCACGGTTACCTGGTCGAACTCCTCGTTGGAAAGGTGGAACAGGCCATCCTGGAGTTGCTTTTCGAGGTGCTTGAAAGTGTCGCCCTGCTCGCGGGTTTCCAGCGTTTCGCCCACGCAGAAGATGGGCTTGAGGCCGGCGGCCAGTGCCGCCTTCAGCTTCTGGCTCAGCAGTTCGTCATCCTCGCGGAAGTACTGCCGCCGCTCCGAGTGGCCCAGAATAACGTACTCGCAGCCCACCGACTGCAACATAGCGGCCGATACCTCGCCGGTAAACGCACCACTTTCTTTCTGATGGCAATTCTGGGCACCCAGATGAACGGTTCCGCCTTCGGACATCAGCTTACCCACTGGCAGCAAAAACGGGAACGGCGGGCACACGACTACCTCCACGGCCGGGGAGCCGGTAGTTTCGTCCTGCACCATGTGTATAATCTCGGAAATAAGGGCCTGGGCCTCGGACAACGTGGTGTTCATCTTCCAGTTGCCGGCCACCATATTCTTGCGCATCGCGGGAGTCTTTAAGGGTGAGAGTTGGAGACGCAAGTTAGGGCTTGCCCGCTTAGCCCACCCCTGGCTCACGCCGCGCTATCCACACCAGCCCTAAAGACCCCAGAGCCACGAAGGCGGCGGCGGCTATAGCGGCCCAAGCCAGCAGTTGCGTAGCGGGCACGCCATTGCGGGCCACCCAGATGCCTGCCAGGCCCCAGGCAACGGCCGCCGGATAAGCTAGCTCCCGAAACCGGCCGGTAATGTTCAGCGCCAGAGCGGCCACAACGCCCATCAGGATAACTGCCAGATTAAGGTCCCAGGCTGCTGCGGGCTGCCAGTACTGGCCCAGCGCTACCGTGGTATTCACTACCAGAGCCACCGAAATCCAGCCCAGATACAGCCCAAAGGGCAGGTTCACCCACAGCGGCACGGTGTCCGGCTCGCGACGGGCCTGCCGCCGCAGCCGCCCGTAAATCAGGGCCAGCCCTCCCAAGATACCCACCATCACCAGCGCGCTCAAAACCAACTGCTCGTAGGCGAACACCACCAGCCACCCGCCCGTCAGCACGTTCACCAGAACCAGCGGCCGGGCCAGCAAATCGGGCAGCAGGTTGCGGCGCTGGCCCGGCAGCAACTGCCACACCGCGTATGCCAGTAAACTCAGGAAAATCAGCCCCCAGATGCTGAACGCGTAGCCGGCCGGCGTAACCGGCGTGGGGTACTTGCCCGATACTACGGCGTTGGTTTGCCCATTGAACGGGTAAGCCTGCGAAACGTAATTGAGCGCAATGTTACCCACCGTAGCGGCGGCGGCGGCCCAGCGCCAGGCGCGACCGGTGGTATCAGAAGAGGTATCAGCAATAGGGTTGTTCATACCATCAATAACCGCAAAAATCCGGCGTTTGCAGTGCGCGGGCTACAGTGAACGAGTAGG
>NZ_JABKAV010000077.1 GCF_013377905.1 Hymenobacter terrestris
ACGCCTGCTCACCATTTTTGAGCTGGGCCAGCAACTGGCCGCCGGCCGCGCCGTGGGCCTCGATTCCTTGGAAACCAAGCTGCTGCGCGACGCTAAGAAAGCCGGTTTCTCGGACCAGCAAATTGCCGTGCAGCTGCTGGGCGAGGGCGACGCCACGAGCCTCAAAGCCGACGAGCTGCGCGTGCGCGCCCGCCGCAAGGCCCTGGGCGTGCTGCCTGTGGTGAAGCAGATTGACACGCTGGCCGCCGAATTCCCGGCCAAAACCAACTACCTCTACACCACCTACCACGGCACCGAAAACGACCTGGAGCGCGAAACCAGCAAGTCCATCGTGGTGCTGGGCTCGGGCGTATACCGCATTGGCAGCTCCGTCGAGTTTGACTGGTGCGGCGTGCAGGCCGTGCAAACGGCCGCCGAGGAGGGCTACAAAACCATCCTCATCAACTACAACCCCGAAACCGTATCCACTGATTACGACGTATCGGACCGGCTCTACTTCGAGGAGCTGAGCTTCGAGCGGGTAATGGATATTCTGGATTTCGAGCAGCCCGGCGGCGTGATTTTGAGCACCGGCGGCCAGATTCCCAACAACCTGGCCATGCGCCTAGAAGAAGCCCAGGCGCCAATTCTGGGTACCACGGCCGCGCACATCGACGAGGCCGAGAACCGCCACAAGTTCTCGCGCATCATGGACGAGTTGGGCATTGCCCAGCCGCGCTGGAAGGAGTTGACCTCGCTGGAGGCTATGCACGAGTTTGTGCGCGAAGTGGGCTACCCGGTGCTCATCCGGCCGAGCTACGTGCTGTCGGGCGCGGCTATGAACGTGGTTTCCAACGCCTTCGAGCTGGAAGAATTTCTGAAAGCGGCCAAGCAGGTAAGCGCCGAATACCCGGTAGTGGTGTCCGAGTTCATCCAGGAGGCCAAGGAAATAGAGCTCGATGCGGTGGCCGACAAGGGCGAAATTGTGAGCTACGCCATTTCCGAGCACGTCGAGTTTGCCGGCGTGCACTCCGGCGACGCCACCATGTACTATCCGCCCCAGCGCGTGTACGTGGGCACGGTGCGCAAGCTCAAAATCATCGCCGAAAAAGTGGCCCGGCGCTACGAAATCAGCGGCCCGTTCAACATCCAGTTTCTGGAAAAGGATGGTACCATCCGCGTGATTGAGTGCAACCTGCGGGCCTCGCGCAGCTACCCCTTCGTGTCGAAAATATCGGGCAACAACCTCATCAAAAAGGCCACCCAGGTGCTGCTGGGCAAGCAAGTGCCCCGCGACGAAAGCGAGCGGGTCTACGACCTGCCCTATGTGGGCGTGAAGGCCCCGCAGTTCTCTTTCACCCGCCTGCCCGGCGCCGACCCGGTGATGCGCGTGGACATGGTGAGCACCGGCGAAGTAGGCTGCCTGGGCGACACCGCCGAGGAAGCCCTGCTCAAATCGATGCTGAGCGTGGGGTACAAAATCCCCGAGAAAACGGTGCTCATTTCCGGCGGCCCCATCCTTTCGAAAGTGGCGCTGCTCTCCGCCACCCAGCTGCTGGTGAAACGCGGCTACCAGATTTACGCCACCCAGGGCACCCACCGCTTCTTCGCCGAAAACAACGTGCCATCCAGCCTGCTCTACTGGCCCAACGACGCGCAGGAGCCCAACGTGCTGACGTATCTGAAGGAGAAGAAACTTGACCTGGTCATCAACATCCCCAAGAACCTGTCGAAGGGCGAGCTGGACAACGACTACCGCATCCGCCGCACGGCCGTGGATTCGGGCGTCGGGTTGCTGACGAATGCGCGGCTGGCCAAGGCGTTCATCCGCGCCTTCTGCACGCTGGGAATGGAGGACCTCAAGATCAAGAGCTGGAACGAGTACAAGGCAATGTAGTGCGAACTTTCTAGTCCGTGTGGCTGTACGCCGACCTAAGATTTGCACTAAGAGCTCGTTAAAATTCAGGAATTCTAACTACCTGTACCGCGAAAGATTGTTCGCTGAATCCGACCAACCGTTTGGCCCAGATGCCCGTGTATAACTCCTTAATCAAGCCTCTACTTTTCAACCTCGACGCTGAACGCGCCCACCACCTCGTTTTCGATAATCTGCGCCGTGCTGCGCGGATGCCGGGCACCAAAGCCCTATTGCGGACGCTGTATAATTTCCAGGATTCCAGCCTAGAGCGGGAGGTTTTTGGGCTAAAATTTCCTAACCCCGTGGGCCTGGCGGCGGGGTTTGACAAGAACGCAGCCCTGACCGATGAGCTGGCTACGCTGGGCTTTGGCTTCGTGGAAATTGGGACCGTAACGCCCCGGCCGCAGCCCGGCAACCCCACGCCGCGCCTGTTTCGGCTGCCGCAGGACGAGGCGCTGGTGAACCGCATGGGCTTCAACAACGACGGGGCAGCCGTGGTAGCGGATCGGCTGGCCCGGCGGCGTAACCGGCAGCTTATCATCGGCGGTAACATCGGCAAGAACAAGGACACCCCCAACGAGCACGCGGCCGCCGATTACGTGGCTGGCTTTGAGGCGCTGGCCGAGGTGGTCGATTACTTTGTGGTGAACGTGAGTTCACCCAACACGCCCAACCTGCGCCAGTTGCAGGAGAAAAAGCCCCTCATTGAGCTATTGCAGCAGGTGCAGGCCCGGAACTTGGCCCGTGCCGTGCCGCGTCCACTGCTGCTCAAAATTGCGCCCGACCTCACGGATTCGCAACTCGACGACATTCTGCTCATCGCCCGCGAAACCAACCTGAGCGGCCTCGTCGCCACGAATACCACCATCAGTCGCGATAACCTGAGCACCGAACCTGGTTACGTAGCCAGCCTGGGCGCGGGCGGCCTGAGCGGCAAGCCGCTGCGGGCGCGGGCTACCGAAGTCATTCGCTACCTGCACCGGAAATCAGATGGGGGGCTGCCGATTATCGGCGCCGGTGGCATTCACTCGGCGGCCGATGCACGGGAGAAGCTGGACGCGGGGGCTTCGCTCATTCAACTCTACACCGGGTTCATTTATGAAGGGCCAGCGCTGGTGAGCCGGATAAACCGGAGCCTAGTGTCAGGCTAACGCGCTACGTCCGCACGTGCTGATGCCAGTAGGGGTAACGCGAGTGAAGTGGTTTAGGCAAGACGGACGTATATTTCTTCTGTCCGTCTCACTTAAACCACCTCCACCTCACCAATCTATGGCCTCTGCCTTTAATTGGGAAAGCAAAACCGGGTGCTAGTTCCGCCTATTGCCTTCCTATGATCCGGCGGTGGCAGCCGGCAACTTTGTACCAACGGTCTATTAATCAAATGAATTAGTCGGGGAAACCGTCCTCTTCACCGATGTGAGCAAGCGACGCACAACCTTGACTGGTGCTTTTGCCGTTATGCCTGCATTGCTGCATATTCCTGTGCCTGAAACGCTTGACACCGCTAGTTCTTTCGCCAATCCTGCCATCCCCCGGGGAAAGCCAACGCCGCCGTCCCGCCATTGGGGCCGCTGGCTGTTGTTGGCTTTATTGGCGCTACTCGTGGCATTGGTGCTCGTGGGCCCGCATTATCTGGACCTCTGGCTGCACAGAAAGCTAGAACAGCAGGTAACGGCCCAAACCCACGGCCAGTACCGCCTGCAGGTGGGTGAGCTGCGCACCAACCTCTGGCAGCGTGCTGTCCGACTTACGCACGTGCGCCTGCGACCCGCCGCCACGCTAGCCGACACACTGCCCCGCGTGCGCGTCGATGTAGCTCAACTCCACGTGACCGGTATCGGGCTGCTGACCCTGCTGCGCAAAGGCTTGGTACCCATTGACAGTATTGTGGTCAGCTCGGCCCATCTAGAGGTGCTGGCGCTGGCAAAGAGGCCTGTTAAAAACGCCAACCAACCGTTGCACGAACGATTGCCACTCCAACTCGAAGGCTTCGAGATTGAATACCTGGGGCTGCTGCAGACGCAGGGCACTTACCTGCCTGGGCAGAAGGTAAACGCCCGTTTCAAGCGGGCCGACCTCAGCGCGCACCAACTGCTCATCAGCCCGGCTGGGGCCACCGATACCCAGCGTCTTGGGTACGCCGCCGCCTGGCGCTTGCACCTGCAGCAGGCCCGGGCCCAGGCAGTGGGCCACCGTTTGGCCCTGGCCAGTGCCCACTTTGCAACTACCGATAAGCTGCTACAGCTCGACTCGCTTCGCATTCAGCCCCAGGGCCCGCGCCAGGCAGACCAGGTGCAAGTCGAGCTGGCGCTGCAACGCTTACGCCTGACTGGCCTCGACGCAGCGGCGGTGCAGCACCGGCACCACTTGCGGGCCGACTCGTTGCGCCTGCAAACCCCAACGCTCAACGCTCAACTGCCGAATCAGACACCCGCCACTGGCCCGGCCCCTGCACTGGCTTTCCTGCGCAGGCTGGATCTGGCGCACCTGCAGGTTGCTGATGGCTCTGTGCGCGTATCGGCAAAGGCGCAGGCGTTGAAAATCAATGAACTAGTGCTGGCCGGCACGAGCCTGCAGTACGATTCGGCCACGGCTCCGGATGCCAGCCGGGTGCTGTTTGCTAAAAGCTGGGACCTGACCCTTGGCCGGAGCCAGGCCACCGTGGCCGCTCATGCGCTGAGCCTGGCTGGTTTGCGGCTCTCAACGCAGGCCAGAACGCTGGCCTTGCGTTCGGTGCAGATTCGGCCGCCGGCACCTGGGCAGGGGAAGCCCGGCGCGGCGCGCGTTGCGCTGACTATGCCCAGCCTGACCCTTGTCGGCCTCAATGCGGCAGCGCTGCAGCACCAGCGGCATTTTCAGGCCGACACCTTAACCATTCGCGACACCAAGCTCAACTTTACCCCGCCCACCCAGCCGACGCCACCGGTCTGGAAGCTGCTGTCGGGGTTTGTGCGGCGTTCCGATTTGAACCGGTTCGTAGTGAAAAACACCGATCTGCAGATCGGGGGGCTGCGCCATTCACCGGAGATTTACGACCTCAACCTCATCGGCTCCTCCATTCGCATCGACTCGCTGGCGGCCCAAACGCCCGCACGAATTGCCTACGCCAGATCGTGGCGGGCCAGCTCCGGCTTGGTTACGGCGCCCTTCGACCCGCCTTACTACCGGGCGGCCAGCCAACGCATGCGCCTCGATACCGATGCGCGCACCCTGGTTTTTACCGCCATGTCGCTCACGCCGGCGTACTCTGCGGCGCAGATGAACCAGCGCAAAGGCTATCAGGCGGCCGCTATTTCCATCAAGCTCAGCTCGCTCACCGCCCGCGGCCTCGACTTTGCCGCCCTGGTGGGCCGCAACGATTTCCGCATTGCGCGCATCACGGTGCAGCGCCCGGTGGTGCGCATTGCCTCGGACGGCCGCGGGCCCATCAACCCAAACTACTCGAAGGTTTCGCCCGAAGAGATGCGTAAGCTGCCCGTGCTCGTTGATGTCCGGCAGCTGGATATCAAGGAAGGCAACCTGTATTCGCGCTACCGCAGTCCGCTCACGCCTATCGTCGGGACAATGAGCATCAACCGCTTCAATGGCAGCTTTTACAACCTGAGCAACGACCCCAGGCGCCAGACCGCCGATACCCCGCTCACCGGCAAAGCCACGACGTACCTGCAAAACCGCTGCCGGCTCGACGCGCAGGTGTCCATGTACCTACTCGACCCCATGGGCCGCCATCGGGTATGGGGTGCGTTTGGCCCCGGCCCATTTGCCATGCTCAATGCCATGACGGTGCCCACCCGGTTGGTCGAGTTTAAGCGCGGTAACGTACGTCGCCTACGCTTCGACCTGCACGCGGACCGCCAGCGCGTGCGTGGCACCACTTGGACCGAATACTCCGGCCTGCAAATGACGTTGCTCCGGTTTGATAAAGAAGAAGTTGAAGTTGAGAAGTCGCTGCTTACCCGCGTCAAGTCCAAGCTGGTAAACTTCGTGGTCATCCGCGACCAGAACCCCCGGAAACGAAGAAAATTCGAAACCGGCGACATGAGCTCTACCCGCGAGCCGCGCTTTTCTGTGTTCACGCTGTGGCGCCAAGGCATGGTGAGCGGCTTGTTCAACAATGTGGGCGTTCCCCAGAAACTGGCGCAAAAGCTCAGCGAGAGTAAGGATGAAGCGCCACTCCCTAAATGAGCAAGCCAAAGAGGTCTGCAATCGGCTCCTATTCGAGGTAATAGCTGTTTGAATCACCGTTTCCCTGAACACTTAACCGGGCTAATGCCATTCTGAGGTGGTCGGGTAAATGTGGACAGAATAGGGTCTTATCTTTCGAACGTCATGAAAGACAGCCCCCAACCTCCTAAACGTCGGCGCTACGATGCCGCCTTCCGGGCCGAAGCGTTACGCTTGGCTGAGCAAAGTCGCTCGACCCAGGCCGCGGCCCGTGCCTTGAATATCAATGCTAAGCTGCTCTACAAGTGGCAGAAAGAAGCCCTGACGCCCGTCGCGGCCGCTCGCGGGGCCGATTTAGACCCGGCTATGGCCGCCGAGTTGCGTCAACTGCGGGCCGCCAATCGGCGGCAGGCGCAGGAGTTGGAAATTTTAAAAAAAGCCATCGCCAGTTGCCTGCTTTAAGCGCAGGCTCTCACAGACACCGGACCAATGAGCCGTTATCGTTTCATCGAGGCGCATCGGGAGCAGTACGCCGTGCGGCTGCTCTGCCAGCTGGTGCAGGTGCCGGCCAGCGGTTACTACGCGTGGCAACAGGTTCAGCAACAGGCCATCCCTAAGACGGAGCCAGCGTGGGAAACGGCGCTGGTCAAGGTCTTCGGGGTGCATAAGCGCTGCTATGGCACGCGTCGCCTCCAGGTAGCGCTGCGGCAACAAGGGACACCGGGTGGGACGTCAGCGCCTGCGGGCGGCTATGCGCCGCCGGGGCCTGCACGCGCTCCAGCCGAAGGCGTTTACGCCGCGCACCACCGATTCGACGCACGGCCTGCGGTGCGCCCCCAACCGGCTGTTGGACCAGCCCAAACCGACCCAGGCCAACCGCGTCTGGGTCAGTGACATCACGTATCTACCCTTGGCTAACGGCGACTGGGCCTACCTGTGCGCCTTTCAGGACATGGCCAGCAAGCGGGTCGTGGGCTGGCAGGTCGGGGCGACGATACCCGAAGCTTTGGTAATCAGCGCCTTACAGCGCGCCTTTTGGGCGCAGTCGCCCACGCCGGGCATGCTCGTGCACTCGGACCGGGGCGGGCAGTACTGCGGCAATGTCTATCGGCAATTGCTGCACGATCACCAAGCGGTGCGCTCACAGAGCCGACGCGGCGACTGCTACGACAATGCCCAAGCCGAGAGTCTGTGGTCGCGCCTCAAAACGGAGGTCTTGGAAGTCCGTGAGCGGCCCGTTTTTGCGAACCTAGCCGATGCGCAACGCAGCGTCGCCGACTATTTTGACTAGGGGCTTAGGAAGCTGGGGGCGCGAGGCGCACAGCGTGCGGCGCGAGAGCGTGCCGCCGCTCAGAGCCAAGCCCTGGGCGCCGGCTGGCTGCCGGGAACACCCGGCCTCACCGCCTCGTAAGGGTAACAACTAGCCCTGGGTATCCGCAAAGCATATCATTCCGGGGGTGCCGGTGCTCACTGCCACGCTATTCGTTTTTTCATGACTACTGTTGCTGCGCCGGCGCTGCCGGGCGAAACCCTACCCCCAGATAACTTGGCCGATGTACTGTTCACGACCTCTCCCGTGGGCATTATGCTGCTGCGGCCCGTGTACGCGGCCGACGGCACGGCCATTATCGACCTGGCCTGGGAGCGGCTTAATGCAGCGGCCCAGCGCATGCTAAACTTGCCCGAGCAGCCCACCGACTCGTTTCTGACGCTCTTTCCGGCCGCCCCGGAGGTAGGTGTGTATCAGTTCTACCGCGACGCTTTTTTATCGGGACACGTCGAACGTCGGCAGAACCTCTACCAGGATGACCAGCTCGATGGCTACTACGAACTCGTGGCCCAGCGCTGCGGTGACGTGCTGGTTGTGCACTTCACCGACGGACGCGACCAGCCCCGTACGGCTGTGGAGGAGGTGCTGCGCGCGAGCCAGACCCGCGAGCGGGACGCCCGCGCCGAAATTGAAGCGCAGCAGGCCACGCTGCGGCACACCTTCGAGCAGGTGCCCGTGGCGCTCGGCATCGCGGAGGGGCCGGATTACGTGGTGACGTTTGCCAACGACGGCATGCTCCAGCTGTGGGGTCGGCCGCTGGCCACTGTGGTGGGGCGGCCCCACTTCGAAGCCCTGCCCGACCTGCAGGGCCAGGGATTCGAGGCTATTTTTGCCGATGCTTACCACCGCGGCCAGTCCTGCTACCTGCATGAGCATCTAGTACAGATTGACCGCCAGGGCACGGGGCAGCTGGTTTCGGGGTACTTCAACATCGTTTACCAACCCCTGCGCGATAGGCAGCAGCGCATCACCGGCATTGTAGCCTCGGCCATTGAAGTTACCGAGCAGGTGCTGGCCCGCCAGCAGCTACAGCAGCTCAACGAGGAGCTCGAGCGGCGGGTCACGGCCCGCTCGGCCGACGTACGAATGGCCCTGCACGAAGCCGAAGACCAGCGCGAGCAGCTGCGCGCCCAGCGCGCGCTGCTCGACCAGATTCTGCGCCAGATGCCCGCCGCCATTGCTACACTCACCGGCCCCGAGCACCGCTATTCGTTCTTCAATGCGCCCTTTCAGGCCATTTCAGCGCAGCGCGTCGAGTTGGGGCGCACCGTGGCCGAGGTATTCCCCGAGGTAGTCGAACAGGGATTTATCGACCTGCTCGACCAAGTATATGCCACGGGCGAGCCGTACGTGAGCGCCGAAACTCCGGTTTTGCTCCACAACCCAACTACCGGCCAAGCTGAGCCCCGGTACCTGGACTTGGTGTACCAGTCGCTGCACGGCGGCCCCCACCAGTCGCTGGATATTCTGGTGTTTGTGCTGGACGTGACTGACCGGGTACTGGCCCGCCAGGAACGTGAAGACCAGCAGCGCCTGGTCGAATCCGTGTTCGAGCAGTCGCCCACGGCTATTTGGGTAGTGGAGGGACCCGATTATGTATTTACCCTCGTCAATCCGCTGATGGAGCAGATTTTGGGCCGCACCCGGCAGGAATTGCTGGGGCGCCCCTACCTGCAGGTGATGGCGGAGTTGGTGAGCCAGGGATTGCCCGGACTGTTGGCCCGGGTGTGGCAGAGCGGCGAAACGGTGGCGGTGAAGGAGTGGCCGGCACGCCTGGCCTACCATCAGCCCGGGGAGACGGGTTACTTCAGCTTTGTGTTTCAACCCTTGCGCGATGCGCAGGGCCGCATCGCGCGCATTGCGTGCGTGACCACCGACGTGACCGACCAGGTGGTGGCCCGCCAACAGGTACAGACCCTCAATCAGGAGCTCCAGCTCACCAACCAGGAGCTGCACGGCAGCAATGCCCAGCTGCTGCGCACCAACATGGACCTGGACAACTTCATCTATACCGCCTCTCACGACCTCAAAGCCCCCATTTCCAACATCGAGGGCTTACTCTATCTGCTGCAGGAAGATCTACCCGCCGCCGTAGTCCAAGACCCGGAAATCGGCCCCACTCTTTCGCGCATGCTCGATGCTGTGGAGCGCTTTAAGCGCACCATTGACCACCTCACCGAAGTTTCCCGGCTGCAAAAAGAACACGCACCGGCCGCCACGCTGGTCAATCTGGCGGCGGTGGTCGAGGATGTGCGGCAGGACCTGCGGTCTATGCTGGACGTAGCCGGCGCCCGGCTCACTGTTGATGTGCCCGCCTTGCCGCCCGTGCCGTTTACCGAAAAGAACCTGCGCTCGGTGGTGTACAACCTGCTCAGCAACGCCGTTAAGTACCGCCACCCCGACCGCACGCCCCATGTCGATGTGCGAGCCCACGTGCGCGAAGGCCACACCGTGCTCGAAGTGCACGACAACGGCCTCGGACTTGCCCCCGCCTACATACCGCGCCTATTCACCATGTTCCAGCGCTTTCACGACCACGTGGAGGGCACCGGAATTGGCCTTTACATGATTAACCGCATGGTTGAAAACGCTGGTGGCCGTATCGAAGTCCACAGCCAGCTTGGGGCCGGCACCACTTTTTTCGTTTTCCTGCCCCACGCGGCCAGCCCTGCTGGGCAGCCCCTCCCTACTTATATCCCTTCCTGAGATATGTCCGCTATTTCCTGTACTCTACTCATTGACGACGACGATACCACCAACTTTCTCAACCAAACCTTGCTACAACGCATGGCCAGGAGGCCCTCGACCTGCTGCACACCCATTGTCAGGTGACCATGTCGCCCACTTGCCCGGTCCTCATTTTGCTCGACATGGAGATGCCCCGCTTGAACGGCTTCGAGTTTCTGCAGGCCTACGCCTAGCGTCCCAAACAGGAGAATCCCTCGGTAGTCATCATCATGCTCACCACCTCCCTCAACCCCCAAGACATGGCCCAAATGCAGGGCCTGCCCATCGCCGGCTACCTCACCAAGCCCCTCACCCGCGACAAAATCACCCGGGTGCTGCACGAGCATTTTGACCAGCCCACCGGCGAACCTTCCGCCGGGGGTACCCCTGGCTGAGCCTCTCGAAATCGACCTTCTTTTATCTTTACTGCCTTTCCTGGCCTACTTCCCTCCGGGCCAATGCTTCGCCTGTCATCGGTTTCTATTCATGCCGTTCTCACCTCCTCGCCCCGCCATCGTTTTCATCACGGGTGCCGTCGTCACGTCGGCGAGTTGGGCCAATTGGCAGGCTTACTTCGAAGGTGAAGGCTACACCTGCTACGCCCCCGACTGGCCCCACAAGCAGGCCCCGGCCGCTGAGTTGCGTCGCCAGCACCCGCACTCACCCATCGCCCAAAACGGCCTGCAAGACGTGCTGCGGGTGTACACGGAGTTCATCGCCCGGCTGCCGGCCAAACCCATCGTTATTGGGCATTCTTTTGGCGGACTCATCGTGCAACTGCTGCTTCAGCAAAACGCCGTGGTGGCGGGCGTGGCCATCGAGTCGGCGCCGCCCTTGGGCGTGGTGGTGGCCAACTGGTCGCTGGTGCGGTCGGTACTGCCCATGCTGGGCCTGTTTTCGTCGCTGAAAACGACGTTTTTGCCCACTTTCGCGCAATGGCAGTACGCCATTGCCAACGGCCTGCCCTTGGCCGACCAGCAGAAGTACTACGACCAGCTGGCCGCGCCGGAATCCAAAAAGACCATCCGCGGTGCCCTGAGCTTATTGGCCCGCGTCGACTTCGCCCGGCCGCACGCGCCGCTGCTGTTTCTGGCCGGCGGCGCCGACCGCATTATGCCCGCCGCCCTCAACCGTGCCAACCACCGCCGCTACCGCCACGCCGCCTCGGTAACCGACTTCGAGGAGTTGCCCGGTCGCTGCCACGCCATGCTTGGCCAGTCCACCTGGCGCGAAGATGCGGCCTTGGTCGAGCGGTGGCTCACCGCCCAAGCCACTTCAGCCTAAACGAGTTAACCTGTCGGTGAATTAAATGGTAGCGGCCACTAGCGTGAGCGAAGCCAGCGTCAGTCTTTTCTACCGATAGGCGGCGCAACGTGTTCTGAACATCAGGTAAGTCAGGCCATTCCACTACCTATGTTTCATACCGTTCCCACTCTGCCCCGTTTAATTTGGCTCCCTCATTCTACCGCTAACTGGAAATCAAACGATTAAAACTATTTTCAAGTCGCGGAAGTTAGCTATAAGCACTAAAAAAATGCATTTCACCTGATACAATCATACAGAGATGAACACTTCATTTTTAACCGCCATACTTATGAACAGCTTATTGCTTTTTGATTTTAGCACCTCCTCAGACTGGTCTGTGTGGGAGATAGAGAACGACGTAGTGATGGGCGGTAAATCCTCCAGCAACCTCGCGCGAAGCGAAGAGGGAAATGCAGTTTTCACTGGGGATGTTTCCTTGGAAAACGACGGCGGGTTTGCTTCTATGCAGTATCATTTTAAACCCCAGGATATAAAAGGCTACAATAAGGCCTGCATCCGCTTAAAAGGAGATGGTAAGCCATACCAATTCAGAATAAAAGCTAATCTGAATGAAAAAGCATCGTATATACATACTTTCAAAACCAGCGGAGAATGGCAAACTATCGAAATTCCACTCAATGAAATGCAACCCTCATACCGCGGAGAAAAGATGGATCAGCCCAATTTTAACGCCCATAAGATCCAGGAAATTCGGTTTTTGATTGGCAACGGGAAAGCAGAGAACTTCCAGCTGGAAATAGATAAGATCGAGTTACAATAAAGACTGATTTAATCTAGAGAAATCAAGCAGCTTGCACTACTAGTTCTTTATCAATTAAGCTGTTTGAAAAATACCCACAATCAATTAAAACGTCATGCTGAGCGCAGTCGAAGCATCCCTACCGCTTCGTTGAACGACTGCCATAAAGCGGTAGAGATGTTTTGTCAGGCTCAGCATGACTTTTTTTTAACTTTACAAATAGCTTTAATACAATTGAGCACAACTACTGGTTGGTGCTATAGCGATAGAACCCATAGGGTAATAATACTCTTGTCACCCGAGTAATATTTAAATCGGTTATATAACAGGGTATTCACATCCTCTGATTGGAGATTCATTGGCTTTATAAATTTCTTTTATTAACAATTAGCTCCCAATTGGCGCGGATTAAATATGGTGAGTGCGAGTTTAACACGGTGTAATTCATATCACTAAAGAGGGCAATCACACCTCAATCAATTACAAGGTTGTAGAATAAAAAATTCGAGACATTGTACGTTGAGCAGGTGTGGTTACGCTGTTTTTAGTACGGGTAATAGAACTTTTCCTCCCGGGCCCAAACAATACTCTGTCAGCAGGCAAAAGTGAGCTATTGGCTTCCCCAGCGCTTGGGCGCGAAGGCATATTTCGCTGGAGTTGGTGAGGCGACAAGCAGCGCTGGGTCACCACGTCACTTGTCGTTATTTGGTCTGGGCATCCTTGGGTCAGTTTGTCTGGCAAACCGCCCAAACCCTGTATCAGGCCAGCCAGCAGCAATAAGCACCTTACCTGCCCCTGCTACTGGCTAAACCTTTTATCCCAGCCCTACCGAATCTTAACGTGCCTGAGCTGTCGGGCGATAGGAACATAATGCGGTATTGCGCCTATTCGACTATCTTCCGCCACTCATTATTTTCTGCTGCTGCTGCCATGGCTACTTCTTCGCCCTCCCCCCTTCCCGACGACGAATCTGCCCGGCTCGCAGCCCTGCGTTCATTTGAGGTATTAGCCGCCTTGGCCGAGCCCGTATTCGAGGAGTTCGTGGCCTTGGCTGCACGCCTGTTCCAAGTACCCATCTCGCTGCTATCGGTGGTGGAGGAAGCCGACGTGCATTACCCGGTTGCGGTAGGAATGCCCGCTCATGGCCACCTGCCGCGCGCGGAAGTACTGTGTTCCACAGCCATTGTACTGGGCCGGGCCGTAGTTTACCACGACGTACTGCTGGAACAACACCCTCCTATTCCGGAGGAGATATTGCGGGTGGCGCAGCAAAACCACGTGCGCTTTTATGCTGGGGCCCTGTTGCGGCTGCCCGACCAGCACCCGCTCGGCACGCTATGCCTCGTCAATCACGAGCCCCGCCCCTTTACACCCGACGAACAGCAGATCTTGGAACTGCTTGCCGGGCTGGTCAGCCAGACGCTGGCCGTGCGCCACCGGTGCCGAGCGCGCACGGGGGGAGCCGGCCAAGACAAGTGGGCACACTTGAGCGCCGAGTTGCAGGAGGAAATCGGAGCCCTCAACGCGCTGGTGCGTTACCTCAATGCCCGCAACGGCAGCGCGGTACCCGTACCGACGGCCTTTCTGGACCAGGTAAAAGGCCGCATGTACGACCTGAAAGGAGTGCTGGATGCCACCCGTTTTTGAGGATAGACTTGGCTTTAGACCAGGAGAGTCAGGAATTTTTCCGGTACGTGGCCGCTAGCAGCCAGCAAATAGACCCGGTTCTTACTAATTAATAAAGTCTAGAGCGGCAAAGTCTAGAGCGGCGCATAACCTTGGTGGCCTACCTTTGCTCAGGGTGCCTGCTCGTCAGTGCACCCGGCCTTATCCAACCAGAATGAACACAACTATCCGGAACCAAGAAAACAGCCTACCAGCAGAAATAGCCGAGTTTACCGCCCTTTTGCAACAGCAGGGGGTGCATGCGGCTTTGGCCTACCTCAATTACCGCACGCCCCATCGTTACACGGGCGTGTGGCGTTTCGATGGGGATATGCTACGCAGCGAGGCCCTGTTTGACCGGAAAATGGCGGCGGTGCGGCAGGGAGCCGATGCGCCGATGGCCGCCACCTACTGCTCGCTGGTAGGCCGCACCGAGGCACCGGTGCAGATTCTGGACGCCACCGTGGACCCGCAGGCGCTGGGCATCGAAACGCCGGTTATTTCCTATTGCGGCGCGCTTATGCGCGATGGGGAGGGCCGGGCTTTTGGCACGCTGTGCCACTACGATTTGCAGCGCTGCCAGGAGCGCACCACTGATCAGCCCCTACTGGCGGCCGCCGCGCAGCTGCTCTACCAGCACCTATATGCAAGCAACGCACATGGGTCCTGAATGCAGTAGGGCGAAGGATACCGAAAAGGAAATCCAAGGATTTTCCTATCAGGAAGGCGAGCAACACCTGTTCGTGGCTATTTACCGCACCAGCAAGGCAGCCTTTGCCGCTCTACACACGCGCTAAAGGGGTCGTTGTGGCCGAACTAAGCCATCAAAGAGGCTAACGTCCCGCGCTTCCATTACCAGACCATTACCGAGCCCTACGAACACGTGCAGGTCTTTCTACTGATATAGTTTT
>NZ_JABKAV010000078.1 GCF_013377905.1 Hymenobacter terrestris
GACCGCGCTACGTTCCCACGCGACAAAGTATGCGGCGACGCGCTCAGCGGTAAAGTGCTCAGCGAGTTGCGGCGAATTGATGAGGCGCTGCCAGCCCGTCTGGCCGCCGAGCCAGCACAGCTGCCTAGCTGGGGCATCGACTTCTATGCGCCTAATGGCCGCCGGCTGGCCGTGCCCTTTAAGCCGAACTACGATCCGGCCACCGACCGCGCGGCCGGTCACATCAGCAAGCGCATCGACTTCGATAATTTCCTCATAGAAGAGGTGCGCCGCCGGCCCGAAATCGACTTCCGCGAAAACACCGACGTAGCCGGCCACGAGCAGCTGCCCGATGGTCGCTGGCGTCTGCTGGCCAAAGATGACACTGAAATAGCCACCGCCGACGTGCTGCTGGCGGCTAACGGGGCCCAGTCGAACTTTGCCCGCGTGATTGGCGGGCACGTGCTGGAGCCGGACCACCACTGCGCCGGCCTGCGCGCCTACTACCGCGGCGTAACCGGCCTGCACCCCGATAATTTTATCGAGCTGCATTTCATTAAGGAGTTTCTGCCCGGCTACCTCTGGGTTTTCCCGCTGCCCGACGGCCAGGCCAACGTGGGCGTGGGCATGCTCAGCGAAGCCGTTGCGAAAAAAAAGGTGAAGCTGCGCGAGCGGCTCGACGAAATCCTGCGTACCCACCCGGCCCTGAAAGACCGGTTTGCCAACGCCGAGCGCCTCGGACCGGTGCGCGGCTTCGGGCTGCCGCTGGGCTCCAAGCGCCGCCCGCTTTCGGGCCGCAACTATCTGCTGCTTGGAGATGCCGGCTCGCTCATCGACCCGTTTTCGGGCGAGGGCATTAGCCACGCCATGGTAAGCGGCCGCCACGCCGCCGACTGGGCCGCGCGGGCCGTAGCGGCCCGAAACTTCACGCCGGAATTCCTGAAAGGCTACGATGCGGCCGTGTACAACCGGCTGTGGCAGGAACTGCGCCTGAGCCGGGCTATGCAACGGTTGCTTGACTACCCCTGGTTGTTCAACTTCATTGCCAATCGCGCCGCCAACAACCCCACGCTGGCCGAAACCATCAGCAACATGTTCCTCGACCTCGACCTGCGCGAGCGGCTCCGCCAACCCAGCTTTTACTTCAAACTGCTGCTGGGAAAATAGAGGAGCAGGTAGCGGGGACGGGAGAGGGGAAGGGCGATAAGGAACGTCATTCTGAGCGAAGGCGCAGCCGAAGTCGAAGAATCTCTACCGCTTTGTTGCGGTCGTTGGAATTACCACTGCGGAAGAGATTCTTCGACTACGGCTGCGCCTTCGCTCAGAATGACGTTCTTTTTTTCTTGCCCTCCTACTTTCTATTTGTCCTTGTTACCCACGTAGCGGCGCAGGCTTTTTTCGGCGGCGGGGTTGAGTTGGGTTGCCTTTTCCAGGTCGACGCGGGCTTCTTTGAACTTGTTGATGGACGCGTAGCTTATACCGCGGTACTCGTAGGCGTCAGCGTAGTTCGGGTCAAGGGCAATGGCCCTGGTGAAATCAGGAATGGCCGAGCGGTAGTTGAACATCTGCATTTTGGCTGAACCCCGGCCGAAGAAGGCGTCCCGGTCTTTGGGGTTGTATTTGGTCGCCTTGCCAAAGTCCAGGATGGCGCCGCTGTACTCCTTCATTTCCAGCCGGTTCAGGCCCCGGTTGTAGTACAAATCACTGTTGGTAGGTGCCAGCTGAATAGCCGCATTGTAGTCTCTCATCGCCTCGCGGTAGTCCTTGAGTTGGCTCTTCGACTTGGCGCGTAGCAGCAGTGCCTCCACGTCGCCGGGCACGGCCAGCAGGCGGGCATCAGCTTTCTTTATATCGGCGCGAAAGTCGGGGGCAGTTTTGCGAGCGGCCGGATCGATATAGTCGGAAGAACCAGCCTTTGGGGCGTCGCGGTCGGTGATGGGGGTAGTGCTGGTCGTACCCGTTTCGGCGGAGGCCGAGCGGGCCGAAGGGCGTTCGACGTCGGCAGTGCTATTACGGGCACAGGCACCGGCCAGCAGCAACGTAGTACCAGCCATTAGAGAGAGGAAGGGTGTCTTCATGAAAAAGTAACGCATATCTGGTGAAAATAGCCAGCATGACCAGCAGGCCACGGTGGCGACGCGCCTTTGTACGGCCGTCGCCGCCAATAGGGGCAAAGACGGGGCCGAAATTTTGTGTCGCCTGTTTTGGGCGCTTCTAAAAAACGCCCGCGCCCGACTGCCCCGGCCTGCCTATCTTTGCCCGGCCGGCCGCGGGCGTTACCTGGCGGCAGGCGCTTCTTTTACTCTTCAACCGAACACACTATGGCATTGCAATACGACCTGGTCGTTATCGGCACCGGCCCGGGCGGCTACGTGGCCGCCATCCGGGCCTCGCAGCTGGGCTTGAAAGTAGCCGTAATCGAGCGCGAGTCGCTGGGCGGCATCTGCCTTAACTGGGGCTGTATTCCGACCAAAGCCCTGCTCAAAAGCGCCCAGGTATTTGAGTACCTCAACCACGCTGCCGACTACGGCCTGAGTGCCGAAAACGTGGGTTACGACTTCGGTGCCGTAATTCAACGCAGCCGCGGCGTGGCTGATGGCATGAGCAAGGGCATCAACTTCCTGCTTAAAAAGAACAAGATTGAGGTGCTGATGGGTACCGGCAAGCTGCTGGCGGCCGGCAAAATCGAGCTCACCAAAGCCGAGGGCGGCACGGAAACCGTGGAGGCCAAATCCATCATCCTGGCTACCGGAGCCCGCTCGCGCGAGCTACCGGCCCTGCCCATCGACGATAAAAAGATTATTGGCTACCGCAAAGCCATGACCCTGGAACAGCTGCCCAAGCGCCTGGTAGTAGTGGGTTCGGGCGCCATCGGCGTCGAGTTTGCCTATTTCTACCGCACCATGGGCTCCGAGGTGACGGTGGTGGAATACCTGCCCCGCATCGTGCCCGTGGAGGACGAAGAAGTGTCGCGGCAGATGGAGAAATCCTTCAAGAAAATCGGTGTGAAGGTGCTTACCAGCGCCGAAGTAACCGCCGTGGATACCAGCGGCGCGGGCTGCATCGTGACCGTGAAAACGGGCAAGGGCGACCAGCAGATTGAGTGCGACGTGGTGCTCAGCGCCGCAGGCGTAGTTACGAACATCGAAAACCTGGGCCTCGAAGAGCTGGGCATCAAGGTAGAGAAAGGCCGCCTTGTGGTGGATGATTTTTACCAGACCAACGTGCCCGGCATCTTCGCCATCGGCGACATTGTGCCCGGCCCCGCGCTGGCCCACGTGGCCTCGGCCGAGGGTATTATCTGCGTCGAGAAAATTGCCGGCCACCACCCCGAGCCGCTCAACTACCAGAACATCCCCGGCTGCACCTACGCCTCGCCCGAAATTGCCTCGGTGGGCATGACCGAAGCCGAAGCCAAAGCACAGGGCTACGACATTCTGGTGGGTAAGTTCCCGTTCTCAGCTTCGGGCAAAGCCTCGGCCGCTGGCGTTAAGGATGGTTTCGTTAAAGTCATCTTCGACAAGAAGTACGGCGAGTGGCTCGGCGCCCACATGATTGGTGCCAACGTAACCGAAATGATTGCTGAAGTGGTCGTAGCCCGCAAGCTCGAAACCACCGGCCACGAAATCATCAAGGCTGTGCACCCGCACCCCACCATGAGCGAAGCCATCATGGAAGCCGCCGCCGCTGCCTACGGCGAGGTGATTCACCTGTAGGCTAAACTTCTCAGCTGAAGACAGAAAAGAGGCCCTTCCGCTCGTCGGAAGGGCCTCTTTTCTATATTAGAACTTTCAACCACTTAATCGTTCTTCGTAATGAAATGGCTGCCTTCCTTCGTGCGCTTATTTATGCTATTCATCCTTGGCCTGCTGCTGACCTTTCTCGGCACGATGGGCTTTATGAATAACCTGGACGGTGATTCGGGCATCATGTATGGCTTCGCCCGAATTTTCGGACTGGTCCTATTGGCACTCGCTCCGTTGCTGATACTGCTGAAGCTCTTTGCACGGATGGACCGCAAAAGCGAGCAATAACAACTGCTTATTGCGCCTGATACTTGCTCTTGATGAAGCCGGGCATGTCTTGGCCGTAATCCTCCGTTTTGGTGGCTTCGGTTTTCCAGAGGGCTTCTACCAGCAACAGCAACAGCTCCGTTTCCTTATCGGGGTCGGTATACTGGAGCAGCTCGAAGGCCTGCCGGAGCCGGGTGGGCAGCGGGCGCATAAACCGCTCGTGCTGCTGGCGGGCCATCTCCGAGTCGGCTAGGCGGTACTGCAGCTTCCAGAAAAACGGCTCGTCGCGCACCAGCTTAAAGGGTAGCTCGATAACGCTGTGGATGAATGTGAGCGGGTCGGGCTCGGTGAGGCCGCCGCGGTTGGCCTCGATGATGCGCTTGTAGCCGCTACGAATAACGAACTCCAGCAGCAGGTCTTTGGAGCCGAAGTGTTTGAAAATCAGTGCCTCCGATACGCCGGCCTCGCGGGCAATAAGCTGGGTGGAGCTATTATCGAAGCCTCGTTCCCCAAAAAGCCGCAGGGCCACGTCGGCAATGTGCTGTTTGCGGTTGGTCATGGCAGTAGGGGAGAGTAGACGGGCCGGAGCCCGGTAGTAATTGAACCCGCAAGTACGGGCGCAAAAGCTCAAAACCGGCGCAGCCGCCGCAAAATAAGCAACTCCCAGATAAGCCCAAAAAGAAGCCGGCCGATTCGGGGGTTCCGAATCGGCCGGCTGCGTTTGTTCCGAAAGCCTGCGGGCGGCAGTGCCGGGGCAGAGCCGCGCGGCTTTTCGGAGAAGGCCGGATGTGGGTGGGAGTACATCCGGGTAATCGGGGCGGGGAATTGGCTGGCGGTGCCTAGTGGGAGTCAGCAACCGTTAGCGAGAGCAAACTTACGCAATCATTTCGAAAACCAGTAAGTGTTAGCTCACTTTATTAGGGTGAGCAAACACTCACCCGGTAATGAATCTGCTAAGCCGCTGAAATGCGACCTGTTACCGCGAAGTGCAAAATTTTGGCCAGCACATCGCACTCTCTATGATTTCCCCAGGCTGCTGCCTGATTGGAACCGCGCCACTTTGTCCCGAATTTCGGCCAGCCCCAGGTTGTGCACGCTGCCCAGGTGAGTGGTCTGGAATTCGCGGTGCGGCTGGTAGGAGCCATCCTCCACGGCCCGGCCCACCTGCTTGTACGCCTCGCGGAACGGCACGCCGGCCTGAATAAGCTGGTTGATGTTCTCGACCGAAAACACGGCGTCGTACTTGGCCTGATTCAGCAAGTTGGGCTTGATGCGCAGTTCGGGAAGGGCAAAGAGCACGATGTCGAGGATATCGAGTAGCTGCGTCATCGGCTCGAAGAGGGTTTCCTTGAGCAGCTGAAAGTCGCGGTGGTAGCCGCTGGGCAGGCCGGCCGTGGCCAGCAGCAGCGTGTTGGGCAACGCCTGCAGTACCTGGCAGCGCCCCCGAATCAGCTCGAACACGTCGGGGTTTTTCTTGTGAGGCATAATGCTGGAGCCGGTAGTAAAGGCGGCCGGCAGCTCCACGAAAGCCAGATCCTGGGAGTTGTAGAGTACCAAATCGTAGGCCATTTTAGCCAGCGTGGCGGCCATGCCGGCCAAGGCAAAGGCGAGGGTGCGCTCAGTTTTGCCGCGCAGCATTTGCGCCCCCACGCTGCTTACGGCCAGGTTGCCAAAGCCCATTTCCCGGGTCGTCATCTGGCGGTCGATGGGGAAGGAGGAACCAAAGCCCGCACCCGAGCCCAGCGGGTTCTGGTCGGCCACGGCATAGGCGGCCTCGAACAGTGCAAGGTCGAGGAGCAGATGTTCGGCGTAGGCGGAAAACCAGAGTCCGAACGAGCTGGGCATGGCTGCCTGGAAGTGGGTGTAGCCCGGCATCAGGTCGGTTTGGTGGGCTTCGGCCTTGGTGAGCAGTACCTCCACCAGCTCCAGGGTGCGGCTGGCGGTGCGGCGGCAGTAATCCTTTATGAACAGCTGTAGGGCAGTGAGCACTTGGTCGTTGCGCGAGCGAGCCGTGTGGATTTTCTTGCCCGCGTCGCCGAATTTCTCGGTCAGGTAGGCTTCGATTTTGGAGTGCACATCCTCATACTCGGGCTCAATGACGAAGGTGCCAGCTTCCAACTGCTGCATTAGCTCGCCCAGGCCCTGCTGGAGATGCGCGTTTTCGGCCGTCAAAATCAGGCCCGCCGCCGCCAGCATGTTGGCCTGGGCCCGCGAGGCCTGCACATCAAACGGGGCCAGATACAGATCTAGCTCCCGGTCACGGCCCACGGTAAATTGTTCAATCTTCTTATCGACGGCAATGCCTTTATCCCAGATTTTCATGTGATGGTTGAGAGTGAAAGGTTGGCTTAATTCCCTGATGAAAAAAGCCGCTTTCAGATTATTTTAGAGCCAAATAGAAACTATGTAGAGACACAAGATTTTGCGTCTCGTCGTTGCTGATGTTGTAATTCCCGCGTTGGTAATTGCCTCGGTGTCGTTCAACGACGAGACGCAAAATGTTGTGTCTCTACAACTCCGGGCCGCTCAGCAGCTCCACATAGCCCCGCACGCCGGCCCTGATTTCGCTGAGCAAAATGTACTCGTCGGGGGTGTGGGAGCGGGCCGAGTCGCCGGGGCCGATTTTGACGGTGGTGAAGGGCATCATACTCTGGTCGGAGAGCGTGACCGATCCGAAGGTACGGCGGCCCAGGGCCAGCCCGCGCTGCACCAGCGGATGGCTGGGGGCAATGCGCGAGGAGTTGAGGTGGGTGGAGCGTGGCACGACCTCAGCCCCAAGCTGCCCGCGCACGATATCCACCACTTCCTGGTTGGTGTACAACTCATTGGTGCGCACATCAACTACGAACGTGCAACGGTCGGGTACTACATTGTGCTGGGTGCCGGCCTGGATTTGGGTAACCGTCAGCTTCACGGGCCCAAGCAGCTCCGAAACCCGCTCAAAACGGAATGCGCGCAGCCGCTGAATAGCATCGAGGGCTTTGTAGAGGGCGTTTTCGCCTTCCTCGCGGGCGGCGTGGCCGGTGCGGCCGAGGGCGGTGCAGTCGAGTACCACAAGGCCTTTTTCGGCTACCGCAAGGTCCATTTGGGTGGGTTCGCCCACAATGCCCAGCGCAATTTCGGGCAGCAGCGGCAGGAGGCGTCGAATACCGTCGGGGCCCGAAATTTCTTCCTCGGCCGTAATGGCGCAGATGAGGTTGAAGGCTGGCGGGTGCTGCTCGAAATACAGGAAGGTGGCCAGTAGACTCACAGCCGCCGCGCCCGCGTCGTTGCTGCCCAAGCCAATAAGTTGGTCGCCCTCCAAAGTGGCCCCGAACGGGTCGGTGTTCCAGCTGGTGCCGGGCTGCACGGTGTCGTGGTGGGAATTGAGCAGTATGGTGGGTCGGGCCGGGTCGTAGTGGCGGCTCACGGCCCACACGTTGTGGGCGTTACGCTCGGGCCGGGCCCCATGAAAGGTCAGGAAACGGACAAGGTGCTCGGCCGTCTGGTCTTCCTGTCGCGAGAAGGAGGGCGTCTGAATCAGCTGAATCAGCAGCTGAATGGCATCGTCGGTGAGCTGGGTCAGCAGCGGCTCGTCTAGCTCCGGCATAGCACGGTTTTTACGGGTTCGTTGATGCGGAGCGCGTTTTCAATTACCACCCGTTCCACGCCGGCTTCCAGTGCCGCGAAGGCATTATCGAGCTTAGGTACCATGCCGGCGGCTACCGCGCCAGCGGCTTTCAGCTGGGCGTATTCGGCGGCCGTCAGGCGCTCAATTACCGAATTATTGTCGTTTACGTCGGCCAGCACGCCATCTTTTTCGAAGCAGAAATGTAGCTCCACGGCGCGGCGTGCGGCCAGCGCCACGGCCACGGCGCTGGCAATGGTGTCGGCGTTGGTGTTGAGTAGCTGGCCGTGGCCGTCGTGGGTGATGGCGCAGAGCACGGGCAGCACGTCGGCGCGTAGCAGCAACTCCAGCAGGCCGGTATTCACGGCATCGGCTGGCAGGTCGCCCACAAAGCCGTAGTCGATAGCGCCCACCGGCCGGCGCAAGGCCCTGATGGCGTTGCCATCGGCTCCTGAAAGGCCCAGCGCATTGGCTCCCGCCGCCTGCAAACCAGCCACGAGCTGCTTGTTGGTTTTGCCGGCGTAGAACATCGTCACGATGTCGAGCGTGGCCGCGTCGGTGATGCGGCGGCCCTGCACCAGCTGGGGTTCAAGTCCCAGTTGCATGAGCATCTGGCTGGCCCCGCGGCCGCCGCCGTGCACCAGCAGCCGGGGACCGGGCACTTGGGCCAGCGCGGCTACAAAGCGGCTCAGCTGGGCGGGCTCATCAAGAATTGCGCCGCCGATTTTAAAGATTTTCAGGGTTTCAGCCATAACACGAATACGGGAAAAACGGGCGGGGAGGGGGCCGGAAACGCCCTATACGGAGCCAAGCAGCTGGGACCAGCGAATCCTTTGGCGGACGACGCGGCAAAGTTTCCGAAAAAAAACATTTACGTTTGCAACGCATTTCGGCTTTCAGTCATTTTAACATCCGAAAGGCCCTACCTGCCGCCCTGCGGCATCTGCACATGATTCAACTCTCTACTACTGCGCTTCTGCGACGACCAAATCTGGTCGTGCGAATTATGCCAGCTTAAGCTGGCCGCACTAGTATTCCCGTGTTCTTCGTCGCCGAAGAGCCGGTTCGGGGCCTGCCCATCGGCCCGCCCCCGAGAATTTTCCCGAATCACCTGTTCCTAGTCCGAGTGTAAGCTTCCGCGTGTTTTTTCCGGCTTGGTGCCGGAATGCCCCGCCCTCCCGGTTCTCTGCCGCCGAGCCCGCCGCTTAAGCGCTGCGGCCGGTTGCTTTCGGCGTCCGCCCCACTTGCTGGGCCCGCGCCGCCTGCCCGCTTTCGTGTCTTTCCTCCTGCTGCCCTGTTGGGCCGCTAACCGACCTTCCGTCATGTTGCTCCGAGTCGCCGAAACTGCCGATGCGCAGTACGCCGAAACCCTATGTCAGTGGTATGCCGAATCGGCCCGTCAGCGGGGCGTGGGTATTGCCAAGCGTGATCCTAACTATCTGATTAAAAAGATGGAAAAGGGTGATTCCGTTATTGCGTTTATTGAGGGCGAGCTGGCTGGTTTCTGCTACATCGAAACTTTCGAAGACGCCAAATTCGTCGTCAATTCCGGGTTGATTGTGAATACGGAATTGCGCAAGGAGGGCCTGGGGCGCGCCATTAAGGAACGCGTGTTCGAGCTTTCTCGCACCAAGTATCCGGCGGCCAAAATCTTCGGTATCACGACCAGCGCGGCCGTAATGAAGATTAACAGCGAGCTGGGCTACCGCCCCGTTACCTTCCCCGAACTCACCCAAAGCGAGGACTTCTGGAAGGGCTGCGCGAGCTGCAAAAACTACCCGATTCTGCAGGAAAACGAGCGTAAAATGTGCCTCTGCACCGGCATGGTGTACGATAAGCTCCACGACCAGTTCAGCCAGCAAAGCATTGAAATCCTGCGTCAGGAGCAGTAAAGGACGTCACGCTAAGCGTTGCCGAAGCATCTCTACCGCTTCGTTGCCAGGCTAACCTAGGCGTCAGGATTACCACGGCGGTAGAGATGCTTCGACTTCGCTCAGCATGACATTCTCTCTATCATTCGACCTATTCTCACAGCCTCACTTCTCCCAATCACATGTCTAAAAAGAAAGTCGTTTTAGCGTACAGCGGCGGGCTGGATACCTCGTTCTGCGCGGTGTACCTGACCCGCGAGCTGGGTCTGGAAGTTCACACGGTTATCGTCAACTCCGGCGGGTTTTCGCCGGAAGAGCTGGCCGCCATTGAGGCGCGGGCTTACGAGTTGGGTTCCAGCAAGCACGAGGTAATCGATGTGACCCAGCGCTTCTACCAAGACTGCCTGCGCTACCTGATTTTTGGCAACATCCTCAAAAACGATACTTACCCGCTTAGCGTGAGTGCCGAACGCATGTTCCAGAGCTTGGCGCTGGCCGAATATGCCCGCGAGCATAAGGCCGATTACATTGCCCACGGCAGTACCGGGGCCGGCAACGACCAGGTGCGCTTCGATGTGGCCTTCTCGGTGATTGCGCCCAACACCGAAATCATCACGCCCATCCGCGACCTGAAACTGTCGCGGCAGGCTGAAATCGACTTCCTCAACCAGCACGGCTTCGAAATGAGCTGGGAGAAGGCCAAGTACTCCATCAACAAGGGCATCTGGGGCACCAGCGTGGGCGGCGTCGAAACCCTGACTTCGCACCAGGCGTTGCCCGAATCGGCTTACCCGACCCAGCTTACCGCTACGGAGCCGACCCAGGTGGAAATTACCTTCGAGCAGGGCGAGCCGGTGGCTCTGAATGGCGAAACCCTGGACCCGGTGGCGCTGATTCAGGCCCTCAACGAGCTGGCCGGTACCTATGCCATCGGCCGCGATACCCACGTGGGCGACACGATTCTGGGCATCAAGGGCCGCGTGGGTTTCGAGGCCCCGGCTCCGTTGATTCTGCTGAAAGCGCACCATTTGCTGGAAAAGCACACTTCCAGCCGCTGGCAGCTGCTGCACAAAGACTATGTGGCCAACTGGTACGGCACGCTGCTGCACGAGGCGCAGTACCTCGACCCGGTGATGCGCGACTTCGAGGCCTTCCTCACGTCGTCGCAGGAGCGGGTATCGGGGACGGTGTTCGTGACGCTGCTGCCCTACCGATTCGAGCTGCAGGGCGTGGAGTCGAAATATGATATGATGCAGTCGAAGGTGGCTACCTACGGCGAGGAAAACAACGCCTGGGACGGCCGCGACGCCCAGGGCTTCATCAAAATTTTCAGCAACCAGCTGAAGATTCATTCCTCTTTCAACGATGAAAATTAAGGCTGGTATCGTAGGCGGCGCCGGTTACACGGCCGGCGAGCTGCTACGCATTCTGTTGCACCACGAGTTCGTGGAGCTGGGCGGCATCGTGAGCTCCTCGAACGCGGGCAACCCGGTGCATCAGGTGCACGATGACTTGGTGGGCGAAACCGACCTGACCTTCGCTTCCGAGTTGGCCGGCGACGAGGACGTGGTGTTTCTGTGCCTAGGCCACGGCAATTCCAAAGCCTGGCTGCTCAAAAACGTCCTGCCCGAGTCCACCCACGTCATCGACCTAAGCAACGATTTCCGACTGACGGCCGATGCCGAGTTTGAAGGCCGCGAGTTCGTGTATGGCCTGCCGGAGCTGAACCGCAGCCGCATCCAGCAGGCCCAGAGCATTGCCAACCCAGGGTGCTTCGCCACGGCCATTCAGCTGGCGCTGCTGCCGTTGGCCCAGGCCGGCCAGCTGATGGATGATGTGCACGTATCGGCCATCACCGGCTCGACCGGCGCCGGCCAGAGCCTCTCGGAAACGGTGCATTTCTCGTGGCGCAGCAATAACGTGTCCATCTACAAACCCTTCACGCACCAGCACCTCGGCGAAATCGGCGAGAGTCTGGCGCAGTTGCAGCCGCAATCAGAAGCTGAGATTCACTTTATTCCCTACCGTGGCAATTTTGCGCGGGGCATTTTCGCCAGCGTCTACACGCCCTCGGATTTGACGCATAACGAGGCGCGGGAACTGTACCGGAATTTCTACGCCGACGCACCTTTCACCACGGTTTCAGACCAGGAAATTCATATGAAGCAGGTGGTTAACACCAACAAATGCCTGCTGCATGTGCAGAAACAGGGCAAGCAATTATTAATTACCTCGGTAATCGATAATCTGGTGAAAGGCGCGTCGGGCCAGGCAGTGCAGAATATGAACTTGCTGTTCGGCCTGCCCGAAACGACGGGGCTGCTTTTTAAAGCTATTAGCTTTTAGCCACTAGCTGTCAGCTTCGGTCTGGCACGCATTTACTTGGTCTTCCTCAAAAAGCTAACAGCCATCAGCCACTAGCTAACAGCTTCAAAAAAATGGACCTTTTCAACGTTTACCCGCTCGTCAACATCACGCCCGTGCGCGCACTCGGCGCGAAACTCTGGGACGACAAGGGCCAGGAGTACCTGGATTTCTACGGCGGCCACGCCGTGATTTCCATCGGCCACAGCCACCCACACTACGTGCAGCGCCTGACGGAGCAACTGCAAAATATTGGCTTCTACTCCAACTCAGTGCAGATTCCGATTCAGACGGAGCTGGCGCACAAGTTGGGCCAGGTATCGGACTACCAGGACTACGCGCTGTTTCTGTGCAACTCCGGGGCCGAGGCCAACGAGAATGCGCTGAAGCTGGCCTCGTTCCATACCGGCAAAAAGCGGGTGGTGGCGTTCAAAGGGGCATTTCATGGCCGCACCTCTGGCGCGGTAGCCGCCACCGACAATTCGAAAATCGTGGCCCCCTTCAACGCGGGCCACGCTGTAACTTTCGTGGAGTATGACTTGGAAGCGGTACTAGCCGTGCTGCACGGCGGCGACGTATGTGCCGTTATCGTAGAGCCGATTCAGGGCGTGGGCGGCATCATCATGCCTTCAGATGAGTTCATGCGGCACTTGGCGCTGCTGTGCTGGGCCAACGATGTGCTGCTCATTGCCGATGAGGTGCAGAGCGGCTACGGCCGCAGCGGCAAGTTCTTCGCCCACCAGCATGCCGGTCTGCGGCCCGATATTATTGCGGTAGCCAAGGGCATGGGCAACGGTTTTCCCATTGGCGGCATCCTGATTTCGCCCAAGCTGCAAGCCTCCTATGGCCTGCTGGGTACCACGTTCGGTGGCAACCACCTGGCCTGCGCCGCCGCTCTGGCCGTGCTCGAAGTCATCGAAAACGAGCACCTACTGGCCCACGTCACCGAGTTGGGCGACTACCTCCGCACGGAGCTGCTGGCCCACGCCGGGGCTGTCGAAATTCGCGGCCGCGGCCTGATGGTGGGCATTAAGTACGACTTCCCTATCAAGGAAATCCGCGACAAGTTGCTGACGGAGCACCATATTTTCGTGGGCAACGCCTCCGACCCTACGGTGCTGCGGCTGCTGCCGCCGCTGAACATCACCCGAGCCGAGGTTGACCGGTTTTTGCAGGCACTGTATGGCATTGTCGGTGCCGCCGCCAGAGCGGTGTAGAGGCGCAATATTTTGCGTCTCGTCGTTGAACGGCTTGCGCCAAAACGACGCGGCATCAATAATGTCAGCAACGATTGAGACGCAACATATTGCATCTCTACAACAGCAACACACAGATGAACCAAGTAATCCTAACCCTCGAAGACGGCACCTCCATCTGCGGCGAATCCTTCGGCGCGTTCACCTCCACTGCGGGCGAAGTCGTGTTCAGTACAGCCATGACCGGCTACCCCGAAAACCTGACCGACCCGTCGTTTGCCGGCCAGCTACTGGTGCTTACCACCCCTATGGTGGGCAACTACGGCGTGCCCGGCGAGGACCTCTACGAGTCGATTTCGAAGATTTTCGAGTCCGACAAGATTCACATTGCCGGGCTGGTGGTCAACTATTACTCCGAGGAGCACAGCCACTGGAACGCCGCCAAAAGCCTCGGCGACTGGCTGAAAGAGTACAATATCCCCGGTATTTTCAACGTCGATACCCGCATGCTCACCAAGAAGCTTCGCGAGAAAGGCGCGATGCTGGGCAAAATCGTGGCCGATACCGACGTGCCTTTCCACGACCCCAACCTCGACAACCTGGTGGCGCAGGTGAGTCCGGCCGGCGTGCAGCGCTACGGCCACGGCCAGCACAAAATCGTGCTCGTGGACTGCGGCACCAAAACCAACATCATCCGCTGCTTTCTGGAGCGCGACGTGGAGCTGATTCGCGTACCCTGGGACTACGATTTCACGACCCTCGACTACGACGGCCTGTTCCTGAGCAACGGCCCCGGCGACCCCAAAATGTGCGAGGCCACCATCCGGCACCTGCAAAAGGCTCTGGCCCAGGACAAGCCCATTTTCGGCATCTGCCTGGGCAGCCAGCTCATGGGCCTGGCGGCGGGCGGCGATACGTTCAAGCTCAAATACGGCCACCGCAGCCACAACCAGCCCGTCAAGCTCACCGGCACCCAGCGCTGCTACATCACCAGCCAGAACCACGGCTTCGCAGTGGACACCGGAACGCTGCCCGCCGAGTGGCAGATGCTGTTCGAGAACCTGAACGACGGCACCTGCGAAGGCATTAAGCACACGTCCAAGCCGTTTTTCTCGACCCAGTTTCACCCCGAAGCCGCTGGTGGGCCGCAGGATACGGAGTTTCTGTTTGATGACTTTTTGAAAGCGCTGGTGGAGTATAAGCAACGCTAACCCCACCCCAACCCCTCCCCAATTGGGAGGGACTCTAGTCTTAGCTTTTGGCTCTAAAAACTAACCCGTGAATCACTAGGCTCCCCCTCTCCCAGAGGGGAGGGGGCCGGGGGGTGGGGTCCGCACATGAACAAACCCAACAAAGTACTCATCCTCGGTTCCGGCGCA
>NZ_JABKAV010000079.1 GCF_013377905.1 Hymenobacter terrestris
CCATACTCAGCACGGGCAGCAGGGCGGGGCGGAAGCGGCGCAGGGAAGGCAGTTGGAGCATTGGGAGCGAAGGGGAAGCTAGGCAGGAAAGCGGGCGGCTGGCTTCGGATTGGGGCTTTGCCGGGAAAAGGACGTGGGCCTAGTACTCTCCCTCGTCATCGGGGCGCAGGGCCATTGGCGCCACTGTGAGGGCCGGGGCACCAATGGCGTCAATCAGCAGGCGGGTGCCAGTTCCGTCGCGCCGCTCCACCAGGTTGAAGTACTGGAAGCTGATGGCAATGAGGATGAACGGGTAGTACACCAGCGTAACTAGGCTCTGCAGGGCCGAATACACAATTAGTACTACCCGCGTCGAGCCGGCATCGGGCTCGGCGCCCATCAGCCCGCTAACGGGCAGTCCCACCACCGACAGCAGCCCCATCGACAGAAACAGAATCAGGTACATAATCAGCGTAATCACCACCAGCAACCCGAACGTGGACCACCACTTGCCCCACACCAGCCGGAAGCTGCGGCTGATGCTGCCGAAAAACCCCCGCCCTTCGCGCAGCCACACGATAAAATACAGGCTTAGCGGTGCGATGACGTAGAACATGGCCACGTAGAGCAGCAGAATGAAGGGAAATATAATCCACGGTGTGGCGGCCGAGGCCAGCAGGGCTCCCACGCCGAAAAGCACTCCCCCGATGCCCATTATTCCGGCCATAAATAACAGTCCCAGCCCAATAAAGGACCCCAGCATCCCCAGAAACCGGGATTTCACTACCTGCCATACTTCGCCGGCCGTTATCGGCTCGTTGGTGGTGCGGTCGGCCTGTAGCGTGATGTAGCCGAAAATCGTCAGGTGAACCACCGCAAACAGCAACATGCCCGAAAGCATGGTCAGCCAGAGAGTAGACGAAGTGAATACCTCCGGCACTATTGCACTATTGAGGGTGCTGTTGGGGCCAGTACGCTGTTTAAGCATAGTTACAGTTTGCAGCAACTGGCCCTGCAACAAGCTCGTGCCAATGCCGGTGAGCAGCGCCAGTGGCAGCACCAGTATCACCAGCACCCGCACCAGCGGCGTGGCATGAACCCGGATAAAATCGAACGTGGCCTCCATTTTCTGGCTGAAGTCGCGGCGGCGCAGAAAATCGGTGGGCCGGTTGAAGGCAAGGTGACGCATGATTTTGGCTTTTGAGCTATTAGCTGACAGCTGTTAGCCGTTAGCTTTTTTTATTCGGGAATGATTTGCGTTCAGATGATTGCGTATTTTCAACTAACAACTAACAACTAACAACTAACAACTAACCAGCCCGGCGGGCAAGCCACCAGGGGTAGGCCACGAAGTAGCCCAGAATGAAGGTAGCCGAGAGGCCGATGATACTTAGGCTGGCGGAAAGGGGCATTTCGGTATGGCGCGTGACGAAGCCTTCGAGGAAGCCGGCCACAATGAATATCGGCACCAGCGCCAGCACCAGCTTCATGCCGTCGCGGGCGCCGCGCCGTAGCGAGTCGCGGCGCGAGTAGGTGCCCGGAAACAGCAGGCTTTGAGCCATAATGGCCCCGGCACCGCCGGCCAGCACGATAGCCGAAATTTCGAGCGTGCCATGAATCCAGATAGTGAGCATCGAAGGCAGCAGCACGCCCTGTTGGTAAAAAAAGAACTGAAACGCGCCCAGCATCACGCCGTTGCGAAACAGCATGAAACCCGTGAACAGCCCCGCCGTGATGCCTCCGGCGAAGGCATATAGCGCCACCCGCACGTTGTTGAGCGTGATTTGCAGGAACATCAGGCTCTCGTCGGCGCCCTTGTACACGGCCATCGGGTCGCCCTTCGCAATGTTGGCCAGCGTCCGGTTCACGTAGTCGTCGCCAAGCACCACGCGCACAAACGACTCATCGTAAGCCGCCGACAGGGCCCCAATAAAGCAGGTAAGCAGAAAAAAAACCAGCGTGGCCAGCAGCACCCGGTGGTGGCGCACGATAAGCCAGGGCAGCTCGCGCAGCCAGAAATCGGCGAAGCGGCCGGGCTCCTGAGTTTTGTTTTTATACAGCGACTGGTGTAGCTTGCCCGTCAGCGCGTTCAGGTAGGCCGTGGTGGCCGAATCGGGGTAGAAGGTGCGGGCGTAGGCCAGGTCGTCGGTCAGCTCCACGTAGCGCCGGGCCAGCTCGTCGGGGCCGGCGGGCGGCTGAGCTTCGTAGCCCTGCCAGCGGGCTTCGTTGAGCCGTAGAAATACCGTTTCGCGCATTGCTTCTCCTGCCTGAATAAACGGCAGACCCGGTCCGCCGGGCTAAATATACACGATTCCCGGGGGCCATTGCGGCTCTTTTTTTAGGCTTTCTTATGAGTACGATTCGCATCCAGACCACCCAGAACGTAGTGCTCGAATATGAGGCCGCCAGCGTAGGCGACCGGGTGCTGGCCCAGGTGCTCGATGTACTGGTGATGGCGCTGTGGGCGGCGGTGGTCACCTTCCTGATTCGGCAGGCCACCAACTCGGGCACCGGGCGGCAGGTGGCGGCCTACGTGCTGGTGTACGCGCCGCTGCTCATCTATCATCCGCTGTGCGAAATCTTTTTCAACGGCCAGAGTCTGGGCAAGCAGGCCCGCAAAATCAAAGTCACGCGCCTCGACGGCACCCGACCCGGCCTCGGCGACTACGCGCTGCGCTGGCTGCTGGGCCTGTTTGAAATCGGGATGACGGCGGGCTCGGTGGCACTGGTGGCCACGCTTTTCAACGGCCGTGGCCAGCGCCTGGGCGATATGGCGGCCGGTACCACTGTGGTCAGCCTGCGCCCCCGTGCCCCCAGCGTGCGCGCCCTCACGGCCGAAACCCAGGTGCCGGCCGGCTATCAGCCTGTGTTCGAGCAGGCCCGCCACCTCTCCGACCACGACGCCGGCCTCATCCGCCAGCTGTTCCGCCAGGCTGGCACCCAGGCCGATTATGTCCTGCTCAATGAGCTGGCTGGCAAAGTCAAATCCGTCACCACCATCACCACCGACCTGCCCGACGAGCCCTTCATTCGCACCGTGCTGCGCGACCACGCCTACTTCGCCGCCCAGCAAAGCCCGCACGGCTAGCGTAGGGGCGGCAGGCTGCCTCTTCAGAGCGAGTAATACGCGTATGAAGTGGCAGCGAGGCAGGCCAGGGCCACTAAAGCAATAAGTGGCCAACAGCAAAAAGCCCCTGACGCCGGCACGGACGTCAGGGGCTTTGTAGTTACTACCGCCCCGAAATGGGCGGTAAATCTGCTACTTACTTCGTTACTACGATGCGCTGGGCGCCGGCCGACTGGCCATCAACGAGCAGACGCAGCATGTAAACACCGGCGCGGTGGTTGGTAGGAGTCCAGCGGAAGGAGTTAGGACCAGCCACCCGGTTGCCCAGGTTTTGGCGCTCCACAGTGCGGCCCAAGGCATCGGTAAGGATAAGCTCGGTTGCGCCCGCGCTTGGTAGGCGGAAGCTAACTTCGGTCTGGCCTGCTACCGGATTCGGGAATACTACGAAGCCCGTAGTAACGGCTTGGCTGCGGATGCCGGTGGTAACGCCGGTGCCAACCGAAATAGCTAGGTCGCGCACTGTCAGGCCCAGACCAATCTGGCGGGGGCCGGAGGCAGCACCAGTTGTCAGGTTCAGGTTGTAGAGGCTGGAACTGGCCGAAGTGCCGGTGGTAGCCACCAGGTAAGCCGTATTGACGCCCTCGCCGGTGCTGTAAATATCCATGTCCACGTTCGGACCGGCCACTACGGTTACGCCCGAGGCGCCCACAGTAGCCAGCGTGCCGGCGTTGGCGGGGTTCTGGTTGGCCAAAATGTTCAGCGCCTCATCGTAGCCAAAAAGCTGCGTAGTGCGGGCAGTGGAGCCTGTAGGGTTGCCCGGGCCGCTATAGCTGTTGGTGTACGCCACCGAGCCAATGGCTGGCGTGGCGGCGGCGTTGGCGTCGCCCGTTGCGTAGGTCAGGGTGCCATCCACGATAGGGGCGGCGGTACCATCGTTGGGGTTGATGCGGAAGTTAGCCCGGTTCACGCCCTCCACCCGAATCCGGTCGACGGTGGGGTTGAAGTCGAAAGCCACGCTGCCCGTGCCCAGCGGCAGGGCCAGATTGGTAGTGCCGCTGAGGTTGGTAGCCACGCCGGTAACGGCGTTGATGGTGTACAGCTGGCCGGTTTGAGTGGTGGCGTTGTAGCCCAGCGCGTATAGCGCGTTGTTGAGGGGCCGCACGTCCATGCCTACCAGGGTCTGACCAGTGGCTACGCCAGTAATGCCTACCGAGGTACGGATGACGCCGGGCAGATCGGTGTCGAAGGAGAGCAGGTTGCCGCCGGCCAGCGCGTAGGCTAGGTTGCCGGTAACGGCCGTGAGGGTAGCGGGCCGCACAATTTGCAGGGCAATATCGGTTACGGCCACCAGCGAGCCGGTGCCCAGGTTGTTAACCAGCGTCGCTGCGCCGGTCGTTAGGTTTACGGTGTATAATCTGGTGGTTGCCGAGAAGGTTGCCACATTGATTTCCGCTACCGTCAGGTAGGTCGTCTGAACGCCGGTGGTGGGGTTGAGGTAGATATCAATGTCAGAAACCGTAGTTGCTCCATTCGTGGTTACGCCCAACGGACCTACCGTCACCAGGGTGCCATCGTTGGGCGGGTCTTGGCGAACGAGGCGGCTATTGGCTTCGTCGAGGTTGTAGAGCGTGGTGGCCGTGGTGCCAATGAAGCTGTTAGTGTAGGCCGACGAGCCCACGCCGGGTGTCTGGGCCGAATTCGGGTCGGTGGGGGCGTAAGTCAGCGTGCCGTCAGTGAAAGCCAGGGCGCCATTGTTGGGGTTGAGGCGGAAATTGGCCCGGTTGCCGGCCGTTACCCGGATGCGGTCAACGGTCGGGTTGAAATCGAAGCCGATGCGGTTGAGGTCGGTGCCTAGGTTGAGCGTGAGGGCTGGGCCGGCCGCCGTGGCCACGGCCGTGGTGCGGCTGATATTGTATACCTGCGCTTGGGTGCCGGTGGCGTTGTAGCCTAAGCCGAACAGTTCGCCGGTGTTAGGCCGGAAATCGATGCCGACCAGCGTCTGACCGGCCGTAATGCCCGTTACTGGCAGGTTGGTGAGAAAAACGCCGGGTGCCGTAATGTCAAACGTCACCAGATTGGTAGTCAGGCTGGTAGTCAGCGACAGGCCAAAGGCAGTGGTAGTATTGGTCTGGGCCGACACCGAGCCGGCAGCCAGCAGGCCCAGAGTAGCCAACACAAGGCCGTTGCGCCGGGCCTTTGGCCGGAGAGTAGAGAAAGAGGGCATACGCGGGTAAATTTTGGTAAATGGGTAGGATTAAAAAAGCACGGAGTAGCCGGTGCCTGTCTCTACTTACGGGGCAATGCGTACTGTTGGGTTAACACAACTTCATATTTAATTCGTCTTTAACTCAAAACAGGCATCCAGGGCCTTTTCAGGCGGTAATAGCCCGAATTATGTTCATTGTTAAAAGTTCAAAAGCCGGTTGCCATTTTTTGGCAACCGGCTTTTGACGGGACTATTCAGATCCGATACTTTCGCTGAGGGCTGGGATGCTGCCCGCTTGCCTACGCCACCGTAATGGGCGGATGCAGGGTAGAGGTCTTGGGCGCGCGCTCCTCGCCTTGGCTCAGCAGCTCATCGTCGCGCTCGGTTTTCTTCACCCAACTCACCGAGTACAAATCCTTGCGCCGGTCGCGCAGGTTGCGCACGGCCCCACTGGTATTCAGGTCCTTCAGCAGGTCCAGGTTGAGGTCGGCAATCAGCGTCATCTCGGTGTTGGGCGTCGCCTCGGCCACAATGGAGTCGTGGGGGAAGGCGAAATCGGAGGGGCTGAACACGGCGCTCTGCGAGTACTGGATGTCCATGTTCTCGACCCGCGGCAGGTTGCCCACCGAGCCGGTAATGGCCACGTAGCACTCGTTCTCAATTGCCCGGGCCTGGGCGCAGAGCCGCACGCGCTGGTAGGCGTTTTTGGTGTCGGTCCAGAAGGGCACGAACAGAATTTTCATGCCCTCATCGCTCAGCATGCGGCTCAGTTCGGGAAACTCCACATCGTAGCAGATGAGGATGCCTATTTTGCCAAAGTCGGTGTCGAAGCAGCGCAACTGGCTGCCACCGCGCATGCCCCAATAGCTCGCCTCGTCGGGCGTTACGTGAAGCTTGTACTGCTCGTCCACGGTACCGTCGCGGCGGCACAGGTAGCTCACGTTGTGCAGCTTGCCATCCTCGTAGAGCGGCATCGAGCCGGCAATGATGTTGATGTTGTAGCTCACGGCCAGCTCCATCATCTTGATTTTGATGGGCTCAGTGAAAGCCGACATCGAGCGAATAGCAACCGAGGGCGACTCCTCGTTGGTAAGCGCCATCATAGGAGCGTTGAAGAACTCCGGGAACAGTACGCAATCGGATTTGTAGCCCGAAACGGTGTCGACGAAGAACTCCATTTGCTGGAAGAAATCCTCCAGGTCCTTGGTGGCCCGCATCTGCCACTGCACAATGCCAATGCGCACGTTGGACTTCTGGTTGCCGATGAGCTTATCGGTTTCCTCCTCGTGATACACATTGATCCACTCCAGCAGCGTAGCGTAGGCCTTACTCTCGGAATCATAGGGCAAATAGCCGCGGATGATTTTGCGAACGTAGAAGTCGTTGGCCAGCTGGAACGTGAGGATGGGGTCCGTCAGCTCCTTATTACGCACCATTTCCACGTACTTAGCGGGCGTCATATCGCCCGAGTGGTTGCTGTAGCCCGGAATGCGGCCGCCGGCCACCATGGCCCGCAGGTTGAGGCTTTCGCAGAGCTCCTTTCGGGCATCATACAGGCGGCGGCCCAGACGCAGCGAGCGGTACTCAGGGTCCACGAATACATCCACACCGTACAGCGTGTCGCCGTCGGAATCGTGGGTGTCGAACTTGCCGTTGCCGGTAATTTTAGCGTAGGTGTGCTTGTCGCCGAACTTGCTGTATTCCACGATGATGGCCAGCGCCGCAGCCACAATTTTGCCGTTGTCCTCGATGCAGATCTGGCCTTCGGGGAATTTCTTGATCAGGGCGTTATACTCGTCATTGGCCCAGGAGCCCTCCATGTTGGAGTACACCTTGTCCATGATGGTTTTAACCTCCTTGAAGTCGTTGCGGCGCAGCGTGCGCAACACCAGTTTGTGGGAGGGTTCGGGCGTAGGCGTATTCGGCTCGGGCTGAGCCGGCATTCCGGGTAAGGTATTCTTTTTGGCGGCCTTACCGCCGGTTTTTCCGTGTGAACTCGCGGCCATATACTCAGTTGCTGATTACAGAAGATGATAGACAAAGGTACGGCCCCCGGGCTGGGCGGGTTGGTAAAAGGAGTAATTGGCGACTGACCACCGCATCATCTGCACCTGTCGCGTCCTCAACAACTGCCCGTTTCACCGTGCGTACCTTTGCCCTATGTCGTCGCTGCCGGAACGCCGTTTGCAAACCCTGGCCGCCGTGCTCGAAGACCCGCAACGGTTTCCGGCCACGGCCTGGCTGTGCGCGCCGCCGCTGCTGCTCGGCTGGGCCCCCGAAAGTGCCGCGGCCGTGCTGCTCACCGCCGCACCCGGCCAAGTAGTGCCCTGCCCGCCCGGCCTGGCGCGGCTGTTGTTTATGGATGAAGTGCAGCTATTGATGGAGCGCCTGACGCGCCAGGTGCCTGGCGCCACCGCCGAGCTGCGCGTACAGGTGCTTTACCGCTACAAAACCCAGCACGAGTTTCCCGCCCTCACCAGCCACCCCGACGAGCTGGCGGGCTACCTGGCCGCCGCCGTCAAAGCCGGTTCCCTGCCGGCTCCCGAGGCTCTGGCCCATTTCCAAAAGTGCTTCTCCCATTTCACCCTCGAAGCTGTGCGCCACATACTGGCCCAGGCTATGCTGAGAGGGTGATTTTAAGCTGCTTGCTGAAAGCTATTAGCCTACGTTCAATCGGACAATAAATAAGAACGTCATTCAGAGCGGAGCGAAGAATCTCGCGTGCAGCCGTTGGATATTACTCCGGTACTGGCACGCGAGATTCTTCGCTCCGCTCTGAATGACGTTCCTTGAGCTAACAGTTAACAGCTCAAATAACCATTTCCGGCACGCCACCTTCGGGAATCACCAGCTTGCCGGCGGTGGCGGCCTGTATCTGTTCTACACTCACGCCGGGCGCCCGCTCGCGAAGCACGAAGCCGTCGGGCGTCACGTCGAGCACTGCCAGCTCGGTCACAATTTTCTTCACGCAACGCAGGCCCGTGATGGGCAGCGTGCAGGCGGGCAGCAGTTTGCTGGCACCGTCGCGCGAGGTATGCTGCATGGCCACGATGATGTTTTTGGCCGAGGCCACCAGGTCCATGGCGCCGCCCATGCCCTTCACCATTTTGCCCGGAATCTTCCAGTTGGCAATGTCGCCGTTCTCTGATACCTCCATGGCCCCCAGAATCGTCAGGTCCACGTGCTCCCCGCGAATCATGCCGAACGAGTCGGCCGAGCTGAACAGGCTGGAGCCGGGCAGCGTGGTTACCGTCTGCTTGCCGGCATTGATGAGGTCGGCGTCCACTTCGGTTTCAGTCGGGAAGGGGCCCATGCCCAGCAGGCCGTTCTCGCTTTGCAGCTCCACGTTGATGCCTTCGGGGATATAGTTGGCCACCAGCGTCGGAATGCCGATGCCGAGGTTGACGTACGAGTTGTTCTCTACTTCCTGCGCAATGCGCCGGGCAATACCGTGTTTGTCGAGCATGTCTTTAGGCGTTATGGTTGTCATGCTGAGCGAAGTCGAAGCATCTCTACCGCAGTAGTAATTACATACTTTGGCAGTAGAGATGCTTCGACTTCGCCCAGCATTACGTTTTGGGTTAATTACGACTGGCGAACTGTCCGCTGCTCAATGCGCTTTTCGTAGTCTTTCCCTTGAAAAATGCGCTGCACGAAGATGCCGGGTGTGTGGATGTGGTTGGGGTCCAGCTCGCCGGCGGGCACCAGCTCTTCCACCTCAGCCACCGTGATTTTGCCAGCTGTGGCCATCATCGGGTTGAAGTTGCGGGCCGTGCCCTTGAAGATGAGGTTGCCGGCCGTGTCGCCGCGCCAGGCCTTCACGAAGGCGAAATCGGCGTGCAGGGCGTGTTCGAGCAGGTACATCTTACCGTTGAACTCGCGGCTTTCCTTGCCCTCGCCCACCTCGGTGCCGTAGCCGGCGGGCGTATAAAAGGCCGGAATGCCCGCGCCGCCAGCCCGGCAGCGCTCGGCCAGCGTGCCCTGCGGAATCAGCTCCACTTCCAGCTCGCCGGCCAGCAGCTGGCGCTCAAACTCGGCGTTTTCGCCCACGTAGCTCGAAATCATCTTGCGCACCTGCCGGGTCTGGAGCAGCAGCCCAATGCCGAAGTCATCGACGCCGGCGTTGTTGCTGATGCAGGTCAGGCTCTTCACGCCCCGGCGCAGGATTTCCTGGATGGAATTCTCCGGGATGCCGCACAGGCCGAAGCCGCCGAGCATAAGCGTCATGCCATCTGCTAGGCCTTCCAGAGCTTCCTGAGGGCCTTTTACTGTTTTGTCTATCATACTAAGTGGGAGTTAGAACTGGCAAGGTAGCATTTCCCTCCGCGCACTTCTGCACCGAATGCCTAATGCGCTGCCCACACCGCCTCGGTATCCTCTACCAGTTGGCCGTCTACTCCTCCAGCCCGCGAACTTATGTTTATCACGCAGGCAGTCCAAGGTCGCGAGTTGGTTGCCCTCGAAGCCAATCAGGTAATGTCAGCCGGTTACTTTTTCAGTACCCTCAGCACGGAGCGATGGCCCTGTGAGTCGGTGAGCTGCAACTGATAAAGGCCCGCAGTTAGCCCCGACAACGATAAAGCGTAGCGGCCTGGGGCCGTGAGTTGCATGCGTCCGCTGCGCACGGTGCGGCCCTGCATATCGGCGAGTAGATAAGGGCCGGTTATCGGGACGGGAGCCGTGATGATTACCTGCTCCGGGTCGGCCACTGGATTGGGGTACAGTTGGGCCGCTGAAGTAGCCACCCGGGGTGCCGTCGCCAGCACGGCATCTCCACTCAGGCCAATCATTTCGTAGTCAGCGCCGACGCCCGTGTCGACGGCTAGAGCAAACTGGCCGGTAACGGGGTTCACTTGCACGCGGGTATTGTTGTAACCATAATTTAACCCGGCAAAATAGCCTTCCCTACCAATGGAACTGCCCGCCGGTGAGAAGCGGTACAGGTATACTTCTATATTATTTGAAGTGCGGCCGGTACCGAGTAGCAGGTAGTTGCCGCTAGTAGTGCGTTGGGCCTGCGAAAAAGAGAAGGCTCCAATGCTACCCGGGAAACCCGTGAAAGTGTACTTCGCCCATAGGGTAGTGAAGGTTGGAGAAAGCTTACTGGCCGTATTGGACGTAACCAGCAGGAAGTTGCCCCCTTCGACCGGTAGAAAACTCTGGATGCCTTTGCCGGGGGCCGAAGCATTGTACGAAGTGTTGAAAGACGTCAGGTACTCGGTGCCGCGTACGCCGGCATCACTCACAAAAACCATCTTGATAGTACCGGAATCGGTGCTGCTGATCGAAGAATTCACGGCCACCCAGTAGCCACCCGTGCCACGGGCCATGCGGGTAACGCCGCCTGGCTGGCCGGGGGCATAGTCCACAGAGGTTTGCCGGGTAATCTGGCCAGCGGCCGACATGCGCACCAGGTAGGGGCGGCCCTCGATGTTGGCCGTCAGCACGTAGTCGTTGGTCGAGGTCCAGGCTAGATCGGTGTAGTCGGGGGCCGTAGGGCCTGTCAGCGTCCGGGTCCAGAGCGTGTCGCCGGTGGCCTGGTTGAGCGAAACCAGGAATGTGGCGGGTGCTGCGTCGAGCTTGCCGGTGCCCACGAGCAGCACGCGACCCTGATCGTCTTCGCCCAGCAGGTCAGTTGCCGCCACGGAACTGAGCCGTCGAATCCGGAGCTTCTTGGTCCAAATGGTATCGCCCAGCTCTTTTGTGCGAACCAAAAAAAGAGCAGGGGCATCAAACCTGCCCTGATTGCCGCTGAGCAGGTAGCCCCCACTGCCCATGGCCTGCATGCCTTGCAGTACGTCTGTTGCCGGGGTGCCGTAACGGTTACTCCACACCGGTGATTGGGCGTAACCAAGTGTTGCCCCGGCGCAGAGCAGCAGTATGAACAGTAGGGGTGTATAGGCTTTCATAAGGATATTCTAGGGGGAAACGGCCCAACAACTTACCCTAAGAAAAGCGCACTTCCTATACCAACCAGTAACGTGGCTCTAGTCGCCTCCTAAGTGTTGCTGCCCACGCAGGCGGGAGCCAAGCTTCACGGTCAGGGGCTGGTGCTAGAAGTCAGCGTCGATATTCGGGAAGCAGGGGCCGACTACTGCTTCACTACTCTTAGCGTGGTACGCTGGCCCTGCGAGTCGGTGAGCTGCAACTGATAAAGGCCCGCAGTTAGCCCCGACAACGATAAAGCGTAGCGGCCTGGAGCCGTGAGTTGCACGCGTCCGCTGCGCACGGTGCGGCCCTGCATATCGGCGAGCAGATAGGGGCCGGTCAGCGGGACCGAGGCTATAATGGTCAAACGCTCCGCCTCCGTTAGTGGATTGGGGTAGAGCTGGGCAGCTGCCGCCGCCGTTGCGGGTGCCGCCGCCAGCACGGCATCTCCACTCAAACCAACCATCTCGTAATCCCCGCCAATACTAGTGGCCAGGGCGAATTGGCCAGTTACCGGATTCACCTGCATAAGCGCTTTATCGGGGTTGCCGAGGTCTAGGCCTGAAAAATAGGATCCGCTACGGAGCGGCGTACCATCGGGTAAAACCCAGAGTAGGTCTACCTCTACAGAATGGGAGCCCTGACCAGAAATGGTTATAAACACGTAATTCCCGCTGGTAGTACGGACGCCCTGCAACAAGGCCCTGGCCCCAGGACTGCTCGGAGAGGCCTTAAAATCTTTCCTCGTCCATAGGGTGGTAAAGGTGGGAGAAAGCTTGGTGGCAGCACCGGAATCAACCACTAAGAAATTACCGTCCTCGACGGGAAGGAAGCTTCGGATACCTCGGCCGGGAAGAAGACCATAAATCGAATTACCATAGGGGATTCTCAAAGACGTGAGGTACTCGGTGCCGCGTACGCCGGCATCACTCACAAAAACCATCTTGATAGTACCAGAATCGGTGCTGCTGGTCGAGGAATTCACGGCCACCCAATAGCCACCCGTGCCACGGGCCATGCGGGTAACGCCGCCGGGCTGGCCGGGGGCATAGTCCACGGGGGTTTGCTGAGTAATCTGGCCGGCGGCCGACATGCGCACCAGGTAGGGGCGGCCCTCGATGTTGGCCGTCAGCACGTAGTCGTTGGTCGAGGTCCAGGCTAGATCGGTGTAGTCGGGGGCCGTAGGGCCTGTCAGCGTCCGGGTCCAGAGCGTGTCGCCGGTGGCCTGGTTGAGCGAAACCAGGAATGTGGCGGGTGCTGCGTCGAGCTTGCCGGTGCCCACGAGCAGCAGATGGCCCTGTTCGTCTTCGCGCAACAAGTCAGTGGCTTTCACGGAAGTGAGCTGCTTCATCCTGAGCTTTTTAGTCCAGATGGTATCGCCCTGGTCTTTGGTCCGAACCAGGAAAAGGCCGGAGCTTTCAGTGCCACTGAGCAGATAGCCTCCGTTGCGCATGACTAGCATACCTTGCAAATTATCCTGGAGCGGGGAGCGGTAGCGGCTCTTCCATAGCTGTGATTGAGCCTGGACTGGCATGGCCCCGACGCATAGCAATAGCAGCAGCGTAAACAGTAGGGGTGTATAGGCTTTCATAAGGAGGATATTTTAGGGGGAAACGGCCCGACAACTTACCCAAAAAGAAGCGCACTTCCTATACCAACCAGTAACGTGGCCCTAGTCGCCTGCTAAGTGTTGCCGGGCTGCCTCAGCATCCAGCGCCAGCTGGGCTTTCAGCGCATCGAGGCCATCGAACTTCTGCTCGTCGCGCAGGCGGGCCACAAATTCTACGGTCAGCGGCTGGTCGTACAGGTCGCCTTCAAAGCCTAACAAATGCGCCTCCACTGTCTGGGCCAGGTTGCCGGCTACGGTAGGTCGCACACCGATGTTGAGCATGGCGGGCCAGGTTTCGCCAGCCGCGGTGGTGGCGCGCACTGCGTACACGCCGCGAGCGGGCACCAGCTTCAGGTCTTCGGCGCAGACCAGGTTGGCTGTGGGCCAGCCGATGGTGCGGCCTAACTGCCTGCCTTTTACTACGGTGCCCGTGAAGGGGTACTGGTAGCCCAGGTAGCGGTTGGCGGTATCCACATCGCCGGCCTCCAGGGCCCGGCGGATGCGGGTGCTGCTCACGCCCACCGCATCCACATCCTCGCGCGGAATCTCCTCTACGCTCATGCCGTAGCGCCCCGAATGCTCGCGCAGGTAATCAAAGCCGCCTTCGCGGTTGCGCCCAAAGCGGTGGTCGTAGCCGATAACCAGCTTGCTGGTGCCCACCGTATCGAGCAGAATACGCTGAATAAACTCCTCCGACGACCACGCCGAAAACTCCTTGGTAAACGGGATGATGAGCAAATAATCGACGCCAAAGTCGGCCAGCCGCGCGGCCCGCTCGTCGAGGGTGTTGAGTAGGTACAGGTCGAGTGGCTCGGGATGGGAGGGAGGCGGGGCCAGTACCAGGCGCGGGTGGGGCCAGTAGGTAATTACCACGGCTGGCCCGCCGCTGGCCCGCGCCACCTCGCACAGCCGCGCCAAAATCTGCTGATGGCCTACATGGACACCATCGAACGTGCCACTGGTAACCACGGCGTTACCGAGGTAAGGAAATTGGGCCGGATCGTGAATTACCTCCATTAAATCACTGGTTCGCGCTGGGTTTATTGCTTACGCTGAATTTCGCGGGCTGGCCGAAATCAGCCACCTTACTCCTCGTTACCGGCAGCTGGGGTAGCTGCTGCCGCCTCACCCGAATCAGGCAAAGTGGTGGGAGAGGTTGCGTGGTTGTTCTGAAAATACTC
>NZ_JABKAV010000008.1 GCF_013377905.1 Hymenobacter terrestris
GTGTAAAAGAGAAAGACAATGACGCCCTAATGGCGGGCGGGGGCAAGCCCCGCCCCTACCTCTGCTTATGAAATACCTGCACCTGTTCGCCACCGTTCTGCTGTTCACCGGCTGCGCGAAATCAACCGATAAAAAAGCCGAGCTGGCCGTGCAGGATTTCCTGCGCAACCGGGTTTCCACGGCCCGCAACTACGCGCCGGGCAAGTTTCGGCTGGAGCCCTACACCCGCCGCGACTCGCTGCTGTACCTAGCCCAGATGGCCCAGATTAACAATCTGCCCGCGCCGCCCGCGCCTACGCCCGCCGACACGGCCCGCATCGGCATTCTGGTTTATCACGACTACCGCGACCAGACGCCCGACGGCATCCTCATCCGCGACAGTGGCGAGTATGTGGTGCGCCTTAACGGTGAAGTACGCCTGCTGATTGCCGAGAGCGTCCGTAAGCGGCGGCTGGCACAGTAGCCCTACCTTTGCACAAGGTCATCCTTCGCAAGCGCAGGATGACAGAAAAGCTCCTAATTAACCTCCCCCATGCGCTACATCCTGCTCAACAAGCCTTACGAAGTTCTGACCCAGTTTACCGACGAAACCGGCCGGCAGACGCTTAAGGATTTTGTGGAGATACCCGAAATCTACCCCGTTGGGCGGCTCGATTATGACTCGGAGGGACTCGTGCTGCTCACCGACGACAAGCAGCTGCAGCACCGGCTGTCAGAGCCGCGCTTCAAGGTGCCCAAAACATATTGGGTGCAGGTAGAAGGTGAGCCCACGCCCGAGGCCCTGGAGAACCTGCGCCGGGGCGTAGACCTGAAAACCGGCTATACCTCGGCCGCCGAAGTGGAGCTTCTGCCCCAGGCCCCCGAGCTCTGGGAGCGGAGCAAGCCGGTCCGCTTCCGGGCCGCCATTCCCACCAGCTGGCTTCAAATCCGCATTTCGCAGGGTATGAACCGGCAGGTGCGCAAAATGACGGCCGCCGTGGGCTACCCCACCCTACGCCTGGTGCGCGCCGCCATTGCCGACATGGACCTGGGCGACCTACAGCCCGGCCAGTGGCGCGAGCTGACCAACACGGAAGTGCGCATCCTCACCGAAGAAATGGCCGCCCAGACGGCCGCGGCCGGCACCTTCAAAACGCCCAAGCCTTCCGAGTACTGGCCCGGGGGCATTCCGCCTGGCGGCAAAAAAACCGGCGGTAAGCGCGGTGGCTTCACGGCTCCCGGTGGCTCCAAAACCACCAGCAGCAAGCCCAATCGGCCCGCCGGCGGGCCTAAATCAATCAGCCCAAAACCAGCCGGCAGCCGCGCCGACGCACCTGCCCGGCCCGCGGGCAGCAAATCCACCGGGGGAAAATCGACTGGTAGCCGGCCGGCCGGCGCCAGACCTGGCGGCGGGGGCGGCAATGGAAAAACCTTCGGCACGAAACCAACCGGTGGCAAACCCGGCAGCAAGCCCGGCACGGCGGGCGGCGGGCCCAAGCGGCGCGGCTAATGCCCCGGCGGCGCCTAGTGCGGCGTGGGCTATTGGTAGTAGCGCTGGGCTTCGTGCTGCTGAACGCGGTGGCCTTTTTCCACGCCTGGCGCTTCACTCATTTTACGACTGATACTGGCCGTACCACTGGCAGCCCCGAGCAACTGACGCTGGCCGACAAGCTGTGGGTGCTGGCCACCGGCGTACGCACGCCCAAGCCGCGCAACCACACCTTACCCACTTTCCCGTACGCCACCGTGCGCTTGGCTGGCCCCAACGGGCGGCTGGAAAGCTGGTATGGCGCGGTGCCGCGGGCGCGGGGTACGGTGGCCCTGTTTCATGGCTACACCAGCTCCAAAAGCCAGCTGCTGCACGAGGCCAGCTACTTCCGCCAACTCGGCTACAACGTACTGCTCACCGATTTTGCGGGCAGCGGTGGCTCGGCAGGTTCCCGTTGCACCGTGGGCTACCAGGAAGCTGCTGATGTGGCGGCCGTGGTGCGCTGGCTGCAAAAGCGGCCGGGACCGGTTTTCATCTACGCCAACTCCATGGGCGCGGTAGCTACGTTGCGGGCCGAAGCGGAACTGGGCGTCCGGCCCACCGCCAACCTACTCGAATGCCCCTACGGCTCGATGCTGGCCACCGCTCAGAGCCGCTTCCGCTCGATGGGGGTACCCGCATTTCCGATGGCCAACCTACTGGTGTTCTGGGGTGGCGCGGCCAACGATTTCAATACCTTCGACCTCGACGCCACCACCTATGCGGCCCGCACCCCCACACCCACCCTACTTATGTGGGGTGCCACCGACCCACGCGTGACCCGCGCCGAAACCGACGCCATCTTCGCTGCCCTGGCCGGCCCCAAGCAACGCCAGGATTTCCCCGGCTCGGGTCACGAGCCCTATTGGTGGAAGCACGAGGCGCTGTGGCAGCGCACAGTGACGGGGTTTATGACCGGGCAGTAGCGCGAAGCTTCCGCTTCGCGCTACTGCCCGGCTGGCAGAAGTTCTGCCCCGCTTGATTACACGGAAAGCCAGACCGTCGCGAAAAGCCGCTGCACAACCTCTAAAAATGACAATCTGTCATTAGAAACGGGCATTTTCGGGGCTGGTACGCCTCTTGTAATTACCGGTGCACAAGGGTTTCGGCCCTTTTCAACTGACAACCTACTTTCTACTCATACAACTAGCATCATGGGCAAAATAATCGGTATTGACCTCGGCACCACCAACTCGTGCGTGTCCGTAATGGAAGGCAACGAGCCGGTGGTAATTCCAAACAGCGAAGGCCGCCGGACCACGCCGTCGATTGTCGCGTTTCTCGATAACGGGAAGGGCGAACGGAAGGTGGGCGACCCGGCCAAGCGCCAGGCCATTACCAACCCTAATAATACTATCCAGAGCATCAAGCGCTTCATGGGCCGTAACTTCTCGGAAGTAACCGAGGAGACCAAAAACGTGCCCTACGAAGTGGTGGGTGGCACTAATGGCACGGTGGCCGTGAAAATAGGCGACCGTAACTATACGCCCCAGGAAATTTCGGCCATGGTGCTTCAGAAGATGAAGCAGACCGCCGAGGAGTACTTAGGCACCACGGTGACCGAGGCCGTTATTACTGTTCCGGCTTACTTCAACGATGCCCAGCGCCAGGCTACCAAAGAAGCCGGCGCTATTGCCGGCCTCGAAGTGAAACGCATCATTAACGAGCCCACCGCTGCCGCTTTGGCTTACGGCCTCGACAAGGACCACTCCAACCACAAGGTGGCTGTTTACGACCTCGGTGGTGGTACGTTCGACATCTCGATTCTGGAGCTCGACAACGGTGTGTTTGAGGTGCTGAGCACCAACGGCGACACCCACCTCGGCGGCGACGATTTCGACCAGGTCATCATTAACTTCTTAGCCGACCAGTTCGCCACGGAGAACGAAGGCCTCGACCTGCGCAAGGACGCCATGGCTCTGCAGCGCCTCAAGGAAGCTGCTGAAAAAGCCAAGGTAGAGCTGTCGTCGTCGTCGGAAACCGAAATCAACCTGCCCTACATCACTGCTACGGCCTCGGGCCCCAAGCACTTGGTGGTAAAGCTGAGCCGCGCCAAGTTCGAGCAACTGGCCGACTCGTTGTTCAAGCGCAGCATGGAGCCCGTGAAAAAGGCCCTCCAGGACGCCGGCCTGAGCACTTCGGACATTGACGACGTGATTCTGGTAGGCGGCTCGACCCGCATGCCCCGCATCCAGGAAGACGTAGAGAAGTTCTTCGGCAAGAAGCCCAGCAAGGGCGTTAACCCCGACGAAGTAGTGGCCATCGGCGCCGCTATCCAGGGCGGCGTGCTCACTGGCGAGGTGAAGGACGTTCTCCTGCTCGACGTAACCCCGCTGAGCCTCGGCATCGAGACCATGGGCGGCGTGATGACTAAACTCATCGAGTCAAACACTACGATTCCTACCAAGAAATCGGAAACGTTCTCGACGGCTTCCGACAACCAGCCGAGCGTGGAAATCCACGTACTGCAGGGTGAGCGGCCGCTGGCTTCGCAGAACCGCACCATCGGCAAGTTCCACCTCGATTCCATTCCGCCCGCACCCCGCGGCGTACCGCAGGTCGAAGTCATCTTCGACATTGATGCCAACGGCATCCTGCACGTAACGGCCAAGGACAAAGGCACGGGCAAAGAGCAGAAGATCCGCATCGAAGCCTCGTCGGGCCTTTCCGACGCCGACATCGAGCGGATGCGTCAGGAAGCCCAGTCGAACGCCGAAGCCGACAAGGCCGAGCGTGAGAAAATCGAGAAGGTCAACCAGGCCGACTCCATGATTTTCCAGACGGAGAAGCAGATGACCGAGTACGGCGACAAGCTGAGCGCCGGCAACAAAACGGCCGTCGAAGATGCGTTGGCCGACCTCAAGAAGGCCCACGAAAGCAAGGACCTCGGTGCCATTGATACGGCCATGGCGGCCATAAACACGGCCTGGCAGGCTGCCTCGCAGGAGATGTACGCCCAGGGCGGTGCCGAAGGCGGCCAGCCCGGTGCCGACGGTGGCAACCCCTTCGGCGGCTCCGACAGCGGCCAGCCTGGCGGCAACGGCCAGCAGGGTGCCAATGCTGACGTAACCGATGTGGATTACGAGGAAGTAGATGGTAAGAAGTAAGTGTTGATTCGCGCTTTCTGAATTGACCGCGCTGATTTCTGATAAGTTTAAAAGGCCCGAAGCACCATGCTTCGGGCCTTTTTTTGCGTGGCTTGCGGGCTGAACGGCCACGGCTGGCAGTGGCGCGGAGTTGGCTTATACTGTCCTATCTTGGCCCCGATTTATGGCGGAGTGCATCGTTATCGGAGCGGGAATTGGGGGACTGGCGACGGCGCACGTGCTGCTGCAGCGGGGCCACGCGGTGCGGGTGTACGAGGCCGCGCCCGCACTGCACGCCACCGGCGCGGGGCTGGTGCTGGGGGCCAACACGTTGCAGGCGCTCGGCACCATTGGGCTGGCCGGGGCCGTGGCAGCGCTGGGCGAACCAGTAGCGGGCCTGACGCTGCTTGATGAACGGGGCCGGGTGCTACTCGATGTGGATGCCAGCCGGTTGGCGGCCCGGCGGTTCGGGCCGCACCGCAGCGTGGCGCTCAGCCACGCCGATTTGCAGCTGCTACTGCTCCGGCAGCTGCCGCCGGGCGTGGTGCGGCCGGGCCGGGCCTTAACCCACTTCACTACCACCACCACCGGCCCCGACTGCCGGGTAACGGCCCATTTCCAGACTGGCGAACCTGACACGGCCGCGGTGCTGGTGGGGGCCGACGGGCTTCATTCGCGGGTACGGCGGCAGCTGTTTCCGCATCTGAGCGCGCCGCGCTACGCGGGCTACACCTGCTGGCGGGCGGTGGTCGAGGCCAGTGACCTACGGCTGCCCGCTGCTACGGGTCGGTTCCGGGAAACCTGGGGCCGGGCCGGGCGCTTCGGCTACGTACCGCTGGGCGACGGGCGCGTGTACTGGTTTGCCACCCGCAACGCCCCGCCCGCCGATGCTCGCCTGGCCCGCTACACCCCACCCGACCTGCTGGCGCTGTTCGGCCACTACCACGCGCCCGTACCCGACCTGTTGCGCCGCACCCGTCCCGACCAGCTTATCTGGCACGACACGGTCGATTTGCCGCCCCTGCCCCGCTTCGCCCAGGGCCTGGTGCTACTGCTCGGTGACGCGGCCCACGCCACCACGCCCAACCTGGGCCAGGGCGCGGGCCAAGCCATCGAGGACGCCGTAGTGCTGGGTCAGTGCCTGGGTCCCGAAACCCGGCCGGAGGCAGCTTTCCGAGAATTCGAGCGGCGGCGCGGTTCCCGCACCCGGCGCATTGTGCGGGCCTCGCGGTGGGTGGGCGCCGTGGCCCAGTGGCAACACCCGCTGCTAGCCGCCACCCGCGACGTGGCCCTGCGCCACCTGCCCGCTTTCGTCACCAACTGGCAAACCCACTTTATATACCAAACGCGCTACTAAAGGCGACGGGTGGTATCAAAACTGGCCGCCAATCGGACCCAAAAAAGCCCGGCTCCTTTGCAGGAACCGGGCTTTTTAACTTCAAACTGAAACTTAAGCGGCGGCGGCCGTCTGGCCGTTCTCGCGGTCATCAATGGCCTTCTTCAGCTTGGCAATGGCCTGAGTGGCGCGCTCCTCATCGAGGCGGTTGATGTTGAGCAACATCTTGGTCTTTTCGGCGCGGGTAACTACCGGATGGTTGAGCAGGCGGATAATTTCCTCCTTCTGCGAGGCCGAAGCATAGGCCGGAGCCGCTGACTCAGCGGCGACAACCGGCTCGGCGGGCACGGCCTTCATGGCAACGGGCGCAGTTGAGGCAGCCTGCGGGGCCGTAACCGGCGCGGGCGTTTCAGCCACGGTGGGCACGTTGCCAGCATAGTCCATCTCCTCGGCCGGGGTGGGCTCGTAACCAGCGGCACGAATTATCCAGGCCAAAATATTGCGGTAAGCCTTGCCAATAGCGCGGGTCTGGGCCATGCTCATGATGGCAAATTCCTGATAGAATTTCTTACCCTGCTCCTTGCTGGAGCACACGGCAAAGCCGGCACCCACGGTCTGGCCACTCTTCAAATCGAAGAGAATCACCTTGGCCTGATACTTAATCTCTTGCTCGTTGCTGACGTTAATGACGTGCTCGACCACGGGCACGATGCCCAGGCGCGAGCCGGCGTACTGCCAGCCTTCCACGTTCACAAACTCCTTGCCCTGCACGTTGGTCGTGAGTTTGTTTTCCTTGATGAACTTGGCCAGATCCGTAGCCAGATGCAGCGTTTCGTCGGAGTGCGACAGGTCGTAGCTCTCAACTTTAGGCTTGCGAACGGGCTCTTTTGGGGCTTTGACTGCTTGGCTCATGGTGCTTTTCCGTTAGGTTCCTGTAATGACATAAATGCGTTCGGGTATATAACCCCAGCCCAGCCTTAATGGTGCAAAAATCCACGCCTTTTTATGCAATTTTTTACGTTGATTAACAGCAACTTACATTATCAATTGCCAAATTTACTAGTCCTTCACATCGAGCTAACCTATTTAGCCTATCCAACATTGCAAACCCTCTACGGTAGCAGAAGGCTACCAGCATTTACCCCATAAAAAAACGCCGGCGAATTGCCGGCGCTGGATACTACTGAGCTTATTGGCGGGGCTCTTTAGTTGGGGCCCTCCCAGATGTAGCCGTCCTTCATGGTGATGGTACGGTCGGCCATTTCGGCCAGTTGGTCGTTGTGGGTCACAATGACGAAAGTCTGGCCCAATTCTTTGCGGAGCAGAAAGAAAATCTGGTGCAGCTCCTGGGCGTTCTGCGAGTCGAGATTGCCCGATGGTTCGTCGGCGAAGATGATTTCGGGCGAGTTAATGAGGGCGCGGGCTACGGCCGTGCGCTGCTGCTCGCCGCCGCTCATTTCGGAGGGCTTGTGGTCGGCGCGGCGCTCCAGGTTCAGCATGCCGAGCAATTCGCGGGCCCGCACCCGGGTTTCCTTTTCCGAGCGGCCGGCCAGATACGCCGGCAGGCACACGTTTTCCAGGGCCGTAAATTCGGGCAGCAGGTTGTGAAACTGGAAGATGAAGCCAATGTGGCGGTTGCGAAACCGCGCCAGATCGGAGCGGCCCAGCGAGCTAACCGACTCGCCATCAAACAGCACCTCGCCCGAATCGGGGTTGTCGAGCGTGCCCAGAATGTGCAGCAGCGTGCTTTTACCGGCTCCCGATGAGCCTACGATAGACACGATTTCCGATTTCTCGATGGTCAGGTCAATGCCCTTGAGCACTTCCAGCGTATTATAGCTTTTGCGGACGTTGATGGCTTGCAGCAAAACGGGGCGGGGAACGGGGACAAAGAGAAGTACGGAAACAAATCTACGCAATGTCGGGCGTTGCGGTGGCATTGGGGGCGGAGCGGGCGTATCTTCCCGGTTCCTATGCTGCTTATGCCCCTCCCCGCTTTCCGTTTTCCGCGCTGGCTGGGCGCGCTGTCACTGGTGGCCGCCGGATTGCTGGTGCTGGCGTCCGGCTGGTGGAGCTGGCCCCGCACTGTGCCAGCCCCGCTCGTGCCCGCGGCCTCGGCAACTGCCAGTCCCGCCGGCCCACCGCCGCCCGATGGCCGGATGCGGGGCGTGAGTTGGGTGGGCACTGATTCGGTTTCCATGCTCGACCTGGAGCCGCTGAACAAGGCCGGCGTGACCTGGATTGCCCAGATGCCTTTTGGCTGGATGGCGGGCGCGACCGAGCCCTCCGTGCAGTTGCGTACCGGCGTGGCCAGCCGCCGCTACTGGGGCGAAAGCGACGCGGGCATCCTGCTTATGGCCCAGCGGGCCCGGCAGCGCGGCATCCGTACGCTGCTCAAGCCCCACTTGTGGCTGCGCGGCCCCGGCGGCAGCTGGGTGGGCGACATTAACATGACTTCCGAAGCTGACTGGCAGGCCTGGTTCAACAGCTACTCGGCTTTTATCCTGCACTACGCCCGGCTGGCCGAAGCCGGCCAGCTCGACGCGCTGTGCATTGGCACCGAGCTAGAGCGCACTGTGAGCCACGAGGCCGAGTGGCGGGTGCTCATCGGGCAAATCCGGCAGGTGTACCGCGGCCCACTTACCTACGCCGCCAATTGGAGCGGCGAGTTCGAGCAGGTGAAGTTCTGGGACGCGCTGGACTTTATCGGTGTGCAGGCGTACTTCCCTCTCAGCACCGAACCCAGCCCCAAAAAAACCCGCTTACTGGCCGGCTGGCGGGAGCCGCTACGCCGCATAGCCGCCGTACAGAAGCAGTACAACAAGCCCGTTGTGTTCACTGAAGCCGGCTACAAAACCACCGCCGATGCAGCCGCAAAGCCCTGGGAATGGCCCCAGAAGCTGGATGTGCTTATGCCCACCGACGAGGCCACTCAGGCGGCCTGCTACGCTGCCCTGTTCGAAACGTTCTGGCACAAGCCCTGGTTTAAGGGCATTTTTATCTGGAAGTGGTACCCCGGCCTGCAACCCGACGGCCCCGCCCGCCGCCACGCCGATTTTACGCCCCAGCACAAGCCCGCTGAGCGCGTAATGAGTCAGTGGTTTTTAAAGGGCGGGTGACGTAGTTCGAGGACGTAGAAACTGGGGTAAAAAGAACGTCATTCAGAGCGCAGCGAAGAATCTCGTTCGCAACGTAGTTGAACGACACATATAGTACATCAACATGCGAGATTCTTCGCTGCGCTCTGAATGACGTTCTTTTTGCCTCGTTACTTCATCACTTCTTAACCCTGTAACCTGCTCACGCCAGCAATTTATTACCTAACAATTCCTTATCCCCCACCAACTCCCAACTCAATTCTGCATACTTTCGCGGTTAGAAACCACCCCCATAACTGACCTCTATGAACATTCACGAGTATCAGGGCAAAGACATTTTGAAGCGCTACGGCGTGCGCATACAGGAAGGCATCGTGGCCAATACGGCTGAGGAGGCCGTTGCCGCTGCCGAAAAGCTCACCGCCGACACCGGCACCAGCTGGTACGTTATCAAGGCCCAGATTCATGCCGGCGGCCGCGGCAAAGGCGGTGGGGTGAAACTCGCCAAAAACCTGGAGCAGGTAAAAGAAATTGCCGGCCAGATCATCGGCATGCAGCTCGTTACCAAGCAAACCGGTGCTGAAGGCCGCAAGGTGCATAAGGTACTCGTGGCCCAGGACGTGTACTACCCCGGCGAGTCGGAAACCAAGGAGTACTACATGAGCGTGCTGCTCGACCGGGCTACCGGCCAGAACGTTATCATCTACACCACCGAAGGCGGCGTCGACATCGAGGAAGTGGCTGAGGCGCATCCCGAGAAAATCCACCGCGAGCATATCGACCCGCGCGTAGGTCTGCAGGGCTTCCAGGCCCGCAAAATTGCCTTCAACCTCGGCCTGTCGGGCGAGGCGTTCAAGGAGATGGTGAAGTTCGTGACGGCCCTGTACAAGGCCTACGACGAAACCGACTCGGCCATGTTCGAAATCAACCCCGTGTTGAAAACATCGGACAACAAAATCCTGGCAGTTGACGCCAAGGTTGACCTCGACGAAAACGCCCTCTACCGCCACAAGGAGTTCGCCGCCCTGCGCGACACCAACGAGGAGGATCCGCTGGAAGTAGAAGCTTCGGCCTCGAACCTGAACTATGTGAAGCTCGACGGCAACGTGGGCTGCATGGTGAACGGTGCTGGTCTGGCCATGGCTACTATGGACATCATCAAGCTGAGCGGCGGCGAGCCGGCCAACTTCCTCGACGTAGGGGGTGGGGCCTCGGCCGAAACCGTAGAAGCCGGCTTCCGCATCATCCTGAAGGACCCGAACGTGCAGGCCATCCTGATCAACATCTTCGGTGGTATTGTACGTTGCGACCGGGTAGCCAACGGTGTGGTGGAAGCCTACAAAAACATCGGCGACATTCGCGTGCCTATCATCGTGCGTCTGCAGGGTACCAACGCCGAAGAAGGCGCCCGCATCATCGACGAAAGCGGCCTGAAGGTGTACTCGGCTGTATTGTTGAAAGATGCCGCCGAGCGCGTGAAGGAAGTACTGGCCAAGTAGAACTGCCTGACTTTCATCTTTTTTGCCTACTAAAGAGCCCACCTGGTTTTATCGGGTGGGCTCTTTGTTTGCGCTCGGGTCAACCTTGCTGCTCGTTTCGCGTTAAGGCCACTTCCCTCTTATTGGCTTTAGCGTATGAAAAGTAAGATTTTACTCATTTCATTGTTTGCCACCAGTCTGGCTCTGCCAACTGTCGGTCAATTCCGGTTAGCAAGCCATTCCTTAGACCAGCCGATAATTGCCTACCAGACTGCCCCCGACTCGGTAGCCTATCCCCCGCTTTTTAGCTCGCCCGACTCAGCTTACTTAACCCGGTTTCGGGAAATGTTTGGCTTGGCCAATGTGGTTGCTTCAGAAAACACCGATTTGGGTAGGGCCCGGGCAATGTGCCGATGGGTGTACTTCCGGCTGGAGCACGACGGTCGCCAGACATTCAAATCGACCGATGCCTTTGACATTCTGCACGCAGCTCAGGCCGGAGAGTCGGTGCAATGCGTGGAATACGGGCTGGTGCTGGCCACGGCTTTGAATGCAGTGGGCATTCGAGCCCGGCCGCTGTACCTGAAGGCGGCCAACGTGCAGACCAAAGCCTCGGCCGCCGGCCACGCCCTGGCCGAAGCCTGGCTGCCCGACCAAGGCAAATGGGTAATGGTAGACGCCCAAGCCGATATCATTCCAATGCTCGGCCCCACTCCGCTCAATGCCTTGGAGCTACAACAGGCCCTGCAGGCCGGCCGCCCCGAACTGACAGTGCTCAGCTCTACCCGGGCTGGGGCCCGCTCCTACTTTCGGTGGGTAAAGCAGTATCTGTACTACTTCGACACTGTGCTCGACAACCGTTACGGCATCAGTAAATCATCGACCGGGCTGATGCTTGTGCCATCCGGGGCGCATAAGCCTACCATATTTCAGCGCACTACCCGTATCCGCAATATGCGATACACCAGTTCGGCAGCTACTTTCTACGCTTCGCCGGTTGCCAACGAGCGAATAGCACAGTCGGGCTTCGGGGAGTCGCAGGTTCATTAGTCTCCAGTTCGCAGTTTTATTACCTGACGCGTTTAACGCCGAACGGCCCGGAATCCAGTGAGGATTCCGGGCCGTTCGGCGTTAAACGCAGCCAGAGCTACTTCTGGCTAGCTACGCCGGCATTGTCTTCGGCTTTGAGAGAAATAGCTTTGCCATTTACGCGCAGTTCCACCTCCATATTGCCACGGGTACCTACCGAGTAAGGGCAGATGGTGTGGGCCTGACGCACCATGTCGATGCTCTTCTGCTCATCAAAGGCTTTCAGGTCTACATCGAGAATGGCTGACAGACCGTAGGCTTCGCCCTCCTGGAAAAGCGAAACGGAGCATTTTACCTCGGTGCTAGGGTCGAGCTTATCGCCGGCGCGCTGGGCAATAACAAGTAGCGCCTGCTGGAAACACGAAGAGTAGCCGGCAGCGAACAGTTCTTCGGGATTGGTGGCGTTCTTTTTGCCGCCCAGGCCCTCGGGAACCGACATTTCGAGGTCGATGATGCCGGTGGCGGAGCGGACATGGCCGCTACGGCCGCCTACGGCGGTGGCATCGGCAGTATAGAGTGTCTTTTTTTCGGTGCTTGCCATAAGAAGGAATAGCTGGTGAGAAAGAGGTTTGGCTAATTAACTGCCTAGCCCGCCGGAAGGTTACTTGACGGGGGTACAGGATTTCGCATAAAAAGCGGAAACGGGTTTGGCAAACGCGCTTTTTCTCTATAGTTTTGCGGCTCCCAAACCGGGTTGCGTAGTACAACGGATAGTATGGGAGCCTCCGAAGCTCTAGATCTAGGTTCGATTCCTAGCGCGACCACATAAAGCCCTCTGCCTGAACGCAGAGGGCTTTTTTTGTACTCATCCGAAGTGTAGCACATCCTTTACGCAAGATGCGCCGTACAAGGCGGGCGTTTACCTCAACAGTACGCCTAACTTCATCCTCTACTAAATTACCTACCCATGAACAAATACATGCTTTCCGCACTGGCCCTCTCCTTTACCCTCAGCGCCGGCTCGGCCTTGGCCCAGGGTAAGATGACCAAGAAATCGGACGACGAGAAAACCAAGGTCACGACCGAAGACGGGATGATGACCAAAACCAAAGTAGCCGACGACGGCAAGACCAAGGTTAAGGGCAAATCGGCCAATGGAGCCAAAATGAAGGCCACCACTAAACCCCGCGAGGGCGCCGATATGGCCAATATGAGCATGACTAACTCGGCCGGAGTGATGGTGGGTGGAGCTATGATGACGCCTGACAAGGACATCGTGGATAACGCCGTTAACTCTTCCGACCATACCACGCTGGTAGCGGCCGTGAAGGCCGCTGATTTGGTAAACACGTTGAAGAGCAACGGGCCGTTTACCGTATTTGCTCCTACCAACGCCGCTTTCGAAAAGCTGCCGGCCGGCACTGTAAATACGCTGGTGATGCCCGAAAACAAGGCCAAGCTCACGACCATTCTTACCTACCATGTAGTGCCCGGTCGCCTGCTGGCCGCCGACCTGAAGGATGGCCAGACGCTGACCACGGTAGAAGGCGAAACCCTGACGGTGCACCGCAGCGGCAACTCGGTGATGCTGCATGATGCCAAGGGTGGTATGGCCACGGTAACGGTAGCCAATGCCGTATCGAAAAACGGCGTTACCCACGTCATCGATACCGTGCTGATGCCGACCAAGTAAGGTTTCGGAAGCCCTGAAAGATGCAAAAGTGCCCGACCCTGCAGAGGGTCGGGCACTTTTTTTGGTTCATCCGAAAAGCACGATACTGCTTTCTAAAAGCATCAGTAACTGGCCGTTTGCGGGCGGCGAATCTTTGCCGATCTTTACAGAAAGTTTAGCGTTCCACCCTTTGTACTGCTTGATGAAACACTTTTTCGCCCGGATGTTGACCGCCGTGCTGTGCGTGGGCCTGGGAACGGCCTCGGCCCAGACCCTGCCCGCGGCCCCACCGACCAGCCTGCAAGGCCAGAGCCTAAAGGATTGGCTGCGCCAGAACTGGTATGATGGCAAGCGTGTGGAGCTGGACTATAGCACCGCCCGCGGCAAAATGTACAACTACGTAGACAACCAGAACGGGCAGCTCGTGTGCGTGTACTCGGGCTACACCGAAACCGTCCGGCTCGACTCAACCGCTACCAGCCCCAGCGTGGTTAGCCGCATCAATACCGAGCACACGGTGCCGCAGTCGTGGTTCGATGAACGTGTACGCATGCGCACCGACATTCACCACCTATTCCCGACGTTCATCACCTGGAATTCGAACCGTGGCTCTGACCCGTTTGCGGAAATTCCGGATAGCCAGACGCAGCTTTGGATGCGCGGCGCCAGCAGCCAGACGACAGTTCCGACTACCAACATCGACGAGTTCAGCGAGGACACCAACTCGCAGTTTGAGCCCCGCGAAGACCACAAAGGCAACCTGGCCCGGGCTATCTTCTACTTCTATACCATGCACCAGGGCCAGCCGTTCGACCCGGGGAAAGACGTAATTACGGCCGCGGCCGATCTGAATACGCTTTACCAATGGCACCAGGCCGACCCAGTGGATGCCCGCGAGCGGGAGCGTAACCGCCGCGCCGCCAAAAGCCAGGGCAACTTCAACCCCTACATTGCCTACCCCGACTTGGTAGCGCGCGCCTGGGGCTTCCAGGTACTGCCAACTTTCGCGTTTGCTACCGCTACCGGCAGCATTGCCGAGGGCAGCAGCGGCACCAGCACCTACACCACCAGCGTTACTATCACCCCCGCTCCTACTGCTCCGCTTACGGTGCAGCTGAGCCTAGTTGCTACGACCTCCACGGCCACCAGTGGCCAGGATTTCGTGTTAACTTCGCCCCAGACGCTAACCTTTACCGCTGGCCAGACCACCCAGCCGGTGACAGTGACCATCAACGGCGACCTGACGCCTGAGGCCGATGAAACCGTCGTTCTAGCCCTAAGCAACCCCTCTGCCGGCGCGGCCGTGGGCGGCCCGGCCCAGCATGAGTTAACTATCACCAACGACGACGGCGCGGCTCCAACCATAGCGTTTGCTACCGCCAAGGCCAGCACACCCGAAGGCAACACTGGCCTCAGCACCTATACCGTGAGCGTTACCCTGACCGGCGCGGCACCCACGGCCGCCGTTACGATTCCGGTAACGGTGCAGGCTGCCGGCACCACCGCTACTACGCCCGCCGACTACACCCTGACGACGACCAGCCTCACCTTCGCGGCCGGCCAGGTAAACCAGACCCAGACCGTAAGCCTCACCGTAGTGGGCGACCTGCTGGCAGAATCCAACGAAACGGTACTGCTGGCCCTGGGTACGCCCACCACGGGCGGCGCGGTGCTTGGGGCCATCCGCACCCACGAGCTCACCATCCTCAACGATGACGTAGCTCCGCCCACTGCTCCTTGCAGTACCTTGTTCTTCTCGGAGTACATCGAGGGAAATGCCAGCAACAGCAAAGCCGTTGAAATCTACAACCCTTCGAATGCGCTCATCGACATGGAGGGCATTACGGTGCGCCTGTTTGCCAATGGCTCTACAAACGCCACGGCCACGGTTACGCTCACCGGCACCATCGCGCCCGGCGACGTGTACGTGATTGCCAACACCGGCGTAGTCTCGCCCATCGTAAAAGCCCAGACCGATCTGGAGTCGAATCTGGGATTCTTCAATGGCGATGATGCACTGTTGCTGATGGACGGCACCGACACGCTCGACGTTATCGGCGTTATCGGGCAGCAGCCTTCCGGTGGCTGGCAGCTACCCAGCGGTGGTTCCACCACCAACGCCACACTTGTGCGCAACGCTACCGTAAACCGGGGCCAGAAGCGCTGGGCCGATGCCCGGGCCGAATGGACGTTCGTGGGCACCGACGTGTACGATAACATCGGGCGCCACACCAGTAACTGCGTGACCATTACAAGCACCACCAACGCAGCCCGTTTGGGCGAGGGAATGGATGTATTTCCGAACCCGGCCGCCGGCCGCCTACAGGTACGCCTGCCGCAGTTGAAAGGCCGGCAGGCGGCGGCTATCAGCGTCTACAACATGCTGGGCCAGCAGGTGCTCAGCCACAGCCAACTGCTATCGGCTGCTGAGGTGGCCACGCTCGATGTGCAACCGCTGGCCGAGGGACTTTACCTGCTGCGCGTAACGGCCAACGGCGTAACCTACACCAGCCGCGTGGAAGTACGCCGGTAAAAGTGCCTGCACATCCGGCCAGCAAAAAGCCCCTGACATCGGTACCGATATCAGGGGCTTTTTGCTGGCCGGATGTGCTGAAGAGGCCCGTTTTTAACATGCCTCCACCAAATCCTGGTAGTCGGGATGCTGGGCAACGTAGCTGGCCATGAAGGAGCAGGTGGTGCGCACTTTCAGTTTTTTTTCGCGGGCGTAGGCCAGGCCGGCCTTGGCCAGCTCGTCGCCGATACCCTGGCCGCGCAGGCCTTCTTCAACGAAAGTGTGCGTGAAATCTATAACGCCTTCGGTGGGGAGGCTGTAGGACAGTTCGGCCGAGTAGCCATCCTGAGATACGGTAAACTCTTGATTTTCGGGGGTGTGCTTAATTGGAAGAGACATAGAGCGAACGAAAGGAGGAAAGAATAAGGGGCGGTACGGGCGCAAGCACAACCGGACACCGCCATTTCCTGAAAGTTTACGTATGAACAGCAACGGCGGCCATCTGCGCGCCCAATTGTTGCTTATTCTCCCTTACTACTTTTCGCTTCTTATGTCGACCACTCCACTCAATCCCACCGACCCTTCCCGCGACCCTGCAAAAGCTGATCATGATACGCCTAAATACGGCGAATTCGGTCACCCCGATACCCCCGATGGCGAAAGCGTAACCAATGGCGGCGAGTCGGCCCCTTCGGTGGCCTTTGCCGAGCAGCGCGGCAGTGCCCCGCAGAATCTCGACTCTTCGGCCGTGCGCAAGGCGGAAGATGCTGAGTATGACGAGCAGCGCGAGGGATGGGCCAAAGACGACCCGCGCTATGGTGGCGGCACCCGCAACTGGCCCACTGCCGAGCCCGCCAACCGCACCAATGCCCCGGCCTCTGATGCCAAAGAGGAAAGCAACACCAATGTGGGCACCAACGATAACCCCGACGAGTTCAGCGCCCTGCGCGCCGACAACGGCCGTGGTATTCCCGGCTCGGGCAAGGAAAACGAAATGCCCAACAACGACTAGGCACGCCGCGCCCTTTTCTTCACTTCTGACCGACCTTCTGATGAGCACTGAAAAAAAGAACGAATCTACTGATAAGCAGCAAAACCAGGACCCCGCCGCTGCCCTCGACGCGAAAAACCCCAGCCTGACCGAGGAGCAGCTCAAGCACCGCGAGGAGCTCTACAGCTACAAGCGCGATGAGGAAGGCACACTCGATACGAGCAGCCAGCTTGAAGACGCCATGTCGGGCACGCCCAGCGGCGCCACCACCGGCCCCGATCCTGACATCGAATCGACCATGGATGAGCTTCGCATTAATGGCTTCAACAACCCCATAAACGACAATAACCGCTAAGCCTGCAAAGCGGTGCTTGTTCCGGCCCCTTTGCCTGCGTGGCGAAGGGGCCTTTTTGGTGAGTTGAGCCACCTGCATGTGCTGCTGGATCTATCTGCAACACAAGGGTTTCATGCTCGTTGAGTTGAATTTATTTGCTACCTTCTAGCAGAAGCATAGCAAACCTGCCTGTAGCGGTATAGCGTATAGCTACACTGAATTTTAGGTATATAGAGGCGGGGCTGTTGGTGACTGGCTCAGTGCAGTTCTACCACCCGCTTATGGCAGGTGGCTTTTTTCATTCCCTTTCCCCTTAGCACTATGACTGCTCCGCTACTTGTTCTGACCGATTTCAGCCCGGACTCAGACCTGGCCCTGCGCCATGCAGCCGCTCTGGCCGCTCTCCTGAAAGCACCGTTACTGCTGCTATATGTGCGCCGCGAGAGTCTGCTCGATCCGGAAGCTTTCACTGGCAGTATCCACCACCTAAGCGAGAAACAGATTGCCGATGCCTTCGCCAAGCGCACGGCCGGTCTGTCGGTGCCCGTCGTCACCGAATCGGTGAATGACCGTCTGCCAGAGGCCTTGGCGGCAGCCGTACAGAAGTATGCGCCAGCCCTGGTAGTGCTGGGCAAGCCCGACACCCAGCAAACGCCCGACCAGCTGGTGAGCACCACGGCCCTTAATCTGCTACGCTCTACCCATACCCCGTTACTGGTGATACCTCGGCCAGCCAACGACCCGGTTCTGCCCCAGCACTTGCTGCTGGCTATAGATGGGGAGCCGTTTAGTTTCGCCACGCCCCTAACCGGAGTACAGGAGCTATTACGCGAGTTGCAGCCCCGCCTCACGCTTTGCCATGTGGCCTCCACAGCAGAAGCCGAATCTGTAGCCGCACACGACATTTTGGCCGGAAGCCGGCTGCTGGCAGGCCTCGAACTACCGATTGAAACGCACCCTGTGGTTGACTCCGAAGTGCCCGAAGCCATTCTGCGGGCCGCCGCCGACGTGCAGGCCGACTGGTTGGTGCTACCGGCACGCCGGCGTAGTTTCTGGGGGCAATTGTTCAACCAAAGCGTAACGGCGCAGGCAGTATTGCACAGCTCCCTGCCCGTACTATTACTTCCGACTTCTTGATTCTTTGAGGTATCAGCTGTTCAGGAGGTTCTTGCTACTGTGAAAACGTCATGGTTATTGGCGACAAAGACAGCCACCGTAAGACCCGGCTCAAGGAAGGAAACCAGTTTGCCACCGAGCTCGACCACATGACCGAGTGCGTACTCGAAAACAAAACGCCCCACCCCCGGCGAAGAGGGCCTGCGCGAAATCCGCCTCGTACACGCCATCTACGAGGCCGCCCCGACAAAACGGTACAAGTGTAGTTATAGCGGAGCAGCACAAGCCTACACTGCTGATTAGTAGGTTACGGTGTAGTTAGCAGTGGTACCAGCGGGGATGAACAACGAGTCGATAGTGCGTTCGGTGATGCCGTTTTTGTCTTTAAAACTCCTCACTATTATGGGCAGGTCGCCAGCTATTGGCAGAGGGTTTTCGAGCGGCAGCCCAGCCCAGGATATTAAGGAACCGCCACCTAGAGACTGCGGGTTGAACGCAATGGAAGTACCGTAGCTGTTGTTGAAGCTAGATGCAAAGTAATTGGTGGAAACGGCCGCCGGGTTGGTAATGGAGAGCCGAACAAACGCCTTGCGAGGAATTAAATAGTCAGAAAGCCTATAAGTAGTATCCCTTTTGATTTTGTGAATAGCCTGGCTGGGTTCACCAATTACATAGAAATCCTGTTTATTGGCCAGGTAATTTATCACGAAGAAGCCCTCCGCCAGCTCTTCGTCCTTGACGAAAAAGGTCAGTCTATAATTACCATTGGCATCGGAGGTAGTACGAGCTTTGGTTTTTCCTTGGGGAAAGGGAGCACCATAATGCCACTCTGCTTCTACAGTAGTATTCGGCAGAGCTTGTTGCCCATCCGAGGTAACCAAACGTCCCGTTACCGTGGTGCAGGAGCCCAGGCAGTCCTCAATCTCGTCCTTTCGGGCGCAACCAGTAACTAGTAAGGTAAGCGCTGCTAATGTCAAGTAAGTCGCTTTCATAGCGTTTCCGGAATGTTAGAGAGAAGCAGATAGAAATAACGCGCTACGTTAACCGAGTTATCTAGTAAGACAAGAATAGCATCCACATAAGATAATGCAAAACGACAACAGCAGCGAAACTGACTTTACATTATACCTATTCACTTACCAAAACTGCTCGAAACTATGTCCTGAACCGTTCGAAAAGGGCTTTCTACAGCTAAGAGAATAGACTTCTCAACCTTTGTTCCTCTCTGAATCAGTCATCTAATTTACCACTTCACTGCTAGTCCTGCGTACCAGTTGCGGGCGGCGGCGGGCTGAAAGTAGCGGTTGCCGAAGCCATTCAGGTCGTTGCCCAGTGAGTAGCGGCGGTTGCTTAGGTTCTCACCGCCCCCGAATACATCGAGGCGCACCGGGCCAAGGCTACCGCGCCAGCCTCCCCGCGCCCCAAAAGTCCAGTAGCCGGCGGCGTAGGCGGTGTTGGCATCGTTGAGCGGCAGCCGGGCCTGATGATTGGCGGTAGGACTGAGGTAGAAGCCGTGGCGCTGGCTGAAATCGAGGCCAGCCGTGAGCGTGTGGGGCGCGGTACCCGTTAGGCGGTTGCCGCTGAAATCCTGGTCGCCGCGCTGGTAGCTGCCGAAACGGTAGTGGTTGTAGGCATAACTCACAAAGGCCCGCAGGCCGGTCGGCAGCGCAGCTTCCTTATCATCCGCACTTCCCGAAAGGTTTGCAGCTTGCGACCTGGAGCCTGAAGGTCCGAATTGCCACAGCCAGCCACTAACCGCCGCCTCGGCCCCGCGCTGGCGGGTGGTGCCGGCATTCAGGAACAGTTGGGTGCCCAGGTCGGTGGTGCGGGTGGTGATGGTCTGGCGCTGACGCTGGTCGTAAAGGGCCACATCGTAGCGCAGCCGCTGGTTCCAGAGCTGGCCCCGTGCGCCCAGCTCGAAGCTGGTGGCCCGCTCAGCCTGCAAGTCCCGGTTAATGGAGCCGTCGGAAGGCCGGATTTCCTCTTCGGTGGGCGGCGAGAAGCCAGTACTTACGCTGCCGTACACCGACAGGCCGGGCCCAAACTCGCGCAGCAGCGCCACACGCGGTGACACCTGCGGCCGGAAGTCGCGGCTTAGCGCGTAGCCGGTGGGGTTGGTAGCGGCCTCGGAAAGGCGGCTGATGCGGTAGCGCAGGCGGTTGTAGCTGGCTCCTACCGTCAGCAGCAGCTCGGCGGGCAGCTCGTAATCTGCCTGGGCAAACACGAAACCAGTGAGCGTACGGATTTCGTCGTCGTAGCGCAGCGGGCCGGGCTGGCCAGCGCGGTTCTGGTAGTTACGGGCGCTCTTGAAACCCGTTTGAGCCTCGGTGCCAGCCTGCAGGCGCAGGGTGCGGCCAGCCAGGGCAGTGCGGTAGCTGAGCACCGTACGTGCGCCTCCGCCCAGTAGCGTGTTGCGCTCGAAATCAATCAGAAAAGGCGTATTGATGCGGCTGCCGCTTAGGTACAGCGTCGAGCGCAATTGCAGTCGCTCGGTAAACCGCACCTCATGGTTGGCTCCCAGCAGACCAGTTTGCGAGGCGTAGGAGGCACGCTGGGCCACGGTGCCGGGCGCGGTGGCTGTACTGGGCCGGGCCTGGCGCGGGTCGGCCTCGAACTGGGCCCGCGTGAGGCCGCCGGGTAGCTGGTAGTCGATGTCGGTGTAGAGCGCGTGTAGGCTCAGGGTCTGGCGGTCGGTGGGCTGCCACTCGCCGTCCAGGCTGAGTACGTCGCGGCGCAGGGCGCTTTGCTGGCGGTAGCCGTCGAGGGTCTGGCGGGCATAGGCGGCCCGCAGGTAGCCGGTGGCCGTAGCCGTTTCGACGGCCGCCGTGGTGCGCCGCAGCCCGTAGCTGCCCGCCGTGAAGCCCGCTGAAACATGGGTACCGGACGTGGCGGGCCGACGCCCGGTCAGGAGGATAGCTCCGCCGGTGCCGGCCCCATACACGCTGGCGGCCGGGCCCTTGATTACTTCCAGCCCGCCTACCAAACCAGGATCGAGTAGGTTGAGGGGGGTGCTGCCGCTAGCCTCCGTAAAGGGCAGCCCTTGGTAGTACACCTTGGTATTGCGCACCCCGGAGGGCGAGCGGAGCGTGCTGCCGCGCACGCTGAGGCGGTAGCTGGCGGTAGCCCTCTCCTCCAGCCGCACGCCCGGCAGCGTGTTCACGGCCTGGGTCAGGGCGTTGTCGGGAAACCGCTCAAAGTCGGTGCGGTCGAGCACCCCCACGGCGGCGGCGGTGCGGCGTAGTGGCAGCCGCTGACCGTAGCCGGCCACCGTAGCTTCGGGCAGCGTCACGGCGCGGGCAGTATCGGGCAGGGTAGCGGTTTGGGCGAAAGCAGTAGCGGGCAGCAGCCACAGCGGCGCGGCGAAGCGATAGAACATGAGTGCGGAGGAATAAACGACGATTGCCCCTGCTAACCGTAAAACCAGCTACCGGGTTGAGTTCAGGCGAAATCTATAGTGCCGACTGTTTATCTTCCGCTCGTTATTCCCGCATTTTATCCGCGCGTTTTATGCTTCCTCTCACCCTGCCCCGCCGCCACCGCCGCCGCCTGCTGCTGCCCCCGGGCCTGCTGGCGCTGGCGTGGCTGCTGTGGCTGGGCTGCGTGGCTCTGCCGCAGGTGCGGGGGGTGGTACCGCAACATGTAATGGAAGTTGGTTTTCCGCCACTTCATAAAAATCTTTGGGGCTATCCCGTCGATGCTTCCTTACAGGAAATTGCAGCCTTCCGTCCTTGGCAAACATTGGCGGTAACAGGCAACCTGTTTGAAGACTACTTTTCCTTGCGTAACGCCCAAGCCTTTTTTCGTCACTTGGAAGCCGACCCCAATCACAACCGGGGCCTACAAGTACGAATTGGTCAGGAAGCTAGCTATTCCAGTCTGATTCAGTTATTGGACTGGTGCAATGTGTATGACATGAAAAGGTACTGGGTTGACATTCGACATGAGCCGACGACTCTATACACTTTCACTAGCAAGCCCGACCCGAATTACAAGGGAATACCCGATTGGGTTTGTGGGGTATCTGGCGGTTATCTACCTCCTGTGCTTCACAAACCATTTTGGGTGCAGTTCGACGATTTCGTCACGGCCTTCTGGGAGTTCGGTTGGTTCGCTTCACTCCTCTCCCCCGACTGGCGCAACTCCACGCTGCTGTTGCTGCTACTCGGTGCCGTGTCCGCCTACCGGCTCAGCCGGGGCTGGTGGGTTCGTTGAGTTTGCCGACGTACTATCGAGAACAAAAAGCTAACAGCTCAAACCAACATGCTTTCCCCCGACCTGCGCAAAGCGCTGCTAGCTCTGCCGACCAAAGAAAAAGACCAGTTGCTCACGAAGCTGGTGGCCAAAGATGCGGTGCTGCTGGAACAGTTGGCGTTTCGGCTGCTGGAGGGCGAGGAGGCGCTGGAAAACCGCCGCGAGGCACTGCAACGGCAGGTAGGTGACCCGGTGCGTGGCTTCCACCAGACGCCTAACGACTTGCTGCATATCGTGCGGCAGCTCCAGCAGCGGCTGGCCTACCACGCCAAAATAACGGGCGATACGCACGGTGAAATTGAGCTGACGCTGCGGCTGCTGACCAACGTGTTGCGCGAGCAGCCTGAAGCCACGTCCCGCCTGCACGGCCCTACTCAGCCGCTGCTCCAGCACTTAGTACGCCGCACTCACGAGGTGCTCAAATCTATCGGCAAGCTCCACGAGGACTACCGCATCGAGTACGCGCCGGCCGTAAACGAACTGCTGACGCTACTTTACACGTCGGCCGCCGCTCCGCTGGCCCGCGAACTGGGGGTGCCGCTGGTGTGGGGTGATGGATGAAAGTAACTCCGGCGAAAAAACGTCGTTTCTTTAGTAATGGCCGGCCCTTCTGGGCGCGGTCCGCTTTCACCTCCTTTTTCCCTGGCCATGGCTACCGTTCCCGACCCCGATCATATCCGCGTGCCGGCCCATCTGAGCGCCGCCGACCTGCAGCGGGCCCTCGATGAGCTCGACACAAAAATCCAGACCCTGCACCGGCGTGCTCACGCCACCGTGGCCGGCTCTACTGCCACCTATCAGCAGCACGCCGAGGCCCTGGAGGCCAAGCGCGCCCGCCTGCTCGAAAAGCTCGATCAGGCTACGGCTGCCTCGCCCACCGATGCGGCGGCGGCTCCGGCTGGTTCCGAAACGGGCGTGTGGGAGGAAATCCGGCGCGGCGTGGAGAACCTGCGGCAGGATTTGCGCGAGTTGCTGTAGAAGCGCCGTTGCCATTCGGGCGGCCCGGCTGGCCGTTCGGCCGGCCGGATTACCGTTCGCGGAAAAGTAGTTTCATAGGCACCGGGAGTGCGGTAGGTTTGAATCATCTACTCCAACCTCCTACCCCTTCGCCTTATGAAACTGACCATCTTCCTCCGCCCCTTCGCTGCCGCCGCCCTATTGCTGGCCGCCACCTTCCTACCTGCCGCCGCCGCTCCGGCTTCCAGCCCCACTACTACCACTGTAGCCGATAACCCGGCTGCGCATCCTAACTTTTCGGTGCGGGTGGTGGGCATGGGCGCTCCTATGCTACTGATTCCGGGCCTGACCTGCCCCGGCGCGGTCTGGGACGAAACGGTGGCCCGCTATCAGAAGCAGTACCAGTGCCACATCGTCAGCCTGGCCGGTTTCGGGGGCGCGGCGGCCCCGGCCAGCACCGATTCGCTGCTGCGCAACGTGCGCGACCAGCTGCTGACTTACATCCAGGCGCAAAAGCTGAACAAGCCCGTGGTGGTGGGCCACAGCCTGGGTGGTTTTATGGCCCTGTGGCTGAGTACTACCCGACCCGAGGCCCTGGGGCCGTTGGTGATTGTGGATTCGCTGCCGTTTCTGGCCGCCATGCAGAACCCCGACATGACCGTGGCCATGGCCCGGCCGATGGCCACCAGCATGCGCCAGCAGATGACCGGCAAAATGCCCGTCGCCATGGCCCGCCAGATGTCGGCCACGATGATGACTGATACTGCCCGCATCAGCCAGGCCACCCGCTGGAGTACGGCCTCCGACCCTGCTACCGTGGGCCAGGCTATGTACGACCTCTACACCACCGATTTACGCGCCGAGCTGGGCCGCATCAAGCAGCCAGTGCTGGTGCTCGGAGCCTGGGCCGCCTACAAAGACTACGGCTCGACGAAGGAAAGCACCAAGGCCATTTTCGAGCGCCAGTACGCCGCCTTACCCCAGCACCGGGTGGAGATGTCGGAGGCCGGCCGCCACTTTTTGATGTGGGACGATACGGCCTGGTTTCTTCAGCAGACCGACGCCTTCCTGAAACAGTCGGCCACGGCCCGGCGGTAGTTGGTATCTTGCCCTGGCACTTTCCACTCCTCCCTATAAAACGCTGCTGATGGTTACTGCACAGGACTTTTCGGCCTTGAAGCTGGAGCTTTCGGTCCGGGCGAAAAACGGGCTCGACTTCATCGGGGCCGCCTGTATCGTCTGGGCCGGTATTGCCTTCGTCTGGACACTGCCTTACGCGCCGGCCCGGCTGGGTTTCATCACGTTTTTTGTGGGGGCGCTGGTGCTGCCGCTGGCCGGACTGCTGTCGAAGGTGTTAGGCACCACTTGGGTGCTGCCGCACAACCCGCTGCAGCCGCTGGGGCTGTGGCTGAACTTCGCGCAGCTGTTTTACTTACCCATTCTGCTGTTCGTGTTCAGCCGCTATCCGCAGCACTTTATCATGGTGTACGGCGTCATCACCGGGGCCCATTTCTTTCCCTACGCCTGGTTCTACGACACCAAAGCCTATGCTTTTATGGCCGGGGTAATTGCGGTGGGCTGCACCGCACTGGGTCTCTGGATAAAGAACCCGGCCGAGCTGTACCTGATTCCGCTGTTTCTGACGGGCGCGCTGCTGCTGCTGGCTGGCCTGCTCTTCATTTCGTACCGCCGCCACCGGCAGGTATACGCGGCCACGGCCGGTCCCAACGCCGTTCCGGCCCTCGCCTGATGCTCCGATCTGTGCTGTCTGCCTACGCCGCCGTGCCGGCCCCCACCCGCGCCTACTGGTACTGCCAGGCGGTGGGCTGGACGCTTTACGCGCTGTTCAATGTGGTGGTCTTCTCCATATTGAGCCGGTTTTCGGCCGATATACTCCTGATCAGCCTGACTATTACGCTGACACTGCTGGGCCTGACCCATGCGCTGCGCTACCACATCAGGGCCCAGAACTGGACGCAGCTAGCCCCGCTGCCGCTGCTGAGGCGGCTGCTGGTGGGCAATCTGCTGCTGTCGGTACTGAGCCAAGTTATCATCTGGGCCCTGATTTATTGGGTAGTACGCCCGGCTCCTAACGGGCAGCCCTATGGCTGGGGACAGTTTATTGGCTACGCGCTCAATGTCAATATCCTGCTTTGGCTCTGGGAAGGATTTTATTTCGGTTGGCACTATCTGAGCCGCTCGCGGCAGGCCGAGGTAGACAAGTGGCGGCTGACGGCGGCCGTGCGCGAGGCGGAAATGCGGACCCTCAAGGCCCAGATAAACCCCCACTTCATGTTCAACGGCCTCAACAACATCCGGGCCCTGGTGATGGAGGACCCGGCCCGTGCCCGCGCCATGATTACGCACCTCTCCGACTTGCTGCGCTACTCCATCCAGCTCAACAGCACCGAGCAGGTTCCACTGGCCCGCGAGCTGGAAATCGTGGAGCACTATCTGCAGCTCGAAGCCATTCAGCTCGAAGAACGCCTGAGCTACTCGCTCGACGTAGACCCGGCCGCACTAGCAGTCCTCATCCCGCCCATGACGGTGCAGCTGCTAATCGAAAACGCTATCAAGCACGGCCTCGCGCCCCGCCCCGAAGGTGGCACCATTCAACTCACGGCCCAACTCAACGACTCCAACACGCTGCACCTGCGCGTGCGCAACACCGGCCGCTTCGCCCCCACCCCCGGCCACGAGGGCGTAGGCCTGCGCAACGCCCGCGAGCGGCTGGCGCTGCTCTTCGGCCCCGCTGCCCACCTGCACCTCGCCAACGACCCGCACTGCCCCAACACCGTAGTGGCCCATCTGCAGCTGCCGGTCGGTTAGTGGTCAGAGAAGAACGTCATTCAGAGCGGAGCGAAGAATCTCGCCTAAAAACCTAAACGCTAATGCAGAACGTCAGCGAGCGAAATTCTTCGTTCCACTCTGAATGACGGTTACTGTCAACCAATGAAAATATGACAACTCTTATCGTCGATGATTCGCGGCTGGCCCGCACCGAGCTGCGGCATTTGCTGGGCGCTTTCCCCGATATAGCGGTGGTGGGCGAGGCGCGCCACGCCGCCGAGGCCCGCGAACTGCTGGCCACCTTTCGGCCCGATTTGCTGTTGCTCGACATTCATATGCCCGGCGAAACCGGCTTCGAGCTGCTGGCCTCGCTGGAGGCTGCGCCCCAGGTTATCTTCACCACGGCCTACGACGAGTACGCGCTGCAGGCATTCGAGGTAAACGCACTCGACTACCTGCTCAAGCCCGTGCAAACTGAGCGGCTGGCTGCAGCCCTGGCCAAGGCGCGGGCCCGCGCCGCCGCGCTGCCCGAGCCGACCGCTACTTCGGCCCCCGAAGCCCCGGCCGAGGCAGCTACTACCCCGCTCACCGAAAACGACCAGGTATTTGTGCGCGACGGCGAGCAGTGCTGGTTTGTGCGCCTGAGCGAGGTGCGGCTGTTCGAAATCAGCGGCGGCTACACCCAAATTTACTTTGATACGCACCGGCCGCTTATTCCGCGCACGTTGCAGCATCTGGAGCAGCGGCTGGATGCGCGCACGTTTTTCCGGGCTAACCGCCAGCAGATTATCAACCTAAAATGGGTGGAAAGCATCGAACCCTGGTTCAGCAACACACTCAAAATCAGGCTGCGGGGCGGGCCCGAAGTGGAGGTATCGCGCCAGCAGTCGGCGCGGTTCCGAGAATTGTTGAGCCTTTAATCCTTATAAAAGAACTTCTGGCATTATTCGGCGACAACTGTATCCTTTTGAGGCGGGTTAAGGTACAAAGACTAAATAAGTAACTGAGCAACTGCAACAAACTGTTGTCGATGCACCGGTTACCATTTGTCAATTTGCCCCACACATCATGAAACTTCTACTACTAAACTCCGCCTTGGGCTTGCTGCTGGTAGGTTCCGCCTCCTGTTCCAGCGGAGATAAAGCCATGGAGCGTCCGACCCGTTTCAGCAACACCTCCGTCAAACGCTCCAACGACAAGTCGCGCTCCTACAAAAACCGCGGCCCTATCGGCCTGGGCGTCGACTTAAACGCCAACGACCCTCAAAAATTCCGGATGGTGGACGCGCCCAAGAAGTACAAGTACAAAAAGCCCCGGCAGTAGCTTTGTTAGCTGTTAGCCGAAAAACGAACAAGGCCCCGCACTCAAATGAGTACGGGGCCTTGTTTTGTGCAAGGGGTTCAGTTTTGTTGAATGGAAGCCCGCAGCTAAAAGCTTAGGCAATCGGCTCGCGGAAACCTACCCAGGTGAAGCGCTTAATAACGAATTCGGGATTGGTGAATGAGGCGTTGCCGGCCGGATTGCCGCCGGTTACGTGGAAGTCGGAGAAGCCCGCGTTCTGATTCACGTAGATGCCGCCGGTCAGGTTGAAGCTGACGGGCGTGCCGGCCAAGCTCATCTCGTCCATAATTTGCTCCTTAACGGCCGAATCGGTGGTGTAGGCACCGCACGAAATGGCACCATGCTCGCGGGCCAGGTCGGCCGCCAGCCGGATGCTTTCCTGGGTGTCGCGGGTTTTGATGACGAGCATAATCGGGCCGAACAACTCTTGGCTGAACTGCTCGACGCGGCTGGCATCGACCTCCTGAATGCTCGTGGAGCAAGTCCGGGCGTTCTGGAACACGGGGTTCTCAATGGTGCCGTGGGCCAGTACCGAGCGGCTGCCTTCGAGGGCCAGGTCGCGCACCCTCTCTTGGGTGGCGGCGCTCTGGATGGCGCCCAGCACGTGCGGGCCGGCCTTGGGGTTCTGGGCCAGGCTGGTTACGGCGGCGGCCAGCTTCTGCACCACGTCTTCATAAGGCACCAGCTCGCCAGCCACTTTCACGCCGCTTTCGGGAATGAAGAAGTTCTGGGGCGCAGTACACATCTGACCCGAATACAGGCTTACCGAGAAGGCCAGGTTCTGGGCCACCTTATCGAGGTCGTCGCACGAGTCGAGGATGATGGAGTTGACCCCGGTTTTCTCGGTGAATACCGTTTTGCCCTTCAGTCCCTCAATGTACTCGCCGAAGGCCGAGCCGCCGGTGTAGTCGATGAGCTTCACGGCCGGATTTTCGGCCAGCTCCTTGGCAATCAGGTGGTCGTTGGCATCCACGGCCAACTGGCAGATGCGCGGGTCGAGGCCGTGGGCCACCAGCACTTTCTGCACTTCGGCCACCACAATGGCGATGGGCAGTACGGCTTTGGGGTGAGGCTTGATGATGACCGGGTTGCCAGTGACCAGCGAGGCGTACATGCCGGGCACCGTGTTCCAGGTCGGGAACGTGGAGCAGCCAATTACCAGGGCCACACCTTTGGGCACGGCGCGCCAGGTTTTATGCAGCGTGATACTGTACTTGCCCATGGGCTTCTCCCAGCGGGTTTCCTCCGGGAAGCGGGTCTGCTCCTCGTAGCCGGCGGCAATGGCCTCCAGGGCGCGGTCGGCGGCGTGGGGGCCGCTGGCCTGAAACGACATCATGTAGGCCTGGCCGGTGGTGTGCATGGTGGCGTAGGCAATTTCGAAGAACCGCTCCTTCATGCCCTCCAGCGTTTCAGTGAGCAGCGCGGCGCGGTCGGCCGTCTTCAGCTTGCGCCACTGCCCGAACACTTCTTGAGCGTTGGCTACCAGCGTTTCGGGATTGTAGTACGGGTACTCGATGCCCAGCGAAGCCTGCTCGTAGGGCGACTCCTCCTGGCCGGCCCAGCCAGCGGGTTCGCCCTGCTGCAGCTCAGTAAAGCGCTGGTCGCGGTGGGCTTTGAAGCTGGCGCGGCCTTCTTTGTCGGCATCGGCACCGTAGATTTCGGGCGAGGGGTTTTCGGGGAAGGCGGCAAAGAACGTACGGCCGTGCAGAGCCTCCACGGCCGCGTCGAGGGTGGCTTGGTGCTTCTGGGTAGTGTCGGTGGTGGTGTTCATGAAGAAAAATAAGGGTGGGAAAGTAGAATACTGCGCCGCGCTGGTAGCCATAACGTAAACCGCAGGCCGCGGTAGATGGCTTTCTGCCAGCGGCGGGACCCCGCTGGACCGCCAAGCCCCGCCACTGGCCGGCTGGGGCCAGTACTTCGGCTAAAAGTAGGGTCCGGCTGCTTCGGGGTGGCTAAATTTACGAAATAGGCCCCGAACCCGCCCGAACCAATCCGTTGGGGCTGTAGTTTCGTTAGCCTGACTACCGGGCCACCGCGCGCTTCTACCCTATTCATCTGGTACCATGCTACTACCTCTACGTTGGTTTTGCTGCGCCGCGCTGCTGCTGGTCAGTACTGTTGCGGCTGTGGCCCAATCGGCAGCATCTAGCCGCACGGTGCGGCCGGGCGTGCTGGTTTTCCGGCTGAAAGCTGCCCCCACCGACGCCACCCAGTCGCGCCGGCCGGGCCCGGCGGTGCTACCGGCGGCCCTCACAACTACTTTCCAGGCCCTTGGCGCCACGGCCCGGCCCAAATTCCCCCGGGCCGCCATGCCTACTGCGGCCCGCGCCCAGGCCGGAGCCGTGGATTTGGGCCTGCTTTATGAGCTGACGCTGCCCACCGGTACCTCGCCGGCGCAGATGCAGCAGCGGCTGCTTAAAACCGGCCTAGTGGAGTACGCCGAGCCACTCTACGACTACCAGCCCCTGCATCAACCCAACGACCCGCAAGCCGACTCGGTGGGCCCCGGGGGCCAGTATTACCTCCGAAATATCCGCGCCCATCAGGCCTGGAACCTCACGCAGGGCGATACGAGCATCGTCATCGGCATTGCGGATGGCGGCACCCGCTTCACCCACGAAGACCTGGCGGGTAAGAATCAGCTCAACCGCCTCGACCCCATCGATGGCATTGATAACGATGGCGACGGCTACATCGACAACTATTACGGCTGGGATTTCGCTGACCACGACAACGACCCTGAACGCGCCCGCAACCCCACCGACATGGCCCACGGCGTGATGGTAACCGGCGTAGCCGCTGGGGCTACCAACAACGGCCGCGGTATTGCCAGCGTGGGCTACAAGTCGCGGTTCATGCCCCTGAAAATCTATCCTTCCACCCTTGAAGGCTCATTTGGCGGCTACGAGGCCATTGTATATGCCGCCGACCACGGCTGCCAGGTCATCAACCTGTCGTGGGGGGGCGCGGGGGCGCCCTCGCGCTTCGAGCAGGATGTTATCAGCTACGCTGCCCTCAACCACGATGTGGTAGTGGTGGCCGCCGCCGGCAACACGCCCCAGGACCTTGATTTCTACCCCGCCAGCTACCAGCACGTGGTGTCGGTGGCCTTGACTACCATCACCGACGAGCGAAGCCTGATTAGCACTTTCAGCTACCGGATTGATTTATCGGCCCCCGGCGAAGGCATTATCACAACGCTTGGCTTTACTGATACCGACTATGTCAAAACGGGCGGCTCGTCGTTTGCTTCGCCCCAGGTGGCGGGGGCAGCCGCGCTGGTACGCAGCCGGTTCCCACAACTCAACGCCGCTCAGGTAGCCGCCCAAATTCGGCGCACCACCGATTTCATCGACGACCTGCCCGGCAATATACCTTACGCCGGCCGGCTGGGTTCGGGCCGGCTGAACGTGTTTCGGGCCGTGTCGGAGCAGCCTTATTCGGCCCGGGTGGTGGCCCGCACGGCCGCTCCTGCCCGCACGTTCTACCAGCCCGCCGACACGTTGCGCCTTACAGTGCGGGTGCAGAACTTGCTACGGGAACTGCCGGGCCTTACCGTAACGCTCACCTCGCTTTCCCCTTACCTAATAGTGCGCCAGGGCGAATTCAGCACCGGCCCTTTGGCTAGCTTGGCAGAGGCCAACAACGCCGCCACGCCTTTCCGGCTGGCCGTGGCGGACGCAGGTGTGCCGCTTAATACCAAGGCCGTATTGCGCTACCGCCTCCACCACGAAGCCAGCGGCTACACCGAGTACCAGTATGAAACCCTGCTATTGAACGCAGACTATGTGGTGCTCGGTGCCAACAACCTCCGCTTCACGCTCACCAGCCGGGGCAACCTGGGCTACGACGGCACCAACCCTAGCCTCGGCGAGGGCATCAGCTACCGCCAGGGCCCACCACTGCTGGCCGAAGGCGGGCTGCTATTGGCTACTTCGGCTACGCGCTTAGCCAGCAACGTGCGCAACGATAAGCGCGGCAACGACGCCGATTTTATAGCCGTTGCCCAGGTATACCGCCTACCCGCCGCCAGCGGGTCCATCAACCAACGGGCCGAAGGCCAGCTACGTGAGGTACAGCTACCGGCCACCAACCCACAGGCCGTAGGTGTAACCCTGCGCCAGCGGGCCACTGCCCGGGCCGCAGTTCCACACCAGAATTACGTGCTGCTCGAATACCAGCTCACCAACATTACCACCGATACGCTCCGGCCATTGCATCTGGGCCTGTTTATGGATTGGGACCTGCCCGACAACCCCGCTCGCAACGTCGCCAGCTGGGACGCTGCCCGCCACCTGGGCTATGTGTACGATACGCCCGGCCAGACCATCTATGCCGGCGTGCAACACCTGGCCGGCGGCCAGCCCAGCATATTTAGCCTCAATAACAGTTCAAACATTCCCGCCGGGCCGGTGCGTCTGAATGACGGCTTCAGCCGGGCTGAGAAGTGGCTGACGCTGAGCAGCGGTACTGACAACCCCACTACCGGCTTGCCCGCCGGCGTCGATGCGGCCCAGGTAGTGGGCGCGGCTCTGCCCTACCTGGCCCCTTCCGACTCTATAACGGTATCCTTTGCGGTGCTTGCGGCAAATTCGCTGGCCGAGCTACAGGCCGCAGCCGATGCAGCCACAGCCAGTTACCAGCAGATTCCTACCACCTCGAGTCCACGTATGCTGGCCGGCGTGCGGCTCTACCCCAACCCTACCTCGGGCACTGTGCGCCTGGAACTACCCGCTGGCGACCCGGCCACAGTACGGGTACTGTCGGTGCTGGGACAGCAGCTGGCAGTTTACAGTTTTCGGGAGGGCACCGCTGCTCTCGACCTTTCGGCCTACCCGGCCGGCGTGTACCTGCTGCGGATAGAAACGGCGGCCGGAGTGGGCACCTACCGGGTGCTCAAGCGTCCGTAGCAAACCACAATTGCTGTGTAGGAGTGCCGGTACGCTGTAATGGCGAGACTTCAGCCACTCGGCCCAACTTGGGTGAAATGACAGCGCGCACGGAATCTATCTGGCAGGCCAAGCTACCCCAAATCAGTTAGCAGCTTGCTTATAATATATATATTAATAAATATTTAGAACAAATATCCAACCCACCTAATTAATATCATTTTATCAATACAGAATACATTTTTGGCAATAATAATAGTTGGAAATATGTGAAATTTCTGGCTAATATATTTAGTTTTGCCAACCAATATACTTATATTTGCATATGTCAAAAACGAAGCTTCCCGTCCCCCTTCCGGTGCAGCAATATGCGCGGTGCGTGAACGCCCAGAACCGTCCGGTCGACTACATAGGCGACTGGCCTGCGTGCGGGCAGGTGTACCCTGTGCAACTACGGCGCAACGCCCACAGTAGCGAATGGCAGGTGCAGGTGCTGGGCTTCTATGCCGAGCGCCCCTACGGCACTTTTGCCCGCCACCGCTTCGAGTTCGTGGCCCAGGTCTGGCTTAATTAAGCCGCTGGCTTTGGGGCTTGCATATGGTGTTGCTGTCAGCCCATTTATCTCCTAACCTCCAACCCGGCGGTTTCCGGTTCGCTACCCGGAAACCGCCGGTTTTTCATGCGTCAACGGCTGGTTACCAGACGTTTTTTTGCTATAAATTTTTCAGCTAGCACTTTATGACTTCCGCACCCGGGCTTCCAGTGCGCCTCAATAGACCACCATAAATATGCTACTCCGCCGGGGCTCACTCCTAACCTGAGTGCGGAAAGTTTAGCTACTACCTATCAGCCAATAACCTTAATAGTGCCAGAACATGCCGAAGTCAAACGGCGTCCAGAGGGCGGCGCGCTGGCCGGCGGCTTTCAGGCCCCGGTTGGTCCAGCTGTTGCAGGTATCGAAGAGGTTGTAAGTGCCATTTGCGACGTAGAAAGCATCGTTCTGGCCGTAACTGTGGCCTTTAATCTGCTGGGGGCGGCCGCTGGCATCCAAATCGAACTTGGTTTCGATGAAGCGGACGAGCCGGGCGTATTCGGCCGGCGTGAGCGTGAGTAGCACACACTTGGGGCCCACTTCGGGTTGGTGGTGGAACGTGGTGTGCATGGCCGTGGTACCGAGCCAGAACATAGCCTTCAGGCCGGTGCTGAGCTCAAGTTCGGCCCAGGTGGGCGTATCGAGGTAGAAGCCCCGGTCGCCCCAGCCGAATCCCACAAAATACTGGCTGGTGTCGTTGGCGGGCGTATCGGCGTAGGAAATGAACCGCGTCCAGTCCTGCTGGGCATTGCGCACGGGTAGCACTAGGTCGGTGTGCACGCCGTTGGAGAGCAGGTATACCTCCACGGCTTCGCTGGGAGCGGGCGTAGCCTTTTCGCCGGCCACCGGAACGGCCGACAGCACCACCGAAGCTGCTACATACAAAGCCACCAGCCCGATAATGCCGGCCCCGGTGTAGGCAACGGCGGCGGCTACTGGGTAAAGTGGGTTGGATTTTCTCATAGAAAAGGGAAAAAGGGAGTCTGCCTATACGCGGCCGGCGGCAAAAAGTCAGCTTAGGCCGCCGCTGGTCCCAGTCGGCGGTGGCGCCACCAGCCCCGCCCGGCCAGCGCCGCCCCCAACAGGGCCAGCAACAGCCAGTTGCTGGGCTCCGACATTCGCTGGTCCTCCGCGGCTTCCAAAGCCGCGTGGCCGTTCAGCAACTCGGCTTGTTTGCGTCGCAGAGCAGCTTTTTGGGCATCGTTTTCGAGGGCCAGGTAGGCCGTGAGAGGGGTAAGCAGCCCGGTGCGGAAACTGGCTTCGACCAGTTGGTGACCGGCCGCTGCGCCCGTTTCGGGGTGGTGCAGCTGGTGGCGCCACTGGGCTTGCAACGCTACTCCCGAGCGCCAGTTGCGAGTAGCCAGAGTTGTTGGTTGCTTGGTGGAAACCGGCATATTACTCAGCACTAAATCGGGCTGGCCGTTGGCGGGTAGGTAGGTGGTGGCGTTTTTGGCGTAGGGCCAGGCTACTACGGGGCTGGCCGCAGCCGGGGCCGCCAAGGTGTCGAGCGGGGCAGCAGGGTCGCGCAGCAGCGAGTGGGCTACAAACCGGCCGTCGGGCCGCAGCTCGTAGAAAAGTGCCGATTCGGGGAAGGCATGGCGCAGGTCGGCGAAGTCAGTGGGGAGAATGGCCCGTTCAAAATCAGCCGACACCACTACCAGCACCGGGTAGCGCGGCACAGGCGTTTCGGCGGCCCGCACCAGCGTTTGCCGGATGGCCCGGTCGAGGTAGAAGCCGCCCTCGACGGGCATCCTGGTTTCACCGGGACTTACTTCTGGCCACCTAAGGGAGGTAGTGCGGCTGCCTACCAGGCTATACTTGGTGGTTTTTTCATCCAGCCCTGGTGACCGGACAGCCGTAGCCATCATGTCCCGATAGGTGCTCCAGGCCCCCTGCTGGCCGACCGAGTTATCTACCAGAAAATGATAGTATGGCTGCCGGCGCACCACTGGCAGCGCGGCTTTTTGAGCGGCACTCAGGTAAGTTGCGCCTGCGCTGAGCAAATTCACTTCGGCGGGCAGTGTGGCTCCGCGCCGGGCTTCTCCCAGCTGCACCAGCTGGCCATCGAGCTGTAGTGTGAGTGGCTCGGGATGCAGAAGCTCCAGGCCGGTACGGCGCACTTCGCCGGCTGCAAACGGAAACACGCGCAGCTCCAGTTCGTTGCCATACTTATAAGTCAGCAGGCCCGGGTCGCGGTTTTCGTTGCGAATCTGCCGATATATCCAGGTAGCGGCCCGCTTCTCGGCCAAGATGCCGAACTCACGGCGGCCTTCCATATCGAGGTAGTAATTGCTCACAAAGCAGCCGGCCGGCAGCGTCAGTTGGGTGGTGTATTCGGCTATATCGGCGGAGTCGGGGTTGAGAATAGTAAGGTCGACCCAGCTGACCCAGGCCTGCTGCCGGGCGTCGTAGCGGCTGCGGGCCGCCAGCTTTGTGAGGCGCGGCAGGGACGGGGCGGTGGGCCCTGGCTGGCCATCTGCCTGCGTCAGATCGGCGGGAATCTCCGTTTCCGGCCGGGGTTGGTTGGCCGGTGTTGCCGCGAGAAACACCTCTTCCAGCAGTTCCAGCTTGCTTTCCGGCAGCGTCAGGTTGTCGAGCACCAGCCAGTTGTAGAACGACGACAGGTAGGGCAGCCGGGCCCCAGTGATAGAAGTTCCCCGGTTGGTTTTGTGGTGGCGCACAGTGCCCAGCACGACACTTAGCGCGGCCGTATCAACAGTCGCCATTGGCTGAAAATACTCGGGCAGGTACACGTAATCGAGGGCCCGGTGCAGCGTGGCGCGGTGCCAGACGTACTGCCCGGCTACGGCCAGCGGCAGCACGGCCCCGGCCGCCAGCAGCCCCATCAACAAACTGCGCCGCCCAAAGCGGGGCCGCAACCTAGCGTAGTCCTGGCTCAGCACCCGCACATGCACGATGAACAGCACCAACGGCGCCAACAGCAAAAAGCCAGCTCCCAGCGCCGCCACGGCCACCACCGACAGCGGTAGAAAGGGCAAAAATACCAGGAAGAAATACAGCGTGTAACCAAACAACGCCGCTCGCCCCAGAAAAAGCACCAGCCGCGCATGGGAGCCCGCCGGATTGGGGCAAAGCAGCAGGGCGGCATTGAGCACCGCCAACCCGTACCACCAAGGGCCGGAGAAGTCGCCGAATATGCCGCTTTCACTCCAGCCAGAGCCTCCCATACGCAAGTCGCCGTTGTTGATGGCCAGCCCCAGCAGCGGCAGCACTCCGGCTACCAGCAGCAGCCCAACCCAGCGGAAGGTCTTGGTAGCCGTCCGCTGCCGGGCCAGAATGTACACGCCCCGGCTCAGCGCCAGCAGAAACAGCAGCGTACCGGTAATCAGTAGCACCACCAGCACGTGCTGGGCCACCGGCCCCGAGCCGTAGTGCCACATGGGCATCACCAGTTGGGCAAACAGGTACCAGACCGCCGGCACGGCCAGCGCGGCCCCGAAGTTGGGCAGGACTTTGAATTCGCGGTTTTCGGGTGTCAGGCACAACACCAGCACGGCCGCAGCGTGCGCCAGCGTGGGCATTAGGAAAGTGCCGGCGTAGAGTGGCAGGTCGGCGGGCACCATCCAGCGGGGCACGGCGGAAGGAAAAAGCTGCTGGAGTTGCGTTCCGTACACGTAGAGCCCCACGATGTAAATGCCCAACGCCCCTAGCGCGTAGCCGGTTGACAACTGCCGCCGCCGCGCCGCCAGCCACCTCGCATAGGCCGCATGGACTACGGACAGCCCCAATAGCACTGCGCCCAGCCAATGCCAAGCCAGCCGGCTCGCCGGCTCCAGCAGGCTCTGGATTACGTTGTACTCGGCCCAAAAAAAGAGTAGCAGCAGCGCCACCGGCAGCGTGTTGAGCAGCCAGAGCCACCGCGGATTTAACAAGGTGCGCATAGAAGTAAGGTTTGGGTACTTAGGATTTCGGGGACTTGGATGAGTTCGTGCAGCACGCTAAACCAACGCCGTGCTGGTTGGGCGCTAATAGCTAGCCTTTTTGAGCAGGAGGTGCCGCAGTGCGGCGTAGGCTGCTACCAGGAAAAACAGGTATACCAGTGCCCCCTGCGCCTCGTGCAGCCAGGCGGGGGCCAATGCTGGGGGCAGCAGCTGGCCCAGCCGCACGGCCCCGGCAATACGGGCCGCATTCACGAACAGCGTTAGGGGGTAGCTCAGCAGCAACAGGACCAACAGCGCCAGGCCCGGGCGCGGGCCACGCTGCCATAGGTATGTGGTCGTCAGCACCAGCCCGGTCAACAGTCCGAAGTTGCCGCCCGCGCACGATTTGTCGATGACGATGCTCAGGCCCGAATGCACGTAGCCCCGCCCCGCCACGAACTCAGAGGTCGAGCTAAGTAGCAGATTTACCAGCGCGTTGGTGGGGGCCAGCAGCCAGCGCACATCAGCGGTATCGGCCGCCGCGTAGCACAGCTTGGCAACCACGTAGGCTACCAGTAGCAGCAGATAAGGCAGAAAGCAGATGATGCGGCGCATAGCGAGTGGATGAGTTCAGGCTACGCAAACATAAAACAAAGAACTTTGTAATTCAAAGTTTATTAACAAAAGAGTCTGTTTATAGTGCATCAGTCCCACTGCTGTATGCTCTCCAGCGCTTAGGAGCGCATTCTTTCATTGCTATCATCTTCACTCCTGATTGTCGTCAATACACTCATTGTTGCTATGTCTGCTGTCGTTGGCGTTCTGGCTCTTGGGCCCTTTACTGTGCCTTGACATTAAGCTTATTACACTAAATGTGCGCACTATAGCACCAGACCTTGCAAACGCAAAACGGCCGCCTCCCCTATGCGGGAAGGCGGCCGTTTTCACTTTGCTGTAACAAGCTAGATGCGCTCCGAAAGCTGCGCGTCGCCGCTCTGCATCTGCCGGATAAGGTTCAGGGCCGAGCCGGCCTTAAACCAGGCAATCTGGCCCTCGTTGTAGGTGTGGTTCACCGTGATGAGGTCCGTGTCGCCGTCGGCGTGGTGCAGGCGCACCTGCAGGGGCTTGCCGGGAGCAAACTCGGTCAGGCCGAGGATGTCGATGGTATCGTCCTCCTCAATCAGGTCGTAGTCGGCCTTGTTGTCGAAGGTAAGGCCCAACATGCCCTGCTTTTTGAGGTTGGTTTCGTGAATCCGGGCGAAGGATTTCACCAGCACGGCGCGCACGCCGAGGTGGCGGGGCTCCATGGCGGCGTGCTCACGCGAGCTGCCTTCACCGTAATTCTCATCGCCAATAACCACCGAGCCGATGCCCTGGGCTTTGTAGTTACGGGCTACCGTAGGCACGGGCGAGTAGGGAGTACCCTGCGTGAGGGCATCCTTTACCGAGTTGGTTTGCTCATTGAAGGCGTTGGTAGCCCCGATGAGCATGTTGTTGGAGATGTTATCGAGGTGGCCGCGGTACTTCAACCACGGACCGGCCATCGAAATATGGTCGGTAGTGCACTTGCCTTTGGCCTTGATGAGCAGGCGCAGACCCAGCAGGTCGGTGCCATTCCAGGGCTTAAAGGGCTCCAACAGCTGCAGGCGGTCCGATTCAGACGACACCATTACGTTCACGCCCGAGCCATCGGCGGCGGGCTGCTGATAGCCGGCATCCTCCACGGCGAAGCCACGGGGCGGCATCTCGATACCTACAGGCTCGTCAAACTTCACCTGCTCGCCGGCGCTGGTAGTCAGCGTATCGGTGAGCGGGTTGAAGGTCAGGTCGCCGGCAATGGCAAAGGCCGTCACGATTTCGGGCGAGGCCACAAACGCGTGGGTGTTGGGATTGCCGTCGTTGCGCTTGGCGAAGTTGCGGTTGAAGCTTGTGATAATCGAGTTACGGCGCTTGGGGTCGTCGGTGTGGCGGGCCCACTGGCCGATGCACGGACCGCAGGCGTTGGCCAGCACCACGCCGCCCATTTGGGCAAACGTATCGAGCAGACCGTCGCGCTCCACGGTGTAGCGCACCAGCTCCGAACCAGGCGTTACCGTGTACTCGGCCTGCACGGTCAGGCCCTTATCAGCAGCCTGCTTGGCAATGGAGGCGGCGCGTGTAATGTCTTCGTAGCTCGAGTTGGTGCACGAACCAATCAGGCCTACTTCCAGCTTTGCGGGCCAGCCATGCTCGCGTACGGCCGAGGCAAACTCCGAAATCGGCCACGCGGCGTCCGGCGTAAACGGACCGTTCACGTAGGGCTCCAGCGTATTCAGGTCGATTTCGATGAGCTGGTCGTAGAAATTCTCTGGATTGGCGTACACCTCGTCGTCGGCGCGCAGGTGCGCGGCCACGCCGGCGGCCAGCTCGGCCACTTCGGCCCGGCCGGTGCCGCGCAGGTAAACGGCCATCTTCTCATCGAAGCTGAATACCGAGGTAGTAGCCCCAATTTCGGCGCCCATATTGCAAATGGTGCCTTTACCGGTTGCCGACAGGTTCTCGGCGCCTTCGCCGAAGTACTCTACAATAGCACCAGTGCCGCCTTTCACGGTCAGGATGCCGGCTACTTTCAGAATCACGTCTTTGGCCGACGTCCAGCCCGAGAGCTTACCGGTCAGCTTCACGCCGATTACTTTGGGGAACTTCAGCTCCCAGGCCATGCCAGCCATTACGTCCACGGCATCGGCGCCGCCTACGCCAATGGCAATCATGCCCAGGCCACCCGCGTTGGGGGTGTGCGAGTCGGTGCCGATCATCATGCCGCCGGGGAAGGCGTAGTTTTCGAGCACTACCTGGTGAATAATGCCAGCGCCGGGCTTCCAGAAGCCAAGGCCGTACTTGTTCGAAACTGAAGCTAGGAAGTCGTACACCTCCTTGTTCTCGGAGTTGGCAGTGGCCAAATCGGCATCAGCGCCTACTTTAGCCTGAATCAGGTGGTCGCAATGCACAGTGCTGGGCACGGCGGCCGTAGCCTTGCCGGCCTGCATGAACTGCAACAGCGCCATCTGGGCGGTGGCATCCTGCATGGCTACGCGGTCGGGCGCAAAATCGACGTAGGAAACGCCCCGCTCATACGCCTGCGAAACGGTACCGCCGTGTAGGTGGGCGTACAGAATTTTTTCCGTCAGGGTGAGCGGACGGCCGACCGCTGACCGGGCCGCCTCGATGCGGGTGCCCATGCCAGCGTACACGGCCTTAATCATCTCTAAATCGAATGCCATAATCAGGTTGAAAAAGTGGAGAGAACGAGCCTGCCGGGGCAGACATGCAAATATAGTTAAGCGCCGGGGTCCGGCAAGTCAAATAAGTGCCACCGGGTTTGGCTAAGGGCCTATTTAGAAGCTCTCAAAAGAACCCGGCTAACGGCTCTGGCCATCCGCCAGCGTGGGCCCGCCCAAACTATGCGGGCAGTACCGTAGTTTAGCCCCTGTTTCACTTTTACTCTTTTTCAACCATGCCCGTTGCCTTCTCTTTGCGCAAGGCCATAGCTGGGGCCACCCTCGCGCTGGCCGCTACTGCCTGCCAGTCTGATTCTAAAACTACCGAAACCACCGCGGCCGACGGAGCTGTTTCGCCGCTTACAGCTGGCACCTGGCGGGGCGTACTATCGGCCCAGGGCCAGGAAATACCGTTTCTGTTCGATGTAGCCACTACCGGCGGCCAGCCTACCGTAACGCTGCGCAACGGCGAGGAACGCCTCAAGCTCGACGAAATAACGACGGCCGGCGACTCGACTACCATCAGGCTGGGCGTGTTTGATGCCGCGCTGGTGGTGCGGGCTGCCGGCGAAGGCAAGCTGACGGGTGCCTGGGTGAAGTACGACGCCAACAAGCCCTACCGCGTACCATTTACGGCCGAGATGGGCGCGCAGCCGCTGTTTCCGGTAATGGCCGATCAGAAGGTAACCTCCTTCGATGGCACCTGGAAAGTCAGTTTCAAGGATGATACCGGCAAGACTTACCCGGCCGTAGGCGTATTTACGCAAACACCGGCGGGCGTTACGGGCACGTTTCTTACCAGCACCGGCGACTACCGCTACCTTTCGGGGCAGGCAGATGGCAATACGCTTATGCTAAGCACTTTCGACGGCAGCCACGGCTTCCTGTTCACCGGCAAGCAGCCCGGAAGCACCACCCCCGATAGCGCCACGCGCATTGAGGGCGACTTTTACTCGGGCCTGACGGGCCACGAAACCTGGACCGCAGTGAAGGACCCAACCGCCAAGCTGCCCGACGCCAACGCTCTAACTGGCATGAAGCCCGGCCAGAAAAAGCTGGAGTTCACGTTCCCTAGCATCTACGAAGGGGGCAGCATCTCGCCCTCCGACCCCAAATACCGTGGCAAGGTGCTGGTAGTGCAGCTGCTGGGTTCGTGGTGCCCCAACTGCATGGACGAAACCAACTTCCTGGCCCCTTGGTACGAGAAGAACAAGCAGCGCGGCGTCGAAATTATTGGCCTGGGCTACGAGCGTACGCCTGACCAGGAGGTGGCCGCCCGCAAACTGCTTAAGATGAAGGAGCGCATGAATGTGGGCTATGACCTGGCCGTGGCCGGCGTGGCCGACAAAGATTTGGCCAGCAAGTCGCTGCCCCAAATTCAGAAAGTGCTGGCCTTCCCGACCACCATTTTCATTGATAAAAAGGGCGAAGTCCGGAAGATTCATACCGGCTTTTCGGGCCCCGGCACTGGCCAGTACTACGCGCAGCAGAACGCCGAATTCAACAAAACGATTGACCAGCTGCTAGCCGAATAGCTGCGCTTTTATGGTTGGGCTACGTATAGCATAACGTCGCCCGGGTGATGCCCTGCTCCGGCTTGGCATTGCCCGGGCGACGTTTTTGTTCCACCTTTTTTACTTCCGGCTCATGAAAAACATTCTGGTTCCCACCGATTTTTCGGCCGAGGCGCACCACGCTTTACGGGCCGCAATGCAGCTGGCCCAGCGCGTGGGCGGCAACGTAACGCTGCTGCACGTGCTGCCCATTCCCGACGCCCAGGGGTCGGCCAATTTCAGCGCCTTTGGCGGGCCCACCAACGGAGCCGAGCTGCCCAACGCCTACGGCATCGACCGGATTTTCGTCGTCAGGCTGATGGAGGTAACCCGCCAGCGGATGCAGCTGCTGCTGGCCGAAGCAGCCCAAATGGCTCCCGATGTTCCCGTACACGAGGTACTGGACCAAGTCGAAGTCGATGAGGCTATTCTGAAGGTGATTGAGCAGCGCCACATTGACCTAGTAGTGCTTGGCACCCAGCAGCACGAACCACTGGAGCGCTTCTTCGCCTCTTCGAATACCGAGCAGCTGGTGCGCCTGGCGCCCTGTCCGGTGCTGGCCATTAAGCACGCCACCAACCTCGATGCCGTGCGCGACATCGTATTTGCCTCCGATTTTTCGACCGAAGCCGACCAAGCCGTGCCCGGGCTGCAGCAGGTACGCCAGCTGTTTCCGGATGCCCGCCTGCACCTGCTGCGCGTAACCGACGAGGCCGCAGGTCCGGCCCGCCAGGAGATAGACGACTTCATTAGCCGCCATCAGCTGGCACCCGCCGAAGCCGTGCTCATGGAGGCTGGCAGCATTGAGGGTGGTATTGAGGATGCAGCCCGGAAACTGGGTGCCGGCCTTATTGTAGTGCCCACCCACGCCCGCTCGGCGTTCAGCCGCTTTTTCCAAGGCAGTATTGCCGAAAAGGTTGCCTTCCAGTCAACTCAGCCGGTGCTTACATTTCATCTGTAACCGGGTGCTGCGTTAGCTGGTGATAAGAAGTATAGTGGGCCGGGCCGCAGGGCCGGATTTGCAACGCGGGGTTCGACTGGTACTGTACTGGCCCAACCCCGCATTGGCATTTCTGCGTACACCAAGCCAGGCCTGCGGGCCACATTGCCCTTTTCTAACCTCTATAACACCTAAACCAGCCCTTTCTTATGTGGATTCAGCAGAAAAATACCCCCGCCCCCGTCGATGAATTACAGGGCCATACTGTGGGCCTGAAGTTCGAATGCAACAAGTGCCATGAAGATGTTTTCACGGCTTCCATCGGGGTTCCCGCCGCCGAGCACTTCGCCACTATGCCTGATGATGGCCAGTATGAAACCGAGCAGCTAAAGTGCCCCACCTGCGAAATGACCCACGAAATCACCGTCACCAGTAACCCTAAGGGCGTACGCTTCGAAGTATCGGAAGTGAAGGCCGACCAAGTGTACTACCAGGTGCAGCACTAAACTGTAGATGTTGCTGATAACGCAGATGCGTTTTGTGTTATCAGCAACATCAACAGCACCTACGGTTTACTCTGTGGTCGGCTGCTTGAACTGGCGCTTGCCCGGGGTGATGTTCCAATAGTCGAGTAGCTGGGCTGAGATATCGGATTCAGCGTACGTCGAGGCAGGACTCCAGGTCATTATCGGGCAGCTCTGCGGCAGCTCTACGGTAAGTTTAGAGGAGCCATCCAGTGTTTCAAGGGCCTCGCGCTGGCAAGCATTGGTTGGGTAGTGCCAGCTATTATCGGAAACGGTATAGAAGATGCCTAGCGCAGCCGCCCAACCCAAATAGCTCAGGCGACGGCGCCCCGTGAGGTGGTGACCTAGGTAGTAAGTGGTGGCACCGTAGAGAGCCATCAGGCCCAGTAGCACGGGCATAATGGAGTCACGTCGGATGATGTGGGGGCGGTACTCGCGGTAGCCGCCGAGTGGCAATAGTAGCATATAGACCACGGAAAACACTGCCAGCCAGCCCAGCAACTGCCGTAGCCGCCGGCTTTCAGTAGTAGCAGGCAGCAGCCGGCCAATCATCAATGTGTTCAGCAGCACTACTCCGAGCAGAATGGCTAGCGCAGGCCGCCGAAAGAAGGTTTCGTTCAAGCCTGTGGGGAGCCGGCGGTAGCGCTCGGCCAGCGGGATGCTGATGTCACGGCTTTCCAGTTCGAATTGCCCGATGTAGAGCGAATACAGGCACAGCGCGCCCAGTAGCGCCAGCAAACTGAACGCCCGCCAAGGCACCCGTTGCACGATGGCGCCCCAGTTCCTGCCCGTAGCCCGCCACTGCCGCACCAGCCAAACCAGACAGATGCCGGTGCTGAGTACGGCTACCCCCCCCGGAATAATCGGACCGTTAAAGCTTAGTACCACGGCGAGGCCCGACAGCAGCCCAAACTGCCACCAGCGCGGCCGAAATGTTCGCCGGGTTTGTGCTGCCCGGTAAAAAGGCCAGTAAAACAGCCCCAGCAGCGCCAACGGAAAGGCGTAGAAGAAGGTGTAGGTAATGGCATTGTCGATTATACCCATCTGGTTGTGGTAGCCCGCCGACTGAAACAGCGGCACCAACACGGCCACAATCAACCAAAAACGGCGACCGGCGTGCGCACGGCCGCTGGCGTACAAGGCCAGCACATAGAGCAACAATGCCTGCACTGCGGCGCTGAACAGCCCACAAGCCACGTACACGCTTGCGATGGGCGGCATAAAACGTTGTAGCGCAAACGGCACCGTTTTAAAGTAAGCCACCATGGCCATATGCGCAAAGAAGCGGTTGGGTGCCGTGTACAGCTCACCTCGGGTAAGCGCAGCCCAGCCGAACGGGTCCGAGAGCACCGGCCGGCAGTCGGGAGAGGGCAGCACGATGTAGGCCAGGTCGCCATCGAGCGGCAGGCGGTAGTTCTGCCAGTAGGTGTAGCCCAAATCGAGGGCCACAAACAGCACCAGCAGCGGCAGCAGGTAACGGGTTCTCATGCGGGCGGGCAGGCTTCAGAACGCGAGGCGGCTACTTTTCGCGCTCGATGGTGTAGTTGATGAGCTGTTCGAGCGAGGTGCGTGAAGCCGACTCGGGGAAGGTACGCAACACAGCCAGCGCCTCGTCGCGGTAGCGCTCCATCACACCAATAGCATAGTCAAGCCCGCCCGACTGCTTCACGAACTCAATTACCTGCTGCACCCGGTCGCGGCGGCCGTCGTTGTTTTTCACGTTGAAAATGACGCGGCGCTTGGTGAGCCAGTCAGCTTTTTGCAGGGCGTAAATCAACGGTAGGGTCATCTTTTTCTCCTTGATATCGATGCCCAGCGGTTTGCCGATTTCGGCCGTGCCGTAGTCGAACAGGTCGTCCTTTATCTGGAAAGCCATACCCACCTTCTCGCCAAACAGCCGGGCGCGCTCCACCGTTTCGAGGTCGGCACCGGCCGAAGAGGCCCCCACGGCGCAGCAGGAGGCAATAAGCGAGGCCGTTTTCTGGCGGATGATGTCGAAGTACACGTCCTCGGTGATGTCGAGGCGGCGGGCTTTTTCAATCTGTAGCAGTTCGCCTTCACTAAGCTCCTTCACCGCGTTGCTCACAATCTTGAGCAGGGCGTAATCGTCGTTTTCCAGGCTCAGCAGCAGGCCTTTGCTCAGCAGGTAGTCGCCTACCAGCACGGCTATCTTGTTCTTCCAGAGCGCATTGATGGAAAAAAAGCCGCGGCGGTAGTTGCTCTCGTCCACCACATCGTCGTGCACGAGTGTGGCCGTATGCAGCAACTCAATCAGGGCCGCGCCGCGGAAAGTGGCTTCGGGCAGCGGGTCGCCGCCGCAGATTTTGGCCGTGAAAAACACGAACATCGGCCGAATCTGCTTGCCCTTGCGCTTCACTATGTAGCCCATGATTTTGTCGAGCAGCAGCTGTTTGGTCTGCATCGACTGGCGGAATTTCTTTTCGAATTCCACCATCTCCAAGGCAATCGGAGCCTGTATCTGGTCCAGCGAAATGGTCATGCGGCGTAATTGGGCAATGCAATGATACGGGAAAAGGCGCAGGGGCCACCTGTTATGCTGCCCAAGGGGAAATCTGATTTGAAATAGCGCATATAAACCCCGGAGTTCTGCCCCGGTTCTTGGTGTGCAGGCATAACAGTTTAGTCCTGTCTTATTACCTTCGTTTTATGCCCAATCAGCCTGTTTCCGTCAATTTTCTGCTGTCCGGCCCCGGCCACAACCGCCCGTTTGCGGCCGATGCCCGCTTCGTGCCCGACGGCCGGGCCAAGCCGGTAGTGGTATTTGTACATGGCTTCAAGGGGTTCAAAGACTGGGGTCACTTCAATGTGCTGGCCGACTGGTTTGCCCGCCGGGGCTTCGTGTTTGTGAAGCTTAACCTCTCGCACAACGGCGTGGTGGTGGGCGGCACCGGCGACCTGGAGGACTTGGAGGCCTTTGGCCGTAATAATTTCAGCATTGAGCTTGATGATTTGGGTGCCCTGCTCGATGCCCTGCACCAGCCGGGCGCCACGGAAATACCGGCCGCCGAAATGGACCTGGCGCACCTCGCTCTCATCGGCCACAGTCGCGGTGGCGGGCTGGTACTGCTGAAAGCGGCCGAAGACGCCCGCGTACGGGCCGTGGCTAGCTGGGCCGCCATCAGCAACGTAAACCCGGGCTGGACGGAGCAGCAGATGGCCGACTGGCAGCAGCAGGGCGTGGTATACGTGGAGAACTCGCGCACCAAGCAGCAGCTGCCGCTCGGCTACCAACTAGTCGAGAACTACTACCAACACCAAGCCCGCCTCGACATTGAGCAGAACCTGCGCCAGCGCCTCCACAACCGCCCCGTGCTTGTCCTGCACGGCGACCAGGACGAAACCGTGCCGCTGGCCCGCGCCCAACAGCTACACGCGTGGCAACCCACTACCGAGCTACTGGTGCTGCCCGGCACCACCCACAACTTCGGTGGCACCCACCCCTGGCCCTCGGCCGAGCTGCCCGAACAGGCCCGGCAGGCCGCCGAGGCTACGGCTGAGTTTTTTGAGCGCCGCTTTTAGGCTCGAACCGCATGAGAAAGCTCCTTACCAGCCTCTTTGTGCTGGCCGTTAATTTTTACTTTGGCGCGGCCGTTGGGGGCGTGGCCGCAACGCTCTACACCTTCTGGCAGGGCCCTGTTTCGGCCGAAATCGGGGTGGGGTTAGTGGTAGCCGTACTACTTGCGTGCACTGCCTATCAGGTTTTTCGGGCCCGCTTTGCCTGGCAGAGTCCCGGTGAAATGGCCGTGGGCAACACCAGCAAAACCGACCTGCTAATTCAGTCCAAACCCTTTTCCATCTCCCGCATTCCCCTGTTTCTGCTGCTGCTCCTGACGCTGGCGCTGCCCGGAAACTTCCTGGACGGCGTGGGCGATGGGCGCATATACGACCTCCCACAAATCTTCACCATCGCCCTGCTTTACCTGGGCTTCTACCGCGGGCTCGACTTTTTTGAGCAGCCGGGCTTTGCTGCCACGGCTATGTTCTTCGGCGGGCTTTTACTGTCGGCAACGGTAGCGCGCACATCGGAGGGCGCAGTTCCCATCCTGTTCCTCATTCTGGCAGGCCTCTGGCTGATAGCGTGGCTGGTATACCGGCGCTTCTACCTTCCTGCTGTTTACTCCTAAGCCTATGCCAACTGCTTACCTGCTGCTAGGCTCCAACCTCGGCGACCGAACCGCCACGTTGCAGGCCGCCGTGGCCGAGCTGGGCCGCACGGCCGGCCCGGTAAGGGCCACCTCGGGCGTCTACGAAACGGCCGCCTGGGGCCTGACTGAGCAGCCAGCCTTCCTCAACCAAGCGCTGGAAATACAGACCAACCTCTCTCCTGCCCAATTGCTGGCCGTCTGCCTGGCCGCCGAGCAGCATGCGGGCCGGCAGCGGCTGGTGCGCTGGGGTTCCCGCACCCTCGACGTGGATATATTGCTCTACGACGACCTGGTACTCGATACGCCCACGCTCCAGCTGCCCCACCCGCGCCTACCGGAGCGCCGCTTTGCCCTGCTGCCCCTGGCCGAAATTGCGGCTACCTTGGTGCATCCGGGCCTGGGTTGCACCGTAGCCGAGTTGTTGGCTGAGTGTTCAGACGAGCTTGCGGTTACGCGGGTTAATGGCGAGCCTCGTTGATTCTGGTGCGTGAGACGGAAAATTCAACTCACAAAAAAGGTCCTGCCGTGAATGGGCAGGACCTTTTTTGTGAGCACTAAAGCGAATTACAAAGCTGCTGAGCCGGCCGAAACCTCCGGCGCAATCTTCTTGACGAGGCCCTGCAGGACCTTGCCGGGGCCGCACTCCACGAACTCAATTGCACCGTCCTGCACCATGCGCTGCACGCTCTGGGTCCAGCGGACGGGGGCGGTGAGCTGGCGCACGAGGTTTTCGCGGATTTCGTCGGGGTCGGTGTGCGGGGCAGCGTCCACGTTCTGGTACACCGGGCAGATACCGGCCGCAAAGCTCGTTTTGGCAATGGCTTCGGCCAGCGCCGCTTCGGCCGACTGCATCAGTGGCGAGTGGAAGGCGCCACCCACCGGCAGCGGCAGGGCGCGCTTGGCCCCAGCAGCCTTCAGCTGCTCGCAGGCCAGCTCGATGCCGCGTTGCGAGCCTGACACTACCAGCTGGCCGGGACAGTTGTAGTTGGCAGCTACCACAATGTCACCGCCCGCTGTAATTTCCTGGCAGATGCGGGCCGTCGTGTCGTCGTCGAGGGCTAGGATGGCGGCCATGGTGCCGGGCTGCTCCTGGCAGGCGGCCTGCATGGCGCGGGCCCGTTGGGCTACCAATTGCAGGGCGTCTTCAAAACGCAGCACTTTGGCGGCTACCAGCGCCGAAAACTCGCCCAGCGAATGGCCGGCCACCATATCGGGCCGGAAGTCGGGCAGCACGGTGGCCAGCGCCACCGAGTGCAGGAAAATGGCCGGCTGGGTTACGTCGGTGCGGCGCAACTCCTCATCAGAGCCCGCAAACATGGCCTCTGTAAGCGAAAAGCCCAGGATTTCGTTGGCTTGGTCCATCAGGCGCTTGGCTTCGGGGTGCTGCTCGTACAGCTCGCGGCCCATGCCGCTGAACTGGCTGCCCTGGCCGGGGAAGATAACTGCTTTCATGTGGTCAGAATAAGCCCCACGACAGCTTCTGGCTGGAAGCGCCGCCGGGGCAGGCGGAAAAATTACGGTCGCAAGCTGCATAAAAATGTTGGACTGCCCGATGCAAATACCCTACAGGCAACCCAGACACCCGTTTTTTGCGCACAGAAAAGCCGGATTCTCAACAGAGAACCCGGCTTTTCTGGCTTTGATCAGTGGCTAGCGGTTGATTTGCACCCAGCCTTTGAAAGTACGGGTAGTGCGATTAGCATCCTTAAACGTTACCTCGGCCTGGTAGAAGTACATACCATCCGACACCTTGCCGTTGGAGTTGCCTTCGCCCGTGCCGCCCCCGTTCCAGTTGATGAGCGGGTCCTGGCTGCCTTCGTACACCTTAGTGCCCCAGCGGTTGTAAATCCGGATAGACGTGCGCTCAATCGGGCTAAACACCTTGGGCCGGAACGTGTCGTTTTTCGAGTCGCCGTTGGGTGTGAAGATGTTAGGCATCAGGAATAGCAGGCAGTTATCCTTGCACTCTTTGTTGCTCAGTGCACTCACAGCCCCATTCGCATCGACAGCCTGAATGGCGTAGCAGCCCTGCGCCGAAGCCAGGTTGGTGTGCTCATAGGTTGTTTGGGTACCGGGCACGCGGGACAGCTCAGTTAGCTCATCGGCCTCTGTAGGTGCAAAGTAGATGATGTACTGCACGATGTCGCGGCTGCAGTCCTGCGTGGGTAGGTTGCTCAGCGTCCAGCTCAGCGAGTTGGTAAAGCGCATGCCCGAGGTAGGCGTAGTCGGCAAATCGAACAGGCGGCTGGCCAGGCTGTCACAGTTGGTGGGCTTGAGCGTGAGGATGGGCGTACAGGGCACAGACTGCAACGGCGCGCACTGTTCCTGGCTCAGGTTGATGAGCGAATCGGCCAAGGTGATGTCGTAGGTGCCGTTGGTCTTCACGTAGTAGCAGTACGTGCGGTTTTTCACCAGCGGCAGCACCCTGCCATCATCCACGAAAGTGCCGCCGGTAGTGGTACTAGTGGCTTTACCCACGGGCCGGAACGTACCGCCTGGCTCGCGCCGGTACACAGTACTGGGCCGCTGACTGTTGTCCCAGGGCACATTGTACACCCAACTAACGCCTATTGTACTGGCCAGCGGGTTGGGCGTAGCCGTCAGCCGTACGCTCGACGCCGGCTGGGTGCGCTCCACCGAGTCGGCCGCCAAGGCCGAGTTGCTGAAGAAATCGAGCCGGTACGTGTAGGCGTTGGCTTCCGTGTTGAGGCCAGTATTGATAAAGGTGGTATCGCGCAGGTTGGTGGTAGTGTACACCTTGCGGAAATCGGCTGCGGCTGGGTTGAGGCCAGTGGCGCGGTAGAGGCGGTAGCCACGGGGCTCAGCGAAGTTGGCCAGCGGAGCCGGCTGGTTCCAGCGAACGGTAATCTGGCCCGTCGCTACGTCGGTGCGGTCTACGGTTACGTTGGTAAGGCGGGGCGAGCGACCCTCTACCTTCACGCAGGCCTCGTTGGAAGCCAGGCTTTCGCCCCCGCTAGGCTGGGCAAACCGCACATAAATGCGGTACGAATAGGTCTTACCCCGGGTCAGGCCGGCCCCACCATTGTCGTCGAGGAAGGTGCGTGAGCCCACGCCTACGCTGCCAATCTGCACGTAACCCGAGCCGGCAGGCAGCCCCGTCTGGCAGGTAGTAGGCGTGAAGGCAAAGCAGTTTTCGCGGCGGAAAATCAGAATCTGCGCCCCCGGATTCTGGCAGCTGTAGCTGTTCCAGTCGAGGCGCATGTTGTTGCCCTGCGGCGTGGCCTGCAGGTTTTGCGGCGCCGGTCCTACCACCGTAATATTCCAGATGCGCTGGTCAATTAAAGACGAAATGGTACCCCCAGGCTCGTCGGTGGCCTTAAACAGCACCTGGTAAGGCTGGCGGCGGATGAAGGAGCAGGCCGGTGTCCATTGGAACAGGGCACGGGCCACAGGCGGCCCTTTAGTGCTCTGCTGGAACGAGGCCGGCATAGGTAGCAGGCCGGTAAAAGCTTCGAGTAGCACCGGGTTGCCATCGGGGTCGGTGGCGGTTATAATGCCGCCGGGCACCGGTGTGTTGGCCACCACGCACACATCTGGCGGTACATTAATGAGGGGGCGCAGGTTATTGGGCGGCCGCACGATAATCTGCATGTCGCGGATTGTCTCGCTCAGCAGTGTGGGTTGGGTGGGTCGGCCGGGTGTGCGGCGGTATTCCTTCACCACAAAAGCCACATTATAGGTACCCACCTGGGCCGGCGCATTCCACACTACCTGGCCAGTAAAGGCGTCGATAATGAAGATGGCGCTGTTGTTGGGCACCCCGACAGGCGGCCCACTATAGGCTACCTGGCGGGCATCAACGCCCGGCAGGTTGTTGGGGAAAGTGAAGCTGGTGGTAGGTACGGGATTGAGCCGGTTGCCGGTAGCAAGCGCGACACGCGGGTCGCCGGCCCTTTGGCTCGGCCGCAACTCGTACGCCAGCGAGTCGCCCTCAGCATCGAAAGCGGCAGGGTTGTGCAGAAATACCTGGCCTACGCTACCCTTGTCGATGGCTGGTGCCAGCAGTTGGGGCGAAGTATTCTGAATGAATGCATTTATAAGAACGGTGGTCGAGATATAAAAGCTTTCATTGGCCGAATTAGCCATATTAAGCACCCCTACCGGCCTATTTACGCTGGCGTAGCCCACTGTATATGCCCCGGTAGAATTATAAGTATGCTCGAACCTATAAACGTTGAGCAAATACTCCGGTGCTACGCGGGTCTGCGATACGAATGGAATATCCTGCTGGGAGGTACCGTCGCCAAAAAAGATGATAACCGTAGGCTCTTCGGCTATATTGGGGCCCGGAACACCCACGTAAAGTGAAAGGGTAAAAAAGATGCGCCGGGGGTTGTTGGGGTCGGTGCGCGCCTGAATGTCGCCGGCAGCCAGGTGGGTAGCTTGGGCAGCTGGCGCGGCTGTCAGGAAGGCCAGCAGCAGAAACAGCGCCGCCAGCCAGCGCTGCAATGGGCGGATAGGTAGAACGATACGCATAGAATCAGGCAACTAAGCGGGCAGAGAAACCGCAGGAAGTAAGGTCCGGAAAAACCCGGCGGAAACCTAACAAAAGTCGGGCGAGGGAGGTTGTTAGACCGAGGCAAGATACTAACGGAGTTGGCTTTGGTTTGATTCCAGTCAGACCGCCTCGTCTATTCAGATTGTTTCCTACTAACCGGGCACCTAACTTTGACCGTCACAATCGACTTCCCCACCCTACTTAGTAGCTCTCTATGAGTTGGATTACAAACACCCTCACCAGCAGCATCGGCCGTAAAATTGTTATGGCTACCACGGGCCTGTTCCTGTGTTCGTTTCTGTTGGTTCACCTGCTGATTAACCTGCAATTGTTGCGCTACGACGGAGGGGCCAGCTTCAACTTCTGGGCCGAGTTTATGGGTACCAATCCCATCATCCGGTTCATGGAAATTGTGCTGATGTTGGGCTTTGCGGTGCATATTTACCAAGGATTGGCACTGGCTGTAAAGAATAAAAACGCTCGTGGTGCTCAAGGCTACGTGGTAAATCATTCGGAGCAGAACTCGCAGTGGTCGTCACGCAATATGGCCCTGCTGGGCACGCTGCTGCTGGTTTTCCTGATTGTACACTTGATGAACTTCTGGATTCGCTCCCGTTTCGACGCCTTTGGCGGCCTGGCCATGGTGAAAGTGCCCAACCTCGACCACCCGGTTGGCGACCTGTATTCGGTAGCCGCCGCTTCTTTCAAAATTCCGTGGTACGTAATTCTGTACGCGCTGGCGCAAATTGCGCTGGGTTACCACCTCTGGCACGGCTTCCGTAGCGGTTTCCAGACACTGGGCCTCAAGCACCCCAAATACACGCCCGCCGTTTACTACACGGGCTATGCTTTCTCGGTTGTGGTGTCGGTCCTGTTCGCCATCATCCCGATTATCATGTTCTTCGATGACCAGCATCAGCCCCGCCCAGCGACCAACCAGAAGGTTGAACAGTCGCTGACTGAGGAGCCGGACATCCTGCGCTAATTTCCCACTCTCTAACTCTACCCTTTATGGTACTTGATTCCAAACTTCCCGAAGGCCCGATAGCCGAGAAGTGGGAGAAGCATAAGTTCAACGTTAAGCTCGTCAACCCGTCTAATAAGCGGAAGTACGACATCATTGTGGTGGGCACCGGCCTGGCCGGCGCTTCGGCAGCTGCTTCGCTCGCTGAGCTGGGCTACAATGTGAAAGCTTTCACTTTCCACGACTCCCCGCGTCGGGCGCACTCCATTGCCGCTCAGGGTGGTATCAATGCCGCCAAAAACTACCAGAACGACGGTGACTCGGTATACCGCCTTTTCTACGACACCGTAAAGGGTGGTGACTACCGTTCCCGCGAGGCCAACGTGTACCGTCTGGCTCAGGTATCGGTCAACATCATCGACCAGTGCGTGGCCCAAGGCGTACCCTTCGCCCGCGAATACGGCGGCCTGCTGGCCAACCGCTCGTTCGGTGGCGCGCAGGTGAGCCGCACATTTTATGCTCGCGGCCAAACCGGCCAGCAGTTGCTGTTAGGCGCCTACTCAGCCCTCTCGCGGCAGGTGGCCTACGGTAAAGTAAAGCTCTACACCCGCTCCGAAATGCTGGATCTGGTGACGGTGGACGGCCAGGCTCGTGGTATTATCACCCGCAATTTGCTGACCGGTGAGATTGAGCAGCACGCGGCCCATGCCGTGGTACTGGCTACCGGCGGCTACGGTAACGTGTTCTTCTTGAGCACCAACGCCATGTACTGCAACGCTACCGCCGCTTGGCGGGCCCACAAAAAGGGTGCGTATTTCGCCAACCCCTGCTTCACCCAGATTCACCCTACCTGTATCCCCGTATCGGGCGATTACCAGTCGAAGCTGACGTTGATGTCGGAGTCGTTGCGTAACGATGGCCGTGTGTGGGTACCGGCCACCAAGGAAACAGCCGAGCGCCTGCGCAAGGGCGAAATCAACGTTAACGATATTGCCGAGGCAGACCGCGACTACTTCTTGGAGCGCAAGTACCCGGCTTTCGGTAACCTAGTGCCTCGCGACGTAGCTTCGCGCAACGCAAAGCTCATGTGCGATGAGGGCAAAGGTGTAGGCTCAACCGGTCTGGCTGTATACCTCGACTTCGCCGACGTTATCAAGCGTACCTCGGCTGAGGCAGTGAGCCAGAAGTATGGCAACCTGTTCGATATGTACGCCAAAATTACCGGCGAAAACCCCTACGAGCGGCCCATGCGTATTTACCCAGCGGTTCACTATACCATGGGTGGCCTCTGGGTTGACTACAATCTGCAAACCACGGTGAAGGGCCTTTACGCCACCGGCGAGTGCAACTTCTCTGACCACGGCGCCAATCGACTCGGCGCTTCGGCCCTCATGCAGGGCTTGGCCGACGGTTACTTCGTAATTCCTTACACCATTGGCGATTACCTGGCATCTACACCGCCTAAGCCTGTAACGACTGAAGACCCCGCCTTTGCCGAGGCCACGGCCGCCGTGCAGGCCCGCGTGCAACAGATGATGTCCATCAACGGTACCCGCACTCCCGACGATTTCCACAAGAAGCTCGGCAATCTGATGTGGGAGTACTGCGGCATGTCGCGCAACGCTGAAGGCCTGCGCTACGCCAAAAAGGAGATCCAACAGCTGAAGAAGGAATTCTGGAGCGACTTGAAACTGGCCGGTACCGAACTGGAAATGAACCAGGCGCTGGAGAAAGCCGGCCGTGTGGCTGACTTCATCGAGTTGGGCGAACTGATGGTAGACGACGCCTTGGACCGCAACGAAAGCTGCGGTGGTCACTTCCGCGAGGAGTACCAGACGCCCGAGGGTGAGGCCCTGCGCAACGATGACGACTACGCTTATGTGGCCGCCTGGGAATACGTGGGCGAAAACCAACCCGAAAAGCTGAACAAGGAAGAGCTCACGTTCGAGAACGTAAAGCTTACCCAGCGCAGCTACAAGTAATTTTTTCAGCTGTTAGCCTTTAGCTGCTAGCTGTTCGCTTCGTGCCAACAGCCCCAGCCCGACAAGCTAACAGCTATCAGCTAACAGCTAATAGCCAAAAACATGGCCGGAAGTAACCCCAACGCCAAACCAATGAACCTCACCCTGAAGGTGTGGCGGCAGAAAAACCGCATCAGTGAGGGAGGTATCGTCGATTATAAGGTCAAGGACATCTCGCCCGATATGTCGTTCTTGGAGATGCTCGACGTACTCAACGAGGACCTGTTGCGCCAGGGCCAAGAGCCGGTAGCCTTCGACCACGACTGCCGCGAAGGCATCTGCGGCTCGTGCAACCTGTTCATCAACGGCCGGGCCCACGGCCCAGAGCAGGGCACCACGACCTGCCAGTTGCACATGCGCAAGTTCTCCGATGGCGATACCATTACCATCGAACCTTGGCGCGCATCTGCTTTCCCGCTCAACAAAGACCTGAGCGTGGACCGTTCGGCCTTTGACCGCATCATCCAGGCGGGCGGCTACGTGAGCATTAACACCGGTGGTACCCCCGATGCTAATGAAATTCCGATTCCCAAGAACATTGCCGATCGGGCTTTTGAAGCGGCTACCTGCATTGGTTGTGGTGCCTGCGTAGCGGCCTGCAAAAACGCTTCGGCTATGCTGTTCGTATCGGCCAAAGTAAGTCAGCTGGCATTGCTGCCCCAAGGCCACGTGGAGCGCAAAACCCGCGTTGAGAACATGGTAGCCCAGATGGATAAGGAAGGTTTTGGTGCCTGCACCAATATTGGCTCCTGTGCCGCCGAGTGTCCGGTGGGCATCTCACTCGAAAATATTGCTACCCTTAACCAAGAATTTTTGTCGGCCAAAGCCACATCCAATAACCTGGCGTAAGCTTTGGTGGTTATCCTGTCAGGATTCCTTGAAAAGGCGAAACGGGCTTCCGTTTCGCCTTTTTTGCTACCTGCCTATAATAGGCACTTTTTCCCTTGACTCTCTTTCCAACTACCCGAATGCTCACAATTGTTGTTGGCACTAACCGCCCTAATTCCCGCGCCCGTCGCCTAGCCGATTTATACGCCCGCCTGCTGGCTGAACACGGAGTTGATTCTTCTGTTCTGGACTTGCTGGAGTTACCAGCCGATTTTACATTTTCAGCACTGTACGACAATGCCGGCAGACATGATGGCTTCAACCGCCTAGCTGAGCAGGCCAGTGCCGCCGACAAGCTGGTATTTATCGTTCCCGAGTATAATTGCTCGTTTCCAGGTGTACTGAAGGCTTTTATTGATGGCCTGCCCTACCCTTCGGCGCTAAGCAACAAAAAGGCGGCGCTGGTGGGGTTGAGTAGCGGCGGGCAGGGCGGCTTGCTGGCCCTTAATCATCTCACCGACATTCTTATGTATCTGGGCACCGCTGTGCTTCCCCAGCGCGTGCGTCTGCCCTTTATTGACAAGCACCTGAACGATGACGGTGAACTGACGGAACCCTTTTACCAGACGTTGCTCCGCGAGCAGATACCCCACTTGCTACGGTTTTAGGCAATCCTGCAGTAACTATTGGCGGCCAGAGGCAGGAATAATATAGCAGAAACATTTTCGTTAGCGGGCCAGCAGATGACCAAAAGCCGGCCATCTGCGTAAGGGCTGTTTCGCTTAACTGTTTTCTGCTAATGAAATATGTATTGCTGCTTTCTAGTTTAGCTTTCCTGAGTGCCTGCACGCTCACGCCCCGGCGGGGCAAGAGCAGCCAGCTTGCCCCCGAGCGCGAGATGATGCATCCGGATAAGTTTCCGACCGATTCGGTCAGCCCTACGCCGCCCGATTCCTTACGCTAAGAGCCAACCCATAAAGCAACAGGCCGCCCCGACGAATTCGGGGCGGCCTGTTGCTTTATAGGTTGGCGGATAAAACTGCCCGCTAATCCACGTTGTCGTGTAGGAAGCGGTTGTCGCCCAGCAACTCGTTGTCGTCGGAGAGATTAAAGCGGCTCACGTTCTGCTCCGAAGAGGGCACCACGTTTTCCAGCTTTACCTGACGACGCAGATAGGCGGGAGTTTCCAACTGATCTTTCAGCGCATCGTTGGTCAGGCCGTTGCTCAGCGCCTGCAAGCGCTGGCGTCGCTCCTCAGCCCGGGCCTCCAGTGAAGGTCGGGGCAGGCTATGCGGCAGGGTAGCCACGGGCGTTTGCGGCGGATACTGGTACTGCAACTGCGGCTCGGGGGCCGGCATAGAAGGGGCCGACACCGGCGCGGTGCTGTGTTGCGGAGGAGAAGTATCAAGGTCGCGGATTACAACCGGCGGCTCGACGGGCGCAGGGCTGCCAAACGTAGGCACAAGCGGCGCGGCTGCAGCGGGCTCCTCATCCTCACGGTCTGGACCGGTCGTAGGGTCAGCCCGAGCATCGTCGCGGGGCACTACGGCCGTAATGTTGTGGGCGTCGCGAGCGAAGCCGGTGGCAATTACAGTTACGCGGATGCTCTGGCCCAGCGAGGGGTCGATGCCGTGGCCAAAAATAACCTCAGCATTCTGGCCGGCCTTATCTTGGATGTACTCCGTGATTTCGGTCAATTCGTCCATCTCCAGTTCGGCCTGGTCACCCGACATGATGCTGAGCAGAATACGCTGGGCACCGTGGATATCGGTGTTGTTGAGTAGCGGCGAGGCCAGAGCCTCCTCAGCGGCCCGGGCGGCGCGGTTCTCGCCCTCCGTTACGCTACTGCCCATTACGGCCGCGCCCGAGTCCTTCATCACCGTTTTCACGTCTTCAAAGTCCACGTTCACGTCCGAGGTTACCGTGATAATCTCGGCAATGGACTTGGCCGCCGTCGTCAGCACAGTATCGGCTTTGGCAAAGGCCGCGCTCAGGGGAAGGTTGCCGTACATCTCGCGGATCTTGTCGTTGAGAATCACCAGTACCGTGTCGCAGTCCTCACTCAGCTCCTTGATGCCCTGCTCAGCTTGCTGGCGCTTTTTGCGGCCCTCAAACATAAACGGGGCCGTTACGATACCAACCGTCAGAATGCCCAGCTCCTTGGCAACCTTGGCAATTACGGGCGCGGCCCCGGTACCGGTGCCGCCGCCCATGCCTGCCGTAATGAACACCATGCGGGTACCATTGCTCAGCAGCTCGCGAATCTGCTCGCGGCTCTCAATGGCCGCCTGCTTGCCCCGCTCGGGGTTGGCCCCCGCGCCCAGCCCTTCGGTTAGGTCGATGCCAATTTGCATGCGGTTAGGTACGGGCGACGATGCCAGGGCCTGCTTATCGGTATTGCAGATTACAAACTCCACGTCTTTTATGCCTTGGGCATACATGTGTTTGACCGCATTGGAGCCACCACCACCCACACCAATCACTTTGATGATGGAGGTCGATTGCGGCTGTATGTCGAAGGTATAATTCATGTTTAGGGTCAATTATGAATTAAAAGCCAAAAATTAAAAATCAAGAATTGGCAGTCTTGGCAGAGCAGCAACTCCTAATTTCTAACTTCTAATTTTCAATTGACATTAATACTGTTTGTCGTCGAAATCATTAATCAGCAGATCTTTTGTGCGATTAAGAATTCGTTGGAAAAAATCCCCGGCACCCGGCTTTTTAGCAGCCTTTTCGGCTGCTGGAGTGGCCGAGGCTGCTGGAGTTTGCGGAGCAGTAGTAGCCGGCCGCGCTTCGGGCGTGGGCACGTAGTAGTTCTGCTCCTGCTCGGGCTCCTCGTAGCCGCGCTGAGCCAAACGGTCGTCGAGCGAGCGGTAACCAGCTAGCACCAGGCCCACCGTGGTGGCGTACATGGGCGATTTTACCGCTTCAATCTTGCTCTTACCCAAGTGCTCGTTGGGGTAGCCGATGCGCGTGTCGAGGCCTGTTACGTACTCAGCCAGTTGCACCAGATTCTGGAGTTGCGAGCCGCCACCGGTCATCACGATGCCAGCCGCCAACTTGTCCTGGAAGCCCAGACGCTGGATTTCGGCATATACCAGCTCCACAATTTCCTCCATCCGGGCCTCAATGATGTAGGCCAGGTTTTTCAGGCTGATTTCCTTGGGTGCTCGGTCGCGCAGGCCAGGGATGCTCACGATTTCGTACTCCGAGGCTTCTTCGGCAATAGCCTTGCCGAACTTCACCTTGAGCTGCTCGGCCTGGTTCTGCATCACCTGGCAGCCCTGCTTGATATCGGTAGTGATGATGTTGCCGCCGAAGGGCAGCACCGCCGCGTGGCGGATGATGCCATCCTTGAAAATGGCCAGATCGGTCGTGCCGCCGCCAATGTCAACCAGCGCCACGCCAGCTTCCTTCTCCTCATCGCTCAGCACCGACATGCTCGATGCCAGCGGCTCCAAAATCAGGTTATCAATTTCCAGCCCGGCCTTCGTAACGCACTTATACACGTTATTGATGGCCGTGCTCTGCGCCGTGATGATGTGGAAATTGCCCTCCAGCCGTACGCCCGACATGCCTACCGGGTCCAGAATACCTTCCTCGTAATCCACCTTGTAGTCCTGGGGCATTACGTGGATGATCTGCGAACCAGGCGGCGTCACGAGGCGGTACATGTCGCTGGTAAGGCGCTCCACGTCGGCCTGGGTTATTTCGGTTTCGGCCGAGGTGCGGGTGATGCTGCCGTTGTGCTGCAGGCTCTTGATGTGCTGGCCCGCAATGCCCACGTTCACCACGCCAATGTTGATGCCCGACTGCTCCTCTGCCTGCTTAATGGCCTTCTTGATGGCGTCCACTGTTTTGTCGATATTCGACACAATTCCCCGTACCACGCCTTCCGACACGGCCTTGCCCAAACCCAGAATTTCGAGCTTGCCGAATTCATTTTTACGGCCAACCAAAGCACATATTTTGGTGGTACCGATGTCGAGGCCGACTACAATTTTATCGTGTTGCATGGGAAGGATGGGCGAGGAGTTGGCAGGTGCAGGCAGGAAAAGGGCGTTTAATCCGCTTTAAGGTAGCGTTTTAGACGGATAATTTTATTCACAGATGATTTGATCCTTGAATTCGACGTTGACGCGATGGTACGTGTCCCAGCCAAGCACCGGCGGAATTTGACGGTAAAATACCATCAGTTTCGCGAATTTTTCCGAAATATTATCAGGAAAGCCAAATTCGACCCGCTGGTCACCCACCTGTTGGGTGAACGAAATCTTTCCATTAGGCGCCACGAATATTTCGGCGACCTGTGCGCGCCAGAAGGGTTTTCCGTCGATGTAACGCAGGAATTCGAGGTAACGTATGCCGCTGCTGTCCTGAAAGAAGGAGGCGACCAGCGGAACGCCGCCAGCCCGCGAGATGGGCACGACCCGGGCCGTGAACAGCGAAGAAAGCGGCAGCTTACGCCCATCGGCATCGAGGTAGCTGTCCTGTCGCGAATCGGCGTGTACGAGGCGGGCAATGGGCCGGCTCTGGCGCACATCGGCGTGCAGGTTGCCGGCCAGGTCGCGGTAGACTTGGGCCTCCTTCACGAAACTATGGGCCTTGAGGCGCGCTTCGAGGGCCTTCAGGTCGATGTCGGAGGGCGCAGAGCCCTCCAGCCGGTCGCGGCCCTGGCGGGTCAGCAGGCCGGTTACTTCGCGCTGGCCGATGAAGAAGTTATTGAATTCGTTGCTGACCGACACAATGACGCCCCCCACCTTGCGATTGGCCTGCCGCACGGCCGCAAATGCCCCCAGGCCCAGCAGCAGCAGCAGACATACAGTGGCAATCAGCAGGTTTTTGGCGTCGCGCTTCATTCGGGGTTTGGTACTGGGGTCAGGAGAAAAATGAATGACGTGGCGGCGGGGCTTGCTGCAGGAGCCGCTTCCGGTTACCGGCAAGCGGCCGGCCGGGCAACTCAGCTATTCAGCCAGCGAATATTCAAAATATTCTTTAATTGAGGCACTAACTGGTCGATGTCGCCGGCGCCTACGGTGGCTAATACGTCAAAATTCGGATTGGTTTCGGCGTTTTGCAAAATTTCGTCCTTAGTTTGGAGAGATTTTATCGGCGCCGTGATTTGGGATAAAATCAACTCCGACGTGACGCCCGGCAGTGGCTGCTCGCGGGCCGGGTAGATGTCGAGCAGTACCACTTCGTCGGCAAGGCTCAGACTCTCAGCGAATCCGGCGGCAAAATCGCGGGTGCGGCTGTAAAGGTGGGGTTGGAAAATCACCCGCAGCCGCCGCCCCGGGTACAGGGCCCGCAGAGACTGCAAAAAGGCCTCGATTTCGCGCGGATGGTGGGCGTAATCATCCACATATACCTTAGGCTGCTCGGACGTACCGGCCGTCACGATGAACTCGAAACGGCGCTTTACGCCCCGATAAGCGGCCACAGCAGCACGCAGTTGCTCATCGCTGAGGCCGTAGAGGCGGGCCACGCAAGCGGCGGCCAGCATGTTTTCCACGTTATGAAATCCTGGCACGGCCAGCTCCAGATTTTTTATCTGAGCTGTTGGCTGAGAGTTGTTAGCTGATAGCGCCGTTTGCTCCGCTACCGGTCCGTGCATATCGAAACGGAACAAGTGGCCCTCGGCGGTAATGTTGGTAGAATATAGCTCCGGGCCCTGCTCGGACGAGAGACCGTAGCGCAGCACCCGCACGCCGGCCGGTGCGGCGGCAGCCACGCTGGCATCAGCCGTGTGGTTGATGATGAGCGTGCCACCCGGCTGAATCTGCCCTACAAACTGCCGGAACGACTCCAGTAGCGTCTCGGCATCCCCGTAAATATCGAGGTGGTCGGCGTCGGTACTTGTCACGATGGCCACCGTCGGAAACAGCGTCAGAAAGCTCCGGTCATATTCATCAGCCTCTACTACGACGGGAACATTTTCAGTTGTTGTTTCGGTGTTCGTTTCTGCCGCCTGATTATCACTTTCTACACTCAAATTTTTAATTGAATCCGGCAGCAGCAGGTTCGAGCCCAGGTTCACGCTGATGCCACCCAGAAACGCGGCGCAGGGTACGCCGGCATGATGCAGCAAGTGGGCCACCATGCTGCTGGTGGTAGTTTTGCCGTGGGTGCCGGCCACCGCAATGGTGGGCCGGCCGGCGGTGAGCACGCCCAGCACCTGGCTGCGCTTGCGGATGTCGTAGCCCCGCTCCCGCAGCCAAGCCCACTCGCGGTGGTCCTTCGGAATAGCGGGCGTAAGCACGACCAATGTATCGGCCGGATTCGCGCGCACGGCCGCCGGAATGCTTTCTATCGAATCGTCGTAGTGAATCGTGATACCTTCGGCCGTCAGAGCGTCGGTCAGAGGCGTACGGGTTTTGTCGTAGCCGCTCACCACATGCCCGTTGGCCCGGAACCAGCGCGCCAGTGCCGACATACCGATGCCACCGATACCCAGGAAGAAGACGTTGGTTTTCATTTTTAGGGGTGCAGAGCTTGGATGGTAGTCGTAGGGGCGGGGCTTGTCCCCGCCCGCCGTGCGCGCAATTGCAACGACAATCGTTCAGTGACGGGCGGGGACAAGCCCCGCCCCTACGCGTTCGGAATCAGTTTCAGTAGCTCGTCCACAATCGTGGCCGTGGCTTGAGGGCGGGCAAGCTGCAGAATGTTGGTGCTTAGCTGCTGCTGGCGCGCCGGGTTTTGGAGTAACGCCAAGGTTTCGTCGTAGAGCGTGGCGGCGGCCTCGGCGTCGCGCACGAGCAGGGCGGCGTCCTGAGTGCTGAGGGCCAGGGCATTCTTGGTCTGGTGGTCTTCGGCTACATTGGGCGAGGGCACCAGGATGCTCGGCTTGCCCGTCAGGCACAGCTCCGACACCGACAGTGCCCCAGCCCGGCTCACCACCACGTCGGCAGCGGCGTAGGCCAGATCCATGCGGCGGATGAACTCTAGGGCCTGCAAACCGGCGGCGGCAAATGGGGCGGCCTGCTTGCCGGCTTCTGGAAAATAGAGCTTGCCGGTTTGCCAGAGCAACTGCACGCCGGCCTCCTGCAGGCGGGGCAGCGCGGTGGCAGTGGCCTGGTTGAGCGTACGCGCCCCTAGGCTGCCCCCAATCACAAGCAGCACCGGCCGGGCTGCATCGAGCCCGAAAAAGGCCAGGGCCTCGGCACGCTGGCCGCTGGCAATTTCGGTGCGCACGGGGTTACCGGTTAGCGTCAGCCGGTTGCTGGGGAAGAACTTTTCCATGCCCTCGTAGGCTACACAGATGCGTTGGACCCGTTTGGCCAGTAATTTATTTACGAGGCCGGCGTAGGAGTTCTGCTCCTGAATAAGGGCCGGAATGCCTCGCGAAGTGGCCGCCAGCAGCACCGGGGCCGAGGCATAGCCGCCCACGCCCACTACGGCATCGGGCCGGAACTTCTCAATGATTTTACCGGCTTTGCGCACGGCCCGCATCACTTTAATCGGGAACAGCAGGTTTTTAGGCGTCAGGCTGCGCTGCAGGCCGGCAATATCGAGGCCGATAATCTCGTAGCCTGCTTCGGGTATCCGGGTCATCTCCATGCGGCCGTTAGCGCCCACAAACAGAATTTCGGCGTCGGGAAAGCGCCGCCGCACTTCGTTGGCAATGGCCACGGCCGGAAAAATGTGCCCCCCGGTGCCGCCGCCGCTGATGATGAGTTTCATGCTTTGAGCTTAGTATTTTACGCCTAGTGCTTAGGCTGTTAGACGCTGCCGGAATAATAGAAAGGCCCAATCACCAGGCACGAACAGCTAAGCACTACCAGCAACCGCTAATAGCTGACCGATACTTTCGGGATGCGGGCGGTATCGGCGGGCTGGTCAGTCATGGGGCGGATTTCCCGCTCGCCACGGCTTACAGCCAGAATAATGCCGATGCTGATGCCGGTGAAGATGAGCGAGGTACCGCCCATGCTGAGCAGCGGCAGCGGCAGACCGGTAATTGGGCCCAGGCCCACGGCCACGCCCATATTCACCATAGCCTGCAGCACTAAGCTAAAGGTAAGCCCCGCTGAGAGCAGCCCTCCGAAGGCCCCGTAACTATTCATCACCGTTTTCAATCCTCGATAGAGGAAGGCCAGATAAAGGAACAGCACTATCACGCCCCCAAACAGGCCGTATTCTTCAATAATGATGGCGTAGATGAAGTCGGAATACGGGTGGGGCATGATGTTGCGCTCGGTGCTTTTGCCGGGCCCCTTGCCGAACACGCCGCCCGTAGCCTCGGCAATGTAGGCGTGCTCCAGCTGAAACGGCACCGGCTTGCTCTTGTCGGTGAAGCTCTCAATGCGCGACTGCACCGTTTTCCAGCGCTGCCCCGCCACTAGGCCCACGCCGCCAATCACAACGCCAATCACGACCATCACGGCCATCTGCTTGAGCGGCACCCGGCCAATAAACATCAGCAGCAGGCAGGTGGCGAACAGCAGCAGCGCTGTGGAGGCATTCGACAGAATGATAAGCCCGCAGATGACGCCCACCCACAGCATTACCGGCAGCAGCGTGGTTTTAAAGTCGCCCACGTTTTGCTGGCGGCGGCTGAGCATGGAAGCCAAGTGCGTGATCAGGGCCAGCTTGGCTAGGTCGGAGGGCTGGAAGGTTTGGTTGATGACCGGGATGGTAAGCCAGCGCGAGGCCTCGTTAAGCGTCGAGCCCATCACGAAGGTGAAGATGAGCAGCGGCACCGAGGCCAGCAGCGCATAAAGCGAGAGGCGCGAGTAGTGACGGTAGTCTATTCGGTGTGCCAGCCACATAAACAGCAGGCCCACGAAAATCAGGCTGGTGTGCTTGAAGAGGAAGTACTCGGTGTTGCCACCGCGGCTCTTATAGGCCAGCGTACCCGTTGCCGAGTACACCACGGCAATGGAAATCAGCGAAAATAGCAGCACGATACCCCATAGAATAGGGTCACCCTTGAGGTTTTTCCGAAGCCAGTTATTAATCACTGATTTTCGTTGATTAGAGGTGGTTGTACTGATTATTTATGTTCGATTGGAGAAACGAACGTGTCATGCTTCATCTGGCGTCCGCTTCCAACAGCTACGCTTCGGCCTCCAATGCAGCCACAGCGGCGGCGAACTGGCGGCCGCGGTCCTCGTAGTTCTGAAACAGGTCGAACGAGGCGCAGGCGGGCGAGAGCAGCACCACGTCGCCGGAGGCGGCGAGGGCAGCGGCCCGCTGCACGGCGCTAGCCATGCTTTGGGTTTCTTCGAGATGCGGCACCACGCTGCCGAAGCTGGCGCGGAGCTTTTCGTTGTCGAGCCCCAGGCAAATTAGCGCTTTTACGCGGCTTTCGGCCAGCGGCAGGAGGCTGCTGTAGTCGTTGCCCTTATCGGTGCCACCCGCAATCCACACAATTGGGGCCGTAATACCGTCGAGGGCGTACCAGGCAGCCTCCACGTTGGTGGCCTTGCTGTCGTTGATGAAGCGCACACCGCCTACCTCGCCTACCAGCTGCAAACGGTGGTCGGCGTTGCGGAACGTAGCCAGGGCGGCTTCAATCTGCGGGGCTTCCAAGCCGGCCAGGCGGGCGCATAGTATGGCGACCAGCGCGTTCTGACGGTTGTGCTGGCCGATGAGCGGCGATGCAGCGGTGCTGATTTCCTCAGCCTCACTGTAAGGACCGGGCTGCAAGTCCACGCCCATCACCTCCTCCTGCAGGTAGTAGCCCGCCAGTTGGAAATCGGGGCGGTGGTGCAGGCTAAAGGGTAGCTGGCGCATAGGCCGCAACGCGCCGGGGAAGTAACGCTGGATGGTTTCGTCGTCGGCATTATAAATGAAGAAGTTGCTGCTGTCTTGGCGCTGGGTGATGCGCAACTTGGACTTGGCGTAGTTCTCCAGCGAGTAGTCGTAGCGGTCGAGGTGGTCGGGGGTGATGTTGAGCAGCACCGCTACCCAGGGCTGAAAGTCGTAGGTGTCGTCGAGCTGGAAGGAGCTTAACTCCAGCACGTAGTAGTCGTGCGCATCGGCAATAACCTGCTCGGCCAGCGAGTAGCCCACGTTGCCGGCCAGCCCCACGCTCAGGCCGCACTCCTTCAGCAGGTGGTAGGTGAGCAGCGTAGTGGTAGTTTTGCCGTTGGTACCCGTAATGGCGATGCACCGGGCGCGGGTGTAGCGCCCGGCCAGCTCAATTTCGGAAATAATGGGCGTGCCTTTATTCCGCAATGCCTGAATGACGGCTGCTTTTTCCGGGATGCCGGGGCTTTTTACTACCTCATCGGCCGTCAGAATTTCTTCCAGCGTGTGCCCGCCCTCCTCGAACCGGATATTGGCGTTGCGCAGCTTCTGCTGGTACTTGGGTTGAATCGGGCTTTGGTCGGACACGAACACGGTGTGCCCCTTGGCCTGGGCCAGCAGCGCCGCCCCTACCCCACTCTCGCCGGCTCCCAGAATTACGTAGTGCATAGTTGTTCTTTTGGGTTTAACGCAGTGTCTTGCAGTGAACGAACTCTGCGTGAAACCTCTGTTAGCGTAGCTTCAACGTTACCAAAGTCAGCACGGCCAGCATAATACTCACAATCCAGAAGCGCGACACGATTTTGGACTCGTGGTAGCCCAGCTTCTGGTAGTGGTGGTGCAACGGCGACATGCGCAGCAGCCGCCGGCCCTCGCCATACTTGCGACGGGTGTATTTGAAGTAGCTTACCTGCGCCATCACCGAGAGACTCTCAATCAGAAACACCCCGCAGAGTACCGGAATCAGCAGTTCCTTGCGCACAATGAGAGCCAGCACGGCAATAATGCCGCCGATGGCCAGCGAACCGGTGTCGCCCATGAATACCTGGGCCGGATAGCTATTGTACCACAGAAAGCCCACGCAGGCCCCCACGAAAGCGGCACAGAAGATGACCAGTTCGCCCGAATTCGGGATGAACATGATATCAAGGTAATCGGCCAGCAGAGCATTGCCGCTCACGAAGGCAAAAACGGCCAGCGTAGTGCCAATAATGGCCGAGGTGCCTGCTGCCAGCCCGTCGAGGCCATCGGTGAGATTGGCGCCGTTGCTGACGGCGGTAATGATAAGGATGACGATGGGAATGTAGAAGAAGGCGTAATACTCGTTGAAAAAGTCGCCGGCCGTGGCGAACAGGTCGCCGTAGTTGAGCTCGTTGTTCTTAATGAACGGCACCGTGGTGATCATCAGCTTCACATCCTGGTATACCGTGCTGGCATCTACGGCCGAAAACGAGCCGTTGGCCAGCACGTACTGGCGCACCGTCACGTCGTTGCTGAAGAACAGCACCCAGCCCACCGTGAGGCCCAGGCCCACCTGCCCCAGAATCTTGAAGCGGCCGGCCAACCCGTCCTTGTTCTTCTTTACTACCTTAATGTAGTCGTCCACGAAGCCAATCAAACCCAGCCAAACCGTGCTGAGCAGCATCAGGATGATGTAAATATTATCGAGCTTGGCAAACAGCAGTACCGGCACCAGAATGGCCAGCAGAATAATCAGGCCGCCCATGGTGGGGGTGCCCTTTTTCTCGGCCTGCCCCTGCAAGCCTAGGTCGCGGATGGTTTCGCCAATCTGCTGCCGTTGCAACAGCCGAATCAGCGGCGCCCCGAAATACTGCGCAATAATCAATGATGAAACGATGGCCAGCGCCGCCCGAAACGAGCTATACTGCATCACGCCGGTGCCCGGAATGTGGTGTACTTTATAGAGGTAATTGAACAGGTAGTACAGCATGGGCGCGGCGTTCGGCGGGCGGGTTGAAGCGCAAAGGTAGATTTTAGCGGGGAGGGATTAGCGGCTAGTGGTGAGTTTTTGGAGATAATATGATTAAAAAACTGTCATGCAGAGCGGAGCGAAGCATCTCGCGTGCCGACGTTGGTTTACCATTTCAACGTCAGTACGCGAGATGCTTCGCTCCGCTCTGCATGACGTTTTTCCGCATCCACTAAACGCTACTTCCCCAGCAGCGCGAACATCTCCTTTAGCACCTGCTTGTCGTCAAAGTCGTTTTTAATGCCCTTGATTTCCTGGTAGGTTTCGTGGCCTTTGCCGGCTACCAGCACGATGTCGCCGGGCTGGGCCAGAGCTACGGCCGTTTTAATGGCCTCGCGCCGGTCGGCAATGGTGAGAACTTTGCCCAGCGCGGTAACCGGTACGCCGGCCTGCATCTGGGCCAGAATATCGTTGGGATCTTCGAAGCGGGGATTGTCGGAGGTAAGCACGGCTCGCTCGGAGAGTACGGCGGCCAGGCGGGCCATTTCGGGACGCTTGGCTCCGTCGCGGTTGCCGCCACAGCCCACTACCGTAATTATCTGCTGGCTGGGCTGGCGGATGTCGGCCAGCGTCTGGAGCACGTTTTCCAGCGCGTCAGGCGTGTGGGCGTAGTCCACGATACCCGTGATGCGCGCCTTTTCCGATACCACCGGCTCGAAGCGACCGGGGGCCGAAGTCAGGCCCGACAGCACCGTGAGCACCTCGGTGGGGTCTTCGCCCAACAGCACCGCCGCACCGTAAATAGCCAGCAGGTTGTAGGCGTTGAACACGCCAATCAGCCGAAACTGCACCTCGCGGCCCTCTATTGCGAGGTGCAGACCGTGCACGGCGTTTTCCAGCAGCCGCGCCCGGAATTCGCCGTGGCCGCGGAGCGAGTACAGCTCGCGGCGGCCGGCCACGTTCTGCAGCATTACGGCCCCACGCTTGTCGTCGGCGTTGCTGAGCGCAAAGCCTGACTTCGGCAGCATGTCAAAAAAGCCCTTCTTGGCCTTCAAATAGGCATCGAAGGTACCGTGGTAGTCGAGGTGGTCGTGGCTGAGGTTGGTGAACACGCCGCCCGCGAAGTGCAGACCCGTAACGCGGTGCTGCACCACGGCATGCGAGCTGACCTCAATAAACACGTGGGTGCAGCCAGCCTTCAGCATCTGCGCCAGCAGCTCATTCAGACGGATGGCGTCGGGCGTAGTGTGGGTGCTCGGAATCACCTGCTCGTTAATCTGGTTCTGCACCGTGCTCAGCAGCCCGCAATGGTAGCCCAGCTCCCGGAACAGCTTGTGCAGCATGGTAGCGCAGGTGGTTTTGCCGTTGGTGCCCGTAATGCCCACCAACTGTAGCTGCCGCGACGGATGCCCATAAAACTCGGCCGCCATCAGGGCCATTGCTTCCGCCGAATCGGCTACCTGCACGTAGCTCGTGGCCGGGTTCAACTCAGCCGGCAGCTCCTCGCACACTACCACGGCCGCACCCTGTTCTACGGCTTTCTGGATAAACTGGTGGCCGTCGGCCGCAGTACCGCGCAATGCAAAAAACACCGTTCCCGGCCCTGCCGAGCGCGAATCAAGGGTGAGGGCAGTAATGGTAGCGTCCGTCGGCCCGCGCTGGTCGAGCACGGTGGCAGCGGCAAGGAGTTGAGCAAGGTTTTTCAAGGGTGATTTCACGCAGTGTTGTTGAGCAGCGTATAGACGCACTAGTTGTAGTCTCTACGTTGCTGATATTATTCGAGCGGGCCTTTCAGGACGAGGATCCAATTAGTGCATCTCGACGCCGTTCAAAGGCCCCGATACCAACACTAGATCATCAAGGATTAGCAGCTACCTGCACCGCTAACGGCCGCGGCAGCATGCCAATCGGCTCCAACGTAAGCTGCACGGTGGTGCCGCGCTTGGCAGGTGTGCCGGCCGCTACCGACTGGCTGATTACCCGGCCCGATCCGACGGTACGGACCCGCAGGCCGCGGTTTTCGAGCAGAAACAGCGCATCGCGCAGCGTTAGACCCTCTACGTTGGGCACGCGGCCGGGGCGTAGCAACAGCGGCCGTAGCTGCACATCGGCGGCCTGCGAGTCGGGGCGGGCGGTGCGCACCCAATCTTCGGTGGGAGCCGTGGCCTGGTGGCGCACCCCTAGCTGGCTGAACATCATCGTCAGCTCGTCCTGCAGGCCGGCTTTCACCAGCGGCACGGGCGAGCGGCGCACGGGGGCGCGGGCCAGCAGCGGCCGCTCCGAAGCTGCGTCGCGGGCCATGGCCTTGTCGGCCAGTTCGCGGAACACCGGTGCGGCCACGTCGCCGCCGTAAATGCGGCCGTTCTTAGGCGAATCGACCACCACAATACAGCTGTACTTGGGCTTATCGGCTGGGAAGTAGCCGCAGAAGCTGGTGGAATAGGTGCGGGTATAAGCACCGTTTTTGAACTTCCAGGCCGTGCCGGTTTTACCCGCAATCAGGTAGTCGCTGGTGCGGATGCCGCGGGCCGTGCCGTGTTCTACCACGCCTTCCATCATGGTGCGCACTTTCTGCAGGGTTTCCTCGGAGCATATTTTGGGGTTGAGCACCACCGGCTCGAACCGCTCAATCACCTTATCGGCCTGCTTGATTTCGCTTACAATCATGGGCTGCATCTTCACCCCGTTGTTGGCCACAGCGTTGTAAAAGGCCAGCGTCTGGAGCGGGGCCAGCTTCAGCTCGTAGCCGATGCTCATGGTGCTCAGCGAGGTCCGGCTCCAGCTGCGGTCCTGGGGGTCTTTGATGTATGGCCGTGCCTCGCCGGCCATCTGGAAGCCCAGCGGCTTATCGAGTCCGAAGCTTTTCAGGTGGTTGGTGTACCCGTCGGGGTTCTTGCTGAAAGTGCGCTCGGTGAGTAGCGCCACGCCGATGTTCGACGATTTCTCGAACACCTGCTGAATGGAAATCCGACCATACGGGTGCGAGTCGGTTTTCACGGCCCCGCCGATGCGCATGGCCCCCGAGCGGCCAGTGTTAATCGTGTCGGTTAGCTGCAAGTCAGGGTTTTCCTCGAAAGCGGCCATCATTGAGGCCAGCTTGAAGGTTGAGCCCGGCTCAGTGCGGCCCTGGTCGGCAATGGCGTAGTTGTAGTTTTCGCGGTACACACCGTCGGCCACCTTGCCCAGGTTGGCGACGGCTTTGATATGGCCGGTGGCCACCTCCATCAGAATAACGGTGCCGTACTGGGCGTTATTCTGCACCAGCGACTTGTAGAGGGCACTTTCGGCCATGTCCTGGAGGTTGATATCGAGCGTCGTCTTCACGTCGTAGCCCGGCTGGGGCTTCACCTCGGTACCGTCGTAGATAGGCTTGTTGCCACCGGGCAGGCGCTCGAACAGGGCCTCGCCGTCGCGGCCGGCCAGGTGGCGGTTAAAGGTGAACTCCAGGCCCGCCCCGTTCTTATCTTCGTTCAGGAAGCCAATGGTGCGTTGGGCCAGCCCGCCAAAGGGCCGGAAGCGCTTATCAATCTTCTCAAAAATGACCCCGCCCCGGTTTTTTCCCTCCCGGAAGATGGGCCACGAAGCCAGCTCTTTTTTCTCCTGATAATTGATTTGCCGCGAGTTGAGGCGGATATAGCGCACACCCTTCTTGGGGTCGTGAGCGTTCTTGAGCTTGCGGAAATACTCCTGCTTGCTTCGGTCGCCAAAAAAGCCCGCCAGCAGCCCGGCCAGCGAATCTACCTTCTGGTTGAACAGCGCATCGTTCACCACACTAGGGTCCCAGGCAACCCGGTAAAAGGGCAACGAGGTAGCCATAATACTCTCATTATCAGAGTATATATTGCCGCGGGTAGCAAAAACCGGCTGGTATATAACCCGCCGTTCCTGCTCCAGGGCGCTCCATTTGGCACCTTCAGTAAACTGAATGTGGGTTATGCGCCACACAATGGCCGCCGAAAACAGGCAGACCCCCAAAAAGGCCAAACGTACGCGGGTTACAATGCTTTTTTTAACGTTTCCTTTCATCGACGGCGGATTGTAGCGCGATTGGATGAAGCGGCGGCCGGAGCCGGCTCGCCGTTGAGGTCGGTGCCAATAGGAACGGGCGGCGCGCCCACTTCCACCACCGAGTCGATGCCCAGGGCGGGGCCCACCACCCGGCGCAACGAGTCGACGCGGGCGCGGGCAGTCATGGCAGCTACCGAGTCGGCCGTGAGTCCGGGCATCATGTCCAGTTTGGCCTCATCGAGGCCACCGGCGGGCACGGCAATGCGAAAGGGCGGCGAGGAGCTTTCGGCCAGCCCGTAGGCAGCCACGCGCCGGGCCACTTCGCTCTGCTTGCTGGCCTCCATGTAGTCAGACTTGAGCGTGGTGTAATCAGCCCGCAGGTCTTCGGTTTCGGTCTTCATTTTCTGAATGCTGCGGTTCATGCGGGTGGCGTAGTGCGTGTTGCCGATATACAGCAGCACCAGAAACATGATGAACAGCAGATGCGGCAGCAGCCGCACCGGCAGTCCCTCCCGAAACAGCCCGTCCATGGGTGTGGCCCGCTCCAGCAACGTAAACACGCTCCACGTGCTTCGCTTTGGGGCCGCCGGCCGGGCCGCCCGCACTGGTCGGGGAATCGGCTCGGGGGCCGCCTCAGGCTCTGGCTCGGCCACTGCCGGCGGGCGCACCGGTTCCGGCTCCACGGCGCGGGGCACGTTGGCACGGGGCGGGGTGCTGGCAGGACGAACGGTATTGGCGGACATCTTTTTACTTTTTGATTGCGATGCGCAGCTTCGCCGAACGGGCGCGGCTATTGAGGGCAACTTCTTCGGCCGTGGCCTCCATGGGCTTGCGGGTAACGACTTCGAAGGGCAAATCGGTGCGGCCAAACAGGTCTTTATCAGCCTCGCCGAAGAATTTACCCTTGGCGAGGAAGTTCTTCACCAGTCGGTCTTCGAGCGAGTGGTAGCTCATGACCACCAGCCGGCCGCCGGGGCGCAGCACCTGAGTAGTCTGTTCGAGCATTTCGCGCAAAGCGGCCATTTCGTCGTTGGCCTCGATGCGTAGGGCCTGGAAAACCTGGGCCAGGTACTTGTTCTCCTTGCCCCGCGGCGTGCAGGGCGCAATGGCTTTCTTGAGGGCCGCAATGGTGGTAATGGACTGCCCGCGCCGCGCCGAAACCACCATGGCGGCCAGCGTGCGGGCATTGGTTACCTCGCCGTACATGCCAAAAATGCGGTGCAGCTCCGCTTCCGGGTATTCGTTGATGAGGTCGGCGGCCGAGGCGTCGGGGCCGTCGGGGTCCATGCGCATATCCAGCGGCCCGTCGAAGCGGGTGCTGAAGCCGCGCTCCGGCGTATCGAACTGGTGCGACGACACGCCCAAATCGGCTAACAGGCCATCGACGGGCAGCACGCCGCGCTGGTTGAGTTCTTGGAACAGGTGGCGGAAGTTGGCGCGGATGAACGTGAACTCGGGGCGGGCCAGTTGGGCGGCCTCCGCCTCGGCATCGGCATCCTGGTCGAAGCTGTAGAGGTGGCCGGGGCTTTGCAGGCGCTCCAGCATCCGGGCCGAGTGGCCGCCACCGCCGAAAGTAACGTCCACATAGCGGCCTCCGGGCTGCAAGTCGAGGGCTTCGAGGCACTCGCGCAGCATCACCGGGCGGTGGTAGGCGGTATCGTTGGCGTAGTCGTTCACGGCAGGTAATTCGGGTTCCGCGTTGTAAATCGGCGAAAGTCAAAAGTACGCATCCAATGGGCAACACCAACTGCCTGGGGCCGCAAACCGGTTTTTCTTGGATCATAGCCTGCTAAAGCCCATAATACTGAACACGTCCCTTATAATTCCGTACGCGGCCCCCACGCGGTATTCCCTACCTTTGCGGTTGCTACTTATGAAACGTCCACTGCTCCATCGGCTCTTTAGTGTCTGGCTGGCCCTGCTGGTACTCACCTCCTCGGTGGGTCTGGCGGTACAGCAGCATCTGTGCCTGCAAAGTGGTCAAAGCAGCACCGACGTCATTTTTCAGCCGGCCAGCCACGGCTGTGCGCCGGTTCAGGTAGCCGCTGAGCCCCACGAGGACGAAGCAGGCCACCTGCTAAAGTCGTGCTGCGAGTTTGGGGCTGATTTTCATAAGCTCGATGTCGCTTCGGCTCAGCTGAGCTGGGCGAAAGTATCGGTGCCGGCTTTGGTGCCGGTTTGGCCCGCGGCCCCGTTTCCGGCCTTTAAAGCCGCTACCTTCTACCAGCCCGCTTCGCGCTGGTACGCGGCCGATTCGTCTCCCCCGCCGCTGGGCGGTCGGGCGCTGCTCACGCGGGTGGGCCTGCTGGTCGTTTAGCATTTTTCCGGAGGCTGCCGTTCGGGCAGCCCGCTTCGCCGGGCCCTATTGGGCCAGCGCTTATTTCGGAAAAAGCTAAACTTCTGCTTCTTATGCATTCCTCTATCCGGCACAGCCGGGCGCTGGCGGTAGCCGGCCTCGTGCTGGCTGCCACTGCCGCCCAAGCCCAAACGCCCGACCCTTCCGTGGCCCCCGTGCGCGGGCAGGTGCTCGACGTTACCAGCAACTCGCCCGTCCCCGGCGCAGTCGTCCGCTGGCTGAGCAACCCCGCCGGGGCCGCCACCACCGACGCCCAAGGCGCCTTCTCGCTGGTGCGCCCCGCTGGCACTGACAACCGGCTCATCATCAATTTCCTGGGTTACCTGGCCGACACGGTGCGGGCCGAGGGCACCCGCTACCTGCGCGTGCCGCTCCGCCGCTCCGCCGAGCTGGGCGAGGTGAAAGTGGAAGCCCGCGCCCTCGCCTACTCCGGGCTCACGCCCACCAACACCCAGGTCATCACGAGCCGCGACCTCACCAAATCGGCCTGCTGCAACCTGGCCGAGAGCTTCGAAACCAATGCTTCGGTCGAAGTTTCGACCACCGACGCGGCCTCAGGAGCCAAACAAATTCAGCTATTGGGCCTCGATGGGGCTTATACGCTGCTGACGCTGGAGAACCTGCCGGCCCTGCGCGGGCTGGCCACACCCTACCGTCTGGGCTACCTGGCCGGCCCCTGGATTGAGGGCATCGACATTATTAAGGGCATGGGCTCGGTGGTGAACGGCTACGAAAGCATTGCCGGGCAGGTGAATATTCACCTCAAGGACCCCGAGAAAACCGACCGCCTGCACTTCAATGCCTACGTCAACGACATGGGCAAATTCGACCTGAACCTGAACCTGGCCACCCGGCTCACGCCCAAGCTGAGCACGGCCCTACTATTGCACACCGACCACCTGGGCGGCCGCATCGACCGCAACGACGACGGGTTCCTGGATCTGCCCCGCGCCACCCAGTTCAACGCTTTTAATAAGTGGAAGTACAACTCGGGCAACGGCGTAGTGCTGGAAGCCGGCCTGGGGGCGCTGCGCGAAACCCGGCAGGGCGGGCAGCTTGGCTTCCGCGAGAATACGCCCGGCCCCTACTACGGCATCACCCAGGAAACCAACCGCTTCACCGGCTACGCCAAAGCCAGCTACGCCTGGACCGGCCGCCCCTACCAGAGCCTGGGGCTGCTGCTAAGCGGCACCGACCACGACTTCATCTCCAGCTATGGCCGCCGCAACTACGACGGCAACCAGCGCACGGGCCTGGCTACGCTGCTGTTCCAGAGCATCATCGGAACCACGGCCCACACCTACCGTACCGGCCTGAGCTTCCAGTACGACGACTACCGCGAAACCTATAACCCCAGCACAACCAGCACGGAATTGCTGGCCCGCAACCGCCGCGAGCAGGTGCCGGGCGCATTCGGCGAGTACACCTACCAGAATGCCAGTAACCTGACGGTGGTTGGTGGCCTGCGCCTCGACCGCCACAACCTGTACGGCTGGCTGCTGACGCCCCGCCTGAACGTGAAGTACGACCCGGCCAAGAATACAGTGCTCCGCTTTGCGGCCGGCAAGGGCCTGCGGGTGGCCAACCCGCTGGCCGAAAACTCGGGCATGTTCGTCAGCTCCCGCGACTTTGTCATCAGCCCCGATCTACAGCCTGAAAAGGCTTGGAGCGTGGGCGGCTCGGCCACCCAGTACTTCAATGCTTTCGGCCGGCAGGGCACGCTCGTGGCCGATTACTACCACACCGAATTTCAGAACCAAGTGGTAGTCGACTCCTACACCTCCCCCGACCGGCTACTGATTGGCAACCTGGCCTCGGGCGGGCGTAGCTACTCGCGCAGCTTTCTGGCCGAAGTGCTGGTGGAGCCCTTGAAGGGCCTGGAGGTAAAGGCGGCCTACAAGCACCTCGATGTGCAGACAACGTATGGCGGCGAGCTGTTGCCGCGGGTGCTGGTGCCCCGCCACCGCCTATTCCTCAACCTGGCCTATGCCACGGCCTTCGACAAGTGGCGCGCCGATTTGACAGTACAGGGTTACGGCCAACGCCCGCTGGCTCCCGAGCCCGGCTCCGTTGAGCGAGGCCCGATTTTCAGTCCCCGCTACGCCCTACTCAACACCCAAATCACGCGCGCTTTCAAGCGCTGGGAGGTGTATGCCGGCGTCGAGAACCTAACGAATTATCGCCAACGCAACCCCATTCAGGGAGCCGCCGCGCCTTTTGGCCCGACTTTCGATGCGGCCATGGTATGGGGTCCGGTGTATGGCCGTATGAGCTACTTGGGTATGCGGTTCACGCTACCCTAAATCGGCCTTTTTCGAATGATTACGCACTTTTTCACCTTTCAGTCTGTTTCAATCTCATGAAATTCTTCCCCTCCTTTCTGCTTTCCTGCCTGCTGATAATTTCGGGCGGCGCTTTTGCTCAAACCACCAAAACCAAGGCGAAAGGCCCGGCCACCGAAACACTCCAGCTGAAAACCTCGGCCGTGTGCGACATGTGCAAAGCCCGCCTCGAAAAAGCCATGGCCTACGAAAAAGGCGTGCAACAGGCCACGCTCGATGTGCCCAGCCAAATGCTGACTGTTACGTTCCGCCCGGATAAAACCAGTGCTGCCGCGCTTACCTCGGCCGTGCAAAAAACCGGCTACGATGCCAATGGTCAGTTGGCTGACAACAAGGCCTACGAGCGCCTGCCGGAGTGCTGCAAGAAAACCAACGACGTTCACTAAATAGCCTGGCCAGAGCAGCTGGTAATTGGCTGAGCATTGCCCCATGTGGCAGCTTATGGCTCAGGGTCCATAATGCAGGAGGGCTGGCGGTAAGTGGCATACCCAAACTGGGTTGCTACTTACCGCCGGCCCTCCTGCATAGGTGTAATGGCCTATGTATCTGGGCTTCGGATAGTATAGCAACCAGATTAAATAGTATGCCAACGGGGCTATATATCCGACGAACAGGTAAATTTCAGCACGTTTATAAAAATAGTCTGATTTAATCCACCTATATTACCGACTGCTACTCCGCATGTAAGTCAGCTTGTATCGGTACCAAAACTGCTTTCTCGCTTATTCTTTATGAAGATATCCTGCCTGCTTCTAGACGATGACCGGTTGGTACTGGAGCTGCTTCAGGCCTACGCAACCATGACCAACGTGTTGGAGGTGAAAGCAGCCTTCACCGACCCGCTGGAGGCCCACCGATATTTGCTGGAAAATCCGGTGCAGGTGCTGTTCTCCGATGTTACCATGCCTCACCTCAGCGGCATCGACCTCGTCAGGTCGCTCCACCATCCACCGTTGGTGGTACTCATGACGGCGCATCCGCAGTACGCGATGGAAGGATTTAATCTGGATGTCATCGACTTTCTGCTCAAGCCTATTTCGCTCGAACGCTTTTTAAAGGCCGTAAACAAAGTGGCGAGCCTGCTGCGGGTGCAAACCCATCCGGCAGAGTTACCGCCCGACGCGGCCCCCGATTGGGGTTCGTTCTTCATCCGTACCGATGCCCGGTTTGTGCGCCTGCACTACCGCGAGGTGCTTTTTATTGAAGCGCTGAAGGACTTCACGAAGATAAATACCGCTGACGGACGCTCGCATCTGACGCTGGTGAACCTCAAAAACCTGGAGCACCAGCTACCGGCCGGCCTGTTCGTACGCACTCACCGCTCCTACCTGGTCAACGCTGCCCGCATCGACTCAATGAGTTCTTTGGAAGTGAAAGTAGCCGGCCACGCCCTGCCGCTGGGCCAGACCTACCGCGAGCGAGTAACCGAGCAGATTGTTAACACTACGCTTATCAGGCGGAATTAGAAGGGCCGAACTACCCTTTAGCCTTCCATAGCCGCCACCAAGGCAGGTAGGGCTGGTCGTGGTGCTCGTAGTGGTAGCCGAAGAAGTAGCAGCTTATAAAGGCCCAGACATGCTGGCGAAACTGGCTGCGCGATTTGTGCGCATTGTCGGCCTCATGCTCGCCCCGATGCGGCAGATATGTACCGAAATAAAACAGCTGAAAAGTACCCAACACGGCCGGTAGCATCCAGAAGGCAACAACATTGGCCTGCGGGAAAAACAGCTTGAGCACATTATAAGTGGCCGCCATCAGTAGCACCTGCCACACGGTTACGTAGTTCCAGGCAAAGCGCACAAACCAAGGCAGAAAGCCCGGGTGGCGGCCGTTGTGGAAGTCGGGGTCGTGTTCGGTGGCTACGTGGCGGTGGTGGGCGTGGTGTTTGGCCAGCATCCCCGGAAACCAGTTGAACGCGAAAAGCCCGGCGGCCAGCGTACCAAGTGCATTATTGAGGCGCTTGTTGGAGCTTACTACCCCGTGCATGGCATCATGGGCCGTAATAAAAAGGCCGGTATACAGATGTGTTTGCAGCAGCGCCAGCAGGTAGGGCCAGGGCGTGCGCCAGTTGGGCTGGTAGAAAGCCAGCAAAAACGCAAGCAGCCCACCCCAGCAGGCCAGAACCAGCCCCGCCGCCACTACACCCCGTCCTTCAAGTGGCGCCGGCCGCACCCGGCTTGGCCGAGCCAACGGCACGGCGGCAGTCGTGTTTTCAGCAACAGGGTAGCTCAGTTCACTCATTGACTTACGTACTCGTTCAGCGACTACAACGCCAGCAGCGCGTCGCGGATCTGCTCCATCTGCCACATGGGGGTGCTGGTAGCCCCGCAGATGCCCACACTTTGGCCCGGCGTAAACCAAGCATTGTCTAGGTCGTCGAGCTTGGAGATGAAGTGGGTGGCTGGGTTGGTATCCTTGCAGACCTGGTAGAGCACCTTGCCGTTAGAGCTTTTGGTGCCCGATACAAACACCACCTGATCGTACTGAGCGGCAAAGCGGCGCAAATCCTTGTCGCGGTTGCTTACCTGCCGGCAGATAGTGTCGTTGGCATTTACTTCGTAGCCGCGCTCGGTTAACTCGTTTTTGATGCGGTAAAACGAGTCGGTGCTCTTGGTAGTCTGGCTGTAAAGGGTGAGGCGGGACGGCAATTCGTGGCCCAGCAGTTCCTCCAAGCTTTCAAACACCACGGCATTTCCGCTGGTCTGGCCCAGCAGGCCACGCACCTCGGCGTGCCCATGCTTGCCGTATATAAAGATCTGATCCTGCTTGTCGTAGCTGGTTTTAATTCGGTTCTGTAGCTTGAGCACCACCGGGCACGAGGCATCGACGAGGGTCAACTCGTTCTCCATAGCCATCTGGTAGGTGCTGGGCGGCTCGCCGTGGGCCCGGATGAGCACAGCTTCGCGGCGCAAACCAGCCAGCTGCTCGTAATCGATAATGCGCAGGCCCCGGCGTTCAAGGCGCTCCACTTCCTCGTCGTTGTGCACAATATCGCCCAGGCAATACAGGTAGCCCTGCTCATCGAGCAGGTCTTCGGCCATCTGAATGGCATAGATGACGCCAAAGCAGAAGCCGGAGTTGGGGTCGATTCGAACGCTTAGGTGGTGCGGCATAGCGAAGCAGTAACCTGGAAGCAGCCCGGAAGGTTACGGCTAGCGGAAGATAAGCCGTATTTCGCAAAAAGCTCACGACTGTCCTGTGCGGGCAGTTCGGCTAAAACGTGCCAAAAGCTTTCTGCTCCTCCATGTCGCGGATAACGCGCTCTTCGGCAGGCGTAGCGCGCAGCACTTCGCGGCTGCGCCAGAACTCAGGTTCGTAAGGGCCTTTTCGGGCCTGGCGCAGGTCGTTGTAGTTCACGCCGGTGCTCTTGTAGCCTTTGGTGTTGGCACCTTTGGCGTAGCGATAGAAGAATAGGTTGCCGCTGAGCGTGGTCGTATCGGGGCGGCCGTTGTAGGTCAGCACTATGCGCTGGTCGGCCCGCACGGCCCGCAGCTGACTGAGCGAGTCCTGGTAAGGTGCAAAATCAGCTGTCAAGCGCATATTCTGCGAGTCGAGGCTGGTGCCTTCACCGAACTGCAGCGACATAAGGTCGGCAATAGGCACCCGGCTTTCCATGCGCCGCAGGCTGGCCGTTTCCATATCGAGGTAGAGTGTGCCAGTCAGCGCCGACTGGCCCAGCTCGGGGCGGGGCCGGAAGTCGATAACGGCTACTTCGCCCGACTCATCGCGCAGTATCTCGCGCAACTGAAATATGAACTGTTTGGTGGCGCGCGGGCCCAGCGGTACGGCCACCTTACGGGAGCTGGGCTTGGGGTCGTATACCGGAATCAGGCGCAGGGCGGCCGAGAAATTCATCATATCCACGCCCGTTTCTTCCTTCACCTGTCCATAGCGGGCCTGCGTTAGTTGCCAGCCGCTAATACCTTCCACCGTGAAGCGTACGTCATAGAAGGCATCCATAAACTCGGTATAGCGGCCATTATGGCGCTGCTTCTGGCGGTAAAAGGCCTGCCCATACATAGCGTCACGCTGGTGCCGGGCCAGCTTGGCGCTGGCACGCTGCACTAGCTCGGCCGCCACCTGCGCGGGGTTGCGCACCCGCACTTCGGGCAGGGCCACCAGGCTGCTTTTGAGACGGACTTCAAGCGGCGAGGCCGCCATGGTAGTGTTAACGTTGAGAATGGTAGGCTCGAAACCCAGACTGTTCACCGTAAGCTGCTGGGGCAGCCGCGGCACCCGTAGCAGAAACTCGCCGGCTTCGTTGGTAGCGGTGCCAACTTCGGCCCCCACCACCCCCACCCCGGCGTAAGGTATCGGCTGATTTTTCTCATCGACCACGCGGCCTTTGAGTAGAATTTCCTGGGCCTGGGCAAGGCTACCACCCAGCAGAAAAACCAGGACAAGTAACAGCAACGATTTCATAGGCAGAATAAGTAGGAAGGACCTCGAAAGGCAGATAATGGAGCCATGGGCCACGAATAAACCGGGAGGCCCAGCGAAGCGGAGCACCCATATGCCACCCAAAGGCGCTATACTAAATAAGTGATTCTATAACCGGGCCAGCTTCTGAGCATCGGCGTCCGACACGTGGCCCCGCTCTACCAGAAAATCGCGCACCAGTCCGAACGATTCCGCATCGAGACCCGAGTTGGGATGGTTGAGCAGCGTTTTAAGCAAAAACTGCCGGTCCTCGTCTACGTGCTGGCTCAGGCCCAGGAAAGAAGGCAGGTTGCTTTCCACGCTCAGGCGCAGAAACCGCACTTCGGGGTTAGCCGAATCGAGCTGCACGGCCTGCTCGAACTGCTTGCTGGCCTGCTGCACGTAAGTGAGCTTACTGAGCATGGAGGCGTCGCGGGCACGGATAGCCTCGGCGGCCGCCTTGTACGCCAGCACCACGGCATCCTGCCGGGTGTAGGCGCTCATCAGCTTATGAAACTTCTCGCCGGCTTCTTTACTGGCGGCTGCCTGCTGGTACTGCTGGCGGAGCTTGGGCAGGGCGTAGGGGTTGGCTTCGGTCGACACGAGCGTGGAAAAAATCAGGAGAACGGTTAAAATCAGAAACTTAGGCACGGCAGAGGGCAGGAAACAGCGGCAGGCAAGGCGGCCTCGTGAGCCGCGGTTGTAGCCGCTTTGCTTCAATTATGACGCCAAATAGCGAAATTCAGCGCAATCCGGCATCTGCAGGCCTATATTTTAGCCATCCGGTAGCGCAGCCACGAGCCCATCAACAGCAGCAGCTTGGTGTTGGTAGGTACCCGCACCCGCTGCTGCTGAATGTGGGCCGCCGGCAGCCGCCGGATTTTGTCGAACAGCTTCAAATAGTATACATACGCCAGGTAAACCCCCAGCCGTGCTGCCTGCGGCAACTGCACGATGCCCGCATAACCAGCCTCAAAATCGGCCCGGATGTCGTCCTCAATGTCGCGCTTTACCGCATCGGTGAACCGCTCGTATTGCACCCCCGGAAAATATACCCGCCCCCGATCTTCATAGTCGGAGCGGATGTCGCGCAGGAAGTTGATTTTCTGGAAAGCCGAGCCCAACCGCCGGGCCGGCTCGCGCAGCCGCTCGAACTCTGCCTCATTGCCTTCGCAGAAGATACGCAGGCACATAAGCCCCACTACCTCGGCCGAGCCGTAGATGTACTTGCTGTACAGCGACTGGTCATAGCTACGGTCATCGAGGTCCATCTCCATGCTATAGAGGAAGGCCGCAATAAACTCCCGGTCGATGCCGTACTGGTGCACCACATCCTGAAATGCGTGCAGCACGGGGTTCAGGCTGATGCGCTTGTCGAGGGCTTCGTAGGTCTGGCGCTCGAAATCGGCAAACAGCGCGGCCTTGTCGTGCTCGTGGAAGGTGTCCACAATTTCATCGGCCCAGCGCACGAAGCCATACACCGAATACACCGGCAGGTGAAACCGCTTATCGAGCGTGCGGATGCCGAGCGTGAAAGACGTGCTGTAGCGCTGGGTAATCAGCTTACTGCACGCCCGGCTGGTTTCAGTGAAAAGGGCAACGTGGTCCAAATGTGGTTGAATTATGCGTTTTAGATTTTGAATGCCGCTCGATTGAAGCTATTTGAAAAGTCAAAAGAACGTCATACTTCAACTGGCATCCGCGAAGCTGAAGCGCCTCTACTACGATATTAAATTCCTAGTTCCTTAACTACCTCCCCTGCCACTACCTGGCCCGAAATGAGCGAAGGCGGCACGCCGGGGCCGGGCACAGTGAGCTGGCCGGTGAAGTAAAGGTTGCTTACTTTCTTGCTTTTGAGGCTGGGTTTGAGAATGGCCGTCTGGCGCAGAGTGTTGGCCAAGCCGTAAGCGTTGCCCTTGTAGCTGTGGTAGTCGTCGATGAAATCCTGGTGGGCGTAGCTGCGCTTGTACACCACCGCGTCGCAGATGCTGGTGCCACAGTGCCGCTCCAGCCGCTCCATAATGAAGTTGTAGTAATGCTCGCGGGTGGCCTCGGGGTCGGGCAGGTTGGGAGCCACCGGAACCAGCAGAAAGATGTTTTCGCAGCCTTCGGGGGCTACTGAGGGGTCGGTTTGCGAAGGGGCCGAAACGTAGAACAGCGGGCGGGTGGGCCACTTCGGGTTCTCGTAGATTTCCTCGGCGTGCAGGCCGAAGTCCTGATCGAAAAATAGGTTGTGGTGGCGCAGGTTGGGCAGGCGCTTGTTTACGCCCACGTAAAACAGCAGCGACGAAGGCGCCATCGTGCGCTTGTCCCAATACTCCTCCGAATAGGTGCGCCACTCGGGCGCCAGCAGGTGCTGCTCGGCGTGGTGGTAGTCGGCGCCGGCTACCACGGCGTCGGCGGACCGGAAGCCGGCGGCCGTCTGCACGCCGGTAGTGCGGCCGTTTTCTACCACAATCTGCTCTACGGGCGCGTTGTACTCTATTTCTACGCCCTGCTCGCGGGCCAGGGCCACCATGCCCTCTACAATCTTGTGCATGCCGCCCATCGGGTACCAGGTACCCATCGCCAGATCGGCGTAATTCATGAGCGAGTACAGGGCCGGCGTGTTCTCGGAGGTGGCGCCCAGAAACAGAATCGGGAATTCCACCAGCTCCAGCAGGCGCGGGTCCTTGAAAAACTTACGCACGTGTTTGTGCATGCTCTGCAGCAAGTCGAGGCGCACAGCATCCACCAGCAGGCGCGGGTCGGCAAACTCCAGCAGCGAGCGGCCGGGCATGTGCACAAACTTGCCGATGCCCACCTTGTACTTGTAGGCCGCCTGCCGCAGAAACTCATCGAGCCGGGCCCCACTGCCGGGCTCGAACCGTTCGAATAATGCCCGCAGCTCGCTCATGGCCGCCGGAATATCCACCGCCTCAGGCCCCTTAAAAATCACCTGATACGAAGGATCGAGCCGTACCAAATTGTAGTAGTCGCTCACCTTGCGGCCAAACTTGGCGAAGTATTGCTCGAAAATATCGGGCATCCAGTACCAGCTCGGCCCCATATCGAAGGTGAACCCCTCGGCCTGAAACTGCCGGGCCCGTCCGCCAGGGCCCTCGTTTTTCTCTAGCAACGTAACGCGGCAGCCCTGCTGGGCCAAAGTAGTAGCCGCCGACAGGCCCGCGAAGCCGGCCCCGATAACAATGATGTGTTTCTTCACAGGCGCAAAGATGGGTATTTGCTGATTTTGCCAGCTAAAGCTGACTTATGATACCGGCCACCGGCCCCAAAGTTTGAGTTTGGGGCAAAACAACGGGCCGCAAACTACGCTGGCCAAAGTTGGTTGCGTAGTCCGCGGCCCGTGATACGCCCGGGGCGGGTCTGTACTCTCTCCCTATTCCCTACACGCCGGGGGCATATGTCTTCAGCGCCTGCTTAAGCTCTTTGCGGGCGATGTGGATTCGGTTTTTAACGGTTCCGATCGGAATCTGCAGCTTTTCTGCAATTTCCAGATACTTGTAACCGATGTAGTACATCATAAACGGCGTCCGGTAGTCGGCCGAAAGGCCGGCAATAGCCGCGTTGATGTCCGTTACTACGAAATCGGAGCTCGCTCCGTTGTGGGTAATGTAATTTTCATCGGTATTAAAGTACTGAAAGTACTCGGTGCTATCGATGTTGCTGTTGCGCTTGGTTATTTTGTTGTAGTTGTTGATGAAGGTGTTGCGCATGATGGTGTACAACCACGCCTTCAGATTGGTACCCGTTTTAAACTTATCTTTGTTGAGCATTGCCTTGAGCAGGGTTTCCTGCACGAGGTCTTTGGCGTCGTCGGCGTCGCGCGTCAGGTTCATCGCCACCGGCTTCAGCGAATAAGAAATCTTCTGTACCTGGTCAGTGAATTCGAGAGAGGTCATGCTGTTTAGCTTTTGGTGGCCAAATGTTAAACAAATATACGCAGGCACCGCCAAAAAGTACGAGAACAGGGCAATTTATTTTGCACAACCAATTGGTATCAAGCTCTAGGGGCCGCCAAGGCCATTTTAGCTTTCATAAAATTTGGTTCTGGTGTTCAGGCCCGTTTTCAACAGTGCTGGCTTGCGCTTTCCCAGCAACATTATACCGGCATCATTGGCCAACTGAGATACGGTGGGGCGGCCACAGCGGTTTGCAACGCTATACCTTAACCGCTCCCGCACCGACATCCGCCAAGGCAATAAAGTCGGTAATCAGGGCCAAGCGGGTAGTTTCAGGGGGAAGCGGGAAATCCAGCTGGGCTAACGGGCCATAGAGGTACAGCTCGGTGCCAGGGCAATAGCTGCGTAGCTGCTGCACGAAATTGCCTACTTCATCACGCTCGGGCACGGCAGTCATTACCGTCAGCAGGGCATGGGGCTGGTAGCTGACACACACGGCTTGCAACTCGGCAGCGGGCAGGTTCTGGCCCAGGTACAGCACATGATGCTGGCGAGCCCGCAACACGTAGTTCATAAACAACAGGGCCAGTTCGTGCATTTCGCGCTCGGGCAGAAACAGCACCCAGCGCCGGGCCGAAGCCGGCGACACTGGCGGCAGGGCATCGGTACCGGCCAGCATTTTCTGGCGTAGCAAATTGGTTATCAGATGCTCCTGCGCCGGATTAACGGTTCCGGCCTGCCACATAATCCCGATGCGCTGCAGAAACGGATACGCAACCCGCAGTATGGCTTCTTCGAGCCCTAATTGCTGAATGGCCTGATCGAGCAGGTAAACCAACTGGCACTCATCCATGGCCAGCATGGCGGCCAGCAGCGCGTTTACGCGCTGACAGTAGTTATGCGCTGCATCATTGCCGGCCAGCACAGCTGTCGAAAGATCTTCCTCGCTCAGACTTGCTACCTTGGAAATACGGTAGCCCCGGTCGCAGAGCGTGGCTACGTTCAGCAGCCGGCGTAAGTCGTCTTCGCAGTAAGTGCGGATGTTGGTGGCAGTGCGGGCGGGCTGCAGAATGCCATAGCGCTGCTCCCACACCCGAATGGTGTGCGCTTTAACGCCCGAAAGCTGCTCTAGATCGGAAATGGAAAAATACCCCATTGTTATGAATCGTTAGCCATTAGCTGGTAGCCGTTAGCCTTTGTTTAGGGGAAGAGGAAGTATAAGCCTGACAGCAACCCAGTGCCCGGGGCTGTTCCGCGAATGAATGACCAGCTATTAGCTAACTAACCGCTTTTGAGGACTTCAACACCCGAGTAGGCGCAGGCCGCCGTAGCGCCAGCCGGAAATATCGGGGCGACACCCACAGCAGGCCAAACTCCTCGCTACCGTCGCGGCCGGTGGTTTTATGGTGCATTTTGTGGGCCATGTTCAGGGCCCGCAAGTACGTACTGCGCGACTTGCGCCAGAAGCGTAGCCGGCCATGAATCAACACATCGTGCACAAAAAAGTACAGCGTACCATAGCTGGCTATGCCCACGCCCATCCAGAACCGAAAGTCGTGGCTTTCGGCGCCGGATATGATGAGCAGCATCGAAAGCGAGCCGTAAAACAGGAAAAAGAAGTCATTCCGCTCGAAGCGGTGCGGATGGCGCACGTGGTGTGAGCGGTGCAGGAACCACAGCGGCCCATGCAGCACAAACCGGTGCATGAACCAGGCCACGAACTCCATTCCCAAAAAAGTAGCCGTCGTAACGGCTACGGCACCCAGCGTTGTCATAGTAGCCCTAACCAGCGAAAAAGAGAGAAGGTTTAGCAGGTGATGTAGCGAAAACAAAAAAAATCCGTTCTGCCTCGACGATGCGTAGCAGCACGGACTCCTTTAGTATCGCCACACTTGCTAATTATCCCAGGTCAGCTTTTCCTTGTTAAGGAAGGCGGCAATGCCACGGCGGCAGTCGTCGGAGCTACGGGCATCGGCGTTCATACGGGCGGCGTAGCGCAGGCTGTCTTCGAGAGGCATTTCGGGCAGGCGCGCCATCATTTCTTTGGTGGTTTCCATGCTCTGGGCCGAGTTTTCGACGCACAGTCGGCGGGCAAAGCGGTACACGTTGTCGGCCAGCTCGGCACGGGGCACTACAAAGTTCACCAACCCATATTCCAGGGCCTTATCGGCCGGAATTACGTCGCCGGTAAGTAGCAGCTGCTTGGTGCGGGTTTCGCCGATTTTGCGCAGCAGGAAAATGCTGACGATGGCCGGCAGAAACCCGATTTTCACTTCGGTGTAGCCGAACTTCGCTTCCGGCACCGTAAAGGCGAAGTCGCAGATGGTAGCCAGCCCGCAGCCGCCGGCCAGCGCGTGGCCGTGCACCTGCCCGATTACCACCTTGTTGAGGGTGTAAATCTGATGAAACAGCTGCATGAGGTGGGTCGAGTCGGCCAAGTTCTCGTTGTAGCCGAAACTCTGTAGCTCCTGAATGTAGCCCAAATCGGCGCCGGCGCAGAATACGTCACCCTCGGCCCGCAACACGATGACTTTGCAGGCCTCATCTTCCTCGGCGTAGGCAAAAGTCTGCTTGAGCTCGGTAACAACATTGGCATTTAACGCATTGCGCTTGTCGGGGCGGTTAAGGGTAATGTAGCCAATGGATTCCTGAACGTCGTAGCGGATATAGCGCAGTTCTTCTAGTTGCTGAGTGGGCATGTCTTCCATAGTCGGAATGGGTGGGGCAAGGATGGGGGTCAGCAAAAGGGCCGGTGGGTGCAAGCAGCGAGGGGCCGGGCTGAGCCAAAAAAAGGTCGGAAATCCAAACCTAGCAAAATTGATGCTACTATAATACGAACTACGTGCGAAACCCGGCTACTGCCGGGCGGTATTTTGAGTTCCTACAGCTGGCTGCTCACCACAAAGGCCCCCGCCAGCGTTACATCGTGGGTACGGAAACCGGCGGCCCGGAACAGCGAATCCTGGCGGGACACGTACCAGCTTTTGCAGCTCGAGTCGAAAACGATTCGCGGGCCCGTGCCGAACAAAGCGGCTACTTCGGCGGGCTGCACGCGGGCATTGCGGCGCATCACCACGGCCTCCAACCCCGGCAACGGCGCAGTGCTGCCGCTGAGCCGCCCACTGATGAAGGCCAGTTGCCGGCCGCGCCAGCCGGCCAGCACCAACCCCGGCTCGGCTACCAACGCCGGCACCGGCCCACCCCGCCAGCCGGGCCAGTAGTTTACGCGCCGGGCGTTGCGCCGAATGCTGCCCGGCACAATGCGGTAGGTACGCTCGGTTTCGGTGAGCGGCAGCGAATCGAGGGGTACAATATCGGCGGCCGCGCCCTGCCAGAAGCCCACCACCGAGCGGCGCGGAATGCTGTACACCACCAACTGCTCGTCGGGGGCCAGCCGGCGGGCAGCCCACACCCGGCTGCCGGCAAACACACCCATAAATGTGCAGGCCAGCACCAGCCATTGCAACCCTTTAAGGGCCAAGAAAGCCAGCAGGGCCAATATCACCCCGAATACCAGCCAGGCCTGCGGAGCCGTAATGTGAATGCCCGACACCAGCGCCCCGGGCAATGAGCGGCCAATGAGGAAAATGTATTCGTTGAACAGCCAAATCATGTTTTCAAACACCCACGCCAGGCCTTTGATCAGGTAGTCGAAGCCATACGCAGCGGAAGCAGAAACCAGCCCCAGCACCCAGCCAACACCTTTAAGGACCAGCAGCACCAGACCCACATACACGGCCAAGCTGGAAATGGGCACGGCCACAAGGTTGGAAAGCAGGAAGCTGAGTGGGAACTGGTGGAAATAAAACAACCCCAGCGGAAACGTAGCCACCTGGGCCGCCAACGACAGCGCCGTAGCTTTCCACACCCAATCAAGCCCTACTCCTGTCCATTTCCAGAGCCGCTGCACCGCCTGCGGCTGCCAGGGCCGCTGCCGGGCCAGGAAATAAGCCTTTGGGTGCAGCCAAGTGGCAATGCGCGGCTGCAGATACACAATGCTGAGCACGGCCAGAAACGAGAGTTGAAAGCCCACGTCGCAGAGTAGGTACGGGTCGTAGCAGAGCAGAAAAAACGCGGCCACGGCCAGCAGGTTGTACATCGAGGTCTGGCGGCCAAACGCGCGGGCTACAATCAGAAACGAGAACATAACCGTAGCCCGCAGCACCGAGGCCGAGAGGCCCGTGAGGAAGGCGTAGCTCCAGATAACGCCCAGCCCGGCCAGCGCCGTGGCCAGCCGCATAAGCGGTCCACGGCGGCCGGGCAGCAACCCCAGCAGCCAGCTCACGGCCCCAAACAACAGCCCCACCTGCAGGCCCGAAACGGCCATAATGTGGGTAGTACCGGTGCTGGCGTAGGCTTCCTTGGTCTGCTGGTCCACGTCGTCTTTGAGGCCCAGTACCAACGCCGAAGCCAGCGCGTACTCGCGTTTGGCCCCCACGTAGCGCTTAAATACGCCCTCCACCACCCGCGCCGCCCGCATGGCCACCGCCCGCAGCACACTCGGCGGCGCTACATCAATGCGCTGGTACTGGTCGGGGTGGATGAACTGCTGGTGGTACACCTGGTGGTACTGCAGATAGCGGCGGTAGTCGAACTCACCGGGGTTGAGCGGGGCCTTGCTTGGAGCGGGCGCGCCGCGCACCAGCCACACGTCGCCATACTGCGGGGCGGGCAGCGAGTCGGTGAGCGGGATAGAGACGCGGATGCCGCCCACTGCCGGCCGCCATTGCCCGGCCACCCGCACCGCCGACACGCGCACGGTAGTGGCATAGGTAGCGGGCCGGCGCACGATGTAATCGTCCACCACGGCCCGGTAAAATTCAATCTCGTCGCCGAAACGGTACAGGTGGTTGGCCGCCCGGCTCTCGGTGGCCTGCTGCGTGAGCGTGAGGCCGGCTATGTACAGGGCCAGCACTGCCAGCAGCCCGGCGGCATCGGTCGGGCCGGGTTGGGGCTGCCGGGCCGCCCACCATTGCACGCCGGCAAACAGCGCCCCCAGCCCCAGCAGCAGCGGCCAGAGGTCGGGCAACGTTGCGCCATAATACAAATACGTCAGAATGCCGGCCATCAGCGGCAGCACAAGGCGCACGAAGGCATTCGGGGCCCATTTGACTTGCATACGCTTCTTGGCTGTTAGCTTTTAGCGGATAGCTGACAGCTTTCGACCGGGCGGTTTGGCTAGGGCAGGCAGTTGATAATCAAGGTGTAGAAAATCTATGAAACAACAAAGGCCGAGGGTATCATGCCAGCGCAAAAAACGCCGCAATACTCCACGGTCGTGCCGCACTTCGTTCCCTCAACCTTTCTTTAGCGCCATCCTGTAGTGCCCGATACCAGCTTCCTCAAACAGATTACCCGCTTTCGTGAATCCGTGGCGCTCATAGAAACGCACGGCAGGCAGTTGGGCGTTCAGATACACCAGGGCGGCCGGATGAGCAGCTTGCACGTCGCGGAGCACGGCGGTGAGCAGGGCCGCCCCGGCTTGCTGGTTGCGGTACTCGGCCAGCACGGCGAAGCGCTCCAGCTTCACGCCGGCTTCGGTAAGGCGCCAGCGGGCCGCACCGCAGGGCTGGCCGGCGGCCGTGAGGGCCAGATAGTGGGTGGCGTCGGTGCGGTCGTGGGCGTCATGCTCCAGGTCGGCGGGCACGTTCTGGCCCAGCACAAACACGATGTGGCGAATGGCTAACGCCGCTTCCAGGTCGGCTTCGGTGGTAATGCGGCGGACTTGCATAGTGTAAATAGAAGGGGATGGTGAAGCGTGAAAATACGCGGCCAGCATTTAACCGGGCACAAAAAAAGCGGCGACCCGTAACTGGGTCGCCGCTTTTTTTCGGTGAAAATTCTTATGGTCACGCCAAATCTGCTGGTTGACAGAGGTGAAAGGTTATAAGCTAAAAAGCCTACTCCCCGCGGCGCTGGGCGGGGCGCACGGGGCGGTTGGCCTGATCGGCGCGCTCCTGCTCCTGCTCGGTATCAAACTGGTCGTAGGCCAGCACAATTTCCTTTACCAGCCGGTGGCGCACCACGTCGTCGGCCGTCATTTCGATGAAGCCAATACCGGGCACGTCGCGCAGTATATCAAGAGCCTGGTTGAGGCCGGATTTCTGCTTGGTGGGCAGATCAATCTGGCTCCGGTCGCCGTTCACCATCACCTTGGCGTGGGGGCCCATACGGGTCAGAAACATCTTCAACTGCGAAGGCGTGGTGTTCTGGGCTTCATCGAGCAGCACGAAGGCGTGGTTGAGCGTGCGGCCGCGCATATAGGCCAAGGGCGCAATTTCGATGGTCTTGTTCTCCATGTAGAACTTGAACTTCTCGGGCGGCAGCATGTCTTCCAGCGCGTCGTAAATCGGCCGCAGGTAGGGGTCGACTTTCTCCTTCATATCACCGGGCAGAAAACCCAGGCTTTCGCCGGCCTCCACTACGGGGCGGGAGATGATGATTTTCTTGACCTCTTTGTTTTTGAGGGCGCGCACGGCCAGGGCCACCGAAATGTAGGTTTTGCCCGTACCGGCCGGCCCGAGCGCAAACACCAAATCGTTCTTCATCACGGCATCAACCAACCGCTGCTGGTTGGCGGTGCGGGCCTTGATAACGCCGCCTTTAGCCCCGAACAGAATAACGTCGGGCGCGGCCGCCATACGGGCCTCCTCCACCTCTTCATTGGCCGAAGAAAGGTACTGACTCACCGTTTTATCAGTAATGGTGCCGTACTCGTGGTAGTGCTCGATGAGGGCTGAGAGAATCTCGTTGATGCGGTTGATAACGGCCGGCTGGCCCTGAATTTTGATTTCGTTGCCCCGGGAGACGACTTTGCTACCCGGGAAAGCCGCCGCAAGCTGGCGGATGTTCTGGTTATCGGGTCCCAGGAACTCCACCAGGGACACATTTTCCAACGTGATGACTTTTTCGACCAAACTAGGAGATTTTAAAAGCGGGAAGAGATAAATAAGGGGTTGAGCGCCCGGCAAATGAGGGCTCCTGCTGTGTATAACAGCGAAAGCCCGGTTATCGTTGCCCTACTTGGTTCCGGGCAAAAGGGCTACTTTTGCCACCCCCACGGGGAACAAAGCAATAGTACGAATAACTCCCAATTTCCGGTCATGGGCTTGATTACGTTTCTGTCAGATTTCGGCTACCGCGACCATTACGTGGCCGCCGTGAAGGCCCGGATTCTGCAGCTGGCCCCCGAGCTGCCGGTACTCGACCTCACCCATGGCATCGAGCCGTTCAACATTGCCCACGCCGTGCACGTGCTGGGGGCTGTGTACGCCGATTTTCCGGCCGGCACCGTGCACCTGGTAGGCGTGAACGATTTGGGCGCCCCGCACGCCGCTTGGCTGGCCGCCCGCTTCCAGGGCCACTACTTCGTGGCCGCCGACAACGGCCTGCTGCCTCTAATCTGCGACGGAGCCCCCGAAGAAATGGTGCGACTCAGCGCCGGTGAGCAGCCCACTGCCTCCCCCACCCGCGACCTGCTGGTACCCGCTGCCGTGCATCTGGCCCAGGGCCTGCCGCTAATCGACCTCGGCCCGGAGCTGGCCGAACCCTACCAGCTGCTCAACCGCCAGTTGCGCCTGCAGGACAACCGCATTACGGGCCACGTGGTGCACGTCGACCACTACGGCAACCTGATAACCAATATTTCCCGCTCGGCCCTGGAAGTTATCGGCCGCGACCGACCCTTCACTATCCACTTCGCCCGCGAAACCGTGCGCTCCGTTGCGCCCCACTTCCAGGCTGCCGACCCGGGCGAGGCAGTGTGCATCTTCAACAGCCAAGACCAACTTTGCATCGGTATCAACCAGGGCAATGCCTCCGAATTGTTAGGCCTTCACTTCGACTCGCAGGTGGATGTGCGTTATCTAGGCTGAAGAAAATACGGCTTAATAGCTTACTAAAGAGGAAAATAACTTCCGTGCTTACATTATGTTAATAAATATCGGCCACTATGACAGTTGTGCCGGTTACACACAATTACCTTCATTTGCTGAGCCGATGCTGATTCGGATTGTTCGCCTCACCTTCGCCCCCGAGCACGTACCTGCCTTCCTGCGCATTTTTCAGGACTCAGAGGACCAGATCCGGCAAATGCCGGGCTGCTGCCACTTGGAGTTGTGGCAGGACGCCGACGACCCACGGGTGTACTGCACGCACAGCCACTGGGAATCGGCCGAGGCGCTGAACGCTTACCGCCGCTCGGCCCTGTTCGGGCAGGTCTGGCCGGCTACCAAGGCCCTGTTTGCGGCCCCACCGCTGGCCTTCTCGGTGCAGCCGGCCGTACTGCCTGGCCCGGCCAGAGCATAATCCGGCTTCCCTTTTCGGCCGGGTACCGTAACCTATCTATCCGGCTACGGGTTGAACCCGACAGCCCTGCGCCCCGATGGCCCGCCCCTACTTGCCCCAACCCTATGCCCGAAACGTCCAACTACTTCGATTTCTACGAACTGCCCGAAACGTTTCGGCCCGATGAGGCGGCGCTCAAGCGCAAATATTACGCCCTGAGCCGGGAGTACCATCCCGATTTCCACGGCACGGCCAGCGCCGAGAAGCAGCAGGAAATTCTGCATTTGGCTACGCTCAATACCGACGCCTACCGTACGCTCAGCCACCCCGACCAGCGTATGTCCTACATTCTGGCCCGCCACGGCCTGCTGGAAGAAGGTAAACAGGCCCTGCCGCCCGATTTTTTAATGGAGGTAATGGACCTGAATGAGCAGCTGATGGAGCTGGAGTTTGAGCCCGATCCAACCATCGTAAACAAGGTCGAAACGGAAGTTAACACACTGAGCGATACGCTCGATGTCGGCATCGAGCCGGTGCTGGCCGGCTACGAAGGGCTACCCGGTGATGCCCGCCCCCAGGCATTGCAGCAGGTGCGAACCTACTACCTCAAAAAGCGCTACCTATTGCGCATTCGCGAATCTCTTTCTAAGTTTGCAGCCCGTTCCTAAGCTACCTATCGGAACGGAATAGACGCCCGGATGGCGGAACTGGTAGACGCGTCGGTCTCAAACACCGATATCGAGAGATATGCCGGTTCGATTCCGGCTCCGGGTACTAGGAAGGACTAGATTCTTCCTCTTAAGCAAGCCTCAAAAGCTGTAAATCTGTTCGCAGATGCAGTTTTTGAGGCTTTTTTGCATTCAGCGCAGCATGACTGGAGCTAGATAAACCGGGCCGCCCACAAGCCCAGAAAGGCCGCCAGCATGCCCAGCAGCAGGCTACCGGTGGCATACAAGGCCAGTAGCAGCAACTCGCCGGTGCGGCCCAGTGCCACGCTTTCGTAAGCGAAGGTAGAGAAGGTAGTGAAGCCTCCGCAGAAGCCAGTCGTTAGGAACAGGCGCCAGGGCGCGGGCACGGCGGTGTGCCGCTCGAAAGCGCCCAGCAACAGGCCAATCAGCAGGCAGCCCAGCACGTTTACCACGAACGTGCCGAGCGGGAAGGCACCCGGCATCAGCCGCAGAAAATACTGCTGCACCCAATACCGGCTCACCGATCCGATGAAGCCGCCCAGGCCAATAAGCCACACCGAACTATTCATACCAGTACCTTACGTAGGCGGCCCCGGCTAACCGCCGCGCTGGCGGCCGGGGCTCAACCGGCGGCAAGGTAAAGAATGGCCGCCAACCGACAAATCGGGCCGGCGGGCGGGTAGTGCGTATTTTTGCCGGTGCGGAGCGTTTGCAGTTCTCTTTCTCCGCGAATCTTCGCGCGAAAATCTCCCGACTCATGAGCAAAGCCGTTTACATTGCCACCGCCGAGCCCTACAGCGGCAAATCGGTGCTGACCCTGGGGCTGGTGAACCTGCTGCTGGGCCAGGCCCAGAAGGTGGGCTACTTCAAGCCCATCATCACCCCGGCCGATGGCAGCCCCGACCAGCCCGACGCCCACATCGACACGGTGCTCCGGCACTTCCAGCTGCCCCAGCCCTACGCCGATACCTACGCCTACACCGGCCAGCAGGCCCTGCGCCTGCTCGAAAGCGGCCGCACCGGCCAGCTGCTCGACACCATCATTCACCGCTACAAGCAGATTGAGGAGGCCCATGATTTTGTGGTAGTCGAGGGTACCGATTTTGTAGGCACCGGCTTGGCGCTGGAGCTGGACCTAAACTGGCAGGTGGCCCGCACGCTCAGTATTCCGGTGATGCTGCTGATGTCGGGCCTGGGTAAAACAGTCGACCAGCTCGTGGATGCGGCCCTTTCTGTTAGGCGCGACGCCGAAAACGAGGATGTGCGGGTGCTGGCGCTGGTGCTCAACCGGGTGCCGCCCGAGCAGCTGGCCGAGGTGCAGGCCCGGTTGGCCGCCCAGCTGCCGCCAGACACGCTGCTGGCCGTTATTCCCGAAAGCCAGGCGCTGCGCAGCCCTACGATGCGCGAAATTCAGGAGCAGCTGGGCGGTGAGGTACTGTTTGGGGCCGAGCTGCTGGCCAACCCCGTCGACCACTTCATCAATGGGGCCATGCAGGTGCCCAACTTTTTGCTGCGCCTGCAGGAAAACGTGCTCATCATTACGCCCGGCGACCGGGCCGACATCTTGCTTACTGCCTTGCAGGCCAATATTTCGGCCAATTACCCCCGCGTGGCCGGGCTGGTGCTCTCGGGCGGCTACCGGCCCGAGGAGTCGGTGCTGCGCCTGATTGAGGGCCTGCCCGAGGTGGTGCCCATTGTGCTGGTCGAGCCGGGCACGTTTGAGGCGACTACCCGCGTGGGCCGCATTCAGTCGCGCATCGGGCCGGGACAGGAAAGCAAAATCCGGCTTGCCATCCAAACATTCGAGCGCCACTTCGATACCACCCGGCTGCTGCAGGAGCTGAGCACGTTCGCCCCCCGAGGCCTCACGCCCCACATGTTCCAGTACCAGCTGCTGCAGGGTGCGCGAGCCCAGCGCAAGCGCATTGTGCTGCCCGAGGGCACCGACGACCGGGTGCTGCTGGCGGCCGCCCGGCTGCTGGAGCAGGACGTGGTGGAACTCATCATCCTTGGCGAGCCCGACCAGATACTGGCCGCCTCCCGCCGCCTGGGCCGCCCCCTCGACCCGGCGAGGGTCCAGCTCATCAACCCCCAAAACTCCGAACTAGCCCCCGAATTTGCCCAGACGCTGCACGAGCTGCGCCAGAGCAAGGGCGTGAACCTGGAAATGGCCCGCGACCTGATGACCGACGTGTCGTATTTCGGCTCGATGCTGGTGTACAAGGGGCTGGCCGACGGCATGGTGTCGGGGGCGGCGCACACCACGCAGCACACCATTCGGCCGGCGCTGCAGTTCATCAAAACCAAGCCGGGCGTGTCGGTGGTGTCGTCGGTGTTCTTTATGTGCCTGCCCGACCGCGTGGCCGTGTTCGGCGACTGCGCCGTGAACCCCAACCCCACCGCCGCCCAACTGGCCGAAATTGCCATTTCATCAGCCGAAAGCAGCCGGCGCTTCGGCATCGAGCCGCGGGTGGCCATGCTTTCCTACTCATCGGGTACCTCGGGCGAGGGCACCGATGTAGACAAGGTGCGCGAGGCTACGGCCCTAGTGCGGCAGCTGCGCCCCGATCTGCTCGTCGAAGGCCCCATCCAGTACGATGCGGCCGTCGACCTGGCCGTGGGCCAGCAGAAGCTGCCCGGCTCGCCGGTAGCTGGCCAAGCCAGCGTGCTCATCTTCCCCGACCTGAACACGGGCAACAACACCTATAAAGCCGTGCAGCGCGAAACCGGGGCCCTGGCCATCGGCCCTATGCTGCAGGGCCTCAACAAACCTGTAAACGACCTCAGCCGCGGCTGCACAGTAGATGACATCTACAATACGGTGCTGCTGACGGCCATTCAGGCGCAGGAAGCGTAAAGGGCATCATTCAACGAGGAGGCGCAAAGACACGCCACCATATCACCCCAATGAAGCTGTTTAGAAAGCACTTAAAATCAAGCAAAACGTCATGCTGAGCGAAGCCGAAGCATCTCTACTGCTTCGTCGAACAACTGCAACGAAGCGGTAGAGATGCTTCGGCTTCGCTCAGCATGACGTTCTTTTGGCTTTCCAAACGACCTTTACACCCCAATCACTCAACCCACTTTATGGCCTCCGGACTTTTTGCTTTACTAGATGATGTGGCGGCTTTGGTGAAAGTCAGTGCGGCCAGCCTGGACGATGTACCGGCGCAGGTGGCCAAAACGACTGGCAAGGTGTCGGGCATCGTGATTGATGATACGGCCGTGACGCCCAAATACGTGGTAGGCCTGAACCCCTCCCGCGAGCTGTCCATCATCTTCCAGATTGCCAAAAAATCACTCTTCAACAAGCTGCTCATCCTCACACCGGCGGCGCTGGTACTGGGGTATTTTGCGCCCTGGGCCATCACGCCTATTTTAATGTTGGGCGGCGCCTACCTGTGCTACGAAGGCTACGAGAAGGTGCACTCCATGTTCAGCAAGCACCCCGAAGTAGACCCGGAAGCCGACCAGGTGCAGAACATTACGCCGGAGGAGCTGGAGAAAGAACGGGTAGCCGGCGCCGTGCGCACCGACATTATCCTGTCGGCCGAAATTATGGCTATTGCCTACAGCCAGGTAGTCGATTCGCCGCTGGTGAACCAGATTGTCGTGATGCTGACCGTGGCCGTGTTTATTACCGTGGCCGTGTACGGCTTTGTGGGCCTGATTGTGAAGGCCGACGATATCGGCCTGCACCTGGCGCAGAAAGAAGGCAGCCCCGGCGTTCAGAAATTCGGCCGCGGTATCGTGAAATTCATGCCCAACTTCCTGAGCATCCTCAGCTATGTGGGTACCGCCGCCATGCTGTGGGTGGGGGCCGAAATCATTGCCCACGGCATCCCCTACACCGCCCACCTGCTCCACGAGCTGGAACTGGCGCTAGCCTCAGTGCCAATACTTGCCTGGCTGGCCAAAGTGGTAGCATGCGGTATCGGCGGACTTATTCTGGGTTTTCTGATTGACCAGGTGGTTCGGTTGGTTAAGAAAGTGATGCCAAGCAAGCAGTAAGCATCTAGAACACTTCGGATAACTAAAGCAAAGCGGCCGCTGCTTCTGATGAAGCAGCGGCCGCTTTGCTTTAGTTGTTATGCTAACGGTTTTGGGCTTGGCGAAGCGCGGGATTTTCAGCACAAATGTTCATACGAAGCACAAATGTTGAACCTTCCACAAATGTTTCTACGAAGCGAGTTAACCCGCCTTTTGCCAAACCCATGTTAGCACCAGTAGTTCTATTCTGTCGTAAATTTTCCACCTGTTGCATAAATGTCAAACGTAAGTTCAAGTCCAAGTTTTGATAATCTGTTTATTATATCAATCTCAAGATAAAGTCCTGTAAAATTTTCGTTTCCGATATGATAAACAATTGTTACAAATATGTCTTTACTGCTTGTCTGTTTTGAAAGCAGTTTAATTCCTTCAATGTCTGTTTCTAAAATGTCCAATAAGTAATTTAGTTTTCTTTCAATTCGTCCTGGCTCTGAAAAGGTTTCAAATTCAATTCCGTTGTAAGTGTATTCAAATTTTCCATTTGAAAAAAAGTCGCCTTTTGTAATTGTCTTTGACGGCTTAACAGAAGTGATTTTCAACAACTCTTCTGTAGTAAACTCTTCCGAAGTCGGCATAAAACTAATTCCAACAAATGGCAATGTGTCTATACCAGTTAATTCCACATTGTCAGTCGTGTCTAAAATAAATTCAAGATAAAAGCTTTCATTTTTTACTTCTACATATGCTCTCGCTTGATTTTCCTGAAAGTCGATTTTTGCGATTTTAGGTTTGTTGTCTTCATATTTGACTTCCAATATTTTTAAATACTGTCGTGTCATCTCAAAAGTCGGATTGAGAAGTTCGTTAGTAATTATATTGGTTATCGTTGTCGTCATACTATTGGTGCTAACATTATGATACCCGCTACTCAGCGGTTGCCCGAATAGCGGGTATTTTTTCTTAGTACGCAAGTGAGTAGCGGATAGCATATCAAATTTAGTTTGCTATCCGCTACTTGCCAGTCAAAGGCCGAGGATGTCGAGTGGGGAAGCCGGGCGGGTGCGTTGGGCAACATGCGTGTAGATTTCGGTGGTTTGGTGCTGGGCGTGGCCCAGCAGATACTTCCCAATCTACAGCACCTGCCCCAGCCCAAACAGCAGCGTGAAAACTAGCGTGGTGAAGGCCATTTGCTTGAGCAACGGGTCGAGTTGCTTGGAGTCCTGGCGCTGCCACACGGCGCGGGCGTTGCGCAGCAGCAGCGGGGCGCTCAGCAAAAACAGCCACTGCCAGGGCGAGTGGTAGGTGAAGGCCACGTAGAGTACGGCCGCCGTAAAGCCCAGCGCCAGCAGCAGCCAGTGGTAGCGGCGGGCCTGCACCGGCCCCAGCCGCACCGGAATCGTGATTTTACCGGCCAGCGCATCGGAGCGGATGTCGCGGATGTTGTTCACGTTGAGCACGGCCGTAGCGAAGCAGCCCAGCGCCGCCGCCGGCAGCAGCACCGGCCACGGCAACGCCTGCGCAATAGTGGGCACCTGGCTGTAGGCCTGCAGAAAGTAGGTGCCGCACACACCCACCAGCCCAAAAAACACGAATACCGATAAGTCGCCCAGCCCGGCGTAGCCGTAGGGCTTGCTGCCCGCCGTGTAGTTGACGGCCGCCCAGATGGCCAACAGCCCCAGCACCAGAAACGCCAGAAACACCCACGCCCCGGCCGCACCCAGCGCCACCCACAGTAGCAGCACCCCGCTGCCCAACGACAGCGCCCCGAACAGCCCCATGCCCCGGCGCATCTGGGCGGGCGTAATCGCGCCGCTCTGCACGGCCCGTAGCGGCCCCTCGCGGTGCACGCTGTCGGCTCCGTTCTGCGAGTCGCCGTAGTCGTTGGCGAGGTTGCTTAGTATCTGGAGCAGCACAGTCGTAAGGGCCGCCAACGCCACCACCACGGGCCGGAACTGCCCGTGGCTGGCCGCCAGAAAGCCCCCGGCCATAATGCTGGCCAGCGCCAACGGCAACGTGCGCGGCCGAAACGCCGAAACCCAGGCTTTAGCAGAAAAGGTCATGGGGTGTTTTTGGGGTGATGAGGCGGAAATAATTTGTCATGCTTAGCGGAGGTGCAAGCCGGAGTCGAAGCAGCTCTGTTGCTGTGCTACCCTGCCATCGGAAATTCGCTATAGAGAAGCGGTAGAGATGCTTAGACTTCGGCTTGCGTCTCCGCTCAGCATGACGCCCACCCTCTCCTAAAGCTCCGCTTCTACGCCGCAAAATTAAACGCTAATTCAACGCCAGCGTGGCAATCCGGGCGGCACTCAACTCTCCGAAATCGGCCACCACCAAATCGGCCAGCCGCAAATCCTGGCTGGGCGAGTGGATGCTGTTGTAGCCGATGCAGTAGAGGCCCGCGGCCTTGGCAGCCGCCACGCCGTTGGCCGAGTCCTCGATAACCAAGCACTCGGCCGCGGGCGAGCGGGCTTCGGCGGCGGCATGCTCGAAAATGGCCGGGTCGGGCTTGGAGCGGGCGAAATCTTCGCCGCTGATGAGGTGGCTGAAGTACGGGGCCAGCGCAAACCGTTGCATTACCCGGTTGATGGTGGAGTGAGAAGCCGACGAGGCCAGCAGCATTTCCAGGCCATGTTGGTGCAGATCTTCGATGAGGGCGCGTACGCCGGGCAGCAGGTCGAAGTCGGGCTTCTCGTCGAAGGCGCGGTTGAAGTGCGCCCGCTTGGCCAGCACCAACTCCCCTACTTCGTGCGCCAGACTATACTGGTCTTTCAGGTGCTGGTACACGTTCTTGGTCGAGCGGCCGGTGAACGTAGCGTACTCGGCATCCGTCACGGCCAGGCCCAGCTCCTCAAAGTGCCGGAAGTAGGCGTAGCGGTGCACGGGCTCGGTATCGACGAGCACGCCGTCCATGTCGAAAATAACGGTTTGCATCGGGTGCAGGGAAGTTAGTAGAACTGCCGCGAAGATACCAGAACCGTTATGGCGCATAGAGTGGGGCCCAGAACCGGTATCAGAACGCTGTAGGGGCGGGGACAAGCCCCGCCCGCCGCAGGCACGGTACTACCGGATTCGTTCAACGGCGCGAATGGCGGGCGGGGGCAAGCCCCGCCCCTACCTCGTTCTGATACCTCTACTTTCCGATAGCAGACAGTAGTTCCTCGCCCATCGGCTTCGCTTTCGAGGGGAAGAACGCCACTACATGCCCGGTTTCATCAATTAGGTACTTGCAGAAATTCCAATTCGGCTTTTCGTCGGTTACGCCGTTTTGGGCCTTGCTGCCCAGGTACTGGAAAAGCGGGGCGGCATCGGGGCCGGCCACCGAAACCTTGCTGAACAGCGGAAACGTAACGCCGAAGTTCTTCTCGCAAAAAGAGGCAATCTGGGCGTCGGAGCCGGGCTCCTGGCCGCCGAAGTTATTGGCCGGGAAGCCCAGTACGGTTACCTGGTCGGCGTGCTGGCGGCTGAGCTGCTCCAGCTCCTGGTACTGTGGTGTGTAGCCGCACTCGGAGGCTGTATTCACGAGCAGCATCTTTTTGCCCCGGTAACGACTCAGCGGCACGGGCTGGCCGTTGATGTCATTTAGGGTGAAATCGTAAACAGAAGTGGCGGCAGAGCTTGATTCGGGCATGATAATGGGAGTGACGGAAGTAGTAACAGTGGGTGAATTGCAACTGCCCGTGCCCAGCGTGGAAACGAGCAGCAGGCTTGGCAGAAGTACTACTTTCATACGGTAAGTGCGAAGTTTGCGGCTGATAACCCACCTAATGCCCCGAATGTTCGGGTGAGGTTGGCAGCCAGCACCGGCCTTAATAAAAGCCGGAATTTTGAACATCAGAGCTCAACCCTAGCTAAAAAGCACTTACTTTCGTTGAATAGCACACCAGTTCCTTCACCCCAACCTGCTCATGCGTAAGGCTTTGCACTCAGTCATTACCGGAACAGGGTCCTGCATCCCGGCCCGCATCGTCAGCAACGATGCCTTTATTGACAGCACTTTTTTCGATGGCAACGGCCAGCGGCTCGACAAGCCGGGCGCCGAAATCGTGGAGCGCTTCGCCCAGATTACCGATATCCGCGAGCGGCGCTATGCCGAAGACCACCAGGTGGCCTCCGACCTGGCCCTGCTGGCCGCCCAGAACCTGTTTGCCTCCTGCCCCACCGCCGACCCCGAGCAACTCGACTATATTCTGGTCGCCCACAACTTCGGCGACATCACCGCCGATAACCGGCGCTCGGATTTCGTGCCCAGCTTGGCCGCCCGCGTCAAGCACAAGCTCGGCATTCAAAACCCGCACTGCGTGGCCTACGACCTGCCCTTTGGCTGTCCGGGCTGGCTGCAGGGCGTTATTCAGGCCGACTACTACCTGCGCTCCGGCGACGCCAAGCGGGTGCTCGTCATCGGGGCCGAAACCCTCTCGCGCGTGTGCGACCCGCACGACCGCGACAGCATGATTTACTCCGACGGGGCCGGCGCGGTGCTGTTTGAGGCCCGCGAAACCGCCGACGCGGCGGCGGGCATCTTGGCTCACAGTTCGCGCTCCGATACGGCCCAGGCGGCGCTACTCCTGCGCATGGCCGCCTCGCGCAACCCAGCCTACACCGGCACCGAGCTGTTTCTGCAGATGGAAGGCCGCAAGCTCTACGAGTACGCCCTCAAAACCGTGCCCCAAGCCATTAAAGACTGTCTGGAGAAGGCGGGCCTACAGGTAGCCGATATGAGCCGTCTGATCATTCATCAGGCCAACGGCAAAATGGATGAAGCCATCCTCAAGCGCCTCTATGCCCTGGCCGGCGACACCCCCGCCCCTGCCGACATCATGCCTATGACCATCTCCTGGCTCGGCAATTCTTCGGTGGCCACCATCCCCACCCTGCTCGATCTGCTGACCAAAGGCCAACTCGAAGGCTACACCATTACGCCCGGCGAAGTGCTGGTTTTCGCCTCCGTCGGGGCCGGCATGAACTGCAACGCCGTGGTGTACCGGGTGCCGGAGTTGGTGACTGCGTGAATTGATTGAAGCTGAACAAACCGTTTGTCATTCAGAGCGAAGCGAAGAATCTCGCGGGCCAAAGTACCCCCTGATAGTAGGAGTACTTTGGCCCGCGAGATTCTTCGCTTCGCTCTGAATGACAAGTGGGGCGTGGGCTTACTCCTCTCCCGGCCGCAGCCACTTTTCGACCGGGATGGGCACGTAGGCGGCCAGCGCGTCGAGCAGGGCGGCGGGCTCGAGGTGGCTCAGGAGCTGCTGGCGGTTTTCACGGCGCAACAGGCCCTCGTTGGCCATGTGGTCGAGGGCGCGCAGCAGGTGGTCGTAGTAGCCCTCCACGTTCAGCACGCCGATTGGCTTGGGATGCAGGCCCAGCTGGCCCCAGGTGAGCACCTCGAACAGCTCTTCGAGCGTGCCGTAGCCGCCGGGCATGGCCACGAAGCCCTCGGCCCGCTCGGCCATCAGCAGCTTGCGTTCGTGCATGCTGGCCACAATGTGCAGCTCGGTGAGGCCCCGGTGCTCAATTTCCTTGCCCATCATGAAGTCGGGAATCACGCCTACCACTTTGCCGCCGTGGGCCAGCACGCTGTCGGCCACTACGCCCATCAGGCCCACGCGGCCGCCGCCGTACACCAGCGTCAGGTCGCGTTCGGCCAGCAGGCGGCCCATTTCCTCGGCCTGCCGCTGGTAGGCGGGGTTGGTTCCGGTGGCTGAGCCACAGTACACGGCAACGCTTTTCATAGGGCAGCTGGTAAGTTGAATGAGATTGAAGCTAAAAAAGAGAAGCATCAGAGAAGCGAAAAGGCAAACAGCTCGGTTTGCCTTTTCGCTTCTCTGATGCTGTTACATCCGCTCGGGCACTTCGATGCCGAGCAGGCCCATGCTGGTTTTGAGGGCGCGGCCGGTTTGGGCCGATAGGGCCACGCGGAAAGCCCGCTTGATTTCGTCGGCTTCGGCAATGATGGGCACCTCGGCGAAGAAACGGTTGTAGGCACGGGCCACGTCGTAGGCGAACTGCGCTACCAGGGCCGGCGACTGCACGCGGGCGGCTTCGGTCACTACAGCATCGTAGCGCGCCAACTCCTGAATCAGGTCCCGCTCGGTGCCTTGCAACTCGGTAATACCCGTCAACTGCCCGTCGGGCCCAACGCCGCGCTCGGCCGCCTTACGCAGGATGCTGGAGATGCGGGCGTGGCTGTACTGGATGAATGGACCGGTGTCGCCTTCAAGCTTCACCGACTCTTCGGGATTGAAGAGCATGCGCTTCTTGGGGTCCACCTTCAGCAGGTAGTACTTGAGGGCACCCAGGCCCAGCATGTGGTAGAGTCGGGTTAGCTCGTCCTCGCTCAGGCCCTCAGTTTTGCCTTTTTCGAGGGTGGCGGCTTCGGCGGCGGCTACCACTTCGCGCACCAGCTCGTCGGCGTCTACTACAGTGCCTTCGCGGCTTTTCATCTTGCCCGAGGGCAAATCCACCATGCCGTAGCTAAGATGATGAATGGCGTCGGCGTAGGGCTTGCCCAGCTTCTGGAGCACGGCCCGCAGCACCTGCATGTGGTAGTTCTGCTCGTCGGCAATCACGTACACGCTCAGGTCGTAGCCGAAGTGCTCGAACTTGAGCTCGGCCGTGCCCAGGTCCTGGGTGATGTAGACACTGGTGCCGTCGGCGCGGAGCAGCAGCTTCTCGTCGAGTCCCTCTTCCTTGAGGTCGACCCACACCGAGCCGTCGTCCTTCTTGAAGAACACGCCCTTCTGCAGACCTTCCTCGACCCGCTCCTTGCCCAGCAGGTAGGTCTGCGACTCGTAGTAGAACTTATCGAAATCGACGCCGATGTTCTGGTAAGTGGCATCGAAGCCCTCGTACACCCAGCCGTTCATCTTCTTCCAGAGGCTCACCACGGCCTCGTCGCCGGCTTCCCAGGCCCGAAGCATGTCCTGGGCTTCGAGCATGAGCGGGGCCTTCTTTTTGGCTACGTCGGGGGCCACACCTTCGTTTTCGAGCTGACGCACCTGCTCGCGGTAGTGCTTCTCAAAGAGCACGTAGTACTTGCCCGCCAGGTGGTCGCCCTTGATGCCGGCGCTCTGCGGGGTTTCGCCCTGGCCGTAGTGCTGGTAGGCCAGCATCGACTTGCAAATGTGAATGCCCCGGTCGTTGACCAAGTTGGCCTTAGTGACTTCCGCGCCAGTGGCTTTCAGGATTTCGGCCACCGAGTAGCCCAGAAAGTTGTTGCGCAAGTGGCCCAAGTGCAGGGGCTTGTTGGTGTTGGGCGACGAGTACTCGACCACCACGCGTTGCGGGCCACCGGTGGCCACGGGCGCGCCCGCGGGCCGCTGACGCAGCCCTTCGAACACGCGCACCCACTCGCTGTCGGCAATTTCAAGGTTGAGGAAGCCCTTCACCACGTTGAAGCCGGATACGCGCGGCTCGTGGGCCAGCAGGTATTCGCCCAGCGCCTGCCCGATTTGCTCGGGGCCTTTGCCCAGGGCTTTGGTGAGCGGAAAGGTAACGAGCGTAAACTGGCCCGCGAAATCTTTGCGGGTGGCCTGCAAAGGCAGTTGCGCGGCGGGCACATCGGCCCCGAATACGTGTTGAATGGCCGCGCTGAGGGCGGATTTGAGGCTTTGTTCGAGTTGCTGCACAGGATAGAGTCGTAGGGGCCGCTGCGGCACGAGCGGCGGGAAGCGAAGGAGCGCACTGCGGCCGCGGCAACGGCCGCCACCCCCGAAACTGCCGGGGCCTCCTTGCATGCAAAGGTAGAAAGTGCGGCCGGATGGCTACCGTTTTTTTGCGGCGCATTCCCACTACCACGAAAGCCGACCGCGCCGCGCCTTATTCGGGCAGATAAACCGTGAAGACCGACCCTTCGCCCAACCGGCTCTCAACTGCAACGCGGCCACCGGCGTTTTCGGCTATTTTCTTCACCATATACAGCCCGATGCCCGAGCCCTCCACATGGTCGTGCAGGCGCTGGAACATGGTAAATAGTTGGCGGTCTTCGCGCAGGTCGAGGCCCAGGCCATTATCGTGGACCTGTAGCGACACGAAGCCGGGGCCGGCCGGGCAG
>NZ_JABKAV010000080.1 GCF_013377905.1 Hymenobacter terrestris
AGGGGATTTTTTTAAACAAATGGGGGGGGGGGCTTTCCCCCCCCCCCGCCGTTAGCGCCGCTCCAACGTTAATCGTGAAACAATGGTCTTAAACCGGCGGGGGGGAACAAGCCCCGCCCCTACATCGCTCTTCGCAATTCGGTTTGTTACCCATCTCACCCTGCCTCTACCCTACTCCGGTTTACCAGCCGCAACAGCACCAGAATAAGCCCCAGCAGCCCGGCAGCCACCAGGAATCCGGCCAGGTAGGCGGCGGGCAGCTCGCGCAGGTCGAAGCGCTGGAGTTTGGTGATGATGAACACGCTCAGCATCTGCGGATACGGGCGGCCCAGCAGCAGCGGAATATCGTAGGCTCCGAGCGTGGCAATGAAGCTGAGCAACAATGTAGGCGCGGCCCGGCGCAGCAGCAACGGCGCGGCAATCCGCCGCCGAAACTGGCTCGCGCTGGCCCCAAGCGTACTCGTGAGCTGCCCCAGCTCGGCCAGCCGGCTTTCCTGATAGATGGCCTGGAACAGCAGCGTCAGGAACGGAAACGTGAGTAGCACGTGGGCCAGAATGATGCCCACTCCTGTCGCGTCCTGCACCAGTTCCGGGAAGGCCTCCAGGCTGTTCGTCAGGCCCAGCCGGAAGCTGATGCGCGAGATCCAGCCACTACGGCTCAGCAGCTGAAATAGGTAGAAGGCCACCACCAGCGCGGGCATTACCAGCGGCACGTACAGCAGCCCCGGCAGCGGCCCGCGCTGCAGCGTAGGTTGCGCCCGCAGCACCAGCGCCAGCGCCAGCACCACCGAAATACCCACCGAGGCCAGCGCAATCCAGAGGCTGTACAATGCCGCGTAAGCTAAGCCCGTCTCGTGGCCCAACGCCTGCCAGTAGCGCCCCGTAAACCCCGCCGCCAGCGGCCCTACCACGCCCACACTACCCAGCAGCGCGTAGCCCAGCCCCGCCAGCGGCAGGCCGATAACGAGCAAAGCGTAAAGCGGCAGAATGGGTTTGAGGGGTTTCATACAGAATCAGAAAGCTGGCGGCTGGGCGACAGTGGAACGTCATGCTGAGCGCAGCAGCGCGGAGCCGTTATTTTATCCCGGCCTTCTACCGGTTCCCCAGCCCCCCGGCTACTTCTCCATCACCTCCGCCCGAAAGTCCTTGAACAGCCGGGTCATGTACTCGGGGTCGGGCTCCATGAGGGCCAGGTTCTGCAGGGTGGCGCGCTTGGGAGCGTAGCGGCGCGAGGGCAGCTGCTGAAACTGCTGCTGTTGTTCGGGTGTGAGGGCGGCCAGGTTGAGCACCGTATGGTCGCCCCACACATTGGGGTCCATCTTTCTCAGCTGGGCTTCGGGCGAAAGCAGGAAGTTGATAACCAGCATAGCCGCCTCGGGGTGTTGGGCCCCGCGCACCACGCCCAGGTAGTGCGAATTCTGGATGGTACCGGGAGCCGGCACATAGGCACGGGCCGTGGCCGGAAACACTTTCTGGTTGACTTTATTATCTACCTCCGCATCGTTGTTGGAGAAGGTGAAAGCCACCTCGCCGTTGGCGAACAGCTGATGCAGCGGCGCCAGCTGCTCCGGAAACGTGTTGCCTTCTTTCCAAAAGTAGCGCTTGTTCTGGTTGATGACCTTCCATAGCTCGCCCGACCACTTGGTGTACACGGCCTCGTCGAACTTACCCTCAAACAGCTTCGGGTCGCCCGACAGCGCAATCATCCACGATTTGAGCAGCGTCATGCCCGTAAACTCGTTCGGGATGGTGAACTGGCCGGGATTGGCCTTCACGAAGGCCGGCAGCTCGGCAAACGACTTCGGCGGGTTGGCCACCCGCGCCGAGTCGTAGATGAAGTTGAACTGCACGTTGCCCCAGGGGGCCTCCATGCCGGCAATGGGCTGCTGGAAATCGGTGTTGATAAACGGGTTTTCGAGGTCGAGCAGGCGCGCGTTGGGCAGCTTGTCCACAAAGGGCCCGAGCAGCGCATTTACCTGCCGGAGCTGGTAAAACGTCTCCCCGTTGATCCAGACCAGATCGGCCTCGCTCAGTTGGCCGGCCTGCTGCTCGGCGGCCAGTGTTTGGGTTAACCCGGCACCTTGCCCAGCCGAAACCTGCAAGTCAATACCGTAGCGGCGCTGCACCTCGGGCTTCACGTAGGTCTGCATGTATTTGTTGATGAGCGGGTCGCCCATCCACATAATCATGCTCACCGGCTGGCCCTTGCCCGCCGCCTCAATCTGCGGCCAGGTCTGAGCCAGTGTCTGCTCGGGCGTTTTAACCTGCTCGCCCGCGCCGCAGGCAGTCAGCAGAGCCAGGGCCGGAAGGTATAAGAAGGAGAATTTCATATTGGAATTACAAGGGCGCAAGGACCGTGTCATGCGGAGCGCAGTCGAAGCATCTCTACCGCAGTAGTAATCCTTACATCAGATTAGCATTATAACGAAGCGGTAGAGATGCTTCGACTCCGCTACGCTGCGCTCAGCATGACATCGTTCTTATCAATTCAGCCTAAAACGCGTAGCGGGCGCCGAACTGAAACTGGCGGGGGGCACTGGCATTTTTGCGCACGATGCCCGAGCCTTCGGGGCCCACCTGAATCTGGTTGCTCTGGGTGGCGTTGTTGGCGTAACCGCTCAGGTTCTGGGTGTTGAACACGTTGAACACATCGGCCCGGATTTCGATTCGGCTCAGCTTCTCGCCAAACACGAAGTTGTACTGCAGGCCCGCGTCAATCGTTTTCGACCAGGGCAGCCGGTCGGAGTTGCGGCCTTCGCCCGGAAACCGGTCGGCGTTGCCCAGGTAGGCGGTGCTGAACGAGCTGCCGTCGCCGTTCAGGTCGTTGGTGAGTATCGGCGAGCCGTCGGGGTTGAAGGCACCCGGCACCGGATAGCCCCCGGCCACGCGGTTGATGGGCTGGCCGCTTTGCACCAGCGCCGCTACGTTGAAATTCAGGTTACGAATGGGCTGGTAGAATCCCAGGACATTGAATACGTGGGTGCGGTCGTTGATGGAGTTGGCGTATTCCGTGCCGTACTGGTTGGCGTTCTGGGCCCGGAAGTTGATGTCCTCGGTGTCGTTCTTGAGGTTGGACAGCGAGTAGCTAAAGCGGTAGCCGTACTTGTCATCGGCCAGCAGGTCGCGCTTCAGGTTCAGGTTGAGGGCCAGGTAGCGCGAGCGGCCAGCCGTTTCACTCACAATAATGTCGCGGGCCACGCCGCGCACTTTCTGGCCATTGATGTTGGCGTAGGGGCCGTCGGCGTCGGTCAGAATCGGTATCGGGCGGCTGGCATCAGCCTGGGCCGCGGTGCGCACCACCACGTTGTTGGGGTCGGTTACGGGGTAGTTGGCGGCCCCGTTCAGACTGGCCAGCCGCAGCAGGTTAAACGAGCGGTTGAACACGGCATCGGCGTAGAACAGCGTGCGGGTGCCCACCTGATACTGGTAGCCCAGCGTGCTCTGCTGGGTATAAGGGTTCTGGTAGCCGTTGGGGTTGAGGATGCGCCGCTCGTTGCTGAACGAAGCCTCCCGCTGGCCCTGCAGGCTGGCCGCCGAAGGGCCGTTGAGGTAGGTAGTATTATTGAACGAAGCCCCAGCGTTGCCGGCAAACGTTACCCGTCCCAGGTCGGTATCGGCGGGCAGCGCGCCCACCCGCACCAGCTCCGTCAGCTGGGCGCGATAGTCAGCCGAGGTGGTGTTCTGCTGCAGCGCGTCGCTGTAAATGGCGTACTGAATCTTGTCGTAGAACAGGCCGAAGCCGCCGCGCAGGCTGCTGCTCTCCGTGAGCTGGTAGTTGAAGCTGGCGCGGGGCGCGATGTTGTTGAAGTCGCCCTTGTCCGAGCCGCCCTTCGAGAGGTTGTCGTAGTCGTAGCGCAAGCCCAGCGTCAGGTTCAGGCGGTCGGTTACGGCCACTAGGTCTTCGAGGTAGATGTTGTACAGGTTCTGGGTGGTGCCGAACGAGGCAGGCCGCAGCTCCACACCGTAGTTTACCACCTGTACGTCGGCCGGAATATCGTTGATGCTCAGGCCCCCGCCGAGGTTGCGGGCCCGTAGTGCTGCCAGCTGAGTGGCGCTCAGCTGCACGGTGTAGCTGCCGTTGGGGTTGCCGCCGCCAAACAACGAGTGCTGGGAGCTAATCAGCCCGAAACCTGCCTTAAACGTGTTGCGGCCGGCCAGATAGGTGAACTTCTGCTGACCCTGCCAAGTGTTTTCCAGCGCATCGAACAGGTAACCGGGGTGGCCGAGCACGGCAATAGGCTGGCCCTCAGGGTCACGCACCGTTACGTCGGGGCTGTTGGGGTTGTTGGCCTTGGCGTAGTTCCAGCGGAAGCGGGCGTACTGCAGGCTGGTTTCGGAGGTGATTCGCTCACCCACGTACACGTTCTGCGAGGCAATGCTCACCGAGTTGCGGTCCTGCTGGTTACCGGCCGAGTTGAAGTTTACGCCGCCGTCGAGGCCGCCGCCCTGCCGCTCGATGTTCACGATGCCCACGTTGGCCCGCAGCGACGAGGTAAACCGGTCGCTCCAGCGCTGGTCGAGCTTGCCGCTCAGGTAAGTGAAGCGGTTCTGGCCGCGCACACTTTCGTTTACCCCCAGCGCGGGCGAGTTCAGCAGGTTGTCTTTCAAATCGAAGGTTTGCTCGGCGTTCAGGAAGAAGAACGTTTTGTCCTTTACCAACGCGCCGCCTACACCAAAGCCGAACTGCTGGCGCTGAAACCCGCTTTTCACCTGGTTGCCCGAAAGGTCGCGCTGCGCAAAGTCCGACTTCCCGTCAATGCCCGGGCCAGGCCGGGTCAGATAAAACGCCTCGCCGGTCAGTTCGTTCGAGCCCGACTTGGTGGTGATGTTGACGATGCCGTTGGCCGAGTTGCCATACTCCGTGGAGAAGTTGTTGGTCAACACGTTCAGGTTCTGCACGAAACCCGTCGGGATGGCGAAACGCTGACCGCCCAGGAAGTTCTCGTTGTTATCGAGCCCGTCAATCAGGTAGTTGGTGTAGAGGCCGTTGGCGCCATTGATGCTCACGTTGGGCGCTTCGGTGAAGAAGCCGGTGGCCTGCGTGACGTTGGGCAGGCGGTACAGGGCGCGGGTGATGTCGCGGGCCTCAATGGGGATCTGGCGCAGCTCGCGGGCCGAGAGCTGGGAGGCTACCTCGGCGTTTTGGGTGTTGATGGTAGTGGCGTTGGGGGCCCGCACCGTTACCTCGCCCAGGGCCTGCCCGGTAGTCCGCGGCAGCACCAGCGTTACGCTCGGGCTGGAGTTGGCGCGCAGCAGAATATTGGCCTCGCGCACCGGCTGAAACTTGTCCGACACCTCCGTACTCACGGCGTAGGAGCCGGCCGTACTCAGGCCCCGAAACCGGACTTTGCCCTGATTGTCGCTGGTTTGGCGGGTGCTGAAACCGATGGCGGCATTGTCGAGGTTTACCACCTGGCCCACCACGGGCTGGCGGGTGCTCACATCCACCACCGACACCACTAAATCGACGGATTGCGCCAGCGCCGCCGACACGGGCAGCACCAGCAAGCCCAGCGTAGCCGCCGCGCGAGAAGAAAAACTAGTCATCTGAAAAAAGCCAAAAACCTGAAAACCAAAAACCAGACGCCCCCACGAGCCGGTAGGCAGCCCACCAGGCTACCCCACCGCCCGCCAATGGGCCATGCACAATGGTTCTAGGAAACAGGCGGCCCGCGCAGGGGCAACGGCGCGGCTACGGCCGCCACCCGCGGGCGGAGCCGGAGCGCTATGCTGGCCACACGGGCAGGCCGCCGCAACTGCCCCAGCCGGCGGCGTAAGGCCGCAGTGGGCAGTTGGCGGAGCACCCGCGCCAGCTGGTGGGCATTGTTGATGCCGGCCAAGGGTCGCAGCCGGCGTACAGTGGCTCCGGCACGGTGCAGGCAGCGCGTCAGGGCCGCGCCCAGCGCGGCCGTCTGCCAGGGCAGCGCGGCCCACACGTCGGCCGCAAAAAAGGCCCGGCTCACGCCTAGCAGGTACACGCCGCCGTCGGGGTCGGGACCCAGCACGGCATCGGTCGTTTCGAGGCTGACTACGGCCTGTCGCAGCCGGGCGGGCGTTAGCTGGGGGCAGTCGTTGCCGATAACCACCAACCGCTCGTAGCCCTGCCCGAAGCCGTAGGATAGCGCCGAAGTCAGCCGTTGCCCGAACGTGCTTCCCACCTGCTGGTCGGAATCGAAACAAAGGAAATCGACGCCCGCCTGCCGGGCCGTAACCGCGGCGTGGGCAATCAGCTGAGCCGCAACGGCCGCATCGGCGCGGCTGCCGAACCGCTTGTGCGCGGCTTCCTCGCCCGCCAGGCGGGTGAAAAGCAGAACGGCAGTAGTGGAGCGCGGGGCGGCAGTAGGCACTGGCAGGAGCTGGACTTGAACAGGATTCTGGCCGGCAAACGGCCGGGCACTGCTTGCGAGGCGCAATGTACGGTAGAGTTGGCTGAAACGGATTGACGGCTGCTGCAGAGCGAATTCGTAGTCAACCCATTTAGCCCGCCCGATTGTTCTGCTTCTTTCCAACCACCTCCCCTGTTCCCTGCCTATGACTTCCCTAACTACCTACCGCGCCCTGGGCCGCTCCGGCCTGCTCATCAGCCCGCTCACACTGGGCACCATGACGTTTGGCACAGCCCGCTGGGGAGCCGCAGAGCCGGACGCCCGCGCCATTTTCAATGCCTACGTCGAGGCCGGGGGCAACTCCATTGATACGGCCGACGTGTACTCGGGCGGCACGAGCGAGGAGCTGGTGGGCCGGTTCGTGGCCGAGGGCCACCGCCGCGACGAGCTGGTACTGGCCACCAAATTTGGCTTTTCGGCCCAGAAGGGCAACCCCAACGCCGGCGGCAACGGCCGCAAGCAGATTCATCGGGCCCTCGAAGGCTCGTTGCGCCGCCTCGGCACCGACTACATCGACCTGTACTGGCTGCACGTCTGGGACCAGGTGACGCCAGCCGAGGAAGTGCTGCAAACGCTGGGCGACTTGGTGCGGGCGGGCAAAATCCGCTATTTCGGGCTCTCGGATATGCCGGCCTGGTATGCCACCCAGCTCGCCACCCTGGCCCGCGCCCACGCGGTGCCCGGCCCCGTGTCCATGCAGCTCGAATACTCGCTGTTGGCCCGCACCCTCGAAACCGAGTACGTGCCCGCCGCCCGCGCCTGCGGCCTCGGCATTATGCCCTGGAGCCCGCTGGCAGGCGGCTTTTTGGCTGGGAAATACGAGCCGAGCACAGAAGGTACCCAACCAGCCGGCGGCGAGGGCCGGCTCAGCGGGTCCAACCCGTTCTCGGGTCCGTTCACCAAATTCACGGCCCGCAACTGGCAGATTCTGGCGGCCCTGCGCGAGGTAGCCGGCCAACTCGACCGGCCCCTGGCCCAGGTGGCCCTAGCCTGGACGCTGACCCGGCCCGGCATCACGAGCACGCTCATCGGGGCCAGCCGACCGGCCCAGGTGCCCGACAACCTGGCGGCGCTGGAAATCAACTTCAGTCCCGACCAGCTGGCGGCCCTCAACCATGCCAGCGCCCCCGAGGCACCAGAATTTTTCTCGGCCGGACTGAAGCAGGCGGTTTTTGGCGGAGTGGAAGTACAGGGCTGGGGGTAGGTGAAGCGCGTGAAAACCGCGTTTTGTGCTGCCAATACTGCGGTTTGTGTAAGGCTTTCACCCGTTCGGAGCCGGACCTTTGTGAGGTAGATAGCAGGCGGCTGAGCAGCTCACTGCCTGGTATCGTTTCCTCAACCATTCTCTCCTTCTTACACAGTATGAGCAACCTCAAAAAAGTAGCCCTCGGCAGCCAGGGCCTGCAGGTATCGGTCGAAGGGCTGGGCTGCATGGGCATGTCGGGCTTCACCGGCGGCACCATTTACGGCCCCACCGACGACACCGAAAGCATTGCCACCATCCATCGGGCCCAGGAACTGGGCATCACGATGCTCGATACGGCCGACGTGTATGGCCCCTTCCACAACGAGCAACTGCTGGGCCGCGCCCTGGCCGGCCGCCGCAAGCAGTTCACTGTTGCCACCAAGTTCGGGTTTGAAATCGGCGACGACGGCCAGTGGAACTACCAGTACAACGGCCGGCCAGAGTACGTGCGCAAGTCAATCGAACGGTCGTTGCGGCATTTGAATACTGATTACATCGACCTTTACTACCTGCACCGCGTCGATGCCAACACCCCCATCGAAGACACCGTGGGGGCCATGAGCCGGCTGGTAGAAGAAGGTAAGGTGCGCTACCTGGGCCTGAGCGAGGTATCGGCCGACGAGCTGCGCCGGGGCCACGCGGTGCACCCCATTTCCGCCCTAGAAACCGAGTATTCGCTCTTCGACCGGACGGTGGAAGAGAACGGGATGCTGGCCCTGACCCGCGAGCTGGGCGTCGGTTTTGTGGGCTATTCGCCGCTGGGTCGGGGCTTTTTGTCGGGCGAAATCAAGCGCCCCGACGACTTCGCAGCCGATGACTCGCGGCGCATATTCCCGCGCTACCAGGGCGAAAACTTCGCTAAAAACCTGGAGCTAGTAGCGAAGCTAGAGGCGCTGGCTCAAGCTAAAGGCGTTACTTCGGCCCAACTGGCGCTGGCCTGGGTGCTGGCTCAGGGCGTGGTGGTTATTCCGGGCACTAAGCGTCGCAAGTACCTAGAGGCCAACGTAGCCGCCGCCAACATCTTCCTTGGCCCGGCCGAACTGGCCGAACTTGATGCTATTATGCCGGTGGGCAGCGTGGCCGGCGCGGCATATCCGAGCTTTGGGTAATGCTAAACGCGAAGGGCGGCCTCCCCTTCTTTTCCCGTTCTTATGAAGCAGCCCGCCAAAGAGTCCAAAGAGTCTCAGGTGTTGGAAACCGTGACTGACTACACCCGCTTTTATGAGCTGCCTGCGCCGGCCCATCCGCTGCTGACGCTTATTGACCTGCGGCCGTTTAGTAGTGCTCCGGCTGGCCCCAACCGGCCGGAGCTACTGGACCCGGTGGTGCTGGGATTATACACCGTGTTTCTCAAGCGCAACCTCAACGGCCCGCTATACTACGGCCACCACACCTACGATTTTCGGGAGGGCGTCATGGGATTTTCGGCACCCGGCCAAATATTTCGAGTGGCCAAGGAGCTCGATACCTCCCGGTTGAGCGGCTGGATGCTGGTGTTTCATCCCGACCTGCTGCGGCATCACCCACTGGCCCAGAAAATAGCCGGTTACGGGTTTTTCGCCTACGATGTGCACGAAGCCCTGCACCTTTCGGCCCCAGAAGAAGCCCTGCTCGACACGCTGCTGCTGGGCCTGCGGCAGGAGTATGAGCGGCCCATCGATGCCTTCAGCCAGGATGTGCTGGTGGCCCAGCTGGAGGTGCTGCTCCACTACGCCAACCGTTTCTACCATCGCCAGTTTCTCACCCGCCGCACCGCCGGGCACGACTTACTCAACCGGTTCGAGGCGCTGCTAGCCAATTACTTCACGCCCGACTCGGCGCGGCCGCTACCCACCGTGCGCCATTTCGCCGACGAATTGCATGTGTCGGTAGCCTACCTGAGCGACCTGCTCCGCACGCTCACCCACCAGAATGCGCAGCAACACATCCACCATGCCCTTATCGAGCGAGCCAAACACCTGCTGCTGAGCACCAACCTTACTATCAGCGAAACCGCGTTCCGGCTCGGATTCGATTACCCGCAGTATTTCAGCCGCTTATTCAAACGTAAAACTGGTCGCAGTCCAGCAGCCTTCCGCACCGAAGGCTGGCTCCAGTAAGTACTGCCTACTCGTAAAACTTGCGCAGCCGGCGCATACTAGTCAGCACCACCCAGTCGCCGAGGCGGGGGAAGTTGCCGTGCACGATGGCGATGAGCCAGCCCAAAGCCGAAATAACGGTGCGCTGCCGCCGCCGCCGGATGTGGCGCACGATGATGGCGGCTACTTCAGCCTGCGTTTTCTGCCAGCGGGGCTTGCGGTAGGCAATGGGCACGGGCTGGCCGGCGGCGTCGAGCACCCGCTTATCGTCGTCATTTTCGGTAAAGCCGATGTGCACCACCCCAAAATGCACGCCGGTTCCGTCCAGCTCCAGGCGCAGCGTGTGGGCTAGGTTGGTGAGAGCCGCCTTGCCGGCGCAGTAGGCCGAGCCGCTGGGCATGCCGTTGAGGGCCGAAATGGAGGAAATGAACGTGATGCTGCCCTGGCTTTCGAGCAGGTGGGGTAGGGCCGCCTTCAACGGAAAAACGGCCCCGTACACGTTGCTGTCGAGCACCCGCCGGAATACGTCGGGAGCCATATCGAGGAAGTAGGCTCGCTGCGAGATGCTGGCATTGGCCACCAGGATATCGAGCCGGCCGAACTGCTGCACTGCCGTGGCCACCAGCGCCTCGCAGGCGGCATAATCGGTTACGTCGGCCAGGCAGGCAGCCACGGTGGCCCCGGCGGCTTCGAACTGCTGGCGGGTAGCCTCTAGATACTCGGGGCGCAGGCCGTTGAGCACCACGGCGGCTCCGGCGGCGCACAAAGCCCGGGCCGTCTCGCGCCCAATCCCCGACTCGGAACCCGTGACCAGGGCCACCCGGCCGGCCAGCGGCCCCACTGTGGGCAGGGCCCGAACGCGGCCCGCTTCGGCAGCTGGCTTCGGATCTGCCGCGCCATCTGATTCAGCAAGGTCTGCGACCTGGGTTATGCCCGCGCTTTGAGGCGCCGGGGCCACCAAAGCAGGCGCGGAAAGCGGTTCGGTAGCAGGCTCAACAACGGCCGGGGCCAGACTTTCCTTCAACATACTTCAAATATACTGTTCGGCCTGAAACCAGGCGAATGCGTCGGTTATGGCTTGGGCCACGGGCGTTTGCGGCAGCTCCAGCTCGCGCCGGGCCTTCTCTACCGCGAAGTAGTGACCGTCATTGGCCACGGCCGTCATGGCGGCGTTCAGGCGGCCCGGACGGCCCGTGAGGCGGGTTTGCAGGCTGCACAGCTCGCCGTAGAGCTGGGCCAGCCCGGCCGGCAGGGGCCAGCGCGGGGCCGGTACACGCATCAAATCGGCCATCAGAGTAAGCGCTTCACGGTAGCTCAGGTTTTCGTTGCCCAGAATGTACGACTCTCCTACCTTACCCAGATGTAGGGCATTTACGGTAGCGTGGGCCACGTCGCGCACATGTACGTAGTTTTTGCCACCGGGCGGGTAGCCGGGCACTTTTCCGCGGTAGATTTCCAGCAGCAAAGCGCCCGAGGTGGGCTTGGCATCGTTGGGGCCGAGCATAAATGTGGGATGCACCAGCACGGCCGGCAGCTGCTCATCGGCTACGGCCGCCAGCACGAGGTCGGTGGCGGCACGCTTGCTTTCCATATAGTCGAGGCCGTAGCGGGTGCCGGCGTAGGGCCGGGTTTCGTCGCCGGGGTTTTCCCGGGTTCCGAAGCCGAAAACGTTAGCCGTGCCCACATACACCAGCCGTCCTACTCCGGCGCGGCGGGCCTCAGCCAGCACGGCGCGGGTGCCCTCCACGTTTACCGCCCACAGGGCCGGGTTGCGCGCCGGGTTCACGCTGGCCAGCGCGGCGGCATGAATAATGGCCCCGCAACCGGTAGCCGCGCCGGCCAGCGTGGCGGGCCGGGCCAGGTCGGCTTCAACATAGCTTACGCCCCACTCACTGGGGAAAGGCAGCGCGGTGCCGGGCCGCACCAGCGCCCGCACGGCGTGGCCCCGGCCGTGCAGTTCGGATACCAGGTGGCGGCCCAGAAAACCGTTGGCCCCGGTAACGAGGATAGGTTTTGGGTTGAGTAGGCTTTGGTTGTCAGACACAGGAAATCGGATAACGACGACGGTAGAACGTCATTCAGAGCGGAGCGAAGAATTTCGCGAGCTGATGGTTAAACAGTCGTTCAAAAAAGTCACGCGAGATTCTTCGCTTCGCTCTGAATGACGTTTTTTATTCCTATTTCCCGCCAAAAATCACTCTACCGGTGGTTTATAAGTGCCTTATAGGTGCGGCCGATGCGGGCGGGCTCCACTTTCATGAAGTAGAGCATGAAGGCCGCCAGATTGGCCAGCTGCACGCGCAGCCAGCTGTTCTGCTCGTATTTGCGGGCCGATACCAGCACGCTTTGGGGCACAATGTAGAACGAGGCCACGCGGCGAATGCGCTGGATAATCTCGAAGTCCTCCATCACCACAAACCGCTCGTTGAAGCCGCCCAGCTGCCCGAATAGCTCTTTGGTAATGAACAGTGTCTGGTCGCCGCCGCGGCTCATGAGGCCTTTGAAGCGGGTGCCGTAGCTGTTGATGCGCAGCAGCGGGTGAGCCGAGTCGAAGCGGAAGCGGTAGCAACCGGCCGCGTGGCCCGCCGCTACGGCCTGGGCAATGGTGGTTTCGTAGCCGGGGCAGATGCCGACGTCGGCATGCACGAAGTACAGGATGCGGCCGGTGGCGTGGCTGGCCCCGTAGTTCATCTGGGCGGCGCGGCCAGGGCACGGCGCATGCAGCACGGTGGCTCCGGCAGCTTCGGCCAGCGCGGCCGTGCCATCTGGGCTCCGGGCATCAACTACCAGAATTTCTACCGCCTCGCCGGGCGAAGCCAGCTGCCGCAGCTGCTGCACCAGCCCGGCAATGTGCGGGGCCTCGTTGTAGGTAGGAATGATGACGCTGAGTTCGGGCATAAAAAACTGAACAGGAGCGCAATTTGCGCAATTTTTGGCGGCCATAAACTGGCCCGGTTCGGCAGATACGCAGTTGCGGGCCCGGCCAGTTTGCCCGCCCGGGCAATCCGAGCGGCCGGCACGGCGCGTTTATTGCAATAGGCTTCACCAGGACCGCAGGTTTCCCCGTATGCCTCAAACGCTTAGGGCACCGGCTCACCGGCCACCTTTTTTCTTTCCTCAGAATCCTCTTCTATGTCTTTATACCGCACTTTCCTGCTCACGGCGCTTTGCGCTTCCACCCTCGCGGCTTCGGCCTGCAACGGCGCCACCCCTGCCACCGACGAAACCGCAACGGCCCCGGCGGCTCTGGCAGCGGCCCCTGCCGCAGCCCCAGTAGCAGCAGCCTTCGACCACAGCGCCTTCGACCGGCTGCTAAAAAAGTACGTCGATGCCCAGGGCCAGGTGAACTACAAGGGTTTCAAGAGCGAGGAAAAGGCCTTTAATGCCTACCTGGCCAAGCTCAGCCAGAACCCGCCCAAGGCCGCCGACCCAAAGGCCGAGCAGATGGCCTTCTGGACCAATGCCTACAACGCCTACACCATCCGCCTCATTCTGGATAACTACCCCCTCAAGAGCATCAAGGATATCGGAGAGCCCTGGAAAAAGCAGTTTTTCAGCATCGGAGGCACTAAAATGAGCCTCGACGATATTGAGCACGGCACTCTGCGCAAGAAGTTCAACGACCCGCGCATCCACTTCGCGCTGGTGTGCGCCTCCATTTCGTGCCCGCCGCTGCGCCCCGAGGCCTACACCGCCGCCCGCCTCAACGCCCAGCTCGATGCCCAGGGCCGCGCCTTCCTCAACGATACCGGCAAAAACAAGCTCAGTTCCACCAGCGCCCAGCTTTCCAGCTACTTCGACTGGTACAAGGACGACTGGAACCAGAACGGCCAGTCGGTGGTGAAGTGGGTGAATAAGTACGCAAAAACCAAAATCAGCGCCAACACCAAGATTGGCTACATGAGCTATAACTGGAACCTGAACGAGCAATAGGTTTTCAAAAGAACGAGTAGGGTGCGGGGCTTGTCCCCGCCCGTCATCGAACGGCTCGGGTTGAATCGTTCAACGGCGG
>NZ_JABKAV010000081.1 GCF_013377905.1 Hymenobacter terrestris
CGGGGCCGGACCGTGGTGGCTCGGGCCGGCGTTTCTGGGCTTCTGGGGGCTGGTAGTGGTGGCCGACTCGCCGCTACTCTCGACGCTGGTGGCCCGCAGCGCCCCGCCCGCCAGCCGGGGCACGGCCCTCACGCTGGTTACCTGCCTGGGGTTCGCCCTCACCATCGTCAGCCTGCAATGCACCAGCTGGCTGGCCGCCCACCTGCCCGCGCCCTACGTGTACCTGCCGCTGGCGCTGGGGCCGCTGCTGGGGCTGTGGGGGTTGTTTGGGCGGAGGAAGGGTCGCTAAACGGATGAAGGACTCAAAAGCGTGAGTTTTCGCTTACATTTCCTGCGTCGAATATAAAAACAAGAATCACTCTCCGCCGTAAGTCGCGGCAATAGAAGTATTGTCTGCAAGGCTAAATGACCCTCACTATGAACACATATTTATTTGTATGGAACCCTAAACGTTGGACGTGGAACGATATAGAGCAAAGCATTGATCGGGTTGACAAAACAGGTAAATGTTCAGAACGTTGGAGTTGTGGAAACACTAAATCTATTAAGCCAGGCGACAGAATCTTTCTCGTAAAAGTTGGCACAGAACCCAAAGGGATTGTTGCGGCGGGTTTTGCTACAACAGCACCATTTTCTGACAGGCATTGGAGTATCAAAAACAAAGAAGCACTTTATATTGATATTGATTTTGAGGCTCTACTAAACCCCGAAGAAGACTCAATTCTCACACTTAACATTTTAACAACGGGGAATCTATCAACACAAATTTGGACACCACAATCCTCTGGCATTTCAATCAAGCCAGAGCTTATTGATGAACTTGAAGCAATTTGGTTTGACTTTCTTATCACTCAAAACATCAGACACAATCCTTTCATTCCAGCGGACAACGAAACCCAAAAAGTCTATACTGAAGGAACACCAAATCAAATTTTTGCAACAAAGTACGAACGAAACCCTTATGCAAGAAAAAAATGTTTAAAATATTACGGATTTTCTTGCTCAGTTTGCAATTTTAATTTTCGACAAACTTATGGCGAAATTGGAAAAGAATTTATTCACGTTCATCATCTGACACAAGTTTCAAATATTGGCAGGACTTATGAGGTCGACCCAGTAAAAGACTTGCGACCAGTTTGCCCTAATTGTCATTCTATAATCCACAAAGGAAAGACCGCGTTCAGTATTGAAGAAGTCAAAGGATTTATAAAAAAACTTTAGATATAAGTTAATCAGTCTACTAGTCAGCAAAATTCTCGACAATTATGGCCTTAATAAGCTACTATCTATTATAGACGTAACGTGGTTCAACCACACACAAAATCGCCCCGCGACCTTATGGCTGCGGGGCGGTTTTGCGTTACGGGAAGCGGCAAACGTTACAGCAGCTTATCGAGCAGGATGGGCAGGTCGCGGACGTGCTTGCCGATGGCGTGGAAAACGGCGTTGGCAAGCGCGGCCATGACGCCGGGCTACTTAAGCAGCGAGGTGCTGGCCCCCGTGAGGGTTTCGCCGAGTTGAAGCAGCTTGGTTCTGATTTCTTCGTCCACGTCCTCGTCGGCGGCTCTGGTGGCAAGCTGCCCCAGGGCGTCGAGCGTGTGGGCGATATTGGCGCTATCGTTGGTGCTGATGTAGTCTTTCAGGTTCTTCAGCTCCAGGGAAATTTCGCCCTGGCTACCGGGGCCGTTCAGGTCGAGCATCCCAATCCAGCTATCAATCTGGTTGGCAGCTGGTGCGGCGGTGAGGCCGCCTTTAACGGCGGTGATGGCATCGTCGAGCGACTGGCCGGCAGAGGAAGGATTGTTGGAAGTTGACATATCAGATTGGGTTAGTGAAAGAACCCTATAGTTTACTGCTGCTGATTCGGAAAGGTTAGGCAAAATCACCCTTCCGCCCTCCCTGAGAGCACAGCGCCAATCCGTTAGCCCCCTGCATCATCCTTCTGCCCACAAAAAAACCGCCCCGCGACCTTACGGTTGCGGGGCGGTTTTGCATTGCCTGAAGTGGCGGCTGTTACAGCAGCTTATCGAGCATGATGGGCAGGTCGCGGACGCGCTTGCCAGTGGCGTGGAAGACGGCGTTGGCAATGGCGGCCGTGACGCCGAGCATGCCCACTTCGCCGATGCCCTTCACGCCCAGCGGGTTCACGATGTCGTCGTCTTCGTGCACGAAAATGACGTCGATGTGGGGAATGTCGGCGTTGACGGGGATGTGATACTCGGCGAAGTTGTGGTTGACGTAGCGGCCGAACTTATGGTCCATAATGGTTTCCTCCATCAGGGCCATGCCTAGGCCCCACACCACCGAGCCCAGCACCTGCGAGCGGGCCGTTTTCTGGTTGAGAATGCGGCCGGCGGCCACGGCACTCACCACCCGCGTCACCTTAATGGTGCCCAGGTCCTCATCCACCTCCACCTCGGCGAAGGCTACGTTGTGCGAGTGCAGCGAGTAGCCGTTCTGCTTGGCCATGTTGGGCTGGGCCGAGCTGTCGGCTTCGAGTTGGGTTTCGCCGCTGGCCTGCAGCACGTCGCGCAGCACCACGGCCTGGGCGTGGTCGTGGCGCAGGCGCAGCTGGCCGTTCACGAACTCCACCTCGTCGTAGGTGGCGCCCTTCAGGGGCGAATCGGCGGGCTTTTGGGCCAGCTTCAGAATTTTCTCGCCCAGCGCGTCGCAGGCATTTTTCACGGCCGTGCCCACCGAGGCGGCGGTCCAGGAGCCGCCCTGGATGGGGGCTTCGGGCTGGTCGGTGTCGCCCAGCTCAAAGGTTACGGCTTCCAGGGGCAGGCCCAGCGTTTCGGCCGCAATCTGCGTCATAATGGTATAGGTGCCGGTGCCGTTTTCGCCGGTGGCGCTGCGCACCGTCAGCTTACCGTCGGCCGAAATCAGGGCTTTGGCGGCTGATTTCTGCTGGGTGGCATCCCAGACGCCCCCGCCCATGCCCATACCCACCAGCTTGCCGTTGGCGCGCATCGAGCGGGGCTCCTGGGTGCGGGTTTCCCAGCCGAACTTGGCCGCGGCCTGCTTGTAGCACTCACGTAGCTTCTTGCTCGAAAAGGGCTTGTCCACGTTCTGGTCGCGGTCGGCGTAGTTGCGCATTCGGAATTCGAGCGGGTCGAGGCCGGCGGCGTAGGCCATTTCGTCCATGGCCACCTCCAGGCCCACGTTGCCCGAGGCGGCACCCGGCGCCCGCATATCCTGGGGCGAGTAAATGTCGAGCTTGGCCAGCTCGTAGCCCAGCTTCACGTTCTCGCACTGGTACAGCATACCCGACCAATTGACGATGTTCTCGGTGTAATCCTCAAACTGTGAGGTTTCATGGAGGGCGTGGTGCTGTAGGGCGGCCAGGGTGCCGTCGGGGTTGGTGCCTAGCTTTACCAGCTGCAGCGTGTTGGGCCGGTGGCCGATGCTGAACATCTGCTGGCGCGTGAGTGTGACGCGCACCGAGCGTTTCAGCTCCAGCGTGGCCAGCACGGCCATAAACACCGAGTACTGCGGCCGCAGCCCCGCCCCAAATCCGCCACCCATAAACTGGTTCACCACCCGCACATCGTCCTTGCCCAGCCCGAACACGCCCATCAGGTAGTTCTTCACGTTGTACACGCCCTGGGTTTTGTCATAGGCCGTAATTTTGCCGTCGCCGCGCCACTCCACGGTGGTGGTAAACAACTCCATAGGGTTGTGGTGCTGGGCCCCATGGGCGTACTCGGCCTCGATGCTATGGGTGGCCTCTTTCAGAGCCTGGTCGGGCTTGCCACGGGGTGGCGGTGGCGGCTGGAAGCCTATTTTACCCCCGCCCGGCGCGTAGCCTTCGGTGCGCTTGGCTTCGAGGTTGGTTTCGTGCTCCTGCTGCTCGTAGTCGATGCGCAGCAGGGCGGCGGCGTAGCGGGCCAACTCGAACGTGTCGGCCACCACCAAGGCTACCGGCTGCTGGTTGAAAGTGATGTCGGGCGAATGCAGCGGCCGGAAGGGCGAACCGCCGGGGGCAATCTGGTCCTTGTAGCTCTTATCGAACCAGGCCAGATACGGCACGTTCTCGTGCGAAAACACTTCTAGTACGCCCGGCAAAGCACGCACCTCATCGGCGTGTACTTTCAGGATTTTTCCTTTGGTAATCGGGCTGTTCACCACGTAACCGTAGGCCAGGTTGGGCACATTGAATTCGCCCGAGTAATGGGCCGCGCCCGCTACTTTCAGCGGCCCGTCTACGCGGCTCGGGGCTTTACCTATATGGTTGGTCTGGCTCATGGGTTGGAGTTTTTAGCTGATAGTCTAAAGATGTAGGGGCGGGGCTTAGCTTCGCTGTCCTTCGGTTGTCCCCGCCCGCCGTGTAACGGTCCGGGTCTGAATCGTTGAACGGCGGGCGGGGACAACCGAAGGACAGCGAAGCTAAGCCCCGCCCCTACTCGTTCGCAGGAAACCAACCGGTCTGTTCTGGCGGCTCCGTTCAAGGGCGGGCGCGAAGCGTAAGCCCCTACTGGCCGCCCAGGTACATGTCGCCGGCTTCCTGCTTTCCTTCGGCGGCCTGCTTAAGGGCGCGCACGATGGCCCGGCGGGCCAGCTCGATTTTGAAATCATTGGAGCCACGACCCACGGCGTCGGCCACCACGTGGGCAGCCACACGGCCAAAGGTTTCGGCGGTGGCGGGCTGTCCTTTCAGCAACTGCTCAGCCGACAGGTCGCGCCAGGGTTTGTGGGCCACGCCGCCCAGGGCCAGGCGAGCATCCGTAATGGTGTCGCCATCCATTTCCAGGCCCACGGCCACGCTCACCAGGGCGAAGGCGTAGGAGTGCCTGTCCCGGAGCTTGAGGTAGGCGAAGTGCTTGGCGAAGCCTTTTTCGGGCAAATCAAGCGAGGTAATCAACTCGCCTTCGGCCAGCGTGTTATCGAACTCGGGCTGGTCGCCGGGTAGGCGGTGGAAGTCCTCGAAGGCAATGGTTCGTTCACCTTTGGGTCCGCTCACGCGCACGGTGGGTGCGAGGGCCGCCAGGGCCACGCACATATCCGAGGGGTGAGTGGCAATGCAGGCCTCGCTAGTGCCCAGGATGCCGCACACCCGGTTGAAGCCCCCGATGGCCGAGCAGCCCGAGCCGGGCTCGCGCTTGTTGCAGGGCGTGGCCAGGTCGTAGAAATAGTAGCAGCGGGTGCGCTGCATGAGGTTGCCGCCGTTAGTGGCCACGTTGCGCAGCTGCGGCGAGGCCCCGGCCAGAATGGCTTGGTTCAGCAGCGGGTACCGCGCCTTCACCTGCTCATTCCAGGCGGTATCGGAGTTGGTAGCCGTGGCCCCAAGTCGCAGGCCGCCGTCGGGCAATTCTTCAATTTTAGAAAGCGCCAGCTTGGCTACGTTGACCAGATGCGCGGGCTGCTCCACGTTCATCTTCATCAGGTCAATCAGGTTGGTGCCGCCGCCAATGTAGGCCGAGCCATCGTGGCCGGCCTTGTCGCGTACCGCATCGGCCACATCGGTAGCGCGGGAGTAGGTAAAAGGATACATGTTTTCCGTATTGAGTAGTGCGTATTTGGTATTGAGTACACTGGCAGATTGAGTAACAGGACACCGTTTGCGTCTCACTACTCACTACCTGCTACTCACTACTGTTTATCTACAACTTCCTTCACCGCGTCGAGAATGCCGACGTAAGCGCCGCAGCGGCAGAGGTTGCCGCTCATCAGCTCCTTGATTTCGGCTTCGGAATGGGCGTGGCCCTCGTTGAGCAGACCCTGAGCCGAGCAGATCTGGCCGGGTGTGCAGTAGCCGCACTGGAAGGCATCGTGGTCGACGAAGGCCTGCTGCAGCGGGCTGAGGTTTTCGGGCGTGCCCAGGCCCTCGATGGTCGTGATGTCGTCGTCCTCATGCATCACGGCCAGCGTGAGGCAGCTGTTGATGCGGCGGCCGTTTACGAGTACTGTGCAGGCGCCGCACTGGCCGTGGTCGCAGCCTTTTTTGGTGCCCGTGAGGTGGGCGTACTCGCGCAGCGCGTCGAGCAGGCTGGTCCAGGGCGCGAGCTGCAGGGTCTGGGTTTCGCCGTTGATGGTCAGGCGCACCGGGCCGGTAGGCACCGGGTTCGGCAAGCCGCCACTGGCGGGGGCGCTGATAAGGGGTTGCGACATAAGACAGGAGTAGTGATAATGAAGGAGGAAAGCACCTAAGGTCGTTGGCGCGACGCCGGCAGGCGCTTTTTCTGTACGCCCACAACGGCTGCAGCGTTATGCTTCGTGCCATATTTATTCAACTCAAAAAACAATACGGCGGCCAGCGGGCCAGTTCGCCTTTCCAGTTCGCGTAGTCGTGCGTAGCTTGGCACCCGCATCATATAACCAGGTCTGTTTTCGTGAAATATCTACTCATTCTACTGCTCGCGGCCCTTGGGGCTGCCTCCCCGGCCCGAGCAACGCCCTTCATAGAAGTAGACCTGCAAGTAACGCCGGCAACGCACTCCTTCACCTGCCGCTACCGCTTCACCCTGCCCGCCTCCGACACGACGTCGGTGGTGCGGCTGAACCTGAACAGCCGCTTTAAGCTGCAACAGGTGCAGGCTACGCAGAACGCGCAGCCTCATATCACGCCGGTGGCATATGCAGGATATACGCCCCAGCAGATTCAGGTTCGCTTCGGCCCCAACCCGCGCCGGAGCCGCTCCATCGAACTGGTGTATACGGGCAGCATCAGTGAGAATAATTATACCGACCAAGTAGCCCTTTTCAGCGCCCACAGCGAATGGCTGCCCTTTCGCCCCTACCAGGAATATGAGGTGCTACCCTACCAACTAACGGTGCAGGTGCCGCCCGGCTATCAGGTTCGCAGCACCCCTCAGCCCGATAAGCAGAAGGCTGGCCGCTGGACTTTTTCGGGCACGACCAGCGCCATCGAGTTCACGGCCCTCGTGGCCGAACAGTTCTACCAAGCCGTGTCCGCCGCGGGCCCGCCTATCACGCTCGTTAAGGCCGGTGTCCCCCTGACCCGCACCGATTCGGTCACGCTTCGGCAGGCTGAGGTAATTACGGCCTTTTACAACCGCACCATCGGCCGGCAGGACCCCATTACCCGGTTCACCATTTTGATGCCCGGCAACGACAGCGGGGCCTACGGGCTGCTGGACAACGCCACTGTCATCACCTACCCCGATTTTGATATAGCGAGAACCCGAGAATTACTGATTCTGGCCCACGAAATTAGCCACAAATGGTGGGGCTACGGCTCGTTTCACGATGAAACCGACTGGCTCAACGAAGCCTTCGCCACCTATTCCAGCCTCCTTTACTTACAAGCCAGCGGCGACGAAGCGGGCTACGAGAAAGAGCTGGACCGCCTCGCGCAAACCACTCCTGGCACTCCACCCCTGTGGGGTTTCGACCGCTATAAACACGAGTACCCCATGCACCGCCGCGTGATCTACAACAAAGGAACGGGCATCCTGCACGCCCTGCGCACCCGCATCGGCACCGAGCAATTCCTGAACCTGCTGGCCCAATCTGCCGCCAAAAAAACCAGCACCACCGTAGAGTTCCTGCAACTGGTAGAGCAGGTGGCCGGACCGGAAACCAGCGCCTGGCTGCTGGCAGAACTGAAGCGGTAGGAAGAAGAACGGTGTAGGGTGCGGGGCTTAGCTGCGCTGTCCTTCGGTTGTCCCCGCCCGCCATTAAACGGTACCGTTGAAGCGGTGCGAACGGCGGGCGGGGACAACCGAAGGACAGCGCAGCTAAGCCCCGCGACCTACACCGTTAGGCAACCTGATGTGTAAAGTCGGCTTCCACGACACAAAACCGCCTCTCCCACCGAACCAGTAACTGGCAACGGCACGGAGAGGCGGTTTTCTTAAAGCCGGAAGAACTACGCGCCCTTAGCAGCCAAAATATCAAGCATTTCTACGGCTGGAGCCGAGGAAAACAGGTCGGGGGCCTGGGCAAAAAGGGCCTCAGCCACTTTACCGCTCAGGTGCGCCTCACGGCCCGACTCATCAGCAAACGTGTCGAAAATACCGAACGTCGAAGGGCCCATCTGCACCCCGTACCAAGTGGCGGTGCCGGGCTCCTGCTCTACCAGGGCTAGGCCACCGCGCAGAAAATCGGCTACTTCCTGCTCTTTACCGGGCTTGGCTTCGAGGCGTACAAACAATCCTACTTTTACCATGAGTGTGGGGCTTAAAGGGTTGGCAAGTAGGACCGGCTCAACAGTAGAATGTTTACTGCAACACTTTATTAAGCCATAGAACGTCATGCTGAGCTTGCCGAAGCATCTCTACCACTTCTCTGCCATTGCAACGAAACGGTAGAGATGCTTCGGCAAGCTCAGCATGGCGTTTTACCAGCCCTGTAGCAGCGGGTTCCGCCTGTTCTGACTCTTCCCCTACAGCCCGTAGGTAACCTGCAGATAGTACAATCCACCCACGCTGGGGCCGCCCAAGTAGCTGACGTAGTAGCGGTTGAGTACGTTGCTGGCCCCAAGTTTAAACCGTAGATTAGGCGCGGGCAGGTGGTAGCTGAGTTGGGCGTCGAGCGTGCCGTAGGCCGGCACGGTGCCACTGACGAGGAAGGTCTCGGAGAAGTAGCTTGTCTGCCAACGGTAGTTGAGGCCGAAGCCTAAGTGGCGGTACACGTTTTCGTGGCCCAGATTCAGGTTGTAGCTCCAGCGGGGCGTATTGAATCCGGCCTCCAGCCCGTCGGCGGCTTCGGTGCGGTCGAGGCGGGCGTAAGTGGCGGATGCACCGGCCAGCAGGCCGCCGGGCACATCGTAGCGCAGGCCCAGCGAGCCACCGTAGTTGTACACCCGGCTGCGCGAGTTGGTCCAGAGGCGGTAACGGGCCTGGGTAGCGCGGGCGTTGAGGGCGGTGGCTACGGCGTTGGGGCTGGCTGTAGCCGGCAGAGGCTGCCCGTCAGGGGTCAGCGGCACGTAGGCTTCCACTTGGGCAATAAAGTCGCGGTAGGTATTGGCGTAAAAATCTACGTCGGCCAGCAGGCGGCCACCGGGCAGCAGGGCCGCCTTGTAGCCCACTTCCCACGAGCGCACAAATTCGGGCCGCAGGTAGGTGTATGGGTTACGTGCGAGCAGGCTCTGGTTGGCGGCAATGGCCTGGCTGCGGCTCTGCCCGCCGGTGTTCACGGCCCGAGTAACAGCCGCATTAAACGCGTCTATCGAGCTACGCAGGTAGCTGCCCTCAAACACCCCGTCCGACATCACCCGCAGCCCGCCAATGCGTTTGACCTGCCCGCTGTTCACGTTGGAAAATCCCTCAAACAAGCTCGGGAAACGGTAGCCGCTCTGGTAGCTGAGCCGGAAATTGTGGCGGGCCGTGGGCGAATATACGGCCGTGAGCCTAGGGTTGAAGCGCAGGTCGAAGTAGCGGTTTTTGTCGGCCCGCAGCGTGGCCGTTAGGCGGAGCTTCTCACCGGGTAGCAGCCGCGCCCCGGTCTGCACAAACCCGCCGGTTTTGCTATAGGCCAGCGTGCTGAACTGGTCGCGGCCGGGGTTGGGGTTGATGAAGTAGTTGCCATCGGGCTGCACGAAGTAGGTGCGGTGGTCGGCCCCTACCAGCACATCGGCCCAGGCCGGCAGCCCTTTACCCCCAGCCTGCCGCAGGGCTTGGCCCACGTTGGTCTGCACTTCGGTGTGCAGCAAATCGGCTTCTACTCGCAGGGCCGCGCCCTGGTCCCAGTTATTGATGTCGGAAAGCGCGTTCAGGCGCTGCCGGAACTCCAGGGTGCCGGGCTGCAGGCGGCCGGCATCGGCAAAGGTGCGGGCGGCGGCGTGGGCGGCAGCTACCGGCTGGCTCTGCCCCACGGCCCGGTTCCACTCGGCGGTGTAGTCGGCGTTCCAGGCGTTGTCGGGCTTGAAGCTGCGGTCGAGGTTTTCGGCGGCCGAGCGCAAATTATAGCTCTGCCCGGTGTTTTCCTGCGTGAAATAGGCCCGCGCCTGCACCACGGGCGTCGTCAGCTGCAGGGCGTGCTGCTGCAGGCGGTAGTCGGCCAGCTGGAAGCGGTTGCTGCGCTGGTATACGTTGTCGAAACGGGCTCCGCGGTAGGTATAGGCCAGTTCGGTGCGCTCGTTCGGCTTATAGTGCAGGGCCGCGTCATACTTCAGCGTCTGCAGATGATAGTCTACCACGTCGCGCTCCAAGTAGCCGGTGCGGGCCACCTGGTAGCTTTTGCCGCCCAGCGTGAGCGTGCTGCGGTTCGATGATTCGTTGCCGTAGCTGCTTACCGGGTCGCGGGCGGGGTTATCGGCTCCCAGCAGGCCGGTGCTGGCGTTGCCGCCGGGGTTGAGGTCGGTCTGGTCGGTGGCCATCCAGTCGTAGCCCCGCAGGTAGGTGCCGTTCACTTTAAAAGCCCACTTAGAGCCCAGCACCCGGGCGAAGCGCAGGCTGGTTTCTGAGTAAGGCCGCGCCCCCGTGTTAGGGTCGTTTACATGGTTGACGCCCACTTTCTGCTGCGCGCTCAGCCCTTCGCTGGCAAACGGGTTGCGGGTACTGAAATTGGCCAGCCCGTTGATGGCGTTGAGCCCATACAATGCGGCCGCCGTGCCGGGCACAATTTCCACGCTCTTGATGTCCAGGTCGCTCGGTCCGAGCACGTTGCCAATCGGCCCACCGATGTGGGGTGCCTGGTTGTCGATGCCGTCCACGAGCTGAGCGAAGCGCACGTTGGTGGTGTTAGCAAAGCCGCGAGCGTTGAGCACCTTGAACCCCAGGCTCGGCGCAAGCACCTGCACGCCCTTCACCTGCTCCAGCGCATCGAAAAACGAAGGGGCGGGCGACAGCCGCAAGGCCCGCGCATTCAGCTTTTCCACCGTAACCGGCGACTGCAGAATACTTTCCTCCACCTTGGAAGCCGCCACTACCACCTCACCCAGCAGCACCGGCCGGCGGGTGGTATCGGCCGGCACAGCCTGTTGAGCCAGGGCCGGACTAGCGGCCGTAGCGGCAGCCACGGCCACTCCTGCCAGCGCCCGGCAGCGGATTACGTGTAACGGGTGCTTCATATAAAGACAGCCATGAGCGACAGTAGCAGCCGGAGCATCTGCTGTGCAGCAGGCAACAGCTAAAAGCGTCTTTTGCCTTTCATCTCGACACATGAAATCCGAGCAACTACTCTATTGGCAAGCAGGGGCTTAGCTGTGGCCGGTTCAGGAGCCAGGTATTCGTAGCCCATATACTGTCGTCAGACCGTTACACTTTCCTCAATGGCAGCCGAAATGTCCACTTCCTCCAGCGGCGGCACCAGCGCAAAGCGCGACTCGTGGAAGTTGGCCTCGGGGAAGCCCGGCGCCACGGCCGCGTTGTTTATCTGGTGCAGCGTAATACCGAAGCCGTTGTGCGTATCGTACACGTCGCGCACCGTATAAATGGGGCCGCGCTTGGGCGTCTGGATGTTGGGGTTCTGCACCAGCAGCATGGTAAAGTCGTCGTTGGTACAGATGACTTCCTGGCCGGGATGGAAAAGGGGCGCTTTCATGGGTCAAAGATAAGGGGCAGCCGGGCAACAGTTGCTTTAACCGCACCAGTTGCGAAGCAGCGAAGCCGGCCACAAAAAAACCACTTAGTACGGCTGCTAAGTGGTTTTCCTGGCTGTACCCCGTACACGATTCGAACGTGTGACCGCCTGCTTAGAAGGCAGGTGCTCTATCCAGCTGAGCTAACGAGGCAGGTTGGGCTAACAAAGTAAACCGCCCTATTGAACAATAGAGCGAGTTCTGAAAAGCAAAAAGCCGCCCGCCCCAAAGGCGGGCTGACGGCTAAATGCTGGTCGGGGTGGCAGGATTCGAACCTGCGGCCTCCTGCTCCCAAAGCAGGCGCGATACCGGGCTACGCTACACCCCGAAAAGGCTAACTAAAAATTGAGAGTTAAAAGTTAAAGCTTGACCGTGCTTGCGCTAACCGGTAATTTTCAACTTTTAACTCCTAATTTTTAATTCAAAGAAACGCGGAGAGAGGGGGATTCGAACCCCCGGTAGCCTTTAGAGCTACGGCAGTTTAGCAAACTACTGGTTTCAGCCACTCACCCATCTCTCCCGAAGGGTTGTCCTTTCCGGTTGAAAGGTGTTGCAAATATACGAGCCGGATGGAGATTCAAACCCTGTTCCGAAAAATATCTTCCATCTTGCTACTGCGTTTGCGGCTTTCAGGCCGCCAATTAGCGCTTTTTACCTGTGGGGCAACCCCATCCTTTTGGCTGGTTGTATTGTGAACATGAACCCGTTACCGTGGCGTTGAACTGGGCGTATCTGCCAGGCTGGCCGGAGGCGGCAGCGGCGCTGATTTTTTTTATTTTTTACCTCGGCTACGCTCTTCGCACCCGCCGGCTGGCTGCCCCGCTGGGCCAGCACGGCGGCCGGCTGAGCTGGAAGCTGGCGTTGCGCCTGCTGTATGGCGGCTTGCTGGGCGCGGCTTTGCTTGGCCCCGCCTACGGCCTCACCCAGCACCCGGTGCGTACCGCTGGCAAAGACGTGTGGCTGCTCGTAGATTTGTCGCGCTCGATGAACGCGCCCGACGTGGCCCCCTCGCGGCTGCAGAAGCTGAAGGCCGAGCTGGCCGAGCTGGTACGCCGTTTCCCGGCCGACCGGCTCGGGCTGATTGTGTTTGCCGGTGAAGCCTACGTGCAGTGTCCACTCACCTATGATCAGGACGCGCTCCAGCTGTTCGTAAGCACCCTGCAAACCAGCCTCGTGCCGGCCGGCACCACCGATCTGGTGCCACCGCTTAAGCTGGTGCTCGACCGCCTCGCTCCGGCCACTTCCCCCGCCGGGCCCGATCCGGCCGGTGTTCCGCCCCGCGCTACGGCCGTAGTGCTGGCCACCGATGGCGAGGATTTTGGCGAGAACCTGGAGGGTACCGTGCGGATACTGGCCCGCTCAGGGGCCCGAGTGTTTACCATGGGTGTGGGCACCACCGAGGGCAGCCGTATTCCGCTGGCCGGCGGCCGGCCGGGCTATGTGCGCGACGCCCGGGGCCGCGACGCCGTGACGCGGCTGGCACCCACTCCGCTGCGCCGCTTGGCCGAGCAGACGGGCGGTCAGTATTTCGAGCTAACCGACCAGCGCAACGAGTTTTCCCTGTTACTTTCTGCCCTTAATCAGCTGGAAGGCCAAACTCAGCAGGTACGTACTGTGGCCGTGGCCGACAACCGCTACCGTTACCCGCTGGCGCTGGCGTTGCTGCTCATTGGGCTCGATATTCTGCTGACCGTGAAAGTTATCCGGCCATGAAAATCCTGTTCACTACGCTGCTGCTGTTTAGTTTCTGGGGAAGCCTCACCCGCATCTACGACCGTAACGCGGCCGTGCAGCGCGGGGCCACAGCCTACGCCAGCGGCCAGTATGCTGAAGCTGCCCTGGCTTACCGCGAAGCCGCGCTGGAGCTGGGTGGCACCGACGATGCGCTATGGCTGAACTTGGCCCACGCCACGCTGCGGGCCGGCCAGCCCGCCGAAGCCCGCTCCTATTACGGCCGCCTGCTGGACAGCCCCGTCGGGCACACGCGGAGCGTGGCGCTGCAACAGCTCGCCGCCCTAGCCGCTACCCGGGGCGAGTACACGCCGGCCGTCGCCCTGCTACGTCAAGCGTTGCTGGCCGATGCCGGCAACACGGGCGCCCGCTACAACTAT
>NZ_JABKAV010000082.1 GCF_013377905.1 Hymenobacter terrestris
TTCAATAAAACTAAAAAACCCATTCGTTAATAACGAAATTCTTAATAGTTACAAATCTATGCGGAAGCAAAATATAGAAGGCGACGGAAAACTTAACGGTGATTGGCAAATAGAATTAATGTTCGTTTTGAAGGATTCTAGTCGTATTCATTCTTTTATTTTTTGCAATAGCAATAATAGCTTAGTATTTATATCAGATAATTCGAAGAATAATTTTGATAATTTTAGCCTGAATGATTGTCTAGTAAATTCAGATATATCCAAAATAGTCATTAATGAAATTTCTAAAAGATAAAAATACAGTGTTCTTTCTACAGGCAGTAGTTATACCTGCCCGCCGTAGGCGAAATGCGGCTCTGGTGGGATTGGAAATGAGTTGCCCATATCCGGTTGCCAGTTTGTTCTGGCTTCCTCGGTAGTTGGCTGGTAGTTGGTAGCTTTGCTGATTCGTTTTATTTGGTTGTTTGGCTGTCAGTTGGTCCTTCTCATCTGCTAACTGACTGATAACCGGCAACTGACAACTGGCAACTGAATGTCTCCCACCCTTATTCTGAGTCTGATTGCGGGCTACTTTGTGGTCCTTATCATCATTGCCTACTTCACCTCGCGCGGGGCCACGAGCGAGTCGTTCTTCATTGCCAACCGCAACGCGCCCTGGTACATGGTGGCCTTTGCCATGATTGGCACCTCGCTTTCGGGCGTTACGTTCATCTCGATTCCGGGCATGGTGGCCGGGCAGGGCTGGAGCTACATGGCCGTGGTGCTGGGTTACACGGTGGGCTACCTCGTTATCGGCACCGTGCTTATGCCGCTGTATTATCGGCTGCGGCTGGTGAGTATTTACACCTATCTGGAGCAGCGGTTCGGCTTCTGGAGCTACAAAACGGGCGCGTTCTTCTTCCTGCTTTCGCGGGCCGTGGGCGCGGCATTCCGGGTGTTTCTGGTGGCCGGAGTGCTGCAGCTGGCCGTGTTCGATGGGCTGGGCGTGCCGTTTGCCGTTACCGTTACGGCCGCCATCTTCCTGATTTACCTCTACACCTTCCGCGGAGGCCTCAAAACCATCCTCTGGACCGATACTTTCCAAACCATGGCCATGCTGGTTTGCGTGGCCGTGAGCATCTACCTAATGGCCGATGAGCTCAACCTGGGCTTCGCCGGACTGGTGGAAACAGTGAAAGAAAGCTCCATGTCGCAGATTTATTTCTCCGACCCCAAAGACGACAAGTTCTTCTGGAAGCAGTTTGCCTCGGGTGCTTTCATCACCATTGTGATGACTGGCCTCGACCAGGATTTGATGCAGAAAAACCTGAGCTGCCGCAACCTGGCCGACGCCCAGAAAAACATGTTCTGGTTCACGATTGCCATTGTGCTCGTCAACATCTTCTTCCTCTCGCTCGGCGTGCTCCTCTACCAGTACGCCGCTGCCAAGGGCATTGCCCTGCCCGTCAACCCCGAAACCGGCGCCGTTATCGGCGACAGCGTGTTCCCGCTGCTGGCCACCAACCACTTCAGCCTGTTTGCGGGCGTGGTGTTCATTCTCGGCATCATTGCCGTCACCTACGCCTCGGCCGACTCAGCCCTGACGGCCCTGACCACCTCGTTTTGCGTAGATATGCTGACCATCAGCCAGTACGAGGAGAAAAAGCAGAAAAACATTCGCCAGCTCACGCACCTTGGCTTTTCGGTGGTGCTGATTGTGATTATCCTCATTTTCCGGGCCATCAACGACCAGAGCGTGATTACGGCTGTGTTCAAGGCCGCTGGTTACACTTACGGGCCGCTGCTAGGGCTGTACTCGTTCGGCATTTTTACCAGCCGCGGCCTGCACGACCGGCTGGTGCTGCCCCTGTGCCTGTTTACGCCGCTGCTTACGTGGTTTATCAACGCCAACTCCGAGCAGTGGTGGGACTATAAGTTCGGCTTCGAAATCCTGATTCTCAACGGGTTGCTTACCTTCTTGGGGCTATGGATGATTTCGCGCCCCCGCGACCTCAAATTGAACCCCGTTGCGTAAGGGTTGTTGTGGAAGGAAGGAGTAAGCGCGTGCTATTTTGTCATCCCGGGTCTTCGGCCTTCAACTGCCCTACCATGAAACAACTTTCCTTCATTTTGCTGCTTGTAACTTTGGGCTTTGGAGAGGCGTGGGCACAACAGCCAGTGCCGGCCAAAAAGCCCATCGAACTAAAGGCCGGACGTATGCAGGCCCAGGCGAAGCCCGCTGCTAACCGGCCCGATGTGCCGCCCCAGTTCCCGGGCGGAGCGAAGGGCCTGAACCAGTTTTTCCAGCAAAACCTAAAGTACCCGGAGGCCGCTGGCGTCAAGCAAATCAGCGGCCACGTGGTGATGACCTTTACGGTAGAAGCCGACGGACACCTGACCAACCCCTCGGTAGTGCAGCCCCTGAGCCCCGAGTGCGACACGGAGGCGCTACGGGTACTGGGCCAGATGCCAGCCTGGAAACCCGCCACCCGCAAGGGCCAGGCTATACCGATTCAGGTGCGCCTGCCCATTCCGTTCGGGGTTTCTGAGGGTCTGGAAGTAGAGCAGGGCAAACCGAAATTTGAATAATGAGAAGTTAGGATCTAGAAGCCGGGAGTTAGAATCTAAAAGACTGAGAGGCCGAAACACAGGCTTTCCTACTTCTTTCTTCTAGCTCCTGGCTTCTGATTCCTAACTTCTAGCTTCCCAAGAAAAATGGCCCGAAGTGGATTGAATAGCAGCGGCAGCGACCTGGCAACGGCCGAGCTGCCCAAACCGAAAGTAAACAAGGAGTCGCTCAAACGCAGCCTGCGGATTTTCCGCTACATGCTGCCTTACAAGGCCAAATTTATCGTGGGCCTGCTGATGCTGCTGCTGAGTAGCAGCACATTTATGGCCTTCCCGTGGCTGGCGGGCAAGCTGATTGGGGCGGCCAACCACGAGCCGCTGGTGCTCTCGAACGGCTGGGTGCTGGGTATTAATCAGATTGCGCTGTTGCTGTTTGGCATCATTGTTTTCCAGGGATTTTTCTCATTTGGGCGTATCTGGTTTTTCACGCAGGTGAGCGAGTTTACGGTACGCGACATTCGGCGGGCGCTCTACGGCAAGTTTGTGCAACTGCCCATTCCCTACTTCGAGCAGAACCGTGTGGGCGCTATCACCTCGCGTATTACCTCCGACGTGGCCCAGATTCAGGACACCTTTTCGCTGACCCTGGCCGAGCTATTCCGGCAGCTTTCCACAATGATTATCGGTATCACGGCCATCATGCTCGTGTCGGTGAAGCTGTCGTTGTTTATGCTGCTCACGTTTCCGCCCATCATTCTGGTGGCCGGACTGTTTGGGCGCAAAATCCGGGTACTGGCCCGCGAAACCCAGCTGGAGCTGGCCAACACCAACACCATCGTCGAGGAAACGCTGCAGGCCATCAACTCGGTGAAGGCTTTTACCAACGAGCGGTTTGAAACCAACCGCTACGGCACGGCCCTCGACCGGGTGGTGCGCACGGCCCTCAAGAGTAATTTGTACCGCGGCGGCTTCGTGTCGTTCATTATCATCGGCCTCACCGGCGGCATCATCCTCATTCTGTGGCGGGCGGCCACGCTGGTATATAACCCCGGCCCCGACCACCTCGAAGTAGGCCAGCTGCTCACGTTCCTGCTCTACACAGCCTTTATCGGAGCCTCCATTGCGGGCCTCGGTGAGATGTACGGCAAGGTGCAGAGCACGCTGGGCGCCTCCGAGCGCATCCTCGAAATTCTGGACGAAGCGCCCGAGCCCACCCACCACGAGCCTGCCACCGGCCTGGTACCCACCAGCATCGAGGGCGACATCCGCTACGAGCACGTCGCCTTTCGCTACCCCACCCGCCCCGATGTGCCGGTGCTCACCGACATTGACTTCCACATCGGTGCGGGCGAAAAAATTGCCCTCGTCGGCCCCAGCGGCGCCGGCAAAAGTACCATTGCGGGCCTGTTGATGCAGTTCTACTCCCTGAGCGGCGGCCAGATTACCATCGACGGCCACCCGGTGGCCGACTACGATCTGACAGCCCTGCGCCGCCAGATTGGCATTGTACCCCAGGAAACGCTGCTGTTTGGTGGCTCCATCCGCGAAAATATTGCCTATGGCCGCCCCGGCGCCACCGACGCCGAAATCATTGAGGCTGCCGAGCGGGCCAACGCTTACCGCTTCATCCAGGGTTTCCCCGAGGGCCTCGATACGCTGGTGGGCGAGCGGGGCATCAAGCTCTCGGGCGGGCAGCGCCAGCGTGTGGCCATTGCCCGCGCCATCCTTAAAAACCCCGCCATCCTCATTCTCGACGAAGCCACCTCTTCGCTCGACTCGGAAAGCGAGATGCTGGTGCAGGGCGCTATGGACGAGCTGATGCAGAACCGCACCAGCATCATCATCGCCCACCGCCTGAGCACCATCCGGAAAGTGGACAAAATCCTCGTTATTGACGGCGGCCGCATTGTGGAGCAAGGCACCCACGACGAGCTAAGCGAGCGGGAGGGCGGCCTGTACGCCAACCTGCTCCGCCTGCAGTTCGAGCTGACGTAGAAACTTCCGGCTATGCCCGCCCCGCCCTACAACCTGCCTGCCGTGCGCCTGTCGGCCGACGAGTTTGTGGCCGTGAACTTGCGGCTGTGGCGGGCGCGGCCGGCCACGCGCCGCCTGTACTGGCTGCTGAGTGCGGCTTTGCTGCTGCTGACAATTAGCGTGGGGCTGGACTTTTGGCAGAACGGCCGGCTGGGTAGCCCTTTCACGCTCATGTTCCTGGGCGTAGGCCTAGCCTATGGGGTGCTTCGGCTGGTGCTGGTGCGCTGGCAGTTGCGGCGCGGCTACCTGCGGCAGCAGGCGCTGCAGCATCCTGTCGACTTCACCCTGGGCGCCACCGAAATCATCGGCCGCAGTACGCTGGGCAAGTTTTCGGGGCAATGGAAGCTCATCCGGCGGGCCGTGTGGGTGGGGTCCGACTGGCTGCTACTCTATCCCACCACGGCGGCCTGCTACTACCTGGATATGCGCCGCCTGCAGGCCCCTGCTACCGCCGCTGATGTAGCCCGGTTGCTGGAGCACCACCAGATTCAGCAGCAACGGATTTGAGCGGTAGCAGTCTATCAGCCACTCCGGCTAAGCAACTGGCAGACTATAGATTCTGACAGATTTGATGGCAGGCCCTTACTATTCAGCGCCCCAGCTGATAACTATCGAAGCTGCTTGAAAACTCGTTAACACGAATGAGGCCGCCATGCTAAGCGTAGCCGAAGCATCTCCACTGCTTCTTTGCGCCATTCAGTAAAGCGGTAGAGATGCTTCGGCAAGCTCAGCATGACGGGCTTTTGGCTTTCTATACAGCTTCCTCAATCGATGGCGAAAAGCTCAACCTGTAACCTTCCGGGCAGCCGGTGGGTTGGCTGAGCGAGCGAACGAGTTTGGTTTGCTTATTTTTACTCTGAAAATACTCCACCTTCATCCCTGTTCCTGCTTCGTATGTCATTCTCCACCTCCCGCCCCTCCACTGCCCGGATTCCCGGCGCTACGTTGGTTCTCACCAGTTTGCTGCTCGGCGGCGGCGCGGCCCAGGCTCAGATCAGCACGCCCCAGCCCAGTCCTAAAAGCACCCTCATGCAGCGTGTGGGCCTCACCGATGTAACTATTACCTACTACCGGCCCAACCTGCGCAACCGCCTAGGCTTCGGCGACGCCGCCGACAAGAGCGTAGTTACCTATGGCCAGCGCTGGCGCACCGGAGCCAACAGCTCTACCACCATCAAATTTGCCGACGACATACTGGTAGAAGGCCAGAAAGTAGCCGCCGGTGAGTATGGTCTTTATACTATCCCCGGCAAAAACGAGTGGACCGTAGTGCTCAACAAGAGCACTAAAATGGGGGCCAACGTGGATGGCTTCAAGGACGATGAAAACGTGGCCAGCTTCAAGGTGAAGCCGATTAAGCTGAACGACAAGGTGGGAATCTTCACTATCGACCTCAGCGACTTTACCCCCGCCACCACCAACGTAGTGATGATGTGGGACCAGACGGCCGTAAAGTTCAAGCTCACGGCCGACGTGGAGCCCAAGGTAATGGCCCAGATCAACGAGAAGGTAGTTAACAACGCCAACCCTACCAACGGCGACCTGGCCGCGGCTGCCGTGTACTACCTCGACAACGACAAGGACCTCAAGCAGGCTCTGACGTGGATGCAGAAGGCCAACGCCAAGGACCCCAAGTTCTGGAACGTGCTCACGGAGGCCAAAATCCGAATGAAGATGAAGGACTACAAAGGCGCCGTTACGGCCGCCGAAATGTCGAAGAAACTAGCCACCGAAGCCAAGAACATGGACTACGTGAAGATGAACGACGAGCTGATTATGGAAGCCAAGAAGGCGAAATAAAAAGCTGTCAGCTTCCCGTTGTTAAGAACTCAAAAGCCCCGCCTGACAATTCAGGCGGGGCTTTTTGTTGATGAGAACATCAAGTTAATAACTAGTAGCTTTTGGCTAACAGCCTGTGGCCAACGCAGCCCGCCACCACCACGGCGCAGCCGATAATGTTGAACCATAGATAGCCGATATCGGTGGTAAAGAACAAACCAGCCACCACGATTTGGGCCACTACGGCGGCCCAGAACACGGTGCGGCCGTTAATGGATTTCAGGAAGAAAGCCACCATGAAAATGCCCAGAATGGTACCGTAGAAAAACGAGCCCAGGATATTAACAGCCTGAATCAGGTTTTCGAGGCGGGCGGCGAAGGTAGCGAAGGCAATACCTAACACGCCCCAGCCCACCGCTGCCCAGCGCGAAGCCGCCACGTAGTGCGCCTCGGTGCGGCCCGGCCGGCGCGGCCGGTACAAATCGACCACCGTGGTGGACGAAAGGGCGTTGAGGCCGGCGGCGGCCGAGCCCATGGCGGCGCTCAGCACCACGGCCACCAGTAGGCCCACAAGGCCCTGGGGCAGGTAGTTGAGCACGAAAGTCAGGAACACATAGTCGGTGTCTTTAGCCTCGGCCGAGGGAACGGCCTGCTTCATCAGTTTCTGGGCCCGTTCGCGCAGGCCCAGGTTGGCGGCCTGCACAGTTTGCAGGCGGGTTTCGGCGGCGGCAATGGCCGGCTGGTCGTCGGTCTTGAGGGCCGCCACCAGCTCGCCAGTGGCCTGGGCACGCGCCTTGAACAGCGTGGCGTGGGTGCGCTCCAGACCCCGCAGCTGGGGGCCGTACTGCTCGGAGTGGGCCACCTGCAGGTAAACCGGCCGGTTGAAGGTGAGCGGGGCCGGGTTGAACTGGTAGAACACGAACAGCAGCACGCCCAATAACAGAATCCCGAACTGCATCGGGATTTTGAGCAGGCCGTTCATCAGCAGCCCCAAGCGGCTTTCGGTGAGGTCGCGGCCGGCCAGGTAGCGCTGCACCTGGCTCTGGTCGGTGCCGAAGTACGAGAGGGCAAGAAACAGGCCGCCGGTAATGCCCGACCAGAAGTTGTAGCGGTCGTTGGGGTCGAAGTGAAAGTCAATCAGGTTGAGCTTGCCTTGGGAGCCGGCCACCCGCATGGCATCGGTGAAGCCCACGCCCGCGGGCAGATAGCGCACCAGCAGGTAGCCGGCAATCACCATGCCGGTGAAAATAACGGCCACCTGGGCCTGCTGCGTAACGGCCACGGCCTTGGTGCCGCCGCTCACGGTGTAGCCAATCATCAGCCCGCCAATCAGCCAGACGGTAAGCTGAATATTCCAGCCTAGAATGGCCGACAGCACCAGCGCCGGCGCGTACAGCGAAAGGCCGTTGCTTAGGCCCCGCTGCACCAGAAACAGCAGCGCCGTGAAGGTGCGCGTGCGCCTGTCGAAACGGCCTTCCAGATACTCGTAGGCCGTGTACACCTGCAGCCGGTGGTAAATAGGCACCGCAAACACCGCAATCAATACCATGGCCACCGGCAGGCCCAGGTAGAACTGGATGAAGCGCATGCCATCGTCGTAGGCCTGGCCGGGGGTGCTGATGAAGGTGATGGCCGAGGCCTGGGTGGCCATGATGCTGAGGCCCACCGCCCACCATGAGGCCGTGCGCCCGCCCAGCAGGTAATCGTCGAGGGAGGCGCCGGCGCGGCGGGTGCGCCAAGTGCCGTAGCCCACGATAAAGAGTAGCGTGCTGCCCAGAATCAGCCAGTCGAGCCCGCTCATGCAAACAACCGGGTCAGGTACACGAACAAGCCGATTTCGGCCCCCAGCGCCCCCAGCACCAGCCAGTACCAGGCCCGCCACGAAGGAAGCAGTGGCGGTTTATTATTGGGTTCAGTTGTGGGGACGGACACGGGCGGGATATTGGGAACTGGCAAAGTCGAAAGATAGGCGAAACCCGTGTCATCCTGAACGCTTTCCAGCTGTATCAGCCGATTTAGGCTGCCGCCACCACCGCCCCGATTTCAGATGCGTAGTTCAACGGTAGCCTCTACTTACGGCCTGGTACCCGACGCGGATGGGGTGATTTTCCACAGCTCCCCATTGTCCTCATCCGTGACGACGTACAGCGCCCCATCTGGTCCTTGCTTTACATCGCGCACGCGCTGCTTGCGGTCGGAAAGCAGACGTTCCTCGCCCGTTACGCGGCCGTTTTCCAGTTGCAGCCGCACCAAATTCCTGTCCTTGAGCGAACCCACGAAAAGGTTGCCCTGCCAGGTCGGGAAGGCACTACCGGAGTAGAATTGGGCTCCCGACGGAGCAATAACCGGGTCCCAATAATAAACAGGGTCCACGTAGCCTGGCTTGGTCGTAACAGAATTAGGGATGGGCTCGCCCGAATACTCCTCGCCAAACGTGACCAAGGGCCAGCCGTAGTTTTTGCCCCCCTCAATCCGGTTCAGTTCGTCGCCACCCTGCGGGCCCATGTCCACCGACCAAAGCTGACCTTGCGCATCGAAGGCCATGGACTGCACGTTGCGCTGGCCCACCGTCCAGATTTCGGGTAGGGCCCCGGCCTGCTTGGCAAACGGATTATCCGGGGCCGGCTTACCGTCGGGAGTAATGCGGAGCGTTTTACCCATGTGGCTGTTCATCTGCTGGGCCTGAGGGCGGATTTGTATATCCGAACGTTCACCCAAGCTCACATACAGCATGCCATCGGGCCCGAACGCCAGGCGGGAGCCAAAGTGCATGTCGCCATTATAAGCCGGTAACGCCTGAAAAATAACCTTCACCTGACTCACGCTGCGGCGGTCGGGCGAAAGCACACCTCTGGCTAAGCTCGTAGCATTGCCGGCGGCGCCGCGGGGCTCGGAAAAGGTCCAGTACAGCAGCTGGTCGGTAGCAAAGGTGGGGCTCAGGGCAACATCAAGCAGGCCGCCCTGACCGGTGGCGTACACCGCGGGCAGGCCCTTAATAGGCTCCCCAACCTGCCCTTGGGCCGATATTATGCGCAGCCGGCCGGGCCGCTCGGTAACCAGCAGGTCGCCGTTGGGCAGCGGCTCAACTGCCCATGGATGCTCCAGCCCTTTGGCCAGCACAACCACATCGAATGTCGCCGCCGAAGTAATGGCGCAGGCCCGGGTTTGGTCGGGAGTGGTGGGGCGCTGGCTGGGCACCTTGGCCTGCCGGGTTTCTAGGGGCGAGCAGCCGGCCTGGCCCGAAGCCTGCCCGGGACTTTCCGTGCCGGAAGACTGCACGCCCGCCTGCTGGCCAGATTGTTGGCAGCCGGCCATGAGGCCAGCCAGCAAAAGGGTGGTTACGCTAATGAGTGGGCGACTATCCATGAGAAGTTAGGTTACAGTTGATAAGCTGGTGCCTTAACGGTCGGCCAGCCAAATGAGGAAGAACAGCTTACCCGAAAAGTTATCTGGCCTCGAAAGTTGCTGGTTTACCCCTACGCTTCATATCGATAATCGTTTCTGCCGCTATTCAGGCCGCTCCTGAAACGCCGGGCTCCTGCACTCAGTGTTTTGGGGAGGAACGGGACCTGCACTACGATAGCCTGGCCCGAGTGGCCGGCCTGCTGTCAGGCAGGATTGCCGCCCGATGCTGGTCAGATTCATCAGAACACTTCCTTCTATTCTCTACGCATCTCTCCACGAGAAAACGCGGCAAACTCCTACTTCCCCAACGACACCATGTTGGTCAGCAGCCGGTAGGCGCCGGGCACGCCGGCGGGCAACTCGCGAAAGAAGCTCAGGCCGGTGTAGATATAGTGGCCCTTGCCGTAATCGGCCACCAGAATGGCGCTTTCCTTGGCTGTTTCGCCGGGGTCGGAGCTGCTGATAACGGTCTGGTAGCGGGGGTCCCACTTGGCGGGGTAGTACAGACCCTGCTCCTGCTCCCAACCAGTAAAATCGGCGGGCGTGATGCGGTTGGGCGTGTTGAGCAGCGGCTGTTTGGGATTGAGCAGCGTGACGGGCGCGCCTTCCACCGTTACCCGGTCGCGGCCCAGGGTGAGTGGGTAGGGGCCGATTTCGGGCAGCACCGTGCCGCGGTTCACTACGTATTGTACCACCACGTTGCCCCCGTTCTCGACGTATTTCAGCAGGGCTGGTTGGCGGGTTTTCAGCTGCTCGACGGTGTTATAGGCCCGGATGCCGAGCACCACGGCGTCGAAGCGGCGCAGGTTGGTTTCGGTGAGGTCGTCGGGCTTGAGCAACGTAACGGTGTAGCCAATCTGGCGCAGGGCCTCAGGCACTTCGTCGCCGGCCCCCATCAGGTAGCCGATTTGCTGGCCCTTGCGCTTGAGGTCGAGGTTGACGAGCGGGGCGGTGGCTTCGGGAAACAGGGTTTGGGTCGGGATGTGGTCGTAGGCAATTACCTGGTAGCCGCGCGAATACGCCTGGCCCTCCACGGTGGCCACGGCCCGCAGCTCGGTTTTGCCTTCTTTGGCCCCCGCACCCGGCCGCACCTGAAACTGCACGGTCTGCTCGCCATCCTTGGCGGCGAGGTCGAAGGGGTAGCTTGCCGGCTCCGACTGCCAGCCGGCGGGCAGCGTGAGGGCCACGCTGCCTTTCACGCCCGCCTTGCCCGCCCTCACCGTTACGGGCACCGTTTTGGGCTGCTGGTCGGCAAATACGAAAGCCTGCCCGCCGATATTCACCATCACCGGCGGCACCACCGTCAGCGGCTCGTAGATTTCGCCCCGTACGGGGTCGGTGTGCTTGTATTGGACGGGGACAGCGAAATCTAAAAATTCCTCTTCCACAGTGATGTAGAAATGCATATCAGCAACGGCGGGATTTTGTGGATGACCGACCAACATTTGCTTTCCATAGACAATATCACCTTTACTTAAAGTAACAGTCGTATAAGGGTCAGTATAATTGGTGCGCTTCCCATCCAGTCCGAAGGCATTCGTAATAAACCTATTATGCTTGAGTCGACTCTGAAAAAGAACATATTTATCGGGAAGAGAATACATCCCTACGGTGCCAGAATTCAGAAGCCAATAAGGCTGTGTAGTACCCATACCAACTGTGGGTTCGATGGTTGTCTTTCCGGTTAATAGTTGCCCTGGTATCAGGGCTTTATCAATTGCTGAATCAGTAACAGCGTAAGCGGTCGACCGAACCCGCAGCAACTTTGCACGCACATTCGAAGGGCTTAATAATTGCCAATTGATTTCCACTGGCTGATTCATAGCAACAGTTGTGGAAGTAGCGGTTGCTTCTAGGTGAAGCCCCATGCAAGCCTGAATAAGTGCATCTACCTGCTGTCTTTTTCCGAAGAGCCAAGACATAGCGCTGGTATTACCTATGTTATTACCATTACTAATAGGGTTTCCAAAACTTTTTCTGACAGCTATCAGTCCCGCCACACTAGCACTCGGATTCGCCGCGTCGTAATTCCGAATCACCTCGTCCACCAGCTTGCCCACGGCCGCGCCGCCGGGCACCCGGTTCCAGGTCAGGTCCACGCCATCGAACAGGTCGGTTTTGGCGGGTGCGCCTTTCAGGAGCTGGAAATACTCCGGGGCCTCGCCGCGCTGGGCGCTGCTGCCGAAGCCCTGGCTTTTATGGTTGGTGCGGCTCTCGGCGGCAATTTCGCCGTAGCTACGGCCCAGTAGTGGGTTGTAGCCGCCGGCATCGAGCTGGAAATACTGGCTCATATCCTCGCCCGCCTTCACGAAGAAGCTACCCGTGTTCCAGAGCAGGCGCTTGGCCTGCCAGGGCTGCACAAACTTCAACTGCTCGGGGAAACGCTTGGGGTCGGCAGCGGCATCGAAGGCCTCGATGGCCAGCATGGCGCTGGCCGTGTGGTGGCCGTGGCCGGCGCGGGCGTCGGGCGGGAAGCGGGTTATCATCACGTCGGGCCGGCGCTGGCGAATCACCCAGACCATATCGGCCAGCACCTGCTCCTTGTCCCAGATGGTGAAGGTTTCAGCGGCCGTTTTCGAGAAGCCGAAATCGTTAGCGCGGGTGAAGAACTGCCGGCCGCCATCGACGCGGCGGGCCGCCAGCAGCTCCTGGGTCCTGATCACGCCCAGGCCCTCGCGCAGCTCGGGGCCGACGAGGTTCTGGCCGCCGTCGCCGCGGGTGCAGCTCAGGTAGCCGGTTTCCACGAGGCGGCCGTTGGCCAGGTAGGCAATCAGGCGGGTGTTCTCATCGTCGGGGTGGGCGGCGATGTAGAGGGCCGAGCCCAGCACGTTGAGCTTTTTCAGCCCCAGCAGAATCTCGGACGACGAGTACGTCTTGGGAGCCTGGGCCTGGGCTTCGCCAATTAAGAAGGAGCAAGTAGTAATGAGCAACGCCAGCAACAGGGTGGCGGCGCGGAGGGGTTGGCGAAGGATCATCGGGGGCGGAAAACGGGGGCGTAGGCGGTAAAGATACGGGCCGAACGACGTAGGGGCGGGGCGTTGGCCCCC
>NZ_JABKAV010000083.1 GCF_013377905.1 Hymenobacter terrestris
GGGCCGGGCCTCGTAGCGCGGCCACGCCCGCCACAGCTGCAGCACTATTTCCTGGTACAAATCCTGGCGGTCGTCGGCATCAGCGCAGTACAGCCGCGCCACCCGCCGCAGCCGGGGCTGGTGGTCGTTCAGCATTTCCAGGAAGTCCGGTGCAAGCGGGGCAGATGCCATCAGGAGAACATTTGTAGCCTATATCGACCGTTTTCAGGCGGCATTACAAGCAGCACCTATTTTTTTCGGGCCGGAGTGCATAAGAACCCGCAGAGGTGACAGAATAATCACTTTCCTATTATTGCCGGGCTTCTCAGCTAGTAAGCGTATGAAGACCCCTCAATAAGAACAGCGCTACTTTGTGCTTCTTGCCAGCTGAAAAGCAGTTTTCCGAAACAGGCATCATTGCTTCTCTAAAGTACCAACGGTGCGCAATAGCTGCTATCCTCCCCGATGAAGAAACCCGGTATCCTATTCTTTTTCGCCTGTGGTCTGCTGGGCGGACTGGTTGGTTACGGAATGGCCCGTTATCTACCAGATTCTCAGTTCCGACCGGTCTTTCAAACTTCGGCGGGCCCGGCCGAGGGAGTGGCGAAATTTGGAGTCGCGCTACTGGCGCTATGGGCCGCACTGGCGTTGCACGAGTTGGGCCATCTGCTCACGGGCCTGGCGCAGGGGTTCCGCTTTCTGCTCTTCGTGGCCGGCCTGCTGGGGGTCCGTCGCCACCCGCGCACCGACCGCGTGCAGTTCTACCTGAACCGCGACCTGGCCCTGGCGGGTGGAGTTGCAGCCACCGCCCCCACCCGGCGCGGCCCTCATCTGCGCCGGCAATTGGCCGCCATATGCGCGGCCGGACCACTGGCCAGCCTACTGGTGGCCGTGGGCGCGTTAACGGGTGGCCAGTACCTGCTTGGCACCGCGGCACTGGCCTCGCCTACGGGCCGGGTGGGCATTTTTTTCCTGATAGTACTTGGCTTGTCTTCGGGGTTGTTACTGCTGGCCACCACCATTCCCACGCGCACAGGACCGTTTTTCACCGATCGAGCCCGGTTTTTCCGGCTGCTGGGTGGTGGGCCAGCCGCTGCCACCGAGCAGGCCCAACTGGAGCTGTTGGCCCACACCCAGTCGGGCCAGCCCTACGCGACTCTCGACTCCGACCAGTTGGCGCTGCTGCTTGCTGATGAGGAACCGCTCGTGCGCTGCTTCGCCCACTTTATGGCCTACTACCGCAGCCTCGACCGAGCCGAGGAACTGGCGGCGCTAACCCACATCCGCGCTGCCGATGAGTTGGCCAATAACCAGCCACAGCTTTTCCGGGACGAAATCAGCAAGGAGCGCGCCTTTGCCGAAGCCTTCGTTGCCCGCGACACCACGGCCGCCGAGCAGGCTTGGCACACCATCAAACCAGCACTGCGCCAAACGCCCACCGCCCAGCACTACCTCGTGCAGGCAGCATTGGCGCTGGCCCATCAAAATATCCAGGAGGCCCGTCGCCTTGCCCACGAAGGTCAACAGGCACTGCCCGCCACGTCCACCAAAAGCGAAGATGCGCTACAGGCCAAGGTGCTGCGTCGGCTAATAGAAATTCTGCCCGCCGAGACCCTGCAAACAACGCCGTAACACGCACGCAACCCGGTACTTCGGCCTGATTCAATGCAATTTCACAAACAGAAACGCCCACCTCCCAGATAAGGAGGCGGGCGTTTCTGAATATCGAATCCATAAATCCGCAGAAATTCGTTCTAGTACGCGGTCTTAGGCGAAATACTCCTTCACTTTCTCGAAGAAGCCTTTGTCGTTTTTGCCGGGGCTAGGCATGAAGTTGCGCGAGTCGCGCAGCTTTTCGAGTAGTTCACGCTCCTCATTGCTCACGCTCTTAGGCGTCCAAACGTTGAGATGGATGAGCTGGTCGCCGCGGCCGTAGCCGTTGATGTCCTTAATGCCCTTGCCGCGCAGGCGCAGGATTTTGCCCGGCTGCGTGCCCGGCTCCACCTTGATTTTCACTTTGCCCTCGATGGTAGGCACCTCGATGTTGGAGCCCAAAGCAGCATCTACGAACGAAATGTACTGCTCGAACATGATGTTGTTACCCTCGCGGCGCAGCACCTCGTGCGGCTCCTCCTCAATCTGAATAAGCAGGTCGCCGGGCACGCCACCACGCTCGGGGTAGTTGCCCTTGCCGGTCATGCTCAACTGCATGCCCTCGGCCACGCCGGCCGGAATGTTAATGGGAATCACCTCCTCGTGCAGCTGGCGGCCGTCGCCCTTGCAAGTGTCGCAGGTGCTGGTTACTACTTTGCCTTCGCCCTCGCAGGTGGGGCAGGTGCTGGCGCTTACCATCTGGCCAAGCATAGTGTTTACCACGCGCTTCACCTGGCCCTGGCCGTTGCAGGTGCCGCAGGTTTTGAGGTCGGTACCGTTTTTGGCACCCGTACCCGAGCATGGCTCGCAGGCCACGTAACGCTTCACCTTGATCTTCTTCTCGACGCCGTTGGCAATTTCTTCCAGATCGAGCTTAAGCTTGATGCGCAGGTTGGAACCCTTACGCATGCGCCGCCCACCCTGCTGGCCGCGGCCGCCCCCGAAGAAGCTCTCGAAGCCACCGCCGCCGAAAATGTCGCCGAACTGGCTGAAAATGTCCTCCATGTTGGGGCTGCCGCCGCCGTTGCCGCCCATGCCCTGGTGGCCGTACTGGTCGTAGCGGGCGCGCTTCTGCTCATTGCTGAGCACCTCGTACGCCTCGGCCGCCTCCTTAAACTTGTCTTCGGCCGTGGGGTCGTCGGGATTTTTGTCGGGGTGATATTTGATGGCTACTTTACGGTAAGCCTTCTTAATCTCGTCGCCCGCCGCGTTTTTGGCCACGCTCAGCACTTCGTAATAATCTCGCTTCGTTGCCATGTTATTGTATTTCGTCTGTCATGCTGACGAAAGGAGCATCTCTACCGAAGTGATAATTCTTTCAAAGAAGCGGTAGAGATGCTTCTTTCGTCAGCGTGAAAGGCGTCGTTTCGTTTACTGGCCCAGCACCACTTTGGCGTGGCGCAACACCTTGTCGCCCAAATAGTAGCCCTTTTCCACTTCGTCCACGATCTTGCCCTTCATGTCTTCCGAAGGAGCCGGAATCTGGGTGATGGCCTCGTGCAACTCAGGGTCGAAGGCAGTGCCCACAGTAGTCATTGAGCTCAAGCCCTTCTGTTCCAGGGTTTTGCTAAGCTTGTTGTGGATGATGTCGACAGCTTCGCGCACGGTGCCGGCATCCTCCGCGTTCTGGGTATGGTGACGGGCCCGGTCAAAGTCATCGAGCACGGGCAGCAATACGGCCATAAGCTCCCGGTTAGCGCTCTTGAACAGATCGATTCGCTCCTTGGAAGTACGACGCTTGTAGTTCTCAAACTCAGCCGCCAAACGCAAGTACTTGTCCTTGAGTTCAGCCAATTCGTCGCCAGCGGCAACAGTAGTATCAGACGTCGCCTCGTCGGTCATTTCACCAGCCGTAGCAGTGGCGGGGTCGGTCATATTGTCGTCCTGGGGCAGGGTCTGCTCGTCAGCCATAGTCGTAAAATATCGTCGAAAAGGGTTTTTCACTGGATTTAGCCTGTAGGCAACAGGCCGGGTGCAAGCAATAGGCCAAAGCGAAGACAGCTGCCAGGTTGGCACAAAAAACGGGGAGGGTACGGAGCTTACCCCACACCCTCCCCGTTTTTTTATGCCATGCTACTCGGCGTGCAGCGCCGTCCAGATCATATCCTTTAGCGGCTGGATATTCTTGTTGGTCAGGCTGGAAATGAAGATGGTCGGCAGCTCCGTAGGCAGCGTGGTCCGGATTTCCTCCTCCAACTCCTCATCAAGCATATCCGACTTGGTGATGGCCAGCAGACGTTTTTTATCCAGCAGTTCGGGGTTGAACTGCTCCAGCTCGCTGAGCAATACCTGGTACTCGGCGTTGATGTCGGGCGAGTCGCAGCTAATCATAAAGAGCAGAATCGAGTTGCGCTCTACGTGACGCAGGAAGCGGTGACCCAGTCCTTTACCCTCGGCCGCACCTTCAATAATGCCCGGAATGTCGGCCATCACAAACGACTTATAGTCGCGGTAGGCCACCACGCCGAGGTTGGGCGTAAGGGTGGTGAAGGCGTAATCGGCAATTTTGGGCGTAGCGGCCGAAACTACCGAGAGCAGCGTGCTTTTGCCGGCGTTCGGGAAGCCCACCAGGCCCACGTCGGCCAGCAGCTTCAGCTCCAGAATCACCCACTCGTCAATGCCGTCCTCGCCGGGCTGGGCATAGCTGGGAGCCTGGTTGGTAGCCGATTTGAAGTGGTCGTTGCCCAGGCCACCGCGGCCGCCGGGGGTCAGAATCAGGCGCTGGCCAGCTTCGGTAATCTCCAGCTTTTTCTCGCCGGTTTCGGCGTCGCGGGCGACTGTGCCCAGCGGCACCTGAATGATAATATCCTGGCCCTGCTTACCGGAACGCAGGTTTTCGCCACCGCCTTCGCCCGCCTCGGCAATCAGGTGCTTCCGAAACTGCAGGTGCAGCAGCGTCCAAAGCTGGGAGCTGCCCTCCAGAATGATGTGGCCACCCCGGCCACCGTCGCCGCCATCGGGGCCACCGTTGGGCAAGCCCTTAGCCCGGAAAAAGTGGTGCGAACCCGCTCCACCCCGGCCCGAGCGGCAATTGATTTTAACGTAGTCGATGAAGTTATTGGAAGCCAATTTCGTTGCGAAGCTAGGAGTTGGAAGACAGGAGATAGAAGCCCTATCATCCCTAAAAAAGACTGTCATCCTGCCCATTCCGCTGATAGAGCGGAGTACGCAGGATGACAGAAGGGAGATTCTGCCGCAGCCCGAGCAGGCCGCAGCGGCAAAGTTACGCTTTTACTTCCTTGGTAGCCTGCTGGCTGCCGCCGGGAGTAGCGGGCTGGTGCTGATCGAGGATGCCACAGATCTGGCCGAAAATATCCTCGATTTCCCCAATGCCGTTCAGGGCGTGAAATTTATTCTGAGTGGCGTAATAGCCGGCTACCTGGGCGGTTTCGGTGTTGTACACTGTCACGCGCCGGGTTATTTTAGCTTCATCCTGGTCGTCGGGACGGCCCGAGGTTTTCCCGCGCTCCAGCAGCCGCTTCACCAGCTCTTCTTCCTTTACTTCCAGCGCCACCATGCACGTTACCTGGGTGTTGTGCGCGGCCAGCAACCGGTCAAGGCTTTCGGCCTGAGGCACAGTGCGCGGGAAGCCATCGAAGATGAAGCCCGCTGCCTGCTCGTTCTCCTTGAGGGCCGAGCCGATCATGCCGATTACTACCTCATCGGGCACCAACAGGCCTTCGTCCATGAGCTTTTTGGCTTTCAGGCCTAGCTCGGTACCGCGGGTAATCTGGGCCCGCAGCAGGTCGCCGGTAGAGAGGTGCACTAAGTTATAGCGGGCAATCAGCTTCTGACTTTGCGTGCCTTTACCGGCTCCGGGAGGGCCAAATAGTACAAGATTAAGCATGAGCAGCGAGGAGTTACGCGGAAAGGTTGAAATAGGCGGGGTTGGGAAATATAAGCACGAAACGGCAAACGCCCCGCGCTAAGCTACGGCCGGAATCCAGTATCGGAGGCGACTGTCCGGCTTATACGGCCTGGTAGACGTCGGGGTAGTTGCGGCCCAGACCGTCAAAATCAAGGCCGTAGCCCACAATGAAGTCGTTGGGAATGGGCAGACCCACGTAGCGCAACGGCAGTTCGTGTTGGAGGCACTCAGGCTTGAGAAACAGCGTGGCTACTTCCAGCGAGGCTGGTGCCTGAGCACCGAGCGTATCGAGGAGCATGCGCATGGTGTGGCCCGTATCTACGATATCTTCTACCAGCACCACATGGCGGCCCTGCAGCTCCTCAGTCAGGCCCAGCACCTCCTTGATTTCGCCGCTGCTGCTGGTGCCCGTGTAAGAGGCCACCCGGATAAAGCATACTTCGCAGGTAAGGCTGATGTGCTTGAGCAAGTCGGCGGCAAACATGAACGAGCCGTTGAGCACCACCACAAACAGCAGTTGTCGGCCGGCATAATCTTGGTTGATGCGACCGGCGACGTCGGCAATGGCCGCCGTCAGCTCCCGGGCCGACAAGTAGGGTTTAAACTCTTTGTCGTGCAGCGTAATATGGTCGGTGTTCATCCGCTTGAGGTTGGGCTCGAAGTCAATAGGCAGGTCAAAGGTAGAGTTTACCGCTTAGATGGCAGTAAACAGATGGCGTATTTGGGGAGAAAGCGAGGTAGGGTGCGGAGCTTGCACCCGCCCGTCGTTGAACGATGCAGAGCCATGCCGCCACTCAACGACATGCAACGGTCACCTTTCAACTGCGGGCGGGCACAAGCCCCGCACCCTACTCGTTCTCTATTTAATCAATACAGCTACTACAGCAGCCGGCACGGGTAGCGCGGCCCGCACGTGCGTAGCCGGCACTTCGGGGGCCTGCACCACGCCGCGGCTCGGGGCGGCAATGTGGGGAGCAATAACGAGCGAAACGATGCTCATCAGCTTGATGAGAATGTTCATGCTCGGGCCGGAGGTATCCTTAAACGGGTCGCCTACTGTGTCGCCGGTTACGGAGGCTTTATGGGCGTCGGAACCTTTGTACTGCATCACGCCGTCAATCATCACGCCTTTCTCAAACGACTTTTTGGCGTTATCCCAGGCCCCACCGGCATTGCTCTGGAAGATGGCCATCAACACGCCGCTTACCGTTACGCCGGCCAGTGTACCGCCCAGTACTTCGGGCCCAAAGGTGAAGCCTACCAGCACCGGTACCAGCAGGGCAATGGCACCCGGCAGCATCATTTCGCGGATAGCGGCATCGGTGGAAATGGCTACGCACTTTTCGTACTCAGGCCGACCGGTACCTTCCATGATGCCCGGAATCTCACGAAACTGCCGACGCACTTCCTGCACCATGGCCATAGCCGCCCGCCCCACGGCCGAAATAGCCAGGCCCGAGAAGATGAACGGAATCATGGCCCCCACAAACAACCCCGCCAGCACCCGCGCGTTGCTGATATCAATAGACGTGATGTTGGCCGTGCCCATGAAGGCAGCGAAAAGAGCCAGGGAAGTAAGCGCGGCCGAAGCAATGGCGAAACCTTTGCCCGTAGCGGCGGTGGTATTGCCCACGGCGTCTAGTATATCGGTCCGCTCGCGCACTTCCTTGGGCAAGTCGCTCATTTCGGCAATACCGCCGGCATTGTCGGCAATGGGGCCGAAAGCGTCGATGGCCAGCTGCATGGCGGTGGTGGCCATCATACCGGCCGCGGCAATGGCCACGCCGTAAAGCCCGGCGCATTCATAGCTGAGAATGATGCCCGCCGCCAGCACCAGAATGGGCAGCACGGTGCTTTCCATCCCCACCGACAGCCCGCCGATAACCGTGGTGGCATGCCCCGTAGAGCTTTGGCGCACGATACTGAGCACCGGCCGCCGGCCCATAGCCGTGTAGTATTCGGTGATAATGCTCATCAGCGTGCCTACTATCAAACCGACAATCACGGCCCAAAATACGCTCATGGCGTTGAATGTAACACCCCGAATCACGAGGTCCTCAGTGGGCAGTATCCACTTGATAATGAAGAACGAAGCCACTGCCGAAACGGCCACCGACACGTAGTTGCCGAAGTTAAGGGCGCCCTGTACGTTACCGCCCTCCTTCACACGCACCAGCAGAATACCGATCAGCGAAGCCACGATGCCCATGCCGGCAATCACCATGGGCAGCAGAATCGGCGAGAGACCCTGGAACTGGTCGCCGCGGGCAATTACCTCGCGGCCCAGTACCATAGTAGCCAGAATGGTAGCCACGTAGGAGCCGAACAAATCGGCACCCATACCGGCCACGTCGCCCACATTGTCGCCTACGTTATCCGCAATGGTGGCAGGGTTGCGGGGGTCGTCTTCGGGAATTCCGGCCTCCACTTTACCCACCAGATCGGCTCCTACGTCGGCGGCCTTGGTGTAGATGCCGCCGCCCACGCGGGCAAACAGGGCAATGCTTTCGGCCCCCAGCGAGAAGCCCGTGAGCACTTCCAGGGCCGTTTCCATCTCGATGCCATTGGCCGTGCCGCCTTTGCTCACTACAAACATCTGGTAGAAGACGATGAAGAGCGAGCCCAGCCCCATCACGGCCAGTCCGGCCACGCCCATGCCCATTACCGAGCCGCCCGAAAACGACACGTTCAGCGCCTTGCTCAGGCTGGTGCGGGCCGCTTGGGCCGTGCGCACGTTGGCTTTGGTGGCAATCTTCATCCCGATATACCCCGCCAGCGCCGACAGAAAGGCCCCGATGATGAAAGCTATAACAATCACTGGGCTCGACTTCTCGCCGGTGCTACCCAGATAGAACAGGAAGGCTGAGGCAATGAGCACGAAGATGGCCATCACCCGGTATTCGGCCCGCAGGAAGGCAATGGCCCCGTCGGCAATGTAGCCAGCAATGGTGCGCATCCGCTCGTCGCCGGCATCCTGCCGGCTCACCCAGCCCGAACGCACCCAGGTATACACAAGCGCAAAAAGACCCAGTACGGGCACAGCGTAAAGAACAGGCATCATAAGCGGTGGGAAGTGGTTTTGGTTGAGGAAGGTTTTAGGTGGGTAAAATAGAGCTTATTCGCTAATACCCAATACTTCCCATCAAACAGCCTCGCTCCCTCTCACCTTAAAAACCCAGGCCGCGTCCGAACAGTCGTCGGACGCGGCCTGGGTTTGCCTGTTATGCTATTAAAGACTCATTTCGCGGAAGACACGCGTATGTTGCTCCGCTTCGTTTCCTATAAATCCCGCATCAATACCCGATAAAGCGCCAGCATACTCTCGATGTCGCGCTTGTCCACAATTTCGTCGGGGGAATGCACATTGTCCTCAGGAGCTCCAACGAAACACCAGTCCCAGGGCTGAGCCCCATGCTGAAGCTCCTTAGCATCGGAGCCGCCGCTACCCTCCACCTCCAGCTGATGCGGAATGCCAGATTCCGCCGCTATCCGGCGGATGCGGTCAACATAAGCGCGGCGCGGAATCAGCGAGTCGCGCAGACTGATGGCTACGCCCTGCCCGGGATGTACGCCTTCGGTTACCCAAGTGATGTCGGAAATCAGGGCTTGGCGTACCCCGTAGGTTTCATAGATGTGCTTGGCCAAGTAAGCTACCGAGCCACCACCATGCTCTTCCCAACATGAGAACACTACAATGCCGTGCTCCAGGGTTTCGCATAGCCGCAGTGCATTCCAGACACCCAAGCGGTTGTCGAGGTAGCAGCTTTGCACGGTGGTTGCGGTTTCCCGAAAGTCACAGTAAAATGTCAGTTCTGTACCCCGGTCTATTTCCCGGTGAAAATCGTAGCTCAGCGCGCCGGTATCCTCATCCACCACCAGGGTGCAGTCAATTTTACCTTGCGAGTCCTCGCCCACCAGCCGGTAACCGGTTTCGGCCATTGGCCCACCAATGCGTATTAGCTGTCGGCCGTAGCGCACAGTGAAGCCTATACTGTCGAGGTGGGCAAAAACAGCGGTACGCGGACTACCAAACACCAGAATAATACAATCCTGAAACTCACCTCCTGCTAGTACGGCAGGTGTAGTGTGCCACTGGCCCATGTTTTGCTTCACATAACGGAGCACAAATTCAGTGAGTTGGGTTTCGTGCCCTGCAGGGGCCGAAATATGGCACATAGCGCGTAGAAGCTCCATCTGGTATATTTTTTTTGTCCAAAATAGCGCTAAAAGTTCTACTTTAGCCTTTCCGTCGGGCAGCAACGGGCTCGTTTCCACTTCTGCCCGTCGTTGCGATTTGCCGAGCGTATGCACCAATTGTTACAATTATTATTTTTCCTCCTACTACTGCTTCCCGGGGTGGCCCGCGCCCAGCAGCCGGTTGGCACTCCTCCTCCACCGCCGCCCTCCGAAGAGACGCGTTCGGAAACTATTGCCCCCGATCCTACGCGCCCCGACCTGTTGCCCGACTCGACCCGGCAGGTGAAGCTGGAAAACGTGGACGTAGCTCCGGCGGCCGTTGATATTTCGGGTTGGCTGCTACTCGACAAGGATATTCAGACCGAGTTAGAAGGAGCCGTATACAATCTCTACAACTTTAAGTACGATAAGGCTGAGCGGCAATTCAGGAGCCTGCGCCGACGATACCCCAACCATCCAATGCCCTATTTTCTGCTGGGGCTCAGCGCCTGGTGGAAGATTGTGCCTACCGGTATCCAGACCAAACTCTACGACCGGCAGTTTTTTGCCTACATGGATACCACCATAACTAAGGCGGAAGCACTTTATAAAAAAGACAACCAGAATTACGAGGCCTCCTTTTTTCTGGCCGCCGGCTATGGCTTTGATGCCCGTCTGCATGCCGAGCGTCGCGACTGGCGCAAGGCCACCGTCAGCGCCAAGCGCGCACTCGACTACCTCGAAAAAAGCAAGGAAGCCAACGACCTGAGTCCGGAGTTTTTGTTCGGGCAGGCACTGTTTAACTACTATGCCATATGGGTGCCCGAAAATTATCCGCTCCTCAAGCCTGTGCTACTGTTCTTCCCGAAGGGGAACAAACAATTGGGCCTACAACAGTTGCGCAACGTAGCTGAGAACGGATTTTATGTTGCTCCTGAGGCGCGCACCTACCTCATGCGTATTCTGCTCATTGAGGAAGACAAACCAGCCGAAGCCCTGCCCGTAGCACGCTACCTAGCTACCACTTATCCCGAAAACGCGTTTTTCCAACGGCATTATGCTAACGCTTGTTTCCGTGAGGGGAAATTTCGCGAGTGCGAGCTAATTAGCCGAGACTTGCTCGATAAGCTAGGACGCGGGCTTCCCGGCTACGAAGCCAACGGTGGTCGTTACGCCACCTACTTCCTCGCTTACTTCATGCAGCACAAATATAAGGACCTTGCTAAGGCCCGTGACTACTACCAACGCTGTATTGTGTTTGCTGAACAGAATGGAGAAACCAATCATGGCTTCTACGTGTTCGCCAACCTAGCTCTAGCCCGCCTCGCCGCCGACAACAAGGATGTTCGTTCCGCCCGACGCTACTACACCGTGATACTGGAAAAATCCGACCGCAAATCCGACCAGTTCAGAGAAGCTCGGGAGTATCTAAAGGTCAAGTGAAGCGTTATTGCGGCTTGTCATCTGTCATATCAGCCTGAATCCAGTGAAGCAATTTGCGGACTGGTTTTATGTGGTACTCTGATACGTGCGACGCAATTTTCATTTTCACAATCCGAACAGATAGCTATGCCACATTCAGCATAGCCTTCGTTTGCCTGTTACTTGCATTAGGACTCCAGATTCGGTTTCAGCCAAATTACCCACCAAATGGATTTAAAAGACCTTTTTCTCACCCCGCTTTACTTAGCCTTGTTCTATGGGTTGGCCTTTGCGGTGCGTAAACGGTTCACCAATGCTCTAACGAAGAAGTATTTTATACCTGCGCTTTCCGTTAAATTCCTAGGCGCTATTTCACTGGGTGCTATTTACCAGTTCTATTATGGAGGGGGGGACACTTTTAATTATTTCAATGAAAGCAAGGTAATTCACCAAGCTTTTTTTGAATCGCCAAGCATCGGCATCAATTTATTATCTACTGCTAATGGTATTGCAGAAGGTCCTACTGCTAAATATGCAGCTCAGATGCATTGGTTCAGTTCAGAAACAGAATATTTTGTAGTGAAAGTGTGCGGTTTTCTAGGTCTGTTCTGCTTTCATACTTATTCCGTCATTGCCCTTATGTTTGCGTTAATTAGCTTCAGCGGAATGTGGGCATTATACAATACTTTTTTAAGATTATACCCTCGGCTGTATAAGCAATTGGCTATTGCAGTATTTTTTATCCCTTCCGTATTTTTCTGGGGTTCTGGAATTTCTAAGGATGCATTGTGCATTGGTGCACTTGGCTGGATGTTTTTCGCTTTTTACAATCTACTTGTTGCTCGTACCAAGATACCACAGGCTATTATAACCATACTAATTGCGGGATTCGTACTGAAGTCTGTCAAGATTTATATCCTTATCAGCTTTATTCCCCCGGTTATGCTCTGGGTTACGACACAGTACAGCGCACGTATTAAGTCCGGAGCATTACGCGCCCTCGCTATGCCAGTTATGATTGTACTCGGGGCTGTAATCGGACTTGCCCTCAGTCAGTCAGTAGCTTCTGGGAACAAGAACTACGACTTCGATAACATTGAGGACCGTGCGACTGTAGCTTCGACTTACCATAACAGCATCAGTCATTCAGATGAGAATAAGGGCCGTGGCATGGGCAACTCGGGTTACGCTATGCCAGATTTTACCGGCCCCGCTGATATTCCCAAGCTAGCCCCACAAGCTATTATTATCGGTTTATTCCGCCCATTTATGTGGGAAGTGAGTAACCCAGTCATGTTGCTTTCTGGCATCGAGATTTTATGGATCACTTATCTTACTTTTCAGGTGTTTCGCCGAACCGGATTCTTCAAAACTTTTGGCCGAATTGGCAGTACTCCGCTCGTATTATTCTGCGTGGTTTTCTCGATTCTATTCGCCATTGGTACTGCTATAACATCCGGCAACTTTGGCAACCTAGTACGTTACCGAATTCCACTATGGCCTTTCTATCTGACAGCGTTGTTTGTGTTACAGGATGGATTTCCGGTAAAAAAGAAAACAGCCCGTCGTATTATTGTCCGACCGGTAAACCGACAGGTGGCTAGTGCATAATTCGCATAGCTTTTCATCAAATCGACCGGCTCTTACACAGTG
>NZ_JABKAV010000084.1 GCF_013377905.1 Hymenobacter terrestris
TAGACTGGGTGATGCTCGACCCGACCGTCGTGCGGGCCCACGCGCAGGCGGCGGGTAGCCGAAAAAAAGCCGCGTTGGCAACGAAGCCCTCGGCCGCAGCCGCGGCGGGCTGACGACAAAAATACATGTCGTGGTCGACGCGCTGGCCAACCCGTTGTGCGTAGTGCTTGGGCCCGGCCATCAAGCCGACGGGCGGCTGACTTACTGGCGGGCGCCGAAGGGGCGGGCAACGGGTTGGCGGATAAAGCCTACGATATAGACGCGGTGGTAGCGGCCGTTGAAGCCTTGGGCGCACAAGTCGTCATCCCCAGCAAAAAGAATCGCCTCGTGCAACGCGTGATTGACCGCAACTTGTACCGCGACCGCAACAAAGTCGAACGCTTTTTCAGCCGCCTCAAGCAATTTCGCCGCTTGGCCACGTGCTATGATAAAACAGCCAGCAGTTTCCTGGCAATGATACACTTCATTTCCGCCCTCATATGGCTCCGATAATTGTCCGTACAACCTAATGAAACGGCCCGCATTGGAGCGCTTGATACAGGTGCATTTTTCAACTCTTAATTGCCTTAAGTAGGCCCGCGCAGGCTGCGTCAATCTGCTCTAGCGTGATGGTAAGGGGCGGGGCAATGCGCAACGAGTTGTCGCAGAACAGAAACCAATCGGTGAGCAGGTGCTGCTCCCAGAGGGCCCGGTCGATGAGGGGCTTGAGCACTTCGAACGAGTCGAACTCGACAGCCATTAGCAGGCCACAATTGCGCACCTCCCGGATTGATGGGTGTACCAACAAGTCGCGGAAGCGGGCGGCTTTGGCAGCTACATCGGCCAGCAGATTTTCTTCCTGAATAACCTGGAGCGTGGCCAGGGAGGCCGCGCACGAAACCGGGTGCCCCCCAAACGTGGTGCAATGGCCCAGAATAGGGTCGGTTTTGAAGCCCGCCATGATGGCCTGGGGCGCAATAAAGGCTCCGATGGGCATACCGCCACCCATACCTTTGGCCGTAAGCAAAATGTCGGGCTCGATGCCGAACTGCTCGAAAGCCCAGAACGTACCCGTACGGCCGAAACCACACTGAATCTCGTCCAGAATCAGCAGCGCGCCCACTTCGGTACAACGCTGGCGCAGGGCTGGCAGATAGCCGGGAGCCGGTACGCGCACGCCTGCTTCGCCCGGCACGGTTTCTATCACTACGGCCGCCGTGTGCTCAGTTATGAGCTGCAAGTCGTCGAAGTTGTTGTGGCGGATGTGGCGCACATCGGGCAGCAGGGGCCGATAGGCGTTCTTGAAGCCCTCGGAGCCGGTGATGCTGAGGGCGCCGTGGGTGGAGCCGTGGTAGGCGTTGTGGCAGCTTACCAGACCAGTGCGGCCGGTGTGGCGCTTGGCCAGCTTCAGGGCGCCTTCTACGGCCTCGGTGCCCGAATTGGTGAAGTACACGTTGTCGAGGCGGGCGGGTAGTGTGGCCACTAGAGCCTGGGCCAGCTGGGCCGGCGGGGCCTGCACTACTTCGCCATACACCATCAGGTGCAGGTACTTATCGAGCTGGCCCTGGATGGCAGCCAGCACCCGGGGGTGGCGGTGGCCCACGTTGCTGACGCCGATACCGGCAATCAGGTCGAGGTAGCGGGTGCCATCGGGGGCGTACATGTACACGCCTTCAGCCCGCTCAATTTCCAGCAGCAGCGGAAAATCGGAGGTCTGGGCCTGATGGCGCAGGAAAAGCTGGCGAGGAGTAAGCATAGCGCAAAGATACGCCCGGACGCCCACGCAAAAGCCAGCCGCTGCGCGTGGTGGTGCGAAACGGCTGGCTTTTGCGTGGGTGACTATGTGGCTGGTCGTGGGTGATTAGTCGTCGGTGCCGCCGGCCGGGCCCCGGGGGTTGGTGCGTTCGGCTACCCGCTTGAGCACTTCGCGGGTGAACTGGCGCTCGGCCAGGAACAGGGCCGCCACCTGCCGCACGCTGATAACGCGCTGAAACCGTTCGAAGTAGTCTTTTTCAAGTTCGATGTCCTGCTGACGGAGCTTGAACGACAGGTTGAAATTGTCGCGCAACTGCTGGTCGCTCAAAGCATCGGTCTGGCTGGGACGCAGCTGGCGCAGGCGCTGGTTTAGGTCGCGGCGCTTGCCCGTGAACTCGTTGTAAACGGGCCAGAACTTCTGGGCTTGATCGGGGGTGAGCGCGACTCTTTGGGTGATATAGGCCACGCGGGCATTTTCGAGCTGGCTTAGCCGCGCCGGCCGCTGGCCCCCGCCGCCGCGCTGGGCAACGGCTTCGGGCAGCAGGCCGGCCGTTAGCAGGCTCAGTAGCAGCAGGGTGCGAAACAGGTAGTTCATAGGAATAAAAGGAAAGCGAAAAAAAGAAAAAGCGGGGTTTATAGATAGCTCTCGTCGGCAGACTGCTGATCGAGCAGCTCGCGCAATTCGGTGGGCGAAGCCTGCCAGTAGGTGCTGGCGGGGGTGGCGCTGGCGGTGCCGGGCACCTCGGCCAAATCGACCAGGGTAATACGCTGGTCGGTGGTGAGCAGGTAATTGAGCAGCTGCTCCTGCGGCACGCGGGCCAAGGCATCGGGGCTGGTGGCGGTTAGCGGCGCGTTTGGGGTCAGCCAGAATGCAGCCGCAAAGCCGCCCAGTACTACGGCCGAAGCCAGTGCAGTGCGCATTGGGGCGGTGAGGGCCGCCAGCCAGCCCCAGCCGGGCGCAATGGTGGCCGGAGCAATTTGTACCCGTTGCATCACCCGCATCGGCAGCTGCTCGAAGTAGCGCTCGGGCGGCGGGGCCAGCGTGGGCCGGGGCCGGTTGCGGCGGTGTTCATCCAGGTTGAAGGGCGTGTTCATAGTGCTTAGAGGAGGTAGCGGGCAATAGGTTTAAATCACAAACGGTACAGGTGAGTGGATAGGGCGGCTGATACTGATTACCTGATGAAGCCAGCACTTGGTTGCCAGAACGAATCGGCGTCATCCAACCATCTGCAACATCTGTGCTTCTACTTTTTTTGCGGCGTGATGATAAGAGGCTTTTAGGGCCCCGACGCTGGTGCCGGTTACTTCGGCCATCTGCTCGTAGGGCATTTCGTCGTAGTAGCGTAGGTTGAACACTAGCCGCTGCTTGTCGGGCAGCATGAGGATGGCTTTTTGCAGCTTCAGCTCAATTTCGTCGCCGGCCAGGCTTTTGTCGGCTTCAAGCTGGGCACTGAGTTCGGCCGTGACGTCGGTGAGGGGCAGCAGAAACTTGTGGCGCTTGCTTTTAAGCCAGCTCAGGCATTCGTTGGTGGCAATCCGGTAAATCCAGGTGTAAAGCGAGGCATCCTGCCGGAAACCTTCCAGATGATTCCAGATCTTGATGAACACATCCTGGGTCAGGTCGTCGGCGTCGTCGTGGTTGATGACCATTTTGCGCACATGCCAGTACACCTGGCGCTGGTATTTGCGCACAAGCTGGTTGAAGGCCACGTTGCGGGCGGCCGGATCATGAAACTTGGCAAGTATCTCCTGGTCTTCCAAAGGGCGCAGGCGAGCGGGTGGTGTAAGGGCGAATTTGGCGGGTTAGAGGCCGGCTTGGGCGCGGGGTTTAACGCCAGATATTTTTTTTACGGTAACACGACGCAATACTTTTTTCATCTCACCCCAACTGCCATATTGCACCCTGCTAAGATCCCTCATCCTTTACTTTCCTGATTGTGGCTTCCAAAATATACTATTTGAGTTCTGATCGGACTGAATCCCTGAAAATAAGCTGGGGCATGTTGTGGCGCAATTTTGCGGTAAGCTACCAAGGGCAGGAGATTGGGCGCCTGAATTCGAGCAAGGCCCTGAAAGAGGGTGTAACGTTTGCGCTGCCCGATGGTCGTAACCTCTCGGCGCAGCTTCAGTCTTCGATGGGCCAGCAACAGGTGGAGTTGTTGCTGGATGGCCGGCCTCTACCCGGTAGCGCCACCGATCCGCAGCAGCAGCTCCGGCAGGGTCGGTACATGCTCTGGCTGGTGGCCGCCCTGAACATCGGCCTGGGACTGGTAGCGGAATTCGGACAGGTCGACGCGCTGCAGGAACTGGGCATGGGGTATGGCACCGTCGGGTTTGGGGCGCTATTTATCGGGCTGGAATGGTGGGCCCGCACCAAGCAGAGCCCACTGGCTTTTTACCTGGCTATCGGGCTGCTGGTATTCGATGTGGCCGCTACTGTCTTGATGTCGCCCCAATCGGCGGGGACTGGTGGGTGGTTTCTGCGCTTTATCATCTGCATGGTATTGTACCGGGGTGCGGTGGCGGCCAAAAACCTGCCGGGCCCATCCGCCCATCCGCTGGCGCCGGCCGAATAGGAGTTGGCTGTTTCGTTGGTTTCCGCTAGCGGCTGGTCGAGTAGGAAAAACCCACCGTAATGTTGGTGTTTTCCGGCACCTTGCCTTCGCTGAACTGCGAGTCGTAGGTGTAGTTGTAGGCGAAGGTGACGGCCAGGTTGTTGATGAGCTTGAGGGCGGCCGACGACACGCTGCTGAAGCGGAAGTTGCTGAACTTCTCGAGGGAAGGCTGGTAGAGCGTGGTGGAGTTGAACGTGAGGTTTTTGTAGGAGTACACTATTTTCAGGCGGGCCGAGTTGCGGGCCGTTACCACGCTGCGGCCGTCGAGGAAGTTGGTTTGCTCGCGGATGAGGAGGTTGCTTACGGCCAGTTCGCGGCCCAGCGAATCGGAATATAGGGCCCAGCCCGGCCCGGCCCCCAGCTGCACCCGCCGCGTAATGCCGCGCAGGTTGCTTTGCTCGAATCCGCCCAGCGCATACGCCCGAAAACGGCCCCGCCAGTAGTAGGGAGTGGTGTTGACCAGTAACTCACGCTCCTGTAGCAGTCCGTTTTGCTTGCCGTAGGCAAAGCGGCCGTTGAGCGGCAGGCCGAAGTGCTGGCCCCGGCTGATGGTAATATCCTGATTGGTGGAGAGCAGCGTCCGGTTGACGCCGCCGCTGCTGTAAGCGCCCGTCAGCTGGCCCGCATACACAATGAGCACCGTATCGGCTACTGGCAGGCTTTGGGCGCGGGCGGGCAAAATCAGGCCCAGCAGCAAGGCAATTGATAGGAGGTAGGGTTTGAGCATAGGCGCAGCACAGCAGGAAAGGGGCGCCAGAGCGTGCCTTGGGGCACAGCGTAATTTTAAAAGCCGCCTACGCTCCGGCGTGCAAAGGTAGGGGCGGCTACCCGGAACGATTGGCCGATTAAAACTATAGGCCGGTCTGAACCGGATTGCCGGCCGCGCCAAAGCCATGAGCTTTTGCCTATCATTACTTTCCAAACTCAACCTTTCGGCGGCTGGCAGCCGCAGCAAGCTGTTTCTTTATGACTATTCGTTTTGCGCTTTGTGCGCTGGTTTTGTGGGCAGGTACGCTGCTGCCGGCCGGAGCCCAGGTGATTCCGCCACCCATGAAACAGGCTCCGGCGGGCCCAAAGGCCGATGTTGGCGCCCCCGTTCCAACCACGGCCCAGGAATCGGCCCGCTCCGAAGACCTGATAACCGATACCAAAGTGCTGCGCCAGATCGACTCGATGCGGCGGGCCAACACCAGCCGCCTAGAGGAAATCCAGACGGAGCTGCTGACACTCAAGAGCACGTCGGCCGATAAGCGCCGTGAGCGGGAACTGGTAGCCGAGCTGGGCACCCTGCGCCAGGTCGATTCGCTGCGCAAGGCCCGTTCGCGCCGGTACATCGACTCGCTGAAGGTGAATGCCAAAGGCTTTCCGGTGGCCCCGCACAACGACACGCTGTTTTACGTGTACACCCGGCTCGGACCGTTCTCGCCCCAGGAACGGGCCCAACTCACGGAGGAGAAAATCAAGCGCCTCGAAAAGGCCGTTTTTTTCAGCCCCGACTCGCTGCGCATCTACCCTTCGGAGCAGAGCACCGACCTGATGTACGGTGAGCAGGTGCTGCAGAGCATCAGCGAAAACGACGCGCTCTGGCACAACGTGAGCCGCGATTCGCTGGCCCGCCAACACCGGCAGCGCATCATCACGGCCATCCAGGCCTACAAGCAGCAGAACAGCCTGCTCAACATCGCCAAGGAAATTGGCCTGACGCTGCTCGTACTTATCGTGCTTTTCTTCACGGTGAAGTACATTATTGCGTTTTTTCGTTGGGTGAGCCTGAAGCTGGTGGCCAAGGAAGGCACCTGGTTCAGAGGAATTAAGTTTGGCAACTACGAATTTTTCAATGAGCAGCGCCAGCTCAGCGCCGTGCTGCTGCTACTGACGGTGCTGAAATGGGTGGTGGTACTGCTGGCCATCTACCTGGTGCTGCCGGTAGTGTTCAGCATCTTCCCCGGCACCCAGGATATTGCCGATACGCTGCTGGGTTACGTTTTCAACCCGCTGAAGCGCATTGCGCTGGCCTTCTGGAGCTACCTGCCCAACCTGTTCACCATCGTCGTGATTGTGACGGTGTTCCGCTACGTGCTCAAGGCGGTTTATTCGATCAAGGAAGAAATCCGGGCCGGCAACCTGACCATCGACGGCTTTTACCCCGACTGGGCTAACCCTACCTACCAGATTGTGCGGATACTGGTGTGGGCTTTTGCGCTGATTGTGATTTTCCCCTACCTGCCGGGTTCCGATTCGCCGGTATTTCAGGGTGTGTCGGTGTTTCTGGGCTTTCTGCTCACGTTTGGCTCGGCCGGTTCGCTCTCCAACATCGTGGCCGGGCTGGTGCTCACCTACATGCGGGCCTACAAAATTGGCGACCGGGTAAAAATCGGCGACGTCACGGGCGACATTGTGGAGAAAACCCTGCTCGTTACCCGCATCCGCACCATCAAGAACGAGGAAATTACGATTCCTAATTCCTCGGTGATGAGCTCCTACACCACCAACTATTCCACCGTGGCGCCCACGCTGGGCCTGATTATGCATACCGGCGTTACCATCGGCTACGATGTGCCCTGGCCCCAGGTGCACCAGCTGCTGCTGGCTGCCGCCGTCGATGCCGAAGTGCTGACCGAACCCGCCCCGTTCGTACTCCAGACTAGCCTCGACGACTGGTATGTGGCCTACGAGCTCAACTTCTACACCCACGCCGCCAACCGGCAGGCCGGCATCTACTCGCGCATTCACCAAAACATCCAGGACCGCTTCAACGAGGCCGGCGTCGAAATTATGTCGCCCCACTACCGCGCCATGCGCGACGGCAGCCAGACGACCATCCCCGTCAGCTACCTGCCCAAAGACTACGAGGCCCCCAAATTTCGGGTCGAGAATTCGGAGGAAGGGCAAACGAAGTAGGGGCGGGGCTTCGCTGCGCCCCTACGGCATTCTTACGGGCTTCGCTCAAAATGCCCAACTTTGCAGCTGAACCCCGCCATTGCATGATAAGTACGCTGGATAGAATCAGAAAGCACCTTAAGTACCGCTTCGATGCTTTCGACAATATCCACCTCAAGCGCGACCTGCTCAACGCGCTGCCGTTTTGGGTGGGGGCCGTTATTACGGGGCTTGTGGCGGTGCTCTACGCCAAGCTTTTTGCCTGGGCCGAGGCCGGCACCCGCTACGTGTACCATTACTCGCCCGAATCGAAGTGGGCCTTCGTGCTGCTCACGCCGCTGTGCCTGCTGGTGGGCTGGTGGCTGGTGAACCGCTATGCGCCGTTTGCGCGGGGCAGCGGCATCCCGCAGGTGACGGCCGCCATCGACCTGTCAAGCCCTCGCCACAACTACAAAGTCGGCCGGCTGCTGAGTTTGCGCATCATTGGCATCAAGGTGCTCAGCTCGCTGGTAGTGGTTCTGGGCGGCGGGGTAGTGGGCCGCGAGGGCCCTACTATTCAGATTTCGGCGGCCATCTTCCGGCAAATCAACCGCTGGCTGCCGGGCTGGTACCCTAAGATCTCGAAGCGCAATATGCTCATTACCGGGGCGGCTGCCGGGCTGGCCTCGGCCTTCAACACGCCGCTGGGCGGAATTGTGTTTGCCATCGAGGAGCTGACGCGCACCCATCTGAACTTCTTTAAATCGGCACTACTCACCGGCGTTATCATTGCCGGCCTTACCGCCCTCAACCTGCTTGGGCCCTACCTGTATTTGGGCTACCCGCGCCTCGACAACATTCCCGTCTGGATAATTTTTGTGGTGATGCTGGTAGCTATCATCAGCGGGTTTGCGGCCAGCGGCATGGGTGAGGTCATCCTTTACATCATGCGGCGCAAGGAGCGCCTTACGTCGGGCTTCCGAAAAACGGTATTTCCGCTGCTGTGCGGGCTGGCCATTGCCCTGCTGGCTATTCTGGTGGATGAGCGCATGTTTGGCTCGGGCAAGGAAATTATGCTCGAAACCCTCTTCACCGACCACAAGCATCTGGCCTGGTACGTGCCGCTATTGCGCATCATCGGCCCGATTCTCTCGTTCAGTACCGGCGCAGCGGGCGGCATTTTTGCGCCCGCGCTCAGCGCCGGGGCCAGCATCGGGGCCGTGGTGGCGGGCTGGATGTACCTCTCCGACACCGCTACCAACCTGCTGGTGCTCTGCGGTATGGTCGGCTTCCTGACGGGCGTCACGCGCAGCCCTTTCACCTCGTCTATTCTAGTGATTGAGATGACTAACAGCCACAACATCATCTTCTACCTGATGCTCACGGCGCTGCTGGCCAACCTAGTGTCCAACCTCGTCAACCGCCACGGCTTCTACGACCAACTCAAAACCAAATACATTCAGGAAATCAATCGGGACGAAGCGCAGGCTTTGGTGGCGCGAGATCAGCAGGGAGAAGATAAAACGATTGGCGGTCAGTCATTTTAAAGTAAATATTATGATAATTATATTAATTTTTTTAATAATAACGGGATGTTATAATTCAGCGCTAGGCCAAACCGTACTTCAAGGTGACTCAGTTTATCGGGGTTTGCAGATTGGTAAATCTACGCTTTCAGACGTCAGGTTGGTATTGGGTAAACGCCATAAAACGAGGGTAATTCCAGGCTACCGTAGCTCCGTTCGTTTCACTGAAAACGGTATGGTAACAATCAAAAATAAAACCTCTTATGGTTGCTTAATTAGTTATAAAAAAGATGATATTCATTTTATAATAAGAAATTCTGCACAGCCAAAAGAACTACATCTGGTAAAGCGTATTGAGTTCGGGCCTAATGCCCCAATAGTAACCAGTCAAGGTATTCAGCCATCCAAAAATATCTTTGCTGATGTGATTACCCAGTACGGCCAGTTAGATACAGTTGGAAGCAACCGTAGGCAAGTCTACATCACAGAATCAACCGTTGAAAGAGACGGTAAGAAAAACAGTGAGTGTACAGTCCTACATTATCCGAAAATCAGCTTTGTGAGCTATGGTATTTGGGATAAATCAAAAGACGTGTATCAGCGTCGAGTTGATGAAATATGGTTGTAGAAGTTGTATTCATAGGAACCTAAATGATTAACTGCCCCGGCCGCAACATGTGCGACCGGGGCAGTTAATCATTTAGGTTCCAGCAAAAAACTACTTGATCTTCCGCGCCATTACCTTCTCCACGGCAGCCACAATGGCCGTTTCATTAAGCTTGTACTTCTCCATCAGCTGGTCGGGCGTGCCCGACTCGCCGAACGAGTCGTTTACGGCCACCATTTCCAGTGGCAGCGGCTCCTCGCGGGCCAGCAGCTGGGCAATGGAGTCGCCGAGGCCGCCGTTCATCTGGTGCTCCTCGGCCGTGACCACGCAGCGCGTTTTGCGGGCCGATTCCAGAATCATGCGGGCATCGAGGGGCTTGATGGTGTGGATGTTGATGATTTCGGCGTTGATGCCCTTATCAGCCAGTAGCTTGCCGGCCAGGATGGCCTTCCAAACCAAGTGGCCGGTGGCAAAGATGCTCACGTCGGCACCCTCGTTGAGCAGTACGCCCTTACCGATTTCAAACTCTTGGTCGGCGGGGGTGAAGTTGGGCACCACCGGGCGGCCGAAGCGCAGGTACACGGGGCCCTCGTAGTCGGCAATGGCCAGCGTGGCGGCCTTGGTCTGGTTGTAGTCGCAGGGGTTGATGACGGTCATGTGGGGCAGCATTTTCATCAGCCCGATGTCCTCCAGAATCTGGTGGGTGGCACCGTCTTCGCCCAGCGTGAGGCCGGCGTGGGAGGCGCAGATTTTCACGTTTTTGCCCGAGTAGGCAATGCTCTGCCGAATCTGGTCGTACACCCGGCCGGTACTGAAGTTGGCAAACGTGCCGGTAAACGGAATCTTGCCGCCAATGGTGAGGCCGGCCGCCAGGCCCATCATGTTGGCTTCGGCAATACCCACTTGGAAGAACCGCTCGGGAAAGTCCTTCACGAAGGCATCCATTTTAAGCGAGCCGATGAGGTCGGCGCACAGGGCCACTACGTTTGGGTTAGTCTGGCCCAACTGGTGCAGGCCGGCACCAAAGCCGCTGCGGGTATCCTTCGATTCGGTGTAGGGAAAGTCTTTCATTGTATGGGATGTTGGGGACTTAAGGTCTGGAATTCGTTGGTTGAAAGAACGTCATGCTGAGCGAAGCCGAAGCATCTCTACTGCAGTAGTAATTTCTGATGTTAGGGTTACCATTGCGGTAGAGATGCTTCGACTCCGCTCAGCATGACACGTTCTCGTATTCGTTTCATCGTCCGAACAAGCTAACCGAGCTGGTTTGGCCCGAGCGGATGGTGAAGTTGCGGACGTCGGTGAAGCGGCTGCTAATGGCGGTGGCGGTGCGGAACACAAAACGGTAAGCGCCCGGCTGCAGCGGCAGGTTGATTTTGCTGCTGCTGCCGTTGGGCAGGTCGTACACCCACGTCTGCTCCCCGTCGGGGCCAAGCTGGTAGATGCTGCCGTAGCCTTTGTAGTCGGAGATAATGTTGAGGATGCCGGGCGCGTCGTAGGTGACGGCCGTTTCCTGACCCTGCTTTACAGTTATGCGGCGCAGCTGCCGGGGAAGGGTAAGCAGCTCCACTTCGTAGTCGCCGGCCAACAACTTCTGGCGGTTGCCGAAGGGCAGGGACACCACCGTTTCGGGGTTGCCGCGGGCCCGTACTACAGCCTGCACCCGGCCGTAGGGGTTGGGCGAGAGGTTGGGGTTTTGCAGCCGCAGCGTGCCCTGGGGCGTTTTGTAGGTGAGCACGTTGGCCCGGCCCGGCTTGATGGCCAGGTTGGCCGCCCGTACCGGCGGCACCGTGTTAATGGTCAAATCATAGCTCTGTAGCGCGTCAATATCGAGGGCGTCGGGCTGGCCTTGGGCGTTGCGGTAGTGTACATAGTTGTACTCGGGCTGGCCCGTGACGTTGTTGGTAAACGTCAGGTTCACGTCTGATTCTACTGGGCGGCCCCGCTCGTCGGTCAGGTTCACGGCCACGGTGGTTTTGGCCAGCGTCTGAGCCACCACGTCGTTGAGGATGGTGCGGAAAGTGCTGACGTCGGCCGCGTTATAGTAAGTGCCCAGGCACTCCAGCTGCTTGCCAAACTCCCGCTCGGCCCCAATTCCAATCACGAAGGGCTTTAAAAACACCCGCTTGCGCTGCAACGCCAGCGAAGTCGCGCACGGGTCGCCCTGGCACGATTCAAGGCCATCGGTAATCAGAATCAGCACGTTGCGGCCCTGCTTGTCGGCCGGAAAATCGTTGGCCGACTGTAAGAGCGAGTAGGTGATGGGCGTGTTGCCGCGGGGCTGAATGGTTTTGAGCCGGGACTTGATGGCGGCGGCGTTTTTTGGGGCGAACGGTACTTCGAGCCGCGAGTCCTCGCAGTTGTTCTCCTTGTTGTCGTGCTGATGGCCGTAGGCGCGCAAGGCCAACTCTAGGTTGGGGTAGGTATTGAGCGAGTCCACCATTTTCGAGAGCAGCCGCTTGGCCACGTCCCAGCGCTGCGCGCCTTCCCAGGGTGCCCGCATCGAACCCGAGGCATCGAGCAGAAATAGGATGCGGGTAGTGCGCGGCGGGGTAGGGGCGGCGTTCTGGGCACCGGCGTTGCCAGGCAGCAGCACTGCCAGCAACAACCCCAGAAACGCCAGCCACTGCCGCATGTTTGGATGAATGGTGATTGATATGAAGTAAGTTATAGCACGATGTAGGGGCGGTTGCGTTCGTTCTCCCCCCCCCTCGCACAAAATAGAAACTGAACAAAATAGTGG
>NZ_JABKAV010000085.1 GCF_013377905.1 Hymenobacter terrestris
AAGCCAAACCCCACGCCAGTTGCTTACCGGCCTGGCAGCAGGTAGCCCAGCGAAACCTGGAATACCTGGTTGCGGGCATTAGTCAGTTCGCCGTTGTTGTAGGTTTCGTTCTTGGCGAAATCGGTAAGGGCTCCATTGTAGCGAACTCCCAGCATGATGCCCGAATCCGACTGGAAACCCAGACCGGCCACGTAGCCGAATTCGTTGCGGTTCACGTTCTTTAAGTCTCTCTCGGCCTCCGTACGGGCAATTAAGGTACCGCCGAGCGAACGGGTCGACTCATCCTTCACCTTCAGCAGGTAGCTGTACTGGGGGCCGGCTTCAAAGAACAGGTTGCCGGCTTTCACTTTCAGCAGCACCGGCACATCGATGTAGTTGTACGTAACGTCGCCCTCGCGGCGGAACGTACCGAACGCTTGGTTGCTGTCGTACTCATAGCCTTTCTGTGAGAACAGCACTTCGGGCTGCAGCGAGAGGAAGCCGTCGTCAATCAGACCGACGTTGAGCATCAGGCCACCGTGGAAGCCGACTTTGTAGTCGTAGCCATCCTTGTTTACCAGGTCGCCGGAAAGATTAGAAAGGTTGGCGCCGCCTTTCAGGCCAAGGCGGACACCCTGGGCTTTGGTTTCGGTAACGGCGACAGTAGCGAGCAGAGCGGCCGCAGCCAGCAGAGACTTTTTCATAGGAGAAACCCGTTTAGTTGAGAAAAGTGGGTATAAACATTGGCAGGACGAAAAGCGTGCCAGAATAGTGCGTTTTCTCAGCTGGCGCATACCAGACGGCCGAATGCGCTATTCTGACACGCTTTCTGATGTGTAATGCTGTTACAGGCCAGCTACTACCCGGGCAGCCCATCGAAACGGGCGTGGCCAATCAGTCTGGCAGGACGGGCGGCGTGGCGTCAGGAGCCGGTAGTTGGGTGGGCGGGCGTTGGCGCCGCTGCACTACCCGGAACAGTGTACCCGGTGCCCGGCCTATCAGCCGCACCGCCCCAAGGGCTCCCCGCCCGATGCCACGGCCAATGGCCACTGTAAGCTGGCCTACCTGCCGGGGCTCAAACACAAAATTCAGGTACAACTCCAGGCTGCTGTTGCGCAGCCGACGCTGGCCGGTGCCGCTTGTTTGACCAGGCTGAAACACGTTGTTAAGCCCACCCACATAACGCCAACCCACCGACACGCCCGAAGTGTCCTGAAAGCCTACGCCCAGTACAAAGTTCAAGTCGCGTGGCTCAAAGGCCAGCTCGTCCAGCCGGATAGCGGGTGGCTCGTTGGGGGTGGCCCGCAGCAGGTAGCCGTATTGCGCGCCGCCCTCCACAAACAGCCCGTCGCGGTGGTACTGCAGCAGCAGCGGCACGGCCAAGTAGTCGAGGCGGTGGCCCACCGAAAAACCGTAACTGTTGCCGTTGTCGCCGCGCTGGGCATACAGCCCTTCGGCCTGTAGCGCCAAGCCAACAGGCAGTTCCAGGCGCACCAGCAGCCCCACGGTGGCTCCCAAGCGTAGCCGGCTGGCAGTGGCATCGGGGCCAATGGCCTTGCTAAAGGCCCCACCGCCTTTCAGGCCCAGCAGCACCCGCTGCCCCGAAGCAGCAGTACTTAGCAGCAGCAGTACAGGCAGCAGCCAGCCCACAAGCCACTTGGGCAAGGCGGAGATACGTGTTGGTGGCATTACCGGCCCTGGAACGAGAACGTGGCGTAAAGCTGGAACACACTGTTGCGGCGCTGGTTCTGGAACGTGGTGTTGCCGACTGTTACAGACTCGAGCACGTTGGTGAAGCCGCCGTTGTAGCGCAGCCCGATGCCGGGGCCGGTTTTGCGCTGGTAGCCCAACCCAAACAGGTAGCCGAAGTCGACTGTGTTGTAGATGTCTTTCACATCGACGGTAGCGTTGCCGATTTTGTCCTTCGCTGATACCAGGAAGCCCACTTGCGGCCCGGCTTCAAAAAACAGCCCACCGGCGTTGGCATGGAAAGCCAGCGGCACATCTACGTAATCGAGCCGCGTGGTCAGGCCGGGCAGTTCGAGCTCGCCACCCTTGCGCGAGTAGATGATTTCGGGCTGGAAGGCAAATAGCTTAGTAAAGCCGATGTTGGCAAAGCCGCCGGCCTGAAACCCTACAATATCCTTGTAGGCCTTGGCATCTTTACCCACAAAATTGGACAGTGAAGCCCCTGCTTTTATGCCCAATGACACATTGCGCTGGGCCACGGCCGTACCCGACAGGCCCACGGTGGCGCCGGTTAGTATCAAAGAAAGAAAAAGCTTGTTCATGTGCGTTGGCTTCGGAAATAGGCGGTAAAATCGGGGGCGAAGCTACGCGGAAAGTTTGTAGTCCGTCATCTTCCGAAGCCGTTTGCACAAGGCACACAAGCGTTTTTCGGTCGCCGGCTGGTTGCCAACTTGGCTAATAGCTACTCGCTAAACGCGCCCAGGCTGCCGGCATAACCGGCTTATCAGTACACAAAAAAAGGTTGCTCTCCCAGCAGGAGAGCAGCCTTTATAATGTACGACGCGTAGCGCCGGTTAGCGGGTCGGAATCAGGTAGCCGAGCTGCAGGGTGAAGGCGTTGTTGAACGCCTTGGGCTCGTTGTCCTGGTCTTTGGTGTCGATGAGCGAGTTGAAGCCACGGGCATAACGCAGGCCCAGACTGATGCCGCCCTCCGTCATGTAACCTACGCCGGCCACACCGCTGATGTCGAACTGGGCCAAGTCAGACTTGTAGGCATCGTCGCGGCTTACACCGGTGTAGTCGCGGAAGCCGCTGTTATCTTCTACTTTATCCTTGCTGCCATCCGTGTACTTGGTCGTCACCTGGTTTTTCACCTTCGAACCGAACAGGTAGCTCACCTGCGGACCCAGCTCAAAGAACAGTCCGCCGGCATTAATTCTGGCCAGCAGTGGTACATCGAGGTAGTGCAGTACGCGCTGCTGCTCGGTTTCCTGCTTGTCAATGGTTTTTCCGTTAACCGTACCGGGGTTGAAGCCGCTCGACTGGGTAGAGGTCAGCTCGTAGCCCTTGCGGTTGTAGAGCAGCTCGGGTGCAAAAGAGAAAAATCCATCAGACGAAAGTGGGATGCTTACGCCAATACCGGCGTTGTAGCCCAGCTTATAGTCGCCTAGGTCGGCGCTGTAGTTGGAGCCGGTAATCTGGCCCACGTTGTCGCCCGAGATATTGGAGTAGGTACCCCCTACTTTCAGGCCAATGCGGAAGCCACCGGCGTCCTGAGCGTGTGCAGCGGAAATAGAGGCAACGCCAATGGCGGCCAGGAGAGCAATCTTTTTCATAATCGCAAGGGAATTAAAACGCGGGTTACAACCACTTCGCCGCCTATCACAGTCACGCTCCTCGTGGTTTCAGGGCCTCATATCGTAAGAGTGGCAGGCAAGGTTACTTCGCAGCCTAAGGTTGATACAGCTGGAACTCAGTGGTTTCCGGCTAATCTGCACATTGTTAATGGATTGCCAAAATTTGAAATGCCTCGGGTTTCCGATCTGTGCTTTGGGTACGTTTCATTACTTTTGATCTTTATGCCCGCGCGCTTTTTATGATGAATCGGTACGTTTTAGGGCTGGTCGGCGGGCTGGCGGTGCTAGCCCTACGTGAGGCCCGAGCCCAGCAGTCAGCCACTGTTCCGGCGGGGCCGCTGGTGGTAGGGGTGCACGGGCTAGGGAGCTTTATTATCCCGCACACGCCCTCCATTCGCCACCTGGCCGTGTCGCACCCTACGGGCGTTGAGCTGAATGTGCAGCGCCAGACGAACGGCAGCGCGCCCTGGCACGCCTGGTACCGCTACCCCAAAATAGGCTTGGCCCTCACCTATTACGATTACCACAACCCCACGCTGGGTCGCTCCTATGCGGCCGGGTTCTACCTCAACAAATCGTTCTGGCGTAGCCGGCGCACCGAACTCAACTTCCGCATCGGTACCGGCGTGGGTTATTTCCCGGAGCGTTTCGACCAAGCCACCAACCACAAAAACAACATCATCAGCTCCCGGCTCAACGCCACTATTCAGGCCCGCCTGGAGTACGATATAGCCCTCACCGAGCAGTTTGGCCTGCTGCTGGGGCTGGGGCTGAACCATTATTCGAACGGGGCTACTACCAAGCCCAACTTCGGCATCAACCTGCCCACGGTGCTCGTGGGCATCAACTACCACCAGCAGCGCCCCTTCCGGCCCCTCGGCCAGCCCCCCGAACCAATGCCCGAAGATGTGGGTCGCAACTTTCTCAATGTCAGCACTTCGGCTGGCTGGAAGCAATGGAGCCAGTCGGACAACCAGAGTTACTTGGTAAACTCGATTACCCTGGCCGCGGGCCGTCGCATCAACCGCAAATCCAACCTTGTAGTCGGCCTCGAAGGGTTCTACGACCGGAGCCTGAATGCCCAACAGCGCGACTCGGCCCGCACCACCGACCGCCTCACCGACGTGAAGAAGGCCGGAGCCTACGTGGGCCACGAGCTGCTGTTCGGGCGGCTGGCCTTCGTTTCGCACCTGGGCTTTTACGTCTATAATCCCTACAAATCCAACAAGTTCTACTACGAGCGCCTGGGCCTCAAATACCACTTCACGCCCCGCGTATTCGGCAGCGTCGACTTAAAGGTGCATCGCGGGGCGGCCGACGTGATTGAGTGGCGTCTCGGCATGCGGCTCTAACGCGGTAGCAGCCGGCTCAGCAACTTCAATAGTGGCTTGGCCCTGCTACTGAACCGGCCACCTTGAAGCAGCTTGCCCATCCGTGAACAGGCTATAAGGCTAAAGGCTTTGCCATCGTAATAGCGCGCCTTAAAACGCACTAAATGCCAAAGTGCCATCCTATGAGCAGGATGGCACTTTGGCATTGGAACTCAAACGCAGGGTGGAATGGTAGCACCGGAAAAAGCAGTCGGCGGGAATAGGGAGTATAACCGACCGGGTGCTATGCCGCATTGCCTGATCAGTCCTTGTAGGACACTTCGGGCTCCATACTTTTAGCATGATTCACAATGTCGGCCATGTGCAACATGTCCGGCACCTGATCCACCAGGTTACGTTTCTGGTTGGTCGAAACCATTTTGCTGTGCAGGCTGAATGGCGAACGGCCACGCAAATCCAGCATGGTAGTAATACCTACCTCTTCGAGCAGCGTAGTCAGTTCCGGGTCGAGCCCATCAATACGCGACAGGTCGGCGTAATTGACCCACTTAAAAATCTTGATTTCTTCGATACCCGTAGCCGAAGCCAGAGCACGACGGTCGGCAGGTGTGCGGGCCGCATCTAAAAGCGCATCGGCAGTTTTAATACCCTGCTCGTGCAGCTTCTTTACTTGATTGTTAGGAATACTGGTGATTTCATTGATTGCGTAGTGCATTTAATAAGGTTTAGTGAAAATATATTTTTGATATGTTACAAATATAGTTAAAATATAATTAACAAGCAAATTAAAAATACAAAAACATAATAGATATATCATCTTCTTAGAAAACACACGCGGAACACAAACACATGTTATACAATTACTTACATTTTAATTACCCTTCTTTAAAATACAGTATATTTTATTAAAAAAACATTAACTACGAAGCATATCATATATAATTGAGGATGAAAACATATTACTTCATCAATAATAATATCGCATTAACGAACAACAGCTCATTTACCAACAGGTAAGAAACTGTTAGCGTTTGGCATCCGCAACCAATGCCTTGTTTATCTGCCTTACTAGCCTCGGACCCTCATAGATAAAGCCCGAGTACACCTGAAGTAATGAGGCACCGGCCTCCAGCTTCTCGCGCGCATCGGCCGCCGAATGAATACCACCGACGCCGATGATGGGCAGTTGCCCGCGGCTGTGGCGGCTTAGGTAGCGAATAACCTCGGTGGCCCGCTGCCGCAGTGGGCGCCCACTGAGCCCACCAGCCCCCAACGCGGCCACATGGTCGGTGGGCGTCGTCAGGCCGGTGCGGGCAATGGTGGTATTGGTGGCTACAAGACCGCTGAGGTTGGTTTCGCGGGCAATGAGCAGAATATCATCCAGCTGAGTGTTGGTGAGGTCAGGTGCGATTTTGAGCAGTAGCGGCCGGGGCGTGGGCAGCGTCTGGTTGCGCTCCTGCACCTGCTGGAGCAACTCAATCAGCGGCTCCCGCTCCTGCAGGGCCCGCAGGTTGGGCGTGTTCGGCGACGATACGTTGACCACGAAATAGTCTACCACCTCGTGCAGGGCCTCTATGCAGGCCACGTAATCGTGGGCGGCCTGCGCATTGGGTGTGTCTTTGTTCTTGCCAATGTTGCCGCCGATAATCAGGCCCCGGTCGCGGCGGTGGCGCAAGCAGGCGGCCACGGCTTCGGCCCCGTCGTTGTTGAAACCCATGCGGTTGATGAGCGCGCCATCGGCCGGGAGCCGGAACAGCCGGGGCGTGGGATTGCCCGGCTGGGCGCGGGGCGTTACCGTTCCTATTTCCACAAATCCAAAGCCCAGCGCCCCCAGCTCGTCCGTCAGCTCGGCGTTCTTATCGAAGCCCGCGGCCAGCCCCACCGGGTTGCGGAATGGCAGCCCCATCACCTCCCGCTCCAGGTTGGGGTGTTGGAAGTCGTAGAGGCCCCGTAGCAGCACCCGCGCGCCCGGCAGCTTGTGGACGCGCTTCAGGTTATCGAACACCAGGTGGTGTGCCTTCTCCGCATCGAGCTTAAATAGCAGCGGCTTGACGAGGGCGTGATACATGAAAAGTGAGGTGGTTGGAGGTGAGTGCTAAAGGACGTCATCCGGCCCAGCCTTCCCGGTCGAGGCTGCGGTATTGAATGGCCTCGGCCAAGTGGGGCAGCTCGATGTGCTCGGCAGCGGCCAGGTCGGCAATGGTGCGGGCTACTTTAAGGATCCGGTCGTAGGCGCGGGCCGAGAGCCCAAGTCGCTCCATAGCCGTTTTAAGCAGCGCGCGGCCAGCGTCGTCGATGCGGCAAATGTCCTTCACCATCTGGGAGGGCATCAAGGCGTTGGAATGGATATCTGGAAAGCTCTCGAAGCGGGCCGCCTGGCGCTGGCGGGCCTCGGCCACGCGCGCCTGCACGGCCCGGCTGGTTTCGGCAGGGCGCGTTTCGGTCATCTGGTCGAACGTAACGGGCGTCACCTCCACATGCAGGTCAATCCGGTCGAGCAACGGGCCACTCACCTTGTTCAGGTATTTCTGCACCACGCCGGGGCCGCACACACACTCCTTTTCGGGGTGATTGTAGTAGCCACAAGGGCAGGGGTTCATGCTGGCAATCAGCATAAAATTGGCCGGAAACTCGATGCTGAGCTTGGCCCGGGCAATGGTTACTCGGCGCTCCTCCAGCGGTTGGCGCATCACCTCCAGAACCGTCCGCTTAAACTCGGGCAGCTCATCGAGAAACAGCACCCCGTTGTGGGCCAGCGAGATTTCGCCCGGCTGCGGGTTGCTGCCTCCGCCCACCAACGCCACATCAGAAATAGTGTGGTGCGGCGCCCGGAATGGCCGGGTATGGATGAGCGAGGCGTGGCTGCCGAGCCGGCCGGCCACTGAATGAATTTTGGTAGTTTCCAGCGCCTCCTGCATATTAAGGGCCGGCAGAATACTGGGTAGGCGTTTGGCCAACATCGTTTTGCCCGCGCCGGGCGGGCCTATCATTATCAGTTTAGTCCTAATAGCTGAAAAAGCCTCTTTAAACATAAATAGAGCGCCTTTTTGAAACATCGGGTTACGTACGGGTTACTATTAGCGTCCTAGCTTCTCCACTGACGATGAAGTAGCCAGTGAGTAACCCGAACAGCTAAGCTCTTGCTGACAAAACTAGTCGCTTTTTACGGCTAAGGTAAATTTAACCAATCGTGTACCATCACGGCCGTTGAAAATGAGATATCGTTGTGCGTTTCGGAAGTACATAGCGGTAGCTGACGGTCCGCTGACGCTACCTTCTATGGTATCATACAAATGAAGGCCCTGTGTCTTAAGGACATTATCCATTACGTCGCCCCGGCCAGGCGTCATGTACTCATTCCACTCAATGGCCGCCGCATTAGGCCCAGCCTCGGGGTTAAAAACGACAGTTACATAGTATGGTGCTTTGGTACTGCCCGCTTTAGGTAGATACCGGTAGTGGGCAGTCATATCGAAGAAGTCCTTAGAGTAGGCCTCCTGCTCCTTCACGCAAACCTCTTGGTAAGTCATTAGCTTATACCCTGCCTTAGCCAAGTTAGCGTGTGCTACTGCTCTACTGCGACCTATAACACCGTTAAGCAAGGGGTAGTTGCTGATGTTGTTGTACGACTGGCCTTGGCTGTAAGAAGCCATAAGCACGAAGCCTGCTATTAGGGGCAGTTTTTTCAACATTGTATTTTGCAAGAGTGGTTTTTGGGTAATATGCGTAATCCTGCTATCTAATTGAGATCTATAAAATCTCGAAGTTTTAGCTGATTTGACTTAACCCTAGTTTATACTATTGCCTTTGATAGACGGGGGTAGACGTCCGCAGCCGGGTTAAATCTCACTGTCCCATAATGGGGCACTCATCCCACATATCATTCATTAGCGGCAGTTTACTAATGCAATGCGTAAGTGACTAGTATAGGCTAAGCAAAGGTCGCGACAATCATTACCTTTAGGCCCCTTTCAGGACTCGTATTCTTGAATTGCATTCTCTTTTTCCTCTCCAATGGCATCTATGAAGACGCAAGTCTCTCATGTTACGGAATTCCTTTTCCGTTTGCATGGAGGTGGAGCTAGTCCCACTTCCTTCTCAGCGAAAGAGGTCGCGGAGATAATTATGCACTTAGAGAGCGCTTTTAAGACGCTATTGGAAGCGGAAGAAGGAGAGAAAGCTGAGCAGTTTTACATTAGTCTTGTTGACGTAGTCGATCAAAGTAACGGCCTTAGGCTCGTTCCCAATATTCCAGCGCTGTTTACATCTGTATTCATTGCAATTACGACAGCCTTGGCTATCCAAGACTATAGTGGGTTACCGGTTAAAACTATAGAAGATCTCCAACAGGTAAGGAAAGTCATTCGCACAAGGGGATGCGAAGGGGACTTCATGGTTGATAACCAGGTAGTCGCCTCTATTAAACCGAACACTAAAATTGAGGTTGCGGCATCGGGAATAGTTCGTGGCGAAACAATCCTCTATGGGGAGGTGACCCGAATTGGTGGTCGTGAGCCTCGCGCAAGAATATCATTGGATACTGGCCAGATCATCATCTGTAATGTAAAGCAGGCAGTAGCCCGCTCACTTGGTGCTAAACTCTACAGTAAGGTGGCACTTAAAGGCTACGCGACATGGACAGTCTCCAATTATGAACTCACAGATTTCCAGATTGAATCTTTCACTGATTACAACCCAGTTCCACCTGTAGAAGCATTTGATAGGTTACGTGATCTATTAGGAACCTATTGGGATGAAATCGAGGACGTTGACTCTTTCCTTCATTCATAATCGTCCTCTTACAATTCTACTATGGCAGGCTTAGTTTGTGTCGACTCCATGTTTTGCATTTGGAGCATTAAAGAAGAGTGCAGGGAGGGACAAGAGCACATGATAGAGCGTGCCAAACAGATTCTTGTGAATCTTCAAAGAGCTAAAAAACAACTAATGCTTCCTGCTCCCGTGATAACAGAGCTGCTCGCTCCAGTCGGGGCAGAGCGATCTACAGAAATCATGCAACAGCTCACTCTTATTTTCCCCCGTATTGCAGTAGTGGATACTCCGGTTGCTGCACTTTGCGGGAAAATATGGAACGCTGAGGGCCAGAGCTGGAAAGAACTTTATGAGCCGGGCACTACTTCGTTGAAGGTGGCTTTCAAGTATGATCTCTTGATCTTAGGTACAGCTATAATTAACAAAGCAGAATGCCTTTATACCGGTGACAAAAGGCTCGCTAATCTTGCTCGTAAATATGGTAACCAAATGAAAGTGGTTGATCTATGGAAAGATGAGGAATTCAACTCGACCTCAACAGTTTTCCCTCAGTTAGGAATCCCATTTACATCAGCGCGTAAAGGAATCAGCCCTACTCCCCCAATAGGCAAGTTAATTACCGGTTCGCCACCAACTCAGATTTAACAAAAAGGGGTCAGCTAAAATCCTCAAAAGCTAAAACAAAAAAGAGGTGACAGTTTACTGTCACCTCTTTTTTTGCCTTTAACAGCTATATAGCATACCCAACATTTCTTTGCGCAAGCTTCGAATTAAGTTCTATGGTTGCCACGTCCGCGCTCTTTTTATTTTGTTCAAAAGGTGCATTCGGTTTTTTTTCCATAGGGATTTCTATTTTTAAAGATTTCAAATCATTGTACGTGCGATTCATTGTCACAAGGGTAGCTGGAATAGCTATCCACAAAAGGAAGGTTAAGAATATCATTCTACACTTCCTTGCCAAGTAGCTTGTGAGCACGGATGATTTGAACCAGTTAACGAAATCGGAAGCCAGCTTAAATACTGTGGTGGGCATCTCTCGTGAGAGCTTGTCCATGATGAGAGGAAGATACCTTCGATTAAGCTAACGCCTCTCATATTACAAATATACACGAAATTTTTGTATCTTAAAATTCCTTTCTTCGCACAAATTCATAGTATTGGAATAAAATACCACGTGTAATAAATATACTTGCTCCCCATATCTAAGCTGTAGATCCAATGTTATACCCAATTATGATGACTTGAGGAATATCGCATTCACGTATTTACAAGCTCGACAGGAGTTCATAGCAAACGCCAACCATCACCCTGAACTGGCGGGTAATAATAGTATTGTAGGCAGGATCGGGGAAATGGTCGCTGCACGGTTTCTTTAGCTACAAAAGCGTCAAGTAGAAAACCATATAGACTTAACCATTCAGTGACTGACTTGGTGGCTACGAAACCAGGTGGGGAACCGAGGACTATCTCCGTGAAGCTAATCATAGCGGAGAATAAGAGTGGTTGCACCACATGGCTGAAAGATGGCTGGGATGAGTTTTATCCTGATAGAGTTGAATATCATTTATCAGGTACAGCGGCTTGGATGGCTTACGATGGAAAACTGCGGAATAACGACCAAGAACAGTTGGCTTAGCAAACCGATAACCAGTCTTAGAATGCGGACCGAACAAGGTCTAATTAGTAAGTATGGCACAGTATAAGATAGCTTGGTATCAGCTGATGCAGTAATGCTACAGAGGCTATTGTAATTACACACTTTCTACCAGCTTTAGTATACTTAATGAGATGAAGCAATCGCCTACCTCTCCTCGCTACGTTTGCGCTGATTCCGTTCTATTGGTGCGTACCTGACATTGACCCACCTCCCGCTTATTGCAACAAAAAAGCCTTGGCCGATTGACCAAGGCTTTTCCTATTGTAGAGCGAAGCAGAATAAGCGTGTTTACGCAACGTTAATCAGTTGCCCGGTAGCCTTGGGCAATTTCAACGGCCAAAGGTGTAGCTACCCCCTCTTTTGACGGCAAAAAGGGCTGACCGCATTACTTCGTGGTTTGCTAAGTAGGCCGCCCAACTGCTTTTCCACCCCTAAGAGTACTTCGAAGAAGGGAACTGACTTAGAGGGGTTCTTTTTGCTATGTGCTCGCTCTTGATTTTTAGCACGCGTCAGCCGAAGCGTCCCAGTCATTGGCTTGAAAGCTTATGGGGTGAGTTCGCGCATGTGTAGAAGCTGTCATCAACAAAAGGGGCCGGGGAAGGATAAGCCATGCCTACAAAAAGCAGTACCATGTCAATTATATTGAATAACACCGAACGCGTGCTTCTAAGCGACTCAATACCTGGATTTGGAGTGGCCAGTTGAATAACAAGCGTTGCACCTTCACCCTACTTTATCAACCATATTATTATTTTCTACAATCATTGATATAATCTATTGTAACTCATATAAATATAATCACTATAATGAATTAATCCATAACTCAAATTGATCATAACTTACACGCTTTAAATACGACTTATGGT
>NZ_JABKAV010000086.1 GCF_013377905.1 Hymenobacter terrestris
CTTTACGTTTTCTCATCCGGCAGCCGTGTTACTGCTCATGGCTCTGCCCAAGCACTGGCGCTCCGCAACGGGCCTGATAATCGGGAGCATGGTTCCGGACTTCAAGAAGTTTCTGCGCATGAGCGCCCATGACTCCTATAATCATACCTGACGCAGTATTTTTTACTTCAACTTGCCCCTGGGTATTCTGCTGGCCCTGGCGTTTCATCTGCTTCTGCGCGATGCCTTGATTCTGCATTTGCCCCGGTTTCTGCGGGAGAGGTTTGCCGGCTTTCGGGGGCTCGACTGGCTGGGCTACCTGCGCAAAAACTACCTGGTGTCTCTGATTTCCCTGCTCATCGTCATTGTGTCGCATCTGGCCTGGGAAAGCTTCACGCATGTGGAAGGGCGCGGGGTACAGCTGTTTCCGCAGCTGAAGGCGCACCTGTTGGAAGGTCCGTTCCAGACGCGGCTGTATGCACTGCTGCAGAAGCTGACTTCTGTGGTAGGCGCCGCCGCTATGGTGGTATATATCTGGCGCCTGCCCACTACCAGGCTGGCCCCACCCAAAACCAGCCTCCGGCTGTTCTGGGGGTTGGTGCTGCTTCTGAGCCTACTGATTATCGGGGTGAGGTTGGTGGTGGGGCGTGGGGTAGAGTTCCACAATAGCTACCTGCTCTCCATTGTTCTTATTTCCGCCGGCCTCACCAGTCTGCTGCTGGCGCCCGTGCTGCTTCCGGCCTGGACTATGCTGCTTGCGCGGCCAAAGTAGCAACTGGTATATGCGGCAGCGGTGTTGACTGTTTCCGGGCGCTGGCAACCCGCAAAGCCGGGGCGTGGCCAGTTTTCGGAGCCCAGTTTTACTAGCCCTGCAGGGAGGCGTAACCTGCGCAATTGCCGTTTAAATTCGCTATATTAGAGTATAGCGTTGCTGGTATGGAGTTGAGGATGCAGGCATTCGCTTGATTGGCTGGGATTGGGTCTGAAGAAAGCTGCACTTGCTGTCCGGAGCAGGAAAATCGGGCCCCAGTGTGGCGCAGTGCCCAGGCAAAGCCGGGCTAGGTGCCGCTACCCGGCGGGACTCTTTCTCAGCCGGATGTACTTTCAGTTTTCTGCCATGAAAACGGTGTTTGTGCTCATATTGTGGTGGCTGAGCCCGGTACTCAACACGCCCGCCACTGCCCAGCCCGATGCCCGCCTCGACAGCCTTAAGCGCCTGCTGGCCCACACTCCCCCTGATACCACCCGGGCGCTGCTGCTGGTGCAGCTGGCCTACGAGCATACCCAGAGCAACCCTCTGGCTACCATTGCCTACAGTAAGCAGGCGCTGCAGCTGGCTCAGCAGCTCAATTTCCGGAAAGGCGTGTGTTGGGCCCTCATCCGGATGGGCTCGGGGTTCCGGGAAGCGGGCAACTACCCGGCCGCGCTGCAGGTGGGCCTGCAGGGGTTGCACCACGCCGAGGACCTAGGCGACCCCGAGCTGATTGGAAGGGCCAACAACGCGTTGGGCTACCTCTACTGGGAGCAGCAGAACAGCCGCCCAGCCCTGGCTTATCTGCTGAAAGCCAAGGCCGTGGCCGAAACCATCAGCAACCAGAAGCTGCTGACGCGCGCGCTGGGCAACATTGGCAACGTATACTACCAGCTCAACCGCCTCGACTCAGCCCTGCTGTACCTAAAGCAAGGCTACGCCCTTGATCTGATCAACAAAGACCTGATCAGTGAGGTAGGCGACGCGGCCATGATGGGCAACGTGTATGCCAAGCTCGGCAGCCCCCGGCTGGCCCAGTACTACTACCGGCGCAGCATCCGGCGGGCGCGGCCCCAGCGCGTTACGTTTGCCTTGTGCCGGGCATATCTGGGCCGGGCGCGGCTGTTTGAGCAGGCCGGCAGCCAGTTTGCCGACTCGGCTATTTACAGCGGAAAGCAAGCCCTGCTGGCTGGTCAGCAGGGGCACTACCCCAAAGGGGTGCTCGAAGCCAGCCAGTTTCTGGCCGCGGCCTGGGTGGCCCGCCAGGATAGCGCCCAGGCTTTTCGCTACCTCATGCTGGCCAGTGACACCCGCGACAACCTGTTCAGCCTTAGTAAAATGGCCCAGGTGCAGGCGCTCGATGTCAGTGAGCGGCTGCGGCAGCAGGAGCAGACCGACCAGGAGGAGAAGGCCGCCGCCGACCGCCGGCAGCTGTGGCTGATTGCGGCGCTGGCCGGGGCCTTGCCGGCCCTCTGGCTGCTGTGGCGCAACAACCGCCTGAAACAGTACACCAACCTGCAGCTCAACCGCCGCAACGCCCAGATTGGCGCCCAGCGCGACCGGCTGCGCGAAGCCCTGGCCGAACTGAAAGCCACCCAGAACCAGCTGATGCAGCGCGAAAAAATGGCCTTCCTCGGTGAGCTGACCGCCGGTATTGCCCACGAGCTGCAGAACCCGCTCAACTTCGTGAAAAACTTTGCCGATGTAAGCACTGAGCTGGTGGAGGAAATGACGAGCCAGGAGCGCGACCTGTCCCGTACCAACGGCGTGGATCAGGAATTTCTGGCCGGGCTGAAGGTGAACCTCCAGAAAATCAGTTTGCACGGGCAGCGCGCGTCGTCCATTATCCGGGATATGCTGGAGCACTCGCGCTCCGGCCCCGGCCCCGGCCAGCCCACCGACCTGAACGCCCTGGCCGATGAAGCCCTGACCCTGGCCTACCAGGGCTTCTGCGTCAGCAACCCCACGTTTAAGGCCGCCCTCACCCGCGACTTCGATGCTCAGCTGCACCTGGTGCCGGTTATACGCTCCGATATGGTTCGGGTGCTGCTGAACCTGTGCACCAATGCGTTTTATGCCGTGCGTCAGCGCCAGCAGCAAATGCCCCCTGGCACCAGGTATGAGCCTGCCGTAACCATAAGCACCCGCCGCACCAACGGCCACGACGTGGAAATAAGGGTGCTCGACAACGGAATCGGCATGCCCGAGAAAATCTGCTCCAAGGTGTTTCAGCCCTTTTTTACCACCAAGCCGCCCGGCGAAGGCACTGGCCTGGGCCTGTCGCTGTGCTTTGATATTGTGGTGCAAAGCCACGGCGGCACACTAGGGGTGAAATCAAGAGAAGGCGAGTTCACGGAGTTAACCATTCGCCTGCCGTACCGCTGAGGCACTTTCCCTCTGGCCGGTACCCGTCTGCTAGGTGCTGCGGACTGTTGAACCCTAGGTACGCAGTGGAGCCAGCCCTGCTGAGCTGGTCGAACCGAAGGTCGCCGGAGGCAAACCTCTCTACCGCTGGCTAACGCTACCGGCCCAGCAACGCTTCAACGAAGCGGTAGAGGTGCTTTGGTCTCTGGCTTGATGCGCGACTTGCTTAGCCTGACGTGCTTATTACTAGGGCAACCTGCTAGCCCAACCTCAGCCGGGCCAGAGGTCTGCCTCCGGCGACCTTTGGTTCGGCTGCGCTTGACCGGCGGGCGGGGACAAGCCCCGTACCTACGATGTTCTGGCGTTTCCGTGCTGGTGGTACCGTTCAACGGAGGACGGGGACAAGCCCCGCCCCTACGTCGTGCTGGTAGCACCGTTCTAATAGCACAGTGCCGGTTGTGACAGCACTGTTCCATAGCCAATGGCCGCATTACGCGGCGGCGGCTACTGGCGCTGAGGCGGGCAGCAGCTCGGCCGGGTGGGCCAGTGCCAGCGGCAGGCAGATAACGAACTCCGTGTACTCGCCTTCGCGGCTTTCCACGCTTAAGGTGCCGCGGTGGCCTTTGGTGATGATGTCATAGCTCAGCGACAGGCCCAGGCCGGTGCCTTCGCCGGGCGGCTTGGTGGTAAAGAAGGGCTCGAACACGTGCTTGCGTACGGCTGGTGTCATGCCAATGCCGTTGTCGCGCACAACAATGCGCACGCCGGTGGGCGTTTGCTGGGTGCGCAGGCATACTTCAGGCTGGAAGTTGGGCCCCAGCAGCCGCTGCTTTTCGCGGAGGGCATAGAACACGTTGGCCAGCAGGTTGAGCAGCACCCGGCACACATCCTGCGGTACCACCCGCAGCCGGGGCAGCCGCGGGGCCAGGTGCAGGCTGAAGTGCGAGCTGAACCCCGGGTGCTCGATCAGCCAGCTTTCGTAGGCCCGGTGCAGGCAGTCTTCGGTCAGGGCATTGAGGTCGGTTTCCTGGGCCTGGCCGCTGCTGGCGCGCGAGTGCTCCAGCATGCTTTTCACAATGCGGGCTGCGCGGTGACCGTGCTGGTTAATACGCACTTGGTCTTCGCGCAGCTCGGCCAGCAGCTCCGCGCTCAGGGCCCGGCCGCTGGCCGATAGGGGCTCCTTATCCAGCCCGGCCACCAGCTCTTCGAGCAGCTCCAGGCTTAGGTCGGAGAAGTTGTTGATGAAGTTGAGCGGGTTCTGCATTTCGTGGGCCACGCCCGCCGTCAGCTCGCCTAGCGAGGCCAGCTTCTCGTGCTGCACCAGCTGCGCCTGGGTGGCCTTTAATTCAGTCAGGGCCTGGTCGAGGTGGTCGCGCTGGACGGCAATCTGCTCGTTTTTATCCTCCAGGCGGCGGTTGCTGACCTGTTTGAGGTAGATGTTGCGCATCAGCAGCGCCGTCAGCAGCAGCACGCCCGCCAGGCCCGCCAGCAGGCCATACAGCTGCTGGCGCTGGCGGCCAGCTTTCTGGGTCTGGAGCTGGCGGGTTTTAGTGAGTAGCACAATCTGGTTGCGCCGCTTGTCCAGTTCATAGCCGTAGCGCAGGGCGCTGGTGCGGCGCTGCGTATCCTCCCCCGACAGCGTATCGTCGTAGGCCATCTGCAGGGTCCGGAAGCGGTAAGCCTCCCCGAATTTGCGCTGGCCGGCATAGGTTTCGGCCAGCAGCCGGGCCGCCTCGCGGCTGATGCTGTTGTTGCTGCTGCTGCTCCGTTGGCTGAGCACCAGCGCCGAATGCGCCAGCGCCAGCGTGCTGTCGGGTTGCTGCCGGAGTTGGTAGGCGCGGGCCAGAGTCAGCTGCAGGCCCGGGATGTTGTAGCCGTCGCTCGGGGTGTTGCGCACCAGCTGGCGGGCCCGTTGGCCATGGGCCAGGGCCGCCCCCGAGTTACGCATCCGGCTGTACATTTCGGCCAGGCTTATCTCGGAGCCGGCCTCGCCCTGCTGGTCGCCCTGCTGCCGGTTCAGGCGCAGCGCCTGCTGGTAGCAGCGCAGCGCCCGGGGCCAATCGCTCAGCATCTGGTACGAGTCTCCGAGCATACTCAGGGCAGTCAGTACCAGCTGATGGTCGCCACGTCGGCGGCCGGCGCGTAGCGCGGCCTTCAGGGCCGGCAGGGCTTCGGTGTAGTTGCCGGTTTGGTAGTGGGTAATCCCGACGATGAGATTCAGACGATTCTGGGTCTGCAGATCGTGGGCGCGCTCGGCCAGGGGCAGGCCGCGCAGGGCGGCTTCCAGCGCCTCAATGGGGCTGGCCTGCACCATGGCCAGGGTGCTCAGCTCCAGCCAAGCCCGGCTCTCGCCCTGGTAGCCCCGGCGCAGGGCATAAAGCGCCTGGGCCCGCCGGGCATACCGGTGGGCCACCGTAAACTGGTTCTGGCGCCGGTACAGGTTGCTGAGCGCCAGCATGGCCTCGCCCTGCCCCAACGAATCGGCCAGGGCCAGGGCCAGCCGCAGGGCCTCGTGACTTACCTGGGTGGCTTTCCCAGCATCGGTGGTTTTCAGTAAATGGGCCAGGGCCTGCAACCGCCGCACGCGCAGGGTATCGGGCCGGCGCTGGGTGCGTAGCAGCTGCCGCAGGCTATCGGGGCCGGCCAGCTGGCCGAACACGGGCGGCACTGTTGCCAGCAGACTCAGCAGCAGGGCAATCAGTAGGGGTTTCATGGGGGTGAGCTCAGAAATTCAGAACAGCGCGGGGCCGGCCGCTGCCAGCCCCAAGGCCCCTGAAAAACGAATGCTGCCGGCTGCCTTCCGTCACCTGGGGCCTGAGTGGCGGTTCCGCCTGCCGGTTTGGCCTACCAGTTGGGGTTATGGATAAGTCCTAAGGTCGTGTCGTTCGGTGTAGCCTGCAAGCCTTGCCCGAACCGAACGATGCCCATAGTAATGTACCGCCGGATGGGCAGCCTAGTTAGAATGGGATAGACTACTACATTAATCGGGGGCAATGCAACCTGCGCGCCACTCTGCTGCGCAATGTGTATCCCCTGTACTACCCAATTGGCATCTATTAGGGGCAGGAAAAAAATGTCGTTAGCGGCCTGCTTCGCAAGTATATTTACGTCATTGGTCTGAGTGACACGAATTTCGTAGCCCAGCTTCGACTTAAATACCGCTGTGGGCGGCCCAGCCGGACTTGGTGCTTCGCCCCCCGTCATTTGCTGGTAGAACTCAACACCCTGCTTCCAAGTGGCGGGTGAGAAATATATCTCCTGTGGTTCGTTGAAGTCGTCAGCCGCCCGGACGGGGATGGGGAACAGAGTGGGGTCGTTCATAGCGCAAGAGGGAAAGTGCGATAGAAAGTATTTTGGTTAGCTAATATAATCAATTTTGATATATAATTAAAATATTTATTTATAAAGTTATATAAATAAAAAATTCTTATATCTCTATAGTATACCTAGGCGGCCGTAGTGCAAACTGATAGAAGGGTTATAGCATGAAGCTCCCGCTTTGCATATAATTGCTGACTTCCGGACAATTCCGCTTAACGACACGCGAAGCGGAAGCTTCGCGCTACAGCCCTGCTGCTTCTTCAATTATAAGTCGTAAACTTCCGCTTGGCGTCGCTGCTTTTGGCTGAATAGTGTGGGGCAGCACAATGCCGGTTGCTTTGCTTCCTGGGAGTTGAGGGCAGCTAACGGCCGGCCCACTCGGCTAGTAGCGCAGGCACCTGGGGGGCGTCGTCGGTGAGCCAGTACAGGGCCATTTCGGGGTCGTCGAAATACTGCGAGTCGAAGCTGATGGAAGGCTGCACTAGGTCGTGCAGGGCATCGATGGCCAGTTGGTGGTAGGTCTGGTGGCTGCCAACAATTAGCACCAGCCGTTCGAGCGGCATGGCCAGCAGGGCGGGCATAAAGTGCGTGCCCAGCCATAGCTCATCGTACACCGTCAGCAGCGGCACGGTGCGCATATCGATGAGCAGGCGGCGAATGGTGTGCGTGCGGGCCAGTGCCAGCAGGGCCGTCACATCGGGGCGGCGCAGCGCTGATTCGGTACCCATACGGTACTCTACCCGCAGCATGCCCGATTCCGCATCGGTTTGCAGGCAGAAAGCAGGGATATACTGATGAAGCATGCAGCGAAATAGGGCGGAGGCAGCCGGCAACAGGCTGAAAGCACCAACGGAATGGCCTGGCTTACCGCAAAACAGCAAGCTAGGCGCGTGGCAAGCTAATAGAAAAGACTTGTTCCGGCCCAACGAGCGCAACATAACTATGAAAGTCAGGTTTTAACCACTCAAGCGCCAATAGCTGCCGCCATGTCGAACACACGCTCGGCGGGATGCGTATGCCGGTAGTGCCCCCGCCCAGCCGGCCCGGTAGCGCGCCTTTCTTCTACTCCGATTCTGCCTTATGTCTGCCCCAACTACCCCCGCCCCGCTCAACCCCGACGGCTCGCGCCGCACCTTTATGAAACAGGCCGGCGGCTTTCTGGGGCTGGCCCTGGCCCCGCCCTTCCTCAGCCAGGCCGAGCGCCTGACGGCCCTCTCGAAGAAGGTAGAAGGCGTGTCCACCATCAGCTTAAAGGTGAACGGCACCGTGCGCACCATCCGGGCCGAGCCCCGTGTAACGCTGCTCGACGCCCTGCGCGAGTACCTCGACCTGACGGGCTCCAAGAAAGGCTGCGACCACGGCCAATGCGGTGCCTGCACCGTGCTCGTGGATGGCCGCCGCGTGAACAGCTGCCTCACGCTGGCCATCATGAGCCAGGGCAAGGAGATTACCACCATCGAGGGCCTGGCCAAGGAAAACGGCGAGCTGCACCCCATGCAGGCCGCCTTCCTAAAGCACGATGGTTTCCAGTGTGGCTACTGCACCCCGGGCCAGATTATGTCGGCCGTAGCCTGCGTGAAGGAGGGCCATGCCGGCTCCGAAGCCGAAGTACGCGAGTGGATGAGCGGCAACCTGTGCCGTTGCAGCGCCTACCCCAACATCACGGCCGCCATTCTGGAGGCCAAGGGCCAGATGGGGTAGGGGAGTTGGTATTTAGATGCTGTTCGGACGGAATTAAAGAACGTCATGCTGAGCGAAGTCGAAGCATCTCTACCGCAGCACTAACCCTATCACCTAACTGTCACTGCAACGAAGCGGTAGAGATGCTTCGGCAAGCTCAGCATGACAGTTTAATTACCCCACTATTCTCGCTCAAGCACCCTCCTCCAGACCCTACCTACCATGAATAACTTCTCCTATATCCAGGCCGATAAAGCCAAAGAAGCCACCGCTGCCAAGCGCGATGATAAATCGGCCGCTTTTGTGGCTGGCGGCACTGCGCTGATTGATTTGATGAAGCTCAACGTGGAAAACCACGGCCAGCTGATTGACGTGAACATGCTCCCTTTCCGGGGCATCGAGATGACCAAGGACGGCCTGCGCATTGGGGCGCTGGAGCGCATGAGCGACGTGGGCGAGCATCCGTTGGTGAAGCAGAACTTCCCGGCCGTGTCGGAGTCGCTGCTACTGGCAGCTTCGGCGCAGCTGCGCAATATGGCCAGTATGGGAGGCAATGTACTGCAGCGCACCCGCTGCGGCTACTTCCGCGACACGGCGTTTCCGTGCAACAAGCGCGAGCCCGGCACCGGCTGTCCGGCCCTGGAAGGCGACAACCGTAACTTGGCCATTCTGGGCACCAGCGAAACCTGCATTGCCACCAGCTACCCCGGCGACCTCTCAGTGGCCCTCACGGCCCTCGACGCGGTGCTGACGCTGGAAAACGCCAAGGGCAAGCAGCGGCAGGTGCCCATCACCAAGTTCTATCTGCTGCCCGGCACCACGCCCCAGCGCGAAAACGTGCTCGAAGCCGACGAGTTGATTGTGGCCATCACCATTCCGCAAACGGCAGCGGCGCGCAAATCGAAGTACCTGAAGGTGCGTGACCGTAGTTCCTACGCCTACGCGCTGGTATCGGCGGCGGTGGGACTGGAGGTGCAGGGCGGCACCGTTCGGGCGGCCCGCGTGGCGCTGGGCGGCGTGGGGGCTCAGCCTTGGCGCAGCTTAGAGGCCGAGAAGGCGCTGGTGGGCCAGCCCGCTACCGAGGCCACATTCCGGGCTGCCGCCGAGCTGGCGCTGCGCGGGGCTAAGCCGCGCGAGCACAATGCCTACAAAATAGAAATGGCGAAGAATACGCTGGTACGGGCCTTGAGTGAGGTAGCCGCTTAACTACGCTTTCTCGCAGAGGTAAGAATGAAGTCTTCTTCTTGACTGCGCATATATCTGTGCAACCCTCTGCGAGCAAACAACTACTGAACTGACATGGAAACCAACCAGAAAAAAAACGCGCCCACCAACGTAGTCGGTAAACCCCTGGACCGCGTGGACGGCCCGGCCAAGGTAACCGGCGCGGCCCGCTACTCGGCCGAAATAAATGTGCCCGGCACGGTGCACGGGGTGCTCAAAACCAGCACTATCGCCAAGGGCCGCATCACAAATATCGATACTGCGGCGGCGGCCAAGGAGCCAGGCATTATCAACATCTTCACCTACCAGAACCTGCCCAAGCTGGCCAAAACGCCCAAGCAGATTGAGAAGTGGCGAGGAGCCCAGAGTTACCTGCCCATGCTCGACAACCAGGTGCACTACGCCGGCGAGCCAGTGGCGCTGGTAGTGGCCACTACGCTGGAGGCGGCTACTCAGGCGGCGGCCCTCATTAAGGTAACCTACCAGGCCGAAACGCCCATCGACTCCTACCACGACCCCAAGGCCGAGCTATTCGACCCCCAGAAGATTCAGCAAGGCAAGAAGGACGCCCACATAGTGCGCGGCAACCCACAGCAGGCCTACGACGGCGCGGCCGTGAAGCACGAGGCTACTTACGTGCACGCCATCAACCACCACAGCCCCATGGAGTCGGCCGCTACGCTGGCCGTGTGGGAGGGTGCCGACAAGCTGACGGTGTACGAGGCCAGCCAGAACGTAACCATGCACCAGGGCAACCTGGCCGAGTTGCTGGGCATGCCCCGCGAGCAGATTCGGGTGGTGACCAAATACATCGGCGGCGGCTTCGGCTGCAAAGGCTCGTTCTGGCCCCACACCATCCTCACGGTGCTGGCGGCCCGGGCCGTAAACCGGCCGGTGAAGCTGGCTCTTACGCGCCAGCAGATGTTTACTGGCGTCGGCCACCGCGAAGACCAGGAGCAAATCCTAAAGATGGGCGCTACGGCCGAGGGCAAGCTGGTGTCCATTGTGCATACCAAAAAAGCCACTACCTCGCCCTGGGACAACTACACCGAGTCGAATGGTAAGGTGATGGACATGCTGTATGCCTGCGAGAACTACTCGACGGTGTACGAGTTGGCGCGGGCCAACGTGATGACTTCGGTGTGGATGCGCGCCCCCGGCGAGGCTCCGGGCTCGTTTGCGCTGGAGTCGTCGATGGACGATCTGGCCAACCAGCTCAACATCGATCCGCTGGAAATCAGGCTGCGCAACTACGCCGATTACGACCACAGCAACGGCAAGCCCTGGAGCAGCAAAAGCCTGAAGCAATGTTACTCGCGTGGCGCGGAATTGTTCGGCTGGAGCAAGCGCAACCCCAAGCCCGGCCAAACGCGCAGGGGCAAAATGCTGGTGGGCCACGGCATGGCCTCGGCCACCTACCCTGTGCACAGTTCGCAGGGCACCGCCCGCGTCCGGTTGTTTGCTGACGGCCACGCCGTAGTGGAGGCCGGTGCCACCGATATAGGCACCGGCACCTACACGGTTATGACGCAGGTTTCGGCCGATGCGCTGGGTTTGCCGCCCGAAAAAATCCGTTTCGAGTTGGGTGATACGCGCCTGCCCACGGCCCCCGGCTCGGGTGGCTCGGTGGCAGCCGGCACCGTAGCCTCATCCATCATGGCTGCTGCTGAAGACGTGTGGGATAAGGTGGTGAAGATGGCGGTGGCCGACAAGAAGTCACCGCTGTACAAAGCCAAGCCCGCCGATGTGAAGGTGGAGCTGGGCCGCATGTTCCTTAGCAAAGACCCTAAGAAGGGTGAAACACTTCTGGCGGCCCTGGGCCGTAGTGGCCAGCCCGACATTGAGGGCAGCGGCACCGGCCGGTACGGCGCGGGCTACGAGGAAAAGAACTTCGGCCAGAACGGTGCCGACCCAAACAACGACAACAAGGAGAAGAAGTCGGGCGGCCATTCCATGCACTCGTTTGGCGCCCATTTCTGTGAGGTGGAAGTCGACCCCGATCTTGGTACGATCCGGATAACCCGTTGGGTCGGCGTGCATGGCGCGGGCACCGTCCTGAACCTGAAAACGGCCACCAGCCAGATGGTGGGCGGCGCTATCTACGGCATCGGGGCAGCCCTGATGGAGGACACGTTCCGCGACCCCAACTTCGCTCGCTACACCAACGCCGACCTGGCCGGTTACCACATTCCCGTCAACGCCGACATTCCCAATATTCAAGTGGAATTTGTGCCCGAAACCGACCCTTATATCAACTATCTGGGCGTAAAAGGCATCGGTGAGTTGGGCATGGTAGGCGTGGCCGCCGCCGTGGGCAACGCCGTGTTCAACGCTACGGGCCGCCGCCTGCGCAGCCTCCCGATGACACCTGACAAGGTGCTGGAGGCACTGCGGCTGCCAGCGTAGTTTTTGCTATTAGTGAGAGGTAGGGGCGGTGGGGGTGCC
>NZ_JABKAV010000087.1 GCF_013377905.1 Hymenobacter terrestris
CCGGGCGGCGCGTGGCGCTTGGGGAGAAAAGATGTCTTCAAAAAACCCTTTAAACGGGGGGGCGGGGCAAACCCCCGCCCTTACATCGTGCTGTTACGTACTCTCTCTACAATACATGTATATGGATTGTAAGGGGTATGAAACTATGGGGTTCGGCTGGTAAAAGAGGAATTATATCGAAAATAGGGGTGTAAAATAAGGGGGGGGGTGTGATATTTTTTATACTTGGGTCGTATATTTGTCCCTACTTATAAGCACTACACTCTCAGATCTTCTTCCGCGTAATTCGTTTCCCTAATGGCCATTCTCCGCTTTAAAGCTCTTGAGCAAGTTACCCAACGCCAGCCACTGGCCGTCGTGAACACCGGAGAGCGGCGTTCCGACAGCTTCGGCAAAAACGTCTTCAACCTCGACGCCATGCGGGCGACCATGCCTGGCGAGTATTTCAAAAAGCTCCAGGCCGCCGTGAAGCAGGGTAACCCCGTGGAGCGCAACGTGGCCGACGCCGTGGCTTCGGCCATGAAAACCTGGGCCATGGCCAAGGGCGCCACCCACTACACCCACTGGTTCCAGCCCCTGACGGGTGCCACGGCCGAGAAGCACGACTCGTTCTTCGACCTCAACTCCGACGGCCGGCCGGTTGAAAACTTCAAGGGTTCGGCCCTGGTGCAGCAGGAGCCCGATGCTTCCAGTTTCCCCAACGGCGGTATCCGCAACACCTTTGAAGCCCGCGGCTACACGGCCTGGGACCCCACTTCGCCCGCTTTTATCATCGAAACCGGTGGGGCCAAAACCCTGTGCATCCCCACCATTTTCGTGGCCTACACCGGCGAGGCGCTCGACTACAAAGCCCCGCTGCTTAAGTCGCTGGCCGTACTCGAAAAGGCCGCCCTCGACGTGTGCCATTACTTCGACAAGGACATAGTCCGCGTTACGACGACGCTGGGTATCGAGCAGGAGTATTTTCTGGTTGATAAGGCCCTTTATGCCGCCCGGCCCGACCTGATGATGACCGGCCGGACCCTGTTCGGACACTCGCCGGCTAAAGGCCAGCAGCTCGACGACCACTACTTTGGCTCGATACCGGCCCGGGTGCACGCCTACATGCTCGACTACGAGGAGGAAGCCAACAAGCTCGGCATTCCGCTGCGCACCCGCCACAACGAGGTGGCCCCGCACCAGTTCGAGTGCGCCCCCACTTTCGAAGACGCTAACCTGGCCGTCGACCACAACCAGCTGCTGATGGACGTGATGGCCCGCGTGGCCGACAAGCACGACTTTAAAGTGCTGCTCCATGAGAAGCCGTTTGCCGGTGTGAACGGCTCGGGTAAGCACAACAACTGGGCCCTGAGCACCGATACCGGTGTTAACCTGCTTTCGCCCGGCCGCCGGCCCAAGGAAAACCTGCAGTTTCTCACCTTCTTTATCACCACCATCAAAGCCGTGCACCGCCACGCCGATTTGCTGCGCGCCAGCATTGCCTCGGCCAGCAACGACCACCGCCTGGGCGCCAATGAGGCTCCGCCGGCCATCATGTCGGTGTTTGTGGGCTCGATGCTCGATTCGGTGATGAACGAGCTGGAGCGCACGGCCAAGGTGCCGCTCGACAAGGGTGACAACATCTACCTCAAGCTCGGCATTGATAAGATTCCGGCCATTCTGCTCGACAACACCGACCGCAACCGCACCTCGCCTTTCGCCTTCACCGGCAACAAGTTTGAGTTCCGGGCCGTGGGCTCGTCGGCCAACAGCTCGTCGGCCGTTACCACGCTCAACACCATCGTGGCCGATCAGCTCATCGACTTCAAGAACTCGGTTGACCAGCTGATTGCTGATGGCCGCAAGAAGGAAGTGGCCATTGTGGAAGTGCTGCGCGAGTACGTTATCAGCTCCAAGGCCATCCGCTTTGAGGGTAACGGCTACTCCGACGAGTGGAAGGAGGAAGCTGCGGCCCGCGGCCTAAGCAACGTGCCCACTACGCCCCAGGCTCTCGATGCCATCGTTACGCCCGAGTCGGCTGCCCTGTTTGAGCGTCACCGCATCTACTCGCCCGTCGAGCTGCACGCCCGCCACGAGATTGTGCTGGAAGACTACGTGAAGAAAATTCAGATTGAAGGCCGGGTGATGGGCGATTTGGCCATCAACCACATTGTGCCAACGGCGCTGGCCTACCAAACCAAGCTGGTAAACAACGTGCGCGGCCTGCGCGAGCTAGGCCTCGACGACGAATACACCAACGGCACGCTCGATACCATCAAGTCCATCTCGCGCCACGTAGCCACCATTAAAACCCAGGTAGAGGAGATGGTGAACGCCCGTAAAGTGGCCAACAAAATCGACGGTACCCGCGAGCAGGCCCTGGCCTACTGCGACACCGTGAAAGTGCATTTCGACACCATCCGCCGCTCGGTAGACAAGCTGGAATTGATGGTGGACGATGAGGACTGGCCCCTGGTAAAGTACCGCGAACTGTTGTTCCTGCACTAGCGCCAGGGTCAGAGTCGGGCCGGAGTTGGGTGGGAATTTTTCTCCGCGCCCCGATCTTAGAAAGGCCGCATCCGGGGGATGCGGCTTTTTTTTATGGGGGCAAACCAGGGAGGGAAGGCAGCGTTATGCAAAAGGCGCGGGCTGCCATTTAGCGGCTGTAATGCTCTTCTGCCGCTTGATAAAAAGTATTGAAGCGCTGGTTGGCGGCATTCTTAGCCACGTGAGCCCAGCGCGTCATTCATCAGCTTTACAATCGTGGCCTGATTTCGGCCGGAACGGAGTTGTCTGCCGGTGTGGATGTAGCTGTGACTGCCCCAGGAATAACCGTCGCGAATGTCGCGGAAGTGCAGCGAACTGGCTGCAACCGTCAGCTAAAAGCTTCTATCAGAATCAATAAGCTGTTCCAGAGTTGCCCGTCGGCACCTTATTAAACGCTGCAAGTCCAACGGCTTTCCAGCGGCCAGACGGGTTGGCTCAGCGGCTGGTTGAGGAGGTTTCTGGGTTACAGGGATATAGGGCGAAAGAGGGAACAGGGCCAGCATAAAGTGGCCCGGAAGTGGTGCTGTTACTGCGGCTACACCGCCACCCCCCGTTGTGCTTGCCGCAGCCAGGCTTTGGCCTCGTCTATGTCGCCGAACATCTTCATTTCGAGCCGGCCGCCAAAGCCCATGTGCATGGCCTCAGCCGAAATAGCCGCCAGCGCCTCGGGGCTGACAACGTGGGCGAAGTGCGTAAGGCCCTGGGCCAGGGCGCGCGGGGCCCAGTCGGTTACAATCCACTCAACGGCATGGTCCCAGGGGCCTACAACCTCGCGGTTATCGTTGAGCAGATAAGGGCAGTTGTGCGTACGCAGGGGAACCAGGCAGGCATCGGCTCCGGCCACTATACCTGCGTAGGTTTGGTAGCCCACCCAATTATTGTACACCCACTCATTGGCTTGCTCGTAGGCAATCGTCAGGTATATTTTGCCAAAGCCGTTGGTAAGTTCTTGCATCATGGGGCGGAGAGCGGGACCACTGAATGGGGTGAGCCACCCAAAAATGCGGAAATAGTAGCAGCCTGCCAAATACAGCCTGCCACCCCCGCCGCTTAGTAGCTGATGCTTAGCCTGAAGTAATAAATGCAGTTCCGGCAGCCAGAAAGGCAGCCGCCGTCCGGCTGCTTCAGGCAAACGGGACCAGAGCGGCCAGTAGCGTAGTGGTAATGCGGTGCCACTGCGGATAAGGCCAGTTGATACCGGCAGCAGTACCCGCGTGGTCGATGTCGCGGCGGGCAGTGGCTACCCAGGCCAGCAGCACGGCGCGGGCCGGCAACGGCTGGCCCGAGTGTAGCGCCCCGGGCCATTGCGCGGCGGGCCAAGAGTCCAGCAGGTATTCGGCCTGGTTGGCAATGCGGGCCAGACGGGCAGGGGTATAGGGGTCGGTAGAAGGCAGATGCCGCGCACTACGGTACAGGTTGCGCAGCGCAGCGCAGGCGGGCGGAAGCAAGGTTGTTGGGCCCGCTTCCGGGGTAGTATCTTTTTTCATGCGGGCCAACGTACGGACCGGTTTCAGGAGTTGGATTTCCTGTCAGGACCCATAAAAGATAAAAAATAAATAAAAATACTACAAGGAATTATTCGCCTCGCCGGCCTGTTTAAGGCCGGTCCGGGCCGAAATTTTTGGGGGCAGTTCGTGGTCGTCGGGCAATACTTCGACGCTGCTGCCGTGGTCGGGCGCAAGGCGTTTCCAAGTGGCAGTTCGCAGCTCATCGAGGCGCCGGAGCGTGTCCTGCACGGTGGCATGCTGGCCCACTTTTTCGAACAGGCCCGAGCTGCGGCCGACTTTCAGCAGCTGCTCGATAACCAGCGGCAGCACCCAGCCTACCACACTCGACGCCAGTGCCCCGCGCAGGCCTAGGCGCAGCAGTAGCCGGGCAGCCATACGTTCGAGCAGCAGTGCCCGGGCCACCGGCAGCGCCTTGCCCACCAGAAAGTCGCGTACCAACTCGCCGTTGCCCTTCACTACTTCGGCCCGCAGCACGTCCTGCACCGCATCGAGGGCCGAGCGGGCCGCTTTGCGGAACAGCAGGCCGGTTTGCCAGGCAGCCAGCCGGCCCGTTTGCCCGGCCGCACGCAGAAACGGAGGGAGATGGAGCGGATTTTTCATAGGGTGATTAGAAGAGCGGCTAGCTGGGTGGGCCGTCAGGTTCAGCAAGCCCAGCGGTACCCAAAGGCGCGGTTTCTGCGTAAAGTTCAGCTTACGCTTTGCCCGGCCCACGGTTGCCGGCCCTCCTGTACTTTATTGCCATGAACACTATTGTTATCAAACAGGCCGGCGGGCCCGAAAGCCTAACGCTGCAAACCCGGCCGCGCCCCGTGCCCGGCCCTGGCCAGGTGCTGCTGCGCGTGGCCGCTGCTGGTGTAAACCGGCCTGATGTGCTGATGCGCCAGGGCAAATACGCCGGTGCGGGTGATGTAGTCGGCCTCGTGCCGGGCCTCGAAGTGGCCGGCCACGTGGAGGAATGCGGTGCGGGCGTAACCCAATGGCAGCCCGGCACCGCCGTGTGCGCTTTGCTGGGCCAGGGCGGCTACGCCGAATACGCGGTGGTGGAGGCCGGCCACTGCTTGCCCATTCCGGCCGGCCTGAGCCTCACGGAAGCCGCCAGCCTGCCCGAAACGGCCTTTACCGTGTGGCACAACGTGTTTCAGCGCGGCGGGCTGCTGCCCGGCGAAACTCTGCTGGTACACGGTGGCAGCAGCGGCATTGGGGTGCTGGCCGTGCAGCTGGCCCACGCCCTGGGCAGCCGGGTAATGGCCACAGCCGGCTCAGCCGAAAAGTGTGCCGCCGTGGCCCGCCTCGGGGCTAATACCGTAATCAATTACAAGGAAGAGGATTTTGAAACCGTGGTAGCTGCCGCCGGCGGGGCCGATGTGATTCTGGATATGGTGGGTGGCGACTACACGCCCAAAAACCTGCGCCTGCTGCGCGATGATGGCCGGCTGGTGTTTATCAACGCCATGCAGGGGGCCAAAGCCGAATTCAACGCCCTCGACCTGATGCGCCGCCGCCTCACCATTACGGGCAGTACGCTGCGGCCCCGTTCGGCCGAGTTTAAGGCGGCGCTGGCCCGCGAGGTGGAGCGCCATGTGTGGCCGGTAGTAGCGGCCGGCCGGCTGCTCCCCATTATCGAGCGCACCTTTCCGCTGGCTGAGGCTGCGGAAGCCCACCAGCTGATGGAGAGCAGCAGCCACATCGGAAAAATCGTGCTGCTGGTGCAGTAGCGGCGCTTCCGAAACTTTCAACCAACAAAAGGGTCTTGCTGCCGTTAGTCTTCTGCTAGGCTACGGTTGAGCTTGTTGAGCCCTCCGATTTCTGAATCACCAATTACCTATGAATACCGCACTTCTGATTGGGGCCACCGGCCTCGTGGGCGACTACTTGTTGCGGCAGCTGCTCGCCGATGAGCAGTGGCAACACATCAAAGTTTTCACCCGCCGGCCCACCGGCTACCAGAACCCGCGGCTGGAGGAGCATACCGTTGATTTCGACCAGCCCCGCACCTGGAATCACCTGCTGCAGGGCGACGTGCTGTTTTCGAGCCTGGGTACCACGTTGGCCCAGGCCGGCAGCCAGCAGGCCCAGTACCAGGTCGACTATACCTACCAGTATCAGGCCGCTCAGGCGGCGGCCGAAAACGGGGTGCAGGCCTACGTACTGGTGTCTACGACCTGGGCCGATGCCGAGGCGCTGCTGTTCTACAGCCGCATGAAAGGCGAGCTGGAGCGCGATATTAAACGGCTGCCTTTCCATCGTATTCGCATCATTCAGCCCGGTATTCTGGCCGGGCCGCGGGCAGAAACCCGGCCGGCCGAAAAAGTGGGCCTCTGGCTGGCTACGGCCGCCAGCGCGATGCCGCTACTGCACAGCTACCGCCCTATCCATGGCCGCACCGTGGCCCGCGCCATGCGCCTGGCCGCTCTCGATGAAACCCCCGGCGTACAGACCGATACGTTGGAAGAAGTATTCATTCGGGCAGGAAAGGCGTAAATCCACGCCCAAAAGCTGTGTAGAAGCCGGCCACCCGGCTGCGGCTTCTGCCAATCAGCGGGCCAGGAAATTGGGCACTATCTGCAGAGAAACCGGCTTGGGCACCGTGGCCGTATGGCCGGTTGCCGTGAGCAGGCCGGTTTGGGCATCCACGCGAAACGAAACGAGGGAGTTGGAATTCTGGTTGGCTACCAGCAGCAGGCGGCCGTCGGGGCTGAGGGCAAAGTTGCGGGGCGTCTGGCCCTGGGTGTTCATGGTTTGCAGCAGGGTCAGGCGGCCATCTTCGGTGGCTACCCCGAACACGGCCAGGCTGTTGTGGCCGCGGTTGGAGCTGTACACGAACCGGCCGTTGGGTGCCACATGAATATCGGCAGCGGTGTTGGGCGCGGCGAAACCGGCCGGCAGCGCCGATAGCGTATTGACTTCGGTGAAGGTGCCGGCCGTGGCATCGTAGCGAAGGGCCGTAACGGTCGAGGTCAGTTCGTTGGCCAGGTAGGCCCAGCGGCCGTTGGGGTGGAAGGTGAGGTGGCGGGGCCCCGCGCCGGGTTGGGCAGTAAAGGCCGGCGTAGCCAACGGTTGCAACTGGTCCCTTGTCACATCGAGCCGGTAGCCTACCACCTTATCGGTGCCTAAATCAACGGCGAAGGCGAACTGGCCGGCCGGATCGGGCACAATGCAGTGGGCGTGCGGTTTTTCCTGCCGCTCCCGGTTCGGGCCCGAGCCCTGGTGCGCAGCGGTAGCCGCGGCCGGACTTAATTGCCCGTTGGGGGCCAGAGGCAGCAACGCCACGTTGCCGCCGGTGTAGTTGGCAACCAGCGCGACTTGATTGTCGGGGCTTAGGCTGAGGTAGCAGGGGGCGGCCCCGCCCGAGGCCTGCCGCCCCAGAGTCGTCAGCTGGCCCGTTTGCTGATTGATGCCAAAGGCACTGACGAAGCCGCTGGCTGCTCCTTCGAACTGGCCCACTTCGTTGGCAGCGTACAGGTACTGGTGGCGGGAGTCGAGGGCGAGAAACGACGGGTTGGGCCCGGCTTTTTCGGCTCGCAGCCGGGTTAGCGCCCCCGTGCTACTTACCCGGTAGAGGAAAATGCTTTCGGCCTCTGCTTCAGCGTAGGTGCCCACGTACATAAGGTAGTCGGGCGGGGAGCTGGCGGGCAGGCGCCCCGCGCCGCAGCCCGCCAGCAGCGGTAAGCCAGCCAGCGCCAGGGCGATGAATTGCAGGAAATTACGGCGGGAAAAACCGGCAGAACGCATAAGGCAAGCGGAAAAAATGCTGAACGGCGGTCAAGATAAGTATCCTGCTTCCATGAGGGCGGGGCGTAGGGCGCGGCGGGTTTGCGCCCGCCTGCTGCCACGGCCGCCCGCTTGGCCGCTGCCCGGTAGCGCGTACCTTTGCCGTAACGCGCAACTTTCGCCCGCGGCCCCCGGTTTTCCTCCTATGAACAAGACGTATTGCCCCAGCCTGACCGAGTATAAGCGCCGCCTAAGCCGCGAGGTGAAGATTGGCGACCTGCCCATGGGTGGCCTCAACCCGATCCGGGTGCAGAGCATGACCACCGTGGACACCATGGACACGCTGGGGTCGGTAGAACAGACGCTGCGCATGGTGGAGGCCGGCTGTGAGTACGTGCGCATCACGGCCCCCAGTACCAAGGAGGCCCAGAACCTGCTCGAAATCAAGAAGGAGCTGCGCAAGCGTGGCTGCACTGTGCCGCTGATTGCCGACATCCACTTCACGCCCAACGCCGCTGAACTGGCCGCCCGCATTGTGGAGAAAGTGCGCGTAAACCCCGGCAACTACGCCGATAAGAAGAAATTCGACCTCATCGAATACACCGATGCCAGCTACGCGGCCGAGGTAGACCGTATTCGCGAGCGGTTCCGGCCGCTGGTGCAGATCTGTAAGCAGTACGGCACGGCCATGCGCATCGGCACCAACCACGGCTCATTGTCAGACAGGATACTAAGCCGCTATGGCGACACGCCGCTGGGCATGGTAGAGTCGGCGCTGGAGTTTTTGCGCCTCTGCGAGGAGGAGAACTACTACGATGTGGTGCTGAGCATGAAGGCCAGCAACACCCAGGTAATGGTGCAGGCCTACCGCCTGCTGGTGCAGAAACTCGACGCCGAAGGCCTGCAGCCTTACCCGCTGCACCTGGGCGTAACCGAAGCTGGCGAGGCCGAAGACGGCCGCATCAAAAGCGCCGTAGGCATCGGCACGCTCCTCGAAGACGGCCTCGGCGACACTGTGCGCGTTTCGCTCACTGAAGCCCCCGAAGCCGAAGCCCCGGTAGCTAAAGCCTTGATTGACCGCTACACCCACCGCGCCGAGCAGGCAGATTATATTCCAGATTTAGCTGTTAGCTCAAAGCTGTTAGCTGATAGCTCTCCGTTGAACGAAGCTGACAGCCAACCGCCAACAGCTAACAGCTCAGAGAGCCCCATCAATCCGTTCCAATACCACCGCCGGGTAACCCGCGAGGTGCTGAACTTCGGGGGGCTGAACGTGCCGCGGGTGGTGGTGGATTTTGCACGGCTGCCAGGGCTGGAGTACGCCGATTTGCGAGCCGCTGGTCATCTGTATTCGGCTTTTCTGGACAAGTTTCAGATGAGTGATTTGGGGGCCGACTACCTGTACTCGGGCCAGCGGCCGGTGCCGTTTATGCTGCCCAACGGCCTGCGCGAAATGGTGGACTACAGCGCTTGGCTCGATGCCGGCCAGCGCCCCGAGCACTACCCCGTGCTTACGCCGGCCGAATACGCCGCCGCCGGGGCCCGCCACCCCGCCCTAAACTTCGTGTTTCAGAACCTGGCCTCGCTCACGCCGCCCACGCTGGCCCAGCTGCGCGACGATACCACGGCCGTTATCATTCTCTACACCGATAACGCCCACGCCATGCCCGAAATCCGCCGGGCGTTCTTCGAGCTGCTGAACCACGACGTGCTTAACCCGGTGGTCATCAACCGCCAGTACCCGGCCCTCACGCCCGAGCAAACCCAGCTCTACGCCGCCACCGACGTGGGCGGCCTGCTGCTCGACGGCCTCGGCGACGGCGTGGTACTGAGCACCGAACTGCTGCCCGAGCGCCCGAAAGCCGAGTGGCTCACGGTGCTCGACCAGCTCAACCAGCTCAGCTTCGGCATCCTGCAGGCCGCCCGCACGCGCATGAGCAAAACCGAGTACATCAGCTGCCCCAGCTGCGGCCGCACCCTGTTCGATTTGCAGGAAACCACCGCCATGATTCGCCAGCGCACCGACCACCTCAAGGGCGTGAAAATCGGCATTATGGGCTGCATCGTGAACGGCCCCGGCGAAATGGCCGACGCCGACTACGGCTACGTGGGTGTGGGCAAGGGGAAAATTGCGCTCTACCGCGGCCAGGAAGTCATCAAGAAGTCGGTGCCCGAAGCCCAGGCCGTCGACCAGCTCATCGACCTCATGCGCGAGGACGGCCGATGGGTGGAAAAGGAGTTTCTGGAGGAGCCGGTGGGGGTATAGTGACAAATACTTTTGTAATGCTGAGCTTGCCGAAGCATTTCTACTGCTTCATTGTAACGAGTGGGTTACTAACAGTAGAGATGCTTCGGCAAGCTCAGCATGACTTGCTAGTTTACTTGAATTTTTATGGAAGACTTTACTATTCAAGGAATAGACGCATTTCTAACAATAAGCTTAACTGAAGTATATGGCTTCCCTGATGAGACTTGTCATTGGGGCGGATATGATGCTCGTGCTGCTATAAAAATTCAGACAGGTGGCTTTTCTGTGAATGCTGAATTTTGGACATCCACAGGTGAGCTTTCTGAATTGTATCGTCAATTATCTGACTCCAATGAGCAAGTTGCCGGAGCAATAAGTTTTCGGTCTTACGAGGAACATTTGAATTTCACAGCCCATTATAATTCCTTGGGACACGTTATTGTCGCCGGTACATTTTCAGAGCAAGACCTTTCGGATAATAAGCTTCAGTTTGAAATACAAACTGATCAAAGCTACATACAAGCTACACTTATTGAAATGAAGAGACTTGTAGCCAAATATGGCGGAATGAAAGGTGTCAAATCTTAAAAGCATCCGCGCCGCTCATCTGTCCTCTCTTCCATGAAACTACGCGTGATTTTGACCGGGGCCACCGGCATGGTAGGGGAGGGCGTGCTACTGGAATGCCTGAACAATCCCGATGTGGAGCAGGTGCTCAGTATCAGCCGGCGCCCCAGCGGGCACACGCACCCCCGGCTGCGGGAAATCCTGCACGAGAACTTCCTCGACCTTGCGCCCATTGCCGACCAGCTGACGGGCTACAACGCCTGCTTCTTCTGCCTCGGCGTGTCGTCGGTGGGGCTGAAAGAGCCGGAGTACCGCCGCCTGACATACGACCTCACCCTGCACTTCGCCCAAACGCTGCTGGCCCGCAACGGCCCCGACCTCACGTTCTGCTACGTGTCGGGCGTGGGTACTGATTCTTCGGCGCAAGGCCGCCAGATGTGGGCCCGCGTGAAGGGCGAAACCGAAAATGCGCTGTTGGCGCTGGGATTTCGGGCGGCTTACATGTTCCGGCCTGGCTTTCTGAAGCCTACGCCCGGCCAGCAGCACGTGCTTTCCTATTACAAGTACCTGGGCTGGCTGTATCCGGTGGTGCGGGGGCTGGCGCCCCGCTACGCCTCTACGCTGGCCGAACTGGGGCAGGCTATGCTGCACGTAGCACAGCGCGGCTATACGCGGCCGGTGCTGGAAGTGCCCGATATGGTGGCGTTGGCCAACGGATAACAGCCCAAGTCGCGAAGAACGACGTAGGGGCGGGGGTTTTGCC
>NZ_JABKAV010000088.1 GCF_013377905.1 Hymenobacter terrestris
GGTGGAAACGGGGGGGGGCCGCCGCTCCCCCCCCCCCGCCGTGGAACGAATTCCTGGTAGGAGTGGACCGCCTTTGTCAAACGAAAAACGTTAAAGGGGGGGGGGGGACCCGCCCCGCCCCTACTCCGTTCTTACCTTGCCCAGCAGTCGCACGGTGGCGTAGCCAAGCAGCAGAAACAGACCGTAGAGCAGCGTAACGCCCCAGGTACCGAGGTAGGCGCGCGGGTGCAGCAGGCGCGTAAGGATGTCGTAGAACAGGCTGACGGGGTTGGTAAGCACGTCCCAGCTGTTGAAGCGTAGGTAGCGCCCCAAGTAAATGCCGAAGCTACTCAGCAGCAGCGCCAGCGCGGCAAAGCCCCAACCAGCCCACTGACCGAGGCGGCGCGTTACGAGCTGCTGCATATCGAGCAGTGAGGCGTAGGCCAGCATCAGCCCGTTCCAGGCGCAGCTTAGCAGCAGGGCTAGGTCGTACCAGTAGGGCACGCCGGAGCGCGGGTGCAGGTGGAACAGGTCGGTGAGGATGTAGGGTGCGTTGGGAAAGAACAGCAGCCAGACCGCGCCCACCGGCAGCAGCACCCGGGCCCGCAGCCGCCCGGCGCTAAGGCCCAGCATCGTACTCAGACCGAATGGCACCAGGGCCAGAAACAGGTTCCAGAGCAGAAACACGAAGGTTAGCTGGCGCGTGAGCAGCACCCGGCCGGTAATCAGGGCCACGCTCAAAGCCAGCGACAGGCCCAGCACCAACAGCAGATTCAGGCGCTGCCGCAGCTGGGTCTGGGAGAATGTGCTAACCGACATCGACATACCCGCAAATACGGAAATTTCAAGCGCAGGGAACGACCGTAGCGCGAAGCTTCCGCTTCGCTTATCGTTGCTGACTACCACACGACGTCGTTCACCCATACATGAAGCGAAAGCCTCGCGCTACAGCGGTCCTTCGGTTCGTGTTACGGCTGCTCCTCCACGATGCCACCGGCGGCCCAGCGTAGGGTCGCCTGGGTCTGGGCGTACTTAGCCTGTAGCTCGGCCAGTTTCTGACTGGCTTCCAGCAGCTTGGCATCGCGCGAGTTGAGCAGGAACACCGAGCTTTCGCCGTTTTCAAACCGGGTTTGCTCCCCGTCGCGCAGGCGCTGGGCGTTGGCTACCACCTGCTGCTGCAGGGCCAGTTGGTCGCGCAGGGCAGTCCAGCTGTTAGCCACCGTCAGCACGCCGGTTTCAATTTCGCGGGTGTCCTGCTGCAGAGCCAGCTCAGTGTCCTGTTGCTTGAGGCGGTTGAGCTGGAGCTTGGCCCGCTCCTGGCGCAATAGCAAGGGGTAAGCAAAGCTCACACCCAGCTTGTAGTTGTTCTGCAAGTAGCTGCCGTTCAGGCTGGCGGCCTTCTCAGGGGCGAAGGGCTGGCCGGCCTGCAAGAGGTTATAATCGAGGTTGAGCTTGGGCAGCAGCTTGTTGCGCAGCAGCCGGTTTTCCACGGAAAGCTGCAGCAACTTAGCCCGGCTTTTCTGCAGCTCCGGATGAATCTGCTGGGCCAGGGCCGTGAGGGCAGCCACCGAATCGGGGGGTAGTGTGCGCCAGTCGGCGGAGCCGGGCAGCAGCTGGGGGCGGGCAGTCAGGGGCAGGTTCAGGGGCTGCTGCTGCTCGTTCCAGAGGTAATTGTTCAGTAGCAGTGTGGCATTCTGGAACTCCATCTGGGCCTGGCTCAGCTCGGCCTGGCGCTTCTGCAACTCGCCCAGCGCCTCCACCGAGTCAATGGCGGCCAAGTCGCCAAAAATCACGCGCTGGCGCACGGCCTGGAAACGCACGTCGCCCAGCACCAGGTTCTGGCGGTTCAGCTCCAGTTGCCGGTAGCGTAGCGTCCAGTCCCAGTAGTCTTTGGCAGCCTGTAGCAGCAGTTTATTCAGGGCCCCGCGGCGTTCGGCTTCGGCTAAGCCCTGCAGTGCCTGGGCCTGACGCACGGCGGCGCGGCGCTCATCTATCAGCAGGCCCTGGGCCAGCGGCACCGACAGGCCCAGGTAGCTTAGGCCACCCGGGGAAGTGGAGTTTTCGGGGTTGATGAACTGGCCGGTGCCCCGCTCGTAGCCGGCCTTCACGTCGAAGCCATACCAGACTGGTATCCGCAACTGGGTATCCCAATCGTGGAAATACTCCTGGTCTTTAAAGGTTTTGCCGTAGTATTTGCTGGTGGCGGCCGGGTCGAAGAGGCCCCGGGCGAAGCGCACCTCCTGGCGGGCACGCTCGGGTAGCAGCCCTGCCTGCCGGGCCACCGGGTGGCGTAGCGTCACGTAGGCCAACAGGTCGGCCAGCCCGAACACCCGCCCCGAATCGGCCGAAACGCGCGCGGCCACCGGGACATACTGCCGCACCTGAGCCACCGCATTGATTGGTGGCCCGAGCAACAGCAGCAGCAGGACTAGCAGCAGCGTCGGAAACATCAGCAAAGAAGACGATAGTCTAAGCAGCATGGGTGGTGGTTTGTGCAGATGGATCTGCCGGCTTACCAGACAGAAGCTGGCAGGAGCCAGCCAAGCGGTGCCTATTTTGTCTCCTCTTCATCGGAAAACACTGGCTTATCCTCTTTTGCGGCTATTTTGCCTTTCTCACCTTTCCCTCCATTGGTGGGGACACCCTCGAAATTGGGCGGGAAACCGTTGAGTTGCCGCCACAGCTCAAACCAGATGGATACGTCATCAAGCAAAGCCCAGCCATACACGCCCGAGCCGATGCGCAGCTGCTGGGGCCATGCTTCCTGCGTACGGTCGGGCGTTACCAGCACCCGGTACAGGCCTTGCGAGTCGATGTTGTCGATGACCGCCACCCGGCCGCCGAAGGTGCCAAAGCTGGAGCCAGGCCAGCCGCTGAACACCAGCGCTGGCCAGCCATCAAACTGCAGGCGCACCTCGCGGCCCACGCTTAGCAGCGGCACATCCATGGGCTTCACGTACAGCTCGGCAGCCAGCTCCGGCGCAATGGGCATTACCGTCACTACGTCTTCGCCTTCTTTCACAATTTCGCCGATGCCTTGCTTGAGCGCCCGCACCACGTAGCCGTCCTGCGGGGCCCGGATGGCGTAAAAGCCTGACCGGATGCGCAGGTTGGCCAGCTCGTTGCGCAGCTTGGCAATCTGGCCCTCCGAGTCGAACTGGTAGGCCACGGCCGAGCGTCGCTCCGACTCCGACTTGGCCAGCTTGTCTTGGTAATCGGCCCCCAGCGAAGTCAGCTCCAGCTGCGAGTTGATAAGTTCCTGGCGCGAAGCCCCCAGCTTGTTTTCCACACCCTGCAGCTTGGCCGTGCTCTCCTGGAACTTGAGGCGGCGCTGTTCCAGCTCGGTGAGGCTCTTGAGGCCCTGGCGATACAGCTCCTCCTGGCGGCCCAACTGCTGCTGAGCAATGGCGAAATCCTTCTCGGCGGCCCGCAAATCGGCCTCATCGGAATTAACCTTCAAACGCGTCTGCTCCACTTTATTGCGCGCCTTGTCGAGGCTCACGGCCAAGCCCGCCCGCAGGGCATCCTGCTGGTCGCCGAGCGCTACCGTCTTACCCTCGTTCTGCTCCAGGGCCGCAACCTTCGCCTCCAGCTGCTCGCGGGTGCGCTCCACCAGTTCTGGGTCGAAGTACTTTTCCTTTATTTCCGTGATTTCGACCAGTGTATCCCCTTTTTTTACCAGCTGACCCTCGCGTACCCGCCAGCCGGCAATGCGCCCGCCAATGGTAGTGGGCACGGTCTGGGGCCGGTCCTGGGGGCGCAATGTAGTCAGCTGGCCATAAGAGCGGATGTTCTGGGTCCAAGGAAGAAAGCCGGCCAGAACCACGATAACACCCAGCGCGGCCAGCCAACGGGCCAGCACCCGGCCGGTACGTGGGGTCTGCACCCGCTGGTACGAGTGGAAGCCACCCAATATCGGGTCGGGTACTTCCAAAGGCTGTTTGGCAGAAGACATGTGAAGCAGTTTAGCAGGTGACGGGGCCAAAGCGGCCCGCTTTCTTGCCTGCGGGGTACTTATCAGATTGAAAAAGAACAAGCGAACGAAGGCGAACACTTGGCTAAGGAGGCCACTGACCCCGGAGTTTACGAGCGCCGATTGGCAGCTGGCTGACAAACCGTAACGATGGTCTTTCCATTCAGCTGGTAGCGTAAAACCCCACTGGGGCGCCATGACCGAGGCGTGTTACAGCATGCCCATAACTGTATCGTAGCTGCCCTCGGTTTCAATGCGGCCGTCACGTAGCAGTACCAGCCGGTCGCAGAGCCGAAGTGCGTCGGGGCTGTGGGTGGCGATGAACACGGTCCAGGGCTGGTCGGGAGCCAACAAGCGGCCCATAATGCGCAACCGCTCGGTTCGCTCTACGCCCGGCAGTGGGTTATCGAGCAGCAGCAGGCGGGGCCGGCTAACGAGGGCACGCACCAGCAACAGCTTCTGGCGGGCACTGTCGGAGAGCGGCGTACCAACGCTGATGGGCGTATTCAGGCCTTGGGCCCGGGCATACAGCTCGTCGCGCAGGCCCACCAACTCCAGCGCCCAGGCTACATCATCAGGCTCAATAAAGGGCTGGTCGATGGTGATGTTTTGCAGCAGCGTCCCTTCGAACAAACCCTGGTGCGACATATTATCGGCCAAGTCGCGGCTCAGACCAATGGGGGCCAAATCGCGCAGGGGTCGATTGTCGTAGGCTACCACGCCAGCGTAGCCTTCGAGCAGACCGGCCATTACATTGAGGAGCGTGCTTTTACCGGTGCCGTCGGTGCCCACTAGGGCCACCTTTTCGCCCGGCGCAAGCTTGAGCTGAATATCGACCAGCGTGTCTTGCCCGGACTGGGGGTAGCGGTAGCTAACCTCGAACATCTCAACGTTTAGGCCCACCAGTGGCTGAGCCCGGGGTAGCTCGTAGGTGCCGCTGCTGGGCTTAATGAGGGGCAAATCGAGCACGTGCCCGATCTTGTCGAGTGAGGTCAGCGCGTCGTATACCACATCAATCTTGAGCAGCACCTTTTCCATGGCTGTAATGATGAGGATAATCACAATTTCGGCCGCCACAAACTGGCCAATGTTGAGCTGCTTGGTAATCAGCAGCCAGCAACCGATGATGAGCAGAGCCGCCGTAATCATCCCCCGGAAAACCACGAAGCCCCAAAACTGAGTTACCAAGATTTTGAAGTGGGTTTGGCGGGCGGTCAGGTAGCCATCTACGATCTGATCGGTGCGGCCAATGGCTAACTGCTGGCGGGGTACGTTGCGAAACGTGTTGACGGTGCGGGCCACATCTTCGAGCCACGACACCACGCGGTACTTGTATTTGGATTCGGTGATACTAGTCTGGAGACCACCAGGACCAGTAATACGGATCAGCAGGGCCAGCAGCCCCAGCAGCAACAAGCCAAACACAATGAAAACCGGGTGGTAAAAGGCAAGCAGAATCAAGCCGAACAGGATTTGCAGCGCGGCGGCCGAAAACTCAATCAGCAGCGTAGAAAGGCCCTTTTGCAAGGTGGGGGCGTCGAGCAGGCGGTTCATGAGCTCGGGCAGGTACTGCCCGTCCAATGCTTCGGTACGCACCCGGGGCAGGCGCACGGCAAAATCGTAGCTGATGCGGGCAAACAACCGCTCCTGCATATATTCAACCAGTTTCAGCTGCATCACCTGCAGGCCTCCCACTGCAATGGTACCAAATACAATAAAGCCAATGAGCACAATCAGCGAGGTGCTCACGTCGCCGCTTGTCACAAACCCGATAACGGATTGTACGCCCAGCGGCAGGGTCAGGCTAATAAGGCCCGCCAGCGCAGCATAAACGTAGAGGTAGCCGATGTCGCGCCGTTCACTGTTCAGCAACTTCCACAAGCGCTGTATGGGGGGCATTGAGGATTCCGAAGAACTGGCCATGAACTATAGGCTGGGATACTAATGAGAGGAGGGTGAGCCGCAGAGGATGCCCTGAGCAGAACGCGTGAAACGGGCCGGTTCAGCACAGCGCCCCGAAGGCCAGGTTTTCGAGGAATCGGTACAGAACCGCTTCTTCGCTACCAGTGTTTTGCGCATCGGTGAGCCCGGGCAGATGCCGGGCAAAAAAGTGCTGCTTGCGGGCAGCTTCTACCAGGGTGCTCACCAGCGCGAGCGGAAACTGGTAGGTGGGTGCCAGCTCGGTTACAACCGCGGCCACTTCGGCAACCAGCCGCTTGTATTCGCGAAACAGACCGGCCTCATTATCCTGGTCCACATCGTGGGTGAGGTAGGCCTTGGAGGCTTCATTTACCACAATACGATACAGCGCCGCCTCATCAAGTGAGGTGGTGGTAAGGTCGTCGTGGTGGGCACGCGTGAATACGCCCAGAATCAGGCGCAGGCGCTGGGCGGCATCGGGCACGTTGTGGGTATGGAAGCGGATCTGGTAGCGCATCCAGGCCCAGTACCACGACACCAGGTACACCAGCAGCCGGTGCTTGTTTTCGAAGTAGCGGTAGAGCGAGGCCTCGGTGGACCCCATGCGCTGGGCCAGTTTCTTGAACGTGAACTGCTCCAACCCGATTTCATCAATCAACTGCACGCTCTCGGCAATCAGCCGACGGCCCAGCTCGGTGTCCTGCGGGTCGCGCAGGTACAACCGTTCGTTCAACTCAATACGCAGGATTGGGTTCATAGTCAATATCGATGGAGTCAGCAAGGTAGCACTCTCCTTGCTGATAGCATTACTAGCGGGCCGGAACCCAGCCAATGATTCTCAGTCCGTTGCCAGTGAATCTTCTCCTTCTCGAAACCTGTTGCAAAGGTAGCGCCTCTGTCCGGCCACTGGCTTAAGATGGAATTAAATGGAGCTTAAATTTCAATTAAAACGCTTGCCTCTACTCCCGTAGTTTCTCCGTATGCCTCGCACCTCACCCCTGCCCATCGGCTTGGGTAGCAAAGCAGCCGCAACATGAGGCGCGAGGGCAAAGTGAATATTACCAAGTGCTACCCAACCCAAAAGCAGACGAGCAGTGCGCTACTCCCCTTGCCCTAGCGAGAAGGCGCGCTGGCCGTCTATGAGGCAGAGGTTTTCGGTTTTGATGACCATGATGCCGGCCTCGGTCAGGCGACGCTGCAAATCTAGCAACTGCCTGAACTGCACGGTAGCCCACCTGGGTAGCGGTGGCCTCGGTGGCGGTGGCGGCCACCAAGCGGCACCGCCAATAATCGGTGCAGAATATTTCGGCGTAGCCATTTGGGGCTTTGAGGTTGAGAATGTGCTGATGAAGAACATGGCGCTGCACAGCGGCCTGGTTAAGTGCATCGAAGTGAGGCTTGAAGCCGAGCAGGATGCCCAGCGCATGGAGTTTCAGAAGCTGCGCGAAACCCGCGCCGCGGGGCGCCGCGTGATTGAAGCGGAGAACCAGAAGCGCATTGCTGTAGTGCGGACCGAGGCCGAGCGCGTACGGCAGCTGAACCAAGCGTAAATCGCCACGCACTTCCGCGAAGCCAGCATTAGCCCGATTTCAAGCCGGCCGCAACTGCGTACCTTTGCCACGCGGGCCGCGCTGGTGGTGGCCTGCATGGTTATTCTGCTTTTCCCTGGCTTTTCGGTCTATGAGGTTACCTGCCTTTCTGTCCACGGTGCTGCTCTGCGCCGGTCTGGCGGCTGCTCCGTCCTTACACGCCCAGTCGGCGCGGCCGGCGGCCAAACCGGCTGGCCCGGCCGCGCCTAAGCCGGCAGTTGCCAAGCCAGCTGTGGCCAAACCGGCCACCATGCCGCCACCACCGGCCGGCCTGGGCTCGGCCGACCAGGATTTACGCTACAAAAACGGGAAGATTTTAGTGGAGCAGGGCCGCTATGCACTGGCTATGCAGGAGCTAGAACCCCTGACGGTGCCGGCCGCCAAGTTTGCGCGCGCTCCCGAAGCGGCCTATCTGTATGCGGTAGCGGCCAGCCGGGCTAAAAAATGGGCCGAGGCCGAGCAAATGCTCAACCTGCTGCGCAACCGTTACCCCAGCTGGGCCGGCCTGCCCGAGGCACTGTTTCTGCAGGGCCAGATATCGTTCGAGCAGCAGGACTACTCCAATGCCCTGACAGTGCTCAATGAGTTGCCGGCCAACACCCTGACGAGTGAGCGGGCCAACATGGAAGCCATGTACCTGCCCCGCATCAGCGAGAAGGCCGTGTTCCAGGGCCTTGTGAGGAACTTCGCGCAGGATGCAGCACTAGGCCGGGCTTACGCCGATAAGCTGGTGAGGGGTGGCTGGTACACGCCCGCCGACCAGACCCAACTCGACCAGCTCATCAGCCGCTTTAACCTCGACCGCAACGCCTACACGCCCCGGCCGGGCGGCACTAAAAAAAGCAGCTACAACATTGGCGTACTGCTGCCCTTCGAGTTCAATGACATGAGCTGGGAGAAGCGCCGCCGCAACCAGTTCGTAACCGACCTGTACGCCGGCCTGCGCCTGGCCAAGGACTCGCTGCAGCGGGCCGGCCGGCCGGTACAACTCTTTGCCTACGACACTGGCGCTGATACTGTGCAGCTCAAGCAGGTGCTGACGCTTCCCGAGCTGGCCGGCATGGACCTCATTATCGGCCCTGTCTATAAGTCGGGCTCCAAGATTTTGGCCCAGTATGCCCAGCAACACCAGATTGCGGTGGTCAACCCGCTTTCGCAGGATGGCAGCCTGGTAACTGATAATGCCTGGCACTACCTGTTCGAACCCGGTACCGCCACCCAGGCGCGGCAGGCGGCCCAGTTCGCCTACACCCGCCTTGGTGGCCCTCGCACGGCCGTAGTACTCTACGAGGACACCAACGACGAAACCGCCTTCGGCCTGGCCTACAAGCAGGCCTACGAGGCGCTGGGCGGCAAAGTGCTGCAGTTGCGCCGCCTTAAGTCGGACGATGAAACGACGCTGGCCGCTGGTTTCGGAGGTATCGACTTGACTGCTGTTGGCCATCTCGTAGTGGCTTCCGATAACCCCAAGGCCGGTGTGTTCACGCTCTCGGCCATGCGGGTGCAGAACGCCAAGCCGCCGCTCATAACCTATGCGTCCTGGCTCAACAACAACCGCCTCAGCCTCGACCAGCTCGATTCGCGCGACGTTTACTTTGTTCACCCCAAGTACCTCGACCGCAACAACCCCGGGGTGCGACGGGTGCGCCAGCTCTACACCCAGCAGCTTAACCTGCCGCCCTCGGTATTTGCCTACACCGGTTTTGAGCTGCTTTATTACTTCGGTAGCCAGTTGCACCAGTATGGCCCCGCCTTTCAGCAGCCGCTGGCCAACGGTGGGCCGGTATCGGGAGCCGTGTTCCAAGGCATCGGTTATCCCGACGGCGCCCACGACAACCAGTATGTGCCCATCACCAAGCTTGAGCGCCTCGAAGTGGAGGTGCTAAACCCAGTGGGCTTCCGGTAGGTTGTAAGAACTGTCATTCCGCCGAAGAAGGAATCTGGGTGAACTGGCTTGAGCAGTTTCAATTTCGCATACCGATTCAACCAGGCTTCCTCCTTCGTCGGAATGACAGAACCAGTTTTTGTCATTCTGCACATTAGTTTTCTATGTCCGCTCCTACTTCCACTGCTCCTTCGCTCAATCTCGCTACGTCCGATACCCTTTTCACCCGCGCCCAGCACCACATTCCGGGAGGCGTAAACTCACCGGTGCGCGCCTTCCGGGCCGTGGGTGGGCACCCAGTGTTCATGCAGTCGGCCAAAGGTGCCTGGCTGACGGATGTAGACGGCAACCAGTATCTCGACTTCATTAACTCCTGGGGCCCGATGATTTTGGGCCATGCTCCCGACTTGGTAGTTGACGCCGTGCGCGCGGCGGCTGGCGACTCGCTCTCATTTGGCGCCCCCACCCGCCGCGAGGTGGAAATGGCCGAGCTGATCAAGAAAATGGTGCCCAGCATTGAGAAGGTGCGGTTGGTAAATTCGGGTACCGAGGCCACCATGTCGGCCATCCGGGTGGCGCGGGGCTACACCGGGCGCGACAAAATCATCAAGTTTGAGGGCTGCTACCACGGCCACGGCGACTCGTTTCTGATTGCCGCTGGTTCGGGTGCCCTCACGCTGGGCGCACCCGATTCGCCCGGTGTAACGCAAGGCGTGGCGCTAGATACCCTCACGGCCCCCTACAACAACCTGGAAGCCACCGAACGGCTGATACTAGCCAACGAAGGCCAGGTAGCGGCCCTTATTCTGGAGCCGGTAGTGGGCAATATGGGCCTGGTAGCCCCGGCCGAAGGTTACCTTAAGGGTCTGCGTGAGCTATGCACCCGGCATGGCATCGTGCTCATTTTCGATGAAGTGATGACTGGCTTCCGCCTTGCCCGCGGCGGCGCGCAGGAGCTGTTCGGCGTGGTGCCCGATATGACTACGCTGGGCAAAATCATTGGGGGCGGCATGCCCGTAGGGGCCTACGGTGGCCGCCAGGATATTATGGATCAGGTGGCCCCTGCTGGCAAGGTGTATCAGGCGGGCACGCTTTCGGGCAACCCCATTGCCACCGCTGCCGGCATTGCCCAGCTCACCTACCTGCACGAGCATCCCGAGCTATATACCGAGCTGGACCGCATTACGGCCCGCCTCGCCGACGGTACCCGCCAGATTTGTGCCGACCTGGGCCTGAACTACACCGTCAACCGCGTCGGCTCGATGTTCAGCGTCTTCTTCACCGACCAGCCGGTTACCAACCTCGAAGACGCCAAAACTTCCGATACGGAGGAGTTCGGCCGCTACTTCCGGGCCATGCTAAACCGCGGCATCTACCTGGCCCCGGCCCTCTACGAAGCCCTTTTCGTCAGCATCTCCATAACCGACGAACTGGTAGATGTATACCTGACTGCCTGTCGCGAATCGATGATAGAGGCGCACGGGCTGTAAGGATTAGGGATTAGAGGAAAATGTCATTGCGAGCAACGCGAAGCAATCCGTGGGAGCAAATTTCTGACTTTTGAGAGGCATAAAGCCCCTGATACCTACATTGGCATCAGGGGCTTTATGCTTAACAGGGCTTTACACATTTCTCCCTCGGATTGCTTCGCGTTGCTCGCAATGACATTTTCCATTAATCAGTAGTCACTAACAACTAATCACTAAAAACCCGACCTTTGCGCGAATCAATCGCGCTTACATGTTCCGAATTCGCCCGTTGCCACTGCTTTTTCTGTTGCTGGGCCTTGTGCTGCCTCTGCTGCTGGCGGCCCAATCCACTATTGGTCCGGCCGCAGCCAATAAGCGTTTGTTCGACCGCACCGTCGATGAGCTGAACTTCCGGACGATGGAGACGGTGTACGATAAGTCGTTTGCCCGCGCCAAATATCCGGTGAGCCTGCGCGCCACCAAGGCCCGGGCCGAATTCGACAACTACTTTGGCCGCGACGACCTCCAGAAGCTGTTCCGCAACTACAACGGTGTGTCGGAGCGGTTTAAGAGCCGGTTCGGGAAAGGCCGCACCGATTTGCTGGAGTTCGAAAAGCAGCTCAACAGCCTACTGGTCGACCGCAACTTCGAGTTCTTTATTCGGGTGCTGCCCCGCGACGAGCGGGTGGCGCTGGTGCGCACCCTGCAGCGGAGTATCAAGCAGAGCGCGGCCCAGTTCAATGCCTCCCAGGACCCTGCTCCCGACGAACTAGCCGCC
>NZ_JABKAV010000089.1 GCF_013377905.1 Hymenobacter terrestris
TGGCCATCATCCACCCGGAAGCAGGCGTGGTGCCAGGGGCAAACGATTTGGTCGTTGATGATGCGGCCTTTTTCGAGCGGCGCGCCGTAGTGGGGGCAGCGGGCCGCGAGGGCCCGGTATTGTCCCTCGCGGCGCACCAGCAGCACTTCGGTATCGGGCGTGGCGGGGTAGGCGCGCATTTCGCCGTCCTGGAGGGCGTCGGCGGGAGCAAGGTTGATTTCGGAGGGCATGGCGGCGGAGGTATTGGTGTTTATGCCAACGCGCCGAAGCAGAGCCGGGTTATAAAACCTAGCTGCGACCCAGCTCCTTCATCCGGCCGCCCTGGGCGTGCGTACAAGCTGAACTCACCAAGCTACTCCGGCTATGTCTGCTTCCTACCAACCCATCAGCTGCTCGTTCTACGACGAGCTGGAGGCCCGCGCCACCACCAGCCAGCTCTGCACCCTCACCTACCGCACCGAACCCGATACGCCACCCAGCACCTACCACGGCATCATCCGGGACTTGTATATCCAGGATAAAGTGGAGTACCTGCGCCTGGCCGACGGCTTCGAGCTACGACTGGATAACCTGCTGGCCGTGGACGACAAGGAGCTGCGGAATTACTGCTGAGAAACTTTAAACGCTGAAGAACCCAGCCAGCTGCATCGAGCCATCGTCTCACTCCGGCCCGCGGCGGAAGCCCTGGCTGATACGGGGGCCGCGCCAGTGCAGATCGGGCGGCAGAGGGCCGGCGGCGCAGGGCAGGGTAGCGTTGTTGCAGCGGAAACCGTGGTTCGGCATACCCAGCCGTATAAGCCGACCTTCGAGCCGGGCACCCACCACGTGCGGCTCTGCATACGGAGCCGGCCGAAGCCAGGTGGCCGACTGAAATTTGCTGATTTCGTGGCGCAGCCCGTTCAGACCGTATACCAGCGCCAGTGCCAGTGCGGCCCCGCGCAGCCAGCGGCCGCCGGGCAGGCTCCCGGCCAGCAGCCCTGCTCCCAGCGCTGCCGCCCCAACCAAGTACCCGTACCCAAACCGGAACGCCGGCGCGGTAGCAAACCACAGCCCGCAGCAGGCCAGCAACAGCCCAAACAGAACGAAGGAAAACTGCTGCTCCCTTGCCCGGCCCAGCAGGTGCCGCACTGCCATTACCAGCGCCAAGGTACCTATAGCCAGAGCCAGAAACTGGTCGTGGGAAGCCTGTTGCCGCCACCAAAACGGTAGCCAGGTGGCCAGTGGCTGCAGGCCCCCGGTGGCCCAGTCGCCAGCGGGCCAGCGGGCAAAATATCTAATTTCCAGTAGATCGAATGCGGTTTGGGCGGCGGGTACGGTCCAATCAAACGGCAAGCCAGCCCAAGGCGCCAGTGGGTATACTGGGTAGCCCGAAAGCACCACGTTGCGCCCCAGCCAGGGTAAGGCTACCACAGCTCCTGCCAGTGCTACCAGTCCCAGTAGGCGAGGTGTGGGGAGGCGCTTGGGCCGCAACTGCCACAGCGTAAAGCCCAGCGGCAGCGCCAGGTAGCCGGCCGATGCCTTGTAGGTGACGGCGGTAGCCAGCAATGCCGCCAGCAGCCCAGCTTCGGCCCGGCTCAGTAGCGCCGGGCCACTGGGGGACAGTTGCTTTTCCAGCAGCCAACCCAGCACGAGCAGCGTTAGAATGGTCACGCCGCTGTCGGGCATGGGCGATGAAACCCAAGGGCGAAAAGCAATGAAGACGAAAACCAGGCTGAAGCTGCCGTACACCGCCAGCACCACCGACGGCCGGGGCCGGGCCAGCTGCCGGACGGCGTAGCTAATAAGCAGCACAAACCAGAAACTACCCGCCGCCTGCTGCCCCAGCGAAGCCCACGGGCCGTCGGCGCGGGCACTGAAAAAGCTCGTGAGCAGATGCAGGTGCGAGTTGAAGGCCAGCCGGCCGTGCAAATTACCCAGGCCCGGCACCACTGGGTAAGTTTGCAGCCATTGTACCGTTTGGGCATGATAGAGGCCGGTATCAGCTAAAATAGGCCGCTGAACAGCATGTAGTAGCAGCAACATCCCAAACATCGAAGCCAGCGCCGCGGCACCAAACCAGCCCAGTTCCTGCCGAGGTGTCCACAGCTGCTTACACCACGTCTGCCGGGCCGCGGCTGGTGCTTTCAGCCAGTGCCAAAGCCCGTAGCCCGCCACCGTTGCGGTTATGCCCAATTGCACGGCCGGCCCAATGCTCACCCCAAACGAAAGCAGCGCCAACAGCCAACTCAGGCCCGCCAAGCCGGCCGCCAACAGTAGCTCGGGCGGCAGCGCGCCGGCCAGCCGTTGCCCCAGCATCGCCCGCCCCAGCCCGTAGCTCACGCCCGCCACCCACAGCCACAACAGAAGCACTAGCAGCATATATTCGTTGAGCTATTAGCCGACAGCTTTTAGCTGGTAGCTTGTTGTGTTAATAGTGCGGGAAGTCTTCCGCAAAGCGCAGAGCAGATATACGCTTGCTTGGGTCTTCCTGAAATCAGCAACGGCCGCCTTCGCTAAGCAAGGCGGCCGTTGTTAATCGTCCACAAAATCTGTGTAAGCCGCTGAAAATCAGTGGTCTAAAACTCCGCGCTGCCGGGGAAGCGGGGGAAGGGGATGACGTCGCGGATGTTGGCCATGCCGGTGATGAAGAGGATGAGGCGCTCGAAGCCTAGGCCGAAGCCGGCGTGGGGTGCGGTACCGTACTGGCGCAGCTCCAGGTACCACCACAGGTCCTGCTCATGCACCTGCATAGCGGCCATGCGGTCCTTCAGTTTAGTTAAGTCTTCCTCGCGTTGCGAGCCGCCAATGATTTCGCCGATGCCCGGAAACAGCACATCCATGGCGCGCACCGTTTTACCGTCGTCGTTCATCTTCATGTAGAAGGCCTTGATATCCTTGGGATAATCGGTCAGGATAACCGGCTTCTTGAAGTGCTTTTCTACCAAATAGCGCTCATGCTCGCTCTGCAGGTCGGTGCCCCAATCTACCGGGAACTCGAATTTCTGCTTGGCATTCTTGAGGATTTCTACGGCCTCGGTGTAAGTCAGGCGCTGGAAGTCGTTGTCGACTACGAACTGCAGGCGGGTCAGGAGCTCCTTGTCGTACTGCTCGTTGAGGAACTTGAGGTCGTCTTCGCAGTGGGCTAGGGCGTAGCGCACGAGGCTCTTGAGGAAGTCCTCGGCCAGGTCCATGTTGTCCTGCAGGTCGTTGAAGGCTACTTCGGGCTCAATCATCCAGAACTCGGCCAGGTGGCGGGCCGTGTTGGAGTTCTCGGCCCGGAACGTGGGGCCGAACGTGTACACCTTGCCCAGGGCCATGGCGGCCACCTCGGCCTCCAACTGCCCCGAAACGGTGAGGTTGGTTTGCTTGCCGAAGAAATCCTGCGCGTAATCCACGCCCGATTTGTCCTCGGTCAGGGGCGGGTTTTGGTCGGGCAGCGTGGTTACGCGGAACATCTGGCCCGCGCCTTCGGCATCGGAACCCGTGACAACGGGCGTGTGGACGTAGTAGAAGCCGTGGTCGTTGAAGTACTGATGCACGGCGAAAGCCATGGCGTGCCGGATGCGCAGAATGGCCCCGAACGTGTTGGTGCGGGGGCGCAGGTGGGCAATACCACGCAGGAATTCGAGCGTGTGGCCCTTCTTCTGCAGCGGGTAGGTGGTGGTATCGGCCGAACCGTACACAGTTATTTCAGTGGCCTGAATTTCTACGGCCTGGCCCTTGCCCTGTGAGGCTACCAGCTTGCCGCGCACGCCAATGGCGGCACCGTTTTCCACGCCATCGGCCCGCAGCTTCTCCTCCGGAAACTGCTCGGCGTTGGCTACCACCTGAATGGAGTTGAAGCCCGAGCCGTCGTTGAGGGCAATGAACTGCACGTATTTGTTGCCGCGGCGGGTGCGCACCCAGCCTTTCACCAGCACCTCGCGGTCGAGGTCTTGGCTGCGCAGCAGGTCCTGCACGCTGGTTTTTCGGAGGTTGGACATGGTTGGAATCGTAAGTTGGCTGCAAAGGTAGAAGATTTGAAAAACGGAATGTGCTTTTACACGAGTAGGGGCGGGGCTTGTGCCCGCCCGCCATTACCCATAATCGTTGCCACAATCCAGATAAATGGCTGGGAAGGGCTGGTTCGGGCGGCGGGCATGGGCAATCCCCGCCCCTAGTCGTGCCACAACCCAACTTTTCCGGTCCGATTCAAGTACAGAAGGGCTACATTTGGCTTACCTACCCCCGTGCCGAAAACCCGGCGGGGCGTACCGTTTTTGGCGTATGCAACGACTGGACATGAAGCAGCTTCTTTCGCAGAAGCTGAGCCCCCAACAGATTCAATTTATCAAGCTGCTCCAGATTCCGACGGCTGAGTTGGAGGCGCGCATCAAGGAGGAGCTGGAGGTGAACCCGGCCCTAGAGGAAGGCGAGGACGAGCCCGAGGACGAATTCGACGACCTCGATAGCGGCGACGACGACGCGGAAGACGACTACGACGACCCCGACGCCGCCCTCGACAACCCCGACAACACGCTCGACGAGGACTACGACGCCGACCAGCGCGACGAGCAGCCCGAGGTGGAGCTGCCCGTGAAGGAAGATCAGCCTGAGGCGCCCGAATCGAATTCGGAATCCGAAGACCTCGACCTGAGCGACTACCTCAACGACGACGAAATTGCAGGCTACAAGATGCAGGGCGACGGCCCCGGCGAGGACGAGGACGGCCGCGAAATGCCCCTGGCCGACACCAGCGGCTCGCTCATGGACAACCTGCTCAGCCAGCTCGGCTTCTCGGGTCTCGATGAGCGGCAGCAAACCATCGGCCGCCAGCTCATCGGCTCCATCGATGGCGACGGCTACATCCGCCGCGACCTGTCGGCCATTGCCAATGACCTGGCTTTCTCGCAGAACCTGGAGGTAACCGTGCCTGAGGTGGAGGGCGTGCTACACGTAGTGCAGACCTTCGACCCGGCCGGCATTGGCGCCCGCGACCTGCAGGAGTGCCTGTTGCTGCAGTTGGAGCGCCGCCCCCAGGAGGAGGCCATCGAAAACGCCGAGCGCATTCTGCAGGACACCTACGAGGAGTTCACCAAGAAGCACTACCAGCGAATTCAGCAGAAGCTCGACCTCGAAGACGATGAGATAAAGGAAGCCATTGGCCTCATTCTCAAGCTGAACCCTAAGCCGGGCGGTAGCGGGCCGGTGGGTGGCGGCAAAATCCAGTACATCATCCCCGACTTCCTGCTCAGCCACGACAACGGCCAGTTCAATCTCACACTCAACACCCGCAACGCCCCCGAGCTGCGCGTGTCGCCGGCCTACACCGAGATGTTCCGGGCCTACGACAAGGCCTCGAAGAAGGACAAGAAGATGAAGGAGGCCGTGACGTTCGTTAAGCAGAAGCTCGACTCGGCCAAGTGGTTTATCGACGCCATCCGGCAGCGCCAGAATACGCTGCTGCGCACCATGGACGCCATTGTGCGCTACCAGCGCGAGTTTTTCGAGGAGGGCGACGAAAGCAAGCTGCGGCCCATGATTCTCAAGGACATTGCCTTGGAAATCAGCATGGACATCAGCACGGTGAGCCGGGTGGCCAACTCGAAAGCCGTGCAGACGGAGTTCGGTATCTACCCGCTCAAGTACTTCTTCTCCGAAGGCATTGCCACCGACTCGGGCGAGGATGCCAGCTCGCGCGAGGTGAAGTATATCCTCAAGGAAATAATCGAGGGTGAGCAGAAGAAGAAGCCGCTTTCCGATGATAAGCTGGAGAAAATGCTCAATGCCCGCGGCTATAATATTGCCCGCCGCACGGTGGCCAAGTACCGCGAGCAGCTCAATATTCCGGTGGCCCGGCTGCGTAAGGAACTGTAAGGAGAACTGTTTGGAGAGTCGTTAATGCAAATGAGCGCGTCATGCTGAGCTTGCCGAAGCATCTCTACCGCAACACTGATTCACTGGTGCAACAAAGCGGTAGAGATATTTCGGCATGCGCAGCATGAGGTTCAGCTAATCAACCCGGCACAAACGCAAAACGGCACAAACGCAAAACGGCCCGGCTCGCACACTGCGAGCCGGGCCGTTTTACTTAACGACTGATAAGAAACTAGTCCTTGTCTTTATCGCGCTTGGACTTCTTCTTTTCCTTCTTGCCTTTGGCGCTCTTAGTTACCACCTTCGTCTTCTCTACATCCATGCTGGGGGCCATTGCCTCGGGCGTGGGCACCGAAGTGGCGGCAGCCGTTACGCGGTTGCCGTCGTTATCGAGTTCAACTACCTCGTAGCCCAGCTCCGTGAGGCCGGGGAAGGCCTTGGTACGGTCGCCTACTACCACAATGTACATGTTGTCGGCGGGCAGATACTTCTGGGCAATGCCCTGCACATCCTCCTTCTTGAGGTTGTTGAGAATCTCGCTCTGCTGCTTCACGTAATCGAGGGGCAGGTCGTACTCCACCAAGCGGCTCAGGAAAGCGGCCTTCTGCTGGCCGGTTTCGTAGCGCAACGCGTCGCTCTGGCCCACCGAGGCCTGCAGGAACTGCAGCTCCTCATCGGTAATACCGTTGCGGTAGTTCTTGATTTCCGACATAAACTCCTTCACCGAAGCCGCCGTGGCATCGGCGCGCACACCGGCCGAAGCCGTGTAGGGGCCGGCGTAGCGGGTGCCCTGGAAGCCCGAGCGGGCGCCGTAGGTGTAGCCTTTGTCTTCGCGCAGGTTCAGGTTGATGCGCGAGTTGAAGGCACCGCCGAGCAGGTAGTTGCTCAGGTAGGCGCGGTAGTAGTCGCCGGTGGCGTCGTAGGTGAGGGGCGAGAGGTAGCCCACCCGGATTTCCGACTGCGCGGCCCCTTCCTTATTTACGAAGTAGATGCGCGTTTTGTCGGGCTGAGTGGCCATTTCACCGGCCGGCAGGCTGATCTGCTTCTGCTGCCAGCCGTTTAGGAAGCCCAGCTGCTTGGTCAGCGTGGCCTGGTCTACGTCGCCGGTGGCTACCAGGTAGCTCACGTTAGGCGCGTAGTAGTCCTGGTAGAACTTCTTCACATCGGCGAGCGTGATGCTGCCTACCGTGGCGGCCGTGCCGCTGGAAGGCACACTCATAATATCGGCGGGGTTGTACACCAGCCGGTCGAAGGTTTTGTTGGCGATGAGCACCGGCTGGGTTACCTGGTTGGCAATGCCTTCGAGAGCCTGCTTCTTAATGCGGGCGAAATCGGCCTCATCGAAGCGCGGGTGCATGAGGCGCTGCTCGAGCAGGGCCATAGTGGCAGGCAGGTTCTTGGTCAGGCTCTGCACGTACACGGTCGTGTTGTCGTCGCCGGCACCTACGCGAATGGCGCTGCCCAGCTTGTCGAGCTCCGAGCTGAACTGCTCAGCGGTGTACTTCTCGGTTCCTTCGTTCATCATGGCCGCCGTAAGGGCGGCAATGCCGGCCTGGTTGCGGTTGAGCTGCTCGAGGCGGCGGCCGCCGCGGATGGTGAGCAGCATGGTGGCGGTCGGAATCTCGGTGTTCCGGTTGCCCATCAGGCGCAGGCCGTTATCGAGCTTACTCTGCCATACCGTCGGCACCTGCACCAGCGGCGCGGCCCCACCCTTGGGCTGCTTGCTGCGGTCGAAATTGTCGGTGGGCTTGGTATAAGTGAGGCCGTCGTAGCCGTAGTTGGGGGCCTTGTAGCCGTCCTTGGAAGCCGTGAAGTTGTCGGGTTTGAGAGGGGTAATGGTGCCGCCCTTGGGTACCACGCTCAGAATAACGGCTTTCTTGCCCTTAATGTACTGGTTGTACACCCGGTTCACGTCGGCTGGCGTTACGGCCCGCAACGCCTTCAGCTCCATTGGCAGGCGGTTGGGGTTGTTGTAATAGGTCTGGTTGGCGGCCAGCTGGCTGACCTTGCCGCTAACGCTGGCCAAGCTGTTCACCACCTGCGCCTCGGTGCTCGACTTGAAGCGGGCCACCTGCTCGGCCGTGGCGCCGGTGCGCTCAAACTCGGCCAGGGAGCCGCGGGCTACCATTTCGAGGCTGTCGAGGGTTTTGCCGGGGAAGGGCAGCATCACCATGGTAAACTCGCCGGCCAGCTCCGAAGTGGAGTTGTAGGCCTGGGCCTGCACAGCGCGCTGGGGCTTAATTAGGTTCTTATAGAGCAGCGAGTTCTTGCCCTGGCCAATAATTTCGGCCAGCGCATCCAGCGCGTACTCGTCGGGGTGCCCGCTGGGCACTGTCGGGAACACCAACTGCAGCATTGGGAAGCGGATGTTGTCTTGGTAGCTTACGTAGCGGTCCTGGGTCAGGACTGGTGCCGGCAGCTTCTGGGCGGCTACGGCCGGGCCCTTCGGAATGGAGCCAAAGTACTTGGCCACCATCTGCAGTACCTGCTGGGGCTTTACGTCGCCGCCTACCGTCAGGGTCGCGTTGTTGGGGCCGTACCAGCGCAGGAAGAAGTTCTTCAGGTCGTCGACGTTGGAGCGGTCCAGGTCTTCGAGGTAGCCGATGGTGAGCCAGCTGTAGGGGTGGCCGTAGGGGTAGAGCGTCTTCGAGACGTTCTCAGAGGCCAGGCCGTAGGGGCGGTTGTCGTAGTTCTGGCCCCGCTCGTTTTTCACGGTCGAGCGCTGCACCTCAAACTTCTTCTGGGTTACGGCATCCAGCAGAAAGCCCATGCGGTCGGCTTCGAGCCAGAGCGCGGTTTCGAGCTGGTTGCTGGGTACGGTTTCGAAATAGTTGGTCCGGTCGCGGTTGGTGGTGCCGTTGAGCGTGCCGCCGGCCGAGGTTACGAGCTTGAAATGCTGCTCGTCGCCCACGTTATCGGAGCCCTGGAACATCATGTGCTCGAAGAAGTGGGCAAAGCCCGACTTGCCAATCTGCTCACGGGCCGAGCCGACATGGTACGTAATATCAACGTGGGCCAGTGGGTCGGAGTGGTCTTCGGTGATAATCACCGTCAGGCCATTCGGCATCACGTACTTTTCATACGGAATCACCAGCTCGCCGGGCTTTTTGGTTACTTTCTCCACCAGTCGGGCGCCGCCCGCCAGGGAGCTGGCGGCGGTGCTGGTTTTGGTAGCAGAAGTGGGTTTTTTCTGAGCCAATGCCGGCTGAATCGATAGCGTGGCGCCGAGGCCCAGCAGCAACAGGTGGTTGCGCGTCATAAATCGGTGGAAATGAAGTGGAATGGATTATGGCCGGAAGATACACAGGCAAGGACAAATCTGCGTTAACCGGAGTTGCATTGCTACAGGAGCGGGCTGTACTGTCCGGGTACTCTGGGCCGCCGGCCCTACCTTTGCCCCATTGCCAGCCAGCCCCTTCCAATGCCCCTTGCCGACTACGTCCTCATCTCCTACCGCTCCGACTTACGGCTGCTGATAATGCGCTGGACGCGGGTGGCGACCCCGGCCGAGCACCGGGCCGGTTACCAGGAGGCATTGCGCGTGGCGCAGCCCGTGCAGGCCGGCCGCTGGCTCATCGACCTGCGTAGCCGTGGCCTGGCCGACCTCATCGACCTGCTCTGGATTCTGCACGATTTCCGGCTTGAGTTGCAGGCAGCCCTGCCCGCCACCGTGCGCCGCATTGCCTACTTCACTACGCCCTACCACGCCGAGCTGCTTACCGTCCGCCTCCGCGAACTGAACACCGCAGCCGCCACCGACCTCGAAATCCGGGTATTTGTGGAAGAAACCCCCGCTTACAACTGGCTGGCCGGGTAGCGCCCGCTGCCCCAGTAATGAGAAAGGCCTGCCTTACTAAGCTACACGCTCAGCAGGGCAGGCCTTTCTCGTTACCTCATCTCTTACCTCACAGCCGCGGGTCGATTTCTACCGGAGCATCATAGCCCGCGCCTTCGAGGGCCACAGGGCCGGCGGCGGGCAGGCGAATGTCGTCGTCATCGTTGACGCGCAGCGTGAGCAGGCCTGCAATAATCATCGAGCAGCCGCCCAGTACCAGCGTGTACACTGCCTCACCCTGGAATACGTTTTTGGTGAAAAAGCCCAGAATAAGGCCCGCCACGATTTGCGGAAGCACAATAAAGAAGTTGAACACGCCCATGTAGTAGCCCATTTTGTTGGCCGGTAGTGCCCCGGCCAGCATGGCGTAGGGCACGCTCAGAATCGAGGCCCAGGCAATGCCCACACCCACCATCGAGAGCAGCAGCATATTGGGGTCCTGGATGAACACGATGGAAATAAGGCCCAGGCCGCCGGCCACCAGGCACAGCAAATGCGTAACGCGGCGGCTGGTGGCGCGGGCTACTATTGGCAGCAGCAGCGCCGCAATGGCCGATACGCCGTTGTACACCGCGAAGCAGATGCCCACCCAGTCGGCGCCCTCGTTGTAGAGCTTGGAGGTGGTGTCGGTGGTGTGGTAGATGTGGCTGGTAACGGCGGGCGTGGTGTAAATCCACATCGAAAACAGGGCCAGCCAGCTGAAGAACTGCACCACGGCCAGCTGTACCATGGTTTTGGGCATGTTGAAGATGCCGGCAAACGACTCGCGGATGCCGTTCCAGAAACCGGCCGTGCGGCGCTTTTCCTCCTCAAACTCCTCCAGATTATCCGGCGGGTACTCCTTGGTATTGAACACCGTCCAGAGGACAGCGGCCAGGAACACGGCCCCGCCGATGTAGAAGGCGTACTTCACCGACAGCGGAATCTGTCCGGCCGGGGCCGTATTGCTGATGCCGAACCAGTTGGTAAACATCCAGGGCAACGACGAGGCCACCACGGCGCCCACGCCAATAAAAAACGTCTGGGCCGCAAAGCCGGTGGTGCGCTGCTCTGAAGGCAGCAGGTCGCCCACCAGCGCCCGGAACGGCTCCATGCTGATGTTGATGCTCGAATCCATGATCCAGAGCATGCCCACCGCCATCCAGAGGGCCGTTACGTTGGGCATCACCAGCAGCGCCAGCGAGGCCAGAATGGCCCCCACCAGAAAGAACGGCCGCCGCCGCCCCCACTTCGGGCTCCAGGTGCGGTCCGACATGTAGCCGATAACTGGCTGCACCAGCATACCCGTGAGGGGCGCGGCCAGCCAGTATAGCGCTATTTCGGTGCCACCCAAGGTTTCAAAAATACGGCTCACGTTGGCGTTCTGCAGCGCAAATCCGAACTGGATACCCAAAAAGCCGAAGCTCATATTCCAGATTTGCCAGAAGCTGA
>NZ_JABKAV010000009.1 GCF_013377905.1 Hymenobacter terrestris
GGGACAACCGCAGGACAGCGAAGCTAAGCCCCGCCCCTACAGCATACTACCCAACTTGGGTTAAACAGCTTCAAGATAAAGATACCACCATCATCAACTCGCTCACATACCTATACAAAGCAGTTGCCGAGTAGCGAGACACGCTACTGCTCAACCTGCCTTGCTATCCGGCAATCACCTCCAGCCCCAGCAATACGTGCCCCGTGGGCTGGCCGGCGCTGAGCAGCAGGCGGGCGAAGGCGCGTACCGGCCGGCCGCCTTTCGGGCCGGGCAGGCGCAGGTTGTCGAAGGCCTGGCCCGAGCCATCGAACAGGGCGCGTAGCTGCTCGTGCAGGGCGCTCAGGTTCCAGCCGACGGGGCCGAGGGCAGCGAGGGGCTGGCCGCGCAGCCGGGCCGCATCGAGTTGGAACTGCTGGGCCAGCGTCTGGCTCACGGTCCGGATGTTGAGCGCGGAGTCGAGCACGAGCAGGGGCTCGTGCATGGTTTCGATGATGCTTTCGGCCAGGCGGGTGCTTTCGCGCAGCCGGGCCTCCAGGTGCTTCAGGCCCGATACCTCGGTAAAGGTGAGCACGGCGCCGCTGATGTAATTATCGAGGGTGCGGTAGGGCAAAATGCGCATCGAAAACCACTCGTTGCCCATGGTTTCGATGGTAGCTTCCACCGTCGTGAGCCGGTTGATGACCTGGCGCACATCCTGCTCCAGGGTGGCGTAGCGCAGGTTGCTGGCAAAGTGCGTAATGGGCCGGCCCACATCGGCCGGCTGCAGGTGCATGATGCGGCTCATGGAAGGCGTAAACCGCTTGATGGTCATGTCGTTGTCGAGGAAGATGGTGGCAATTTCCGTGGCATCGAGCAGGTTCTTCATGTCGTTGGCGGCCTGGCTCAGCTCCTCGGTTTTGCTCAGGTACTGCATGTTCAGCGTCATCAGCTCCTCATTCAGGCTCTGCATCTCCTCCTTGTTGGTCATGGCCTCCTCGTTAGTGCTCTGCAGCTCCTCGTTGGCGCTCTGTAGCTCCTCGTTCGTGCTTTTTAGCTCTTCGAGGCTGCTTTCCATCTCCTCAATGGTGGTCTGGAGGCGGTGCTTGGTGTACTGCAGCTCCTTTTCGAGGGTGGCCACCACGGCGTCGCGGCTTTCGTTGGCGGCGCTGAGCTTGGCCGTGCGCACCCTGCGGGGCGTGGGCTGATCTTCGAAAGCCACCAGCAGCAGCCCGGCCAGCTGCTCGGGCTGCTCGAGGAAGTGCACCGTGAGGCGCAGCAGCTGGAAGCCGGAATCGGTTTTCACCTGCACCCGCTCGGCTACCACCGTCTGGCGGGTGGTGCTGGCCTTGTGTACGGCGGCGCTCAGCTCGTAGTTGAGCTCCTCGCGGGCCATCTCAAACAGGTTGAGCCCGCCCAGGCCGGGGGCCGGCTCGAGGTAGCGGCCGGTGCGGCCGTTCACATACAGGATTTCGCCTTTGGCATTGATGACCACGGCCGGGGGCGCGTAACTCTGCAGCAGCGTTTTCTGAACCAGCGCCGCGAAGGGCCCGCTTTTGCGGGGCGAAGAAGTACTCATAGCAGTGGCATTGCCCGCCGCCGTGGCCGAGTGCTGGGAGAGGGCGAACGGGAAGTTGACAAGACGGGTAATAGAAGGCGAAGTATCGTTGCGCCGCGAGATTTTCCACTTCATATCAAGCGGAATAAACAGCTCCTGGTAGCCGGTCAGGTTTTCGCTGGGCCCCAGAAACAGCAGCGAGCTGGAGTTGAGGGCGTAATGGAAAACGGGCAGCAGGTTTTTCTGCAGCTCGGCCGACAGGTAAATCAGTAGGTTGCGGCAGCACAGCAAATCGAGCTTGGTGAAGGGCGCGTCTTTGGTGAGGTTATGCACCGCAAAAATCACCACGTCGCGCACTTCCTTGGTTATCTGGTAGCTGCCATCGGCCTGGCGCACAAAAAAGCGTTGCAGCCGCTCCGGGCTCACATCGGCCGTAATATTGGCCGGATAGAGGCCGGCGCGCGAAAAATCGATGGCCGCCGGGTTGATGTCGGTGGCGAAAATCTGGATTTTGAGGTAGCGGGCCGGGTCGATGGCGTCGAGCGATTCGAGCAGCAGCATGGCCAGCGAGTAGGCTTCCTCGCCGGTCGAGCAGCCGGGCGCCCACACCCGCACGGTGCTGTCGGTGGGCTTGCCGCGCAGCAGTGGGGGCAGGTGCCGCTGCAGGGCCTGGTAGGCCTCGGGGTCGCGGAAAAACTTCGTGACGCCAATCAGCAGCTCCCGGAACAGGGCTTCCACCTCGGCCGGATTCTCCTGCAGGTAGCGCACGTACTGCGGAAACTCGTGAATCTGGTGGGCGTTCATGCGCCGCTCGATTCGCCGAAATACCGTGTTGCGCTTGTAAAAGCTGAAATCGTGGCCGGTCTGGGCCCGGATCAGGATAAAGATTTTCTGCAGCGCGTGGGCCGGCTGCGAGTCCGATTCGGCCTGCTCGCGGCGGGGGCGCGCGAACAGGGGCTTGTGCATGTATTCGAGCAGCTTGGCCGGTAGCTGCCCGGCGGGCAGTACGTAATCGACGAACTCGGTGGCAATGGCCGAGCGGGGCATCGAGTCGTATTCGGCCGTTTCGGGGCTCTGCACCATCACCATGCCGAAGTTCTCCATCACCATTTTCAGGCCCACGGTGCCGTCGGAACCCATGCCCGAGCAGATGATGCAGATGGCCCGCTCGCGCGCATCCTTGGCCAGGCTCTGGTAAAAGAAGTCGATGGGCAGGCGGCGGCCCCGGGCCTGGGTGGGCTGAAACAGCAGCAGCGTGCCGTGCAACATGCTCATGTCGCGGTCGGGCGGAATCACGTACACGTGGTTGGGCCGCACTTTCAGGCCGTCGGCGGCTTCGTGCACGGGCATGGGCGTGAAGCGCTGCAGCACGGCCGGCAGCTCGCTGGGCTGGTCGGGGGCCAGGTGCATCACCACCACGAAGGCCATGCCCGGTTTGGGCGGTAGGGCCCGGAAAATGGCTTCGAAGGCCTGCAAGGAGCCCGCCGAGCCGCCCAGCCCCACAATCGGGAACTTGTCGGTGGTGTTTTCCTGGCTCTGGGCCAGGCGCAGCTGGCGGGGGCTCACCTGGCTTTCAACGGGCGGGGCATCTACGCCAATCGGGGCGGCGGGTTCCTGGTTTTCGAGGTCTTCGGCGTAGGAGGGGGCGGCGGAATCGGGCATGGGAAGGGCACGGACCAGAAAGGAATGGCAGAGCCGGCCGTGCCCAAAGCTAAGCAGGGGGCCGGGGATTCGGCGTGTAGAATTGGGTAGGCCGCAGCAGTCGGGTAAGCGCAACCGGGTTCCCCCAGAACGGGTAGGGTGCGGGGCTTGTCCCCGCCCGCCGTTGAACGACGCAGTTTGAATCGTCCAACGACGGGCAGGCCATTAAGCCCCGTACCCTATCCGTTTTGGGTGTTTTGAGGCAGCGGCAGAATAATGCAGTACTCGGTACCGCGGCCGGGCTGGCTACTAACGCTGAGCGTGCCGCCGTGGCCGCGGGTAATCAGGTCGTGGCTCAGGGCCAGGCTCAGGCCGGTTTCGGCCCCGGCCGGAAAGCGCTGGAACAACGTAACCAGCGTTTCGGGGGGCAGCCCTTCGCCGTTGTCGCGCACCCGTATCTCCACGCTGGCCGCCGTGCGGCGGGTGGTCAGCTCTATCTGAGGCACGTACTCTTCGTCGGGTTGGCGCTGGCGCTGGGCCACGGCCTGCAGGGCGGCGCTGTACACGCCCACCAGCGCCCGGCCCAGGTCCTGGCGCACCACCATTAGGCGCTCCAGCGTGGGGTCGGGGTGGAGCAGCAGGGCGGCGCTGAAGTGGCGGTTCTTGGCCCGCATATCATGGTACACCAGCCGCAGATACTCTTCGGCCAGGGCGTTGAGGTCGGTAAGCTGGCGGGCCCCACCGCCGCCCTGCGAATACTCCAGCATACCGCGCACCACCGACTCGGCCCGCTGCCCATACTGCACAATGTGGGTCTGGTTCTGGTGCAGCGCGTCGAGTAGCTTATCGGCCAGTGCCTGCTGGCTGGGTGGCAGCCACAGCTGGGTGAGGTACTGGCGCAGCTCGTCGCAGAGCTCCGTGCTGGCAGCCGCGTAGCGGCGGAGCAGGCTGACGGGGCGCTGGATTTCGTGGGCAATGCCGGCCATCAGCTCGCCCAGTGAGGCCATTTTCTCGCGTAGCACCAGCTGGCCCTGGGTTACTTTAAGCTCTTTCAGCGTCCTCACCAAATCGTCGCGCTGGGTGGTCAGCTCGCGGGCCTGCTGGCCAAGCTGCCGGTGCAGCACTTCGAGGCGGCGGGTGGCATCCTGCTGCCGGCGGTGGCGGTGCCAGAGCAGCAACAGCGCCAACAGCAACAGCCCGGCCCCGGCCAGCAGCGCGCCTGTGCGGATGCGAGCCAGCAGCTTGCCGCGTTCGGCCTCCAGCTCCAGCAGCCGGGTGTGCTCATCAAAAGCAATGGCATCGAGCTGCTTGATGCGCCGCGGGTTGAAGAGGCTATCCTGGGCGGCGAGGAGTACGTGCGTGTAGTACAGGGCGCTGTCGGGTTGCTGGCGGGCTTCGTAGGCTTCCATCAGCAGGGCGCTGTTGCGCACAACGCCTACCACGTAGGGCAGGTTGGCGGCCAGCGCCAGGGCCCGCCGGGCGTACCAGATACTGGAATCGGGGCGGCCCTGTTGTTTGTGGAGCTCGGCCAGGTACTGAAAAGCCCGGCTGACGCTGCGCAGGTCGTTTTCGGGCGCGGCCGCCTGGGCACTGCGTTGGTAGTACGCCAGCGCGGCCTGCGGGTGGCCCAGGGCCAGTTGCAGCAGGCCCAGCTCGCGCAGTACGTAGGGGGCGGGGTTGCCCCAGCAGCTCCAGGCCTGGGGGCGGTGGCGGGCCGTCAGCTGCCAGGCCTTGTTGAGGTAGAAGGCGGCCGAATCGTAGCGGCGCAGCCCCTCGTAGCTGGCCCCTAGGTTGGCAATTACACTAATGAGCTGCGACGTATCGGTGGTGCCGGCCTGCCGGTAGCTGTCCAGCGCCCGCAGCGAGTACCGCAACGACGGCCGGTAGTCGTCGAGGGCGAAATAGAGCAGCCCGGTCTGGTTAAGCGTGCGGGCAGTGCCTTCCAAGTCGTGGCTTTCCTCATTGAGGCGCAGGGCGGCCAGGTTCAGGCGTAGCGCCTGGGGCAGGTTGCCCCGCTCGCCGGGCAGGATGGCCAGCCGCGACAGGCAGCGGCCCTCGCCCTTGACATAGCCGAGCCGGCGAGCTAGCCGCAACCCCTGGTGGGCATAAAAGCTCACCGAGTCGAAGCGTGAATAGCGGTACGTAGCGGCCAGATCGGCCAGCAGCAGCACCCGAGCCGTATCGGTGGTGGCGCGGGCCAGGGCCTGGTGCAACGGCCGCGTCTGCGGGCTCTGGGCCTGTCCGGCTACCGGCCGCAGCACCAGCAGACTTATTAGCAGAAAAGTCCACAGCAGGAAACGGAGCATGAGGAAAGGTAAGTTTCCTGTAAGTATTATCCTAATTATAAGCCGACCCGCCGATAAATCCAAAAAAGGAATAATACTAAACGCTTCACTAACAACCGGATGAGACAGGCTGTCTTTCAGTCAGACGAAGCCCAATAAGTGGCCGTAAGCTTCTTTGCCGGGACTTACGGCCGCGCCGCCAGCTTCTCCAGGGCCTGCCTGAACTCGGGCGTATCGTAATCGACCGAGCCTTCGTAACGGGCCGCCACGTGTCCGTCGGGACTCAGGATAACGGTATTAGGAATCGTCTGCGAGTTGAAGGGCGGGGGCAAAGGAGCGGCCGGGAAGTACACTGGTAACCGGAAGCCCTGGCGCTGCATGAATTTGAGGGCTTTTTCCGGGTTTTTATCCAGCGAAATCAGCACGAAAGCTACTTTGCTGGTGTCCATGCGCGCGGCCAGCGCCTCAATGCCTGACATCTCAACCCGGCAGGGCGCGCACCAGGTGGCCCACATGCCCACGAACACGGCCTTGCCCCGGAACTGGTTTAAATCAACCGGCCGCCCCTCGGCCGTTACCAGTTGCAGAATGCCCGCCGTTGGTGCCACATCGGTGCGGCCCAGGATGGCTGGCAGTGAGCCGCGCTGGGCGGCACCTACCGCTACGGGCGGCGGGCTGGCAAAAGAAAGCAGGCTAAGTGCCAGTAGCGGCACCTGGTAAAGCAAAGTTTTACAGGTCACAAGAGGGCTGGATACAGTGTAAAGCGGTAGCCTGGTAAGCGGCAAATGCCCGTTGGCGGGCCGGCGCGCTACCGCACTATCAGGCTGCCGCGCAGCATTCCCATGCCGCAGGTGAAGGGATAGGTGCCGGCTTTGTCGGGCCGTAGCTCCACGGTGGTGGTCTGGAACGCCGGCAACTCACGGCGGATACCGAAGTCGGGCAGTAGCAGCTCCTCCGAGCAGCCGGCCGCTTCGTCGCGGTAGAAGTGGAGCTGCACCGGCTGGCCCAGGGCTACCTCCACCACATCAGGCGAGTAGCCGCCCTTCACCTGAATCGTCACCTGCTGCAGCCCGCCATTGCCGGCCACTGCCGTAGCCACCCGGTGCGGGGCCGCAAAGAAAAACCAGCCCACAAAGCCAATCAGGCCGGTACCGAGTAGCGTAACGATAATTTGAGAAGTATCCATAGGGCAAGGTCAAAAGTTGGAGGGAAGGCGGGTTCAGCCTTTTACCTTGAAACCGCGCAGGCGCAACGAGTTGGTGAGCACCGACACCGAGCTCAAAGCCATGGCGGCGGCCAGCATGGGCGAGAGCAGCCAACCGGTGAAAGGGTAGAGCAGACCCGCCGCAATGGGGATGCCCAGCGTGTTGTACACGAAAGCGAAAAACAGGTTCTGGCAGATGGTGCGCACCGTTTGGCGCGAAAGGGCCATGGCCGTGACCACGCCCTGCAAATCGGAGCGCATGAGCGTGATGCCGGCCGCTTCCATGGCCACGTCGGTGCCACCGCCCATGGCCAGGCCTAGGTCGGCGCGGGCCAGGGCGGGCGCATCGTTGATGCCGTCGCCCACCATGGCTACCACGCGGCCCTCGGCCTGCAGCTCCTGTACTTTGCCAGCCTTGTCGGCAGGCAGCACTTCGGCGTAGAAGCGGGTGATACCGACCTGCCGGGCTACTTTTTCGGCCGTTTGGTGGTTGTCGCCGGTCATCATCACTACGGTAAGGCCCTGACTCTGGAGCTGGCGAATGGCGGCTACCGAAGTGTCGCGCACGGTATCGGCCACGCCTGCCAGGGCCACGGCCCGGCCGGCCACGGCGGCGTAAAGCACGGTGCGGGCCTGGGCCAGCAGCCCGGCGGCGGACTGCTCCAGCTTGGGGCTAAGGATGATGTTGTTTTCTTCGAGTAGGCGACGGTTGCCGATGAGTACAGCTTGGCCGGCCACCGTGGCGCCGGCCCCCCGGCCCTCGTGGGCCACAAAATCAGTGGCCTCGGCAGTTTCGCCCGGTGCCGACTGCTGCTGCTCCTCGGCGTAGCGTACCACGGCGGCAGCCAGTGGGTGCTCGCTGCGGCGCTCCACCGCCGCCAGCAGCGGCAGCAGGGCGGCCGGTTCGGTGCCCGTGGCGGTGATGAACTCGGTAACGGCCGGCTCGCCTTTGGTAATGGTGCCGGTTTTGTCGAGCAGCACGGTATCCACCTGATAGGCTTTTTCGAGGGCCTCGGCATTGCGGATGAGTACCCCGTGGCTGGCGCCCAGGCCGGTGCCCACCATAATGGCTGTAGGCGTGGCCAGCCCCAGCGCGCAGGGGCAGGCAATGATAAGTACGGCCACAAAGTTGACCAAGGCCAGCGGCAGCCGCTGCCCGGTCGGGGCCAGCGCAAACCACACCACAAACGTGGCAATAGCCAGCATAATCACTATCGGCACAAACACGGCGCTGATTTTGTCGGCCAGCCGCTGAATGGGCGCGCGGCTGCCCTGGGCGTCCTCTACCAACTTCACAATCTGGGCCAGCACGGTGTTGGTGCCTACCTGGCTCACGCGGAAGCGGAAGGAGCCGGTTTTGTTGATCGTTGCTCCGAACACCGCATCGCCCACCGATTTATCCACCGGCAGGCTCTCACCGGTCAGCATAGACTCATCGAGGGCCGAGCGGCCTTCCAATATGATGCCGTCGGTGGCCACTTTCTCGCCGGGGCGCACCAGCACCTCATCGCCGGGGCGCACCTGCTCCAGCGGCACGTCTACTTCCTGCCCGCCGCGCAGCACGCGGGCCGTTTTGGCCTGCAGGCCAATGAGGGCTTTGATGGCGGCCGAGGTTTTGGCCTTGGCGCGGCTTTCGAGCACCTTGCCCAGCAGAATGAGGGCAATGATGGTGGCCGTGGTGTCGTAGTAGACGTCGGGCACAAGGCCCTGGCGCTGGAAAAAATCGGGCGCTACGGTAGCAGCCAGGCTGTACAGAAAGGCCGCGCCGGTGCCCACGGCAATCAGCGTATCCATGCTGGCCGTCCGGTGGCGCAGGCCGTTCCAGGCCGACACGTAGAACTCGCGGCCGCTATACAGCAGCACCGGCAGCGTGAGCAGCAGCAGCCCGTAATTGAGCACCGGCATCGAAACCCGGGCCATTAGTGCGGGCCAGAGCATGAGCATACTCAGCGGCATAATGATAACGGCCAGCACTACCGCCACTTGAAAGCGGCGCTTGAGGTCGAGGTAGGTGCGGGCTTTTCGATCAGCTAGTTCCTCATCGGCGGCCAGTACGTTGGAGGCGGCCGGGGCATCGGGCTCGAACACCTGGTAGCCGGCCTGCTCAACGGCTGCCTTTAGCCCGGCGTGGTCTATCTGGTTGGGGGCGTACTCAACGGTGGCCTTCTCGGCCGCGAGGTTCACGGTGGCCCGCAGCACGCCGGGCGTGCGGCTCAGGGCCTTCTCCACGAAGCTGGAGCAGGAGGCGCAGGTCATGCCCTCAATGTGGAGGGTTTCGGTGCGCGGGGCCGCCCCGGTTGGGGCACTGGGCGGGGCAGCGGAAGTGGCGGGGGTATTATTCAAGGCAGCTGGGCTGAGGCAGAAGAAAGGAGGGAAGCCGGGAGCTTACGTACCTGTTAAACCCCAAAACCGGCCCGAAAGATGTACACGATTCCCTTTCCGGGTCTACAACATTTGGCGGGCGGCGCAACCGGGCTGCGGGTGCCCGTCGTTATCCAGCCCTATCCGGCCCCGGGTTTTGCTGATTTTTTTGGGAATCCTGTACCACCGCCTGCCGTTTAAGGCCGTATCCTTGTGGTAGATACCGCCGGCCGGTTTGTTCGGCCAACTTTACTTCCAACTGCTCCAACCATGAACACGCTCCGTTTCAATACCACGATCAACTGCGCCAACTGCGTGCGTGCCATCACGCCTACGCTCAACGGCGAAAAGGCCATCAGCAGCTGGCAGGTAGATACCGAAAACCCCAATAAGATCCTCACCGTCAGCGGCGACTTGTCTGCCGAGCAGGTAGTGGCCCTGATTCAGGAGGCCGGCTTTGAGGCCCGCCCTGCGTAGGGCTGCGAAGCCCAACCCGGCTAGGCTACAGACATCGGTGCCCCTGGGGTTGCCCTGCCAGGTCAGGGTAACCCCAGGGGCACCAGTCCGTTTTGATACCTGCTGCCCGGTGGTTTGCCGGGTCCGCCCCAGCCCCGTTCCTGATGCCCGACCCGTACTCCGATAACACCGACGAAGAGCTTAATACCGCCAAGCAGGTAGACCTGGCCAACGTCGGGGCCCTCAACCGCGAGCAGCTCACGCCCGAAGCCGCCACCGCCCCCCGCGGCCAGGACCATCCGCCCACCGATACGGTCGACCACCACAACGAATCGGCCGACGTGCACGCCGGCCACTCGCATGACGGCCTCGACGGGCACGACCACGGCCCCGCTGGCGAGTGGCCTTACCTGTGGCCGGCCGTCAGCTTGGTGTTGCTGCTGGGCGGCCTAGCGCTCGACTACTTCGATGTGCCGTTTTTCGTGGGCCTGGTGCGGCCGCTGTGGTATGGGGTGGCGTTTTTGCTGGTAGGCTGGAAGGTGCTGCGAGCGGCCGCCGTGAGTTTGCCCACGGGCAACGTGTTCAATGAGTTTCTGCTGATGAGCCTGGCCACGCTCGGCGCTTTCGCCATTGGCGAATACCCCGAGGGCGTGGCCGTGATGCTGTTTTACACCGTGGGTGAGCTTTTTCAGGACGCCGCCGTGAACCGGGCCAAGCGCAGTATCCGGGCGCTGCTCGAAATCCAGGCCACCGAAGTAACCGTGCTGCGTAATGGGCAAAGCCTGGTCGTCGACCCCAAGCAGGTGCAGTTGGAAGACCTGATGGAAGTGCGCCCCGGTGAGAAAGTCGCTCTCGACGGCCTGCTGGAAGGCGCTTCGGTCAGCTTCAACACCGCCGCTCTCACCGGCGAATCGGCCCCCCAAACCAAACAGCCGGGCGATATGGTGCTGGCCGGCATGATCAACCTCGACACGCTGGCCCGCGTGCGCGTTACGGCCGCTTTCGCCGATACCAAGCTCAGCCGCATTCTAGCCATGGTGCAGGACGCGGTGGGGCGCAAGGCCAAAACCCAGCAGTTTATCACCCGCTTCGCCAAAATCTACACGCCCATTGTGGTGCTGCTGGCCGTGCTGCTGGTGCTGGTGCCAATTGTGGTGGTCGATGACTACGTTTTCCGCGACTGGCTGTATCGGGCGCTGGTGTTTCTGGTGATTTCCTGCCCTTGCGCGCTGGTAATCAGCATTCCGCTGGGCTATTTCGGTGGCATCGGGGCAGCCTCCAAAAACGGTATCCTGTTCAAGGGCTCCAATTTTCTGGACGTAATGCGGGAGATTGATACCGTGGTGATGGACAAAACCGGCACGCTCACCGAAGGCGTATTTGCCGTGCGCGAGGTGGTGGCGGCCCCCGGCACCGAGGCGGCCGAACTGCTACGGCTGGCCGGCGCGCTCGAAACCAAATCAACCCACCCCATTGCCAAGGCTGTGGTGCAGCACGCCCAGCCCACCGCCGCCGCTATTGCCGCCGTGGAAAGCGTGGAGGAAATTGCCGGCCACGGCCTGCGGGGCCAGGTTGCCGGCCGCACCATGCTGGCCGGCAACACCAAACTGCTCCGCAAATTCGGCGTGACGTACCCGGCCGAAGTGGATGCCGTGGTGGATAGCATCGTGGTGCTGGCCCTCGACGGGCAGTATGTCGGCTACCTCACCGTGGCCGACGCCCCTAAAGTCGATGCCGCCCGAGCCGTGCAGGAGTTGCGCGCCGACGGCATCACCAAGCTCGTCATGCTCTCAGGCGACAAAGACAGCATCGTGCAGCGCGTAGCCGCTGAGCTGGGCATTACCGAGGCCCATGGTGGCCTGTTGCCCGAAGACAAAGCCCGCTACGTGCAGCAATACCTAGATGCTGGCCGCAAGCTGGCCTTCGTGGGCGACGGCGTAAACGACGCCCCCGTAGTGGCGCTGGCCGACGTGGGCATTGCCATGGGCGGCCTGGGCTCGGATGCCACCATCGAAACGGCCGACGTGGTTATCCAGACCGACCACCCGAGCAAAATTGCCACCGCCCGCCGCATTGCCCGCGCCACCCACACGGTCGTCTGGCAGAATATCTGGCTGGCTTTCCTCGTGAAGGGCGTGGTACTGGCGCTGGGCGCGGGCGGCCTGGCTACCATGTGGGAAGCGGTGTTTGCCGACGTGGGCGTGGCCCTACTGGCCATCCTGAACGCGGTGCGGATTCAGCGCATGAAGTTCTGAGGCGGCGCGGGCTGCCGGGCTGGTAGTGCATACCGGCCCGGCGGTTAATCGATTTTGGGCTTGAACAGGATTTTGTCGATGTGGCTGCGGTCCACGTCCACTATTTCGAAGTAATGACCCTCCCAGTTGAAATGCTCGCCGGCACGTGGTAATGAGTTTAGAATGTGCAGCGCAAAACCGCCCACGCTATGAAAGCCTGTCAGGCCGCGCCGCGCCGCCAATGGAATGTGGAAACGCTCGGCAAACTCGGCGAAAGGCAGCTGGGCATCGATAAGAAACGAGCCATCGGTGCGCTCCACAATGGCCGGGTTGCCTTCCGAATCAGGCGAAATGTCGCCTACTAATGCGTCGAGAATATCGTCAATCGTCACCATCCCGACCACCCCACCAAACTCGTCCACCACAATGGCCTGGTGCACGCGCCGCAGCCGGAACATTTCCAGGGCATGGTAGGCCTTGCTTGAAGCGGGCATAAACAGCGGCTCGCGCTGCAGCTCGCTCAGGCGGCCCAGCTGCGTATCCAGCGGTATTTCGTTTACCAGGTCTTTCAGGTACACCATGCCCCGCACCTCCTCTAGGCTGCCCTGGCAAAGCGGGTAGGCCGAGCGCTTGCGGGCCAGCACCGTCTGACGGGTCGTGTCCAGGTCGGCTTCCAGGTCCAGCCACTCTATGTCTTGGCGGCTGGTCATGAGCGAACCCAAGCGCCGGTCGCCCAGGCTGAAGACGTTCTTGACAATGTCATGCTCAATCTCCTGAATTGTGCCCCCCGTGGCTCCTTCCCGGATCATGGCCTTGATTTCCTCCTCCGTTACCGGGCTTTCCTGGGTGTTAATGCCCAGAACCCGGATGAGAAAGTCGCTGGAAACGGTCAGCAGCCAGATAAAGGGCGAGGTAAGCCGGGAAAGCAGCGCCATGGGCGCGGCCATAAACTTGATGATGCTCTCGGGGTTGGTCAGGCCGATGCGCTTGGGCAGTAGCTCCCCGATCACCACCGATAGGTAGGTGATGAAGATAACCATCAGGACCACGGCAATATTGTGGGCAAAAGGGGCCAGCACGGGTACCTGGGCAATTACGCCTTCAAGCTGGGTGGTAAGCCTCGCTCCGCTGAACACGCCCGTGAGGATGCTGATAAGCGTGATGCCGATCTGGACGGTGGAGAGAAACCGGGTAGGCTGCTGGGCCAGTGCCAGGGCAGCCTGGGCCGGGCGGCTGCCCTGATTGGCCTGGGCTTCCAGCTTGGCCTTCCGCGAAGAAATCAGCGCAATTTCCGACATGGAAAATACGCCGTTGAGCAAGATCAATAGCAGAATAACAAGTAATTCCATAAACTAAAGGTAGGCAATCAGCCTGCCAGCAGTATGTTGTTACTTTCCGACCACCACATTCGGTGCTAGTCGGAAAGTGACAACATACTGCTGGCAGAAGGTATGACCTGCCGCATTGATGGAATCGGGTTGGTTGTACTCAGGATTGATTACCTGTCATTCTGCGAACCAGCAGGGAGGAAGCTTCGCGCTACAGTCTCTTTGCGTAAATCCGGATTTAGAAAATCCGTTGCAGCGACATCTCGCGCACAGGCGTAATCACCAGCGGCACCTTTTCCACTTTCACTGAGCTGGTATCGAGGCCGAAGTACTTTGCTTCGGAGGCGATAAACTGCTTGATGTAGAAATAAGACTGCATTACGAGCTTCTCCATAGTCGGGAAGTCGTTTTCGACTGACAGGTACTTTTCCATCACCACGAAGCGGAAGTCGCCGGTTACGTGCTGCTTGCTCAGCGACTCGTAGCGCGAGGTGATATCTACCTCTTTGTTGCGTACCAGCTCCTCAATCACCTTGCGGAAATAAAGGTTGATTTTCTGCTCGACGCGGAAACCCAACCGGAACGTAATTCGGAAGGCATCGTCGGGGGCCAGCTCAGTTACCTTGTACTCCATGGTGTAGGGCTGGTCGGTGGTATCGACGTGTACGAACCAGTAGATATCGGCCCGTTTGGGGCGCTTCTGGAAGATGGAGTAGATGATTTTGGCCTCAATTTCTGACGCCTGCTCAGCAGAAGTCAGGAACACGAGGTGGGTGGCGTACTTCGACACGGACTCGTCGGCGCTCAACTCCTTGAGTGCCTCAATGTAGGGGTCAATCTTCACGAACTCGGTGAGGCGGCGCTTGATGTAGTAGGCCCGCAGCCACACGTACATCACGGCCACCAGTAGCCCGCCAATTAGCAGCGACACCCAGCCGCCGTGCGGAAACTTGATGAGGTTGGCCACCAGAAAAGAGCCCTCAATGGTGCCATACACCACCACAAACAGCCCAATCACGGCCAGCGGCACCTTCTTCGAGCGCAGCCACACGCTCAGCAAAACTGTGGTCATGAGCATGGTGAGCGTGATGGCCAGCCCGTAGGCGGCCTCCATGTGCTCGGAGCGGCGGAAGTACAGCACCACCCCGATGCAGCCCAGCAATAGCAGCCGGTTCATGCTGGGTACAAACAGCTGGCCCTTTACGTCGGTGGGGTAGTTGAGCTTCACCTTGGGCCACATGTTGAGGCGAATGGCTTCGGCTACGAGCGTAAACGAACCCGTAATGAGGGCCTGCGAGGCAATAACGGCCGCCAGCGTGGCAATACCGATGCCGATGAGCAGAAACCACTCGGGCATCAGCTCATAGAACGGGTTGCGGCCGTTAAGCTGCTGGCCCTGCTGCGACATCAGCCAGCCGCCCTGCCCCAGGTAGTTGAGCACCAGACACGATTTTACGAAGATCCAGCTGATGCGAATGTTGCCCTTGCCGCAGTGGCCCAGGTCGGAGTACAGCGCCTCGGCCCCGGTTGTGCACAGAAACACGGCACCCAGCAGCCAGAAGCCACCGGGGTAGTTTACCAGCAGGTTGTAGGCATAGTAGGGGTTGAAGGCCTTCAGAATTTCGGGGTGGTGTAGTATCCCGCTCACGCCCAGAATGCCCAGCATGGCAAACCACACGAACATAATCGGCCCGAATGCCTTGCCTACAATCTGGGTGCCGAAGCTCTGGAGCAGAAACAGCGCCGCAATGATGCCAATGACGATGGGCACCGTTGGGATGCCCGGATACACAGCCTCCAGCCCTTCAATGGCTGATGAAACCGAAATAGGCGGCGTAATTACGCCGTCGGCCAGCAGGGCCGCACCGCCGATGATGGCTACGGCCGAAAGCCAGGCTCCGCGCCGCCGCACCAGGGCATAAAGCGAGAAAATGCCGCCCTCGCCGTTGTTATCGGCATTGAGGGTGAGCAGCACGTACTTGACGGTGGTCTGGAGCGTGAGCGTCCAGATGACGCAGGAGATGCCGCCGTACACGAGCAGCGGGTCAATCTGGCCCGATACGATGGCTTTCATCACATAGAGTGGCGAAGTGCCGATGTCGCCGTAGATAATACCCAGGGCAATGAGCAAACCGGCCGTCGAAATGGCGGAGTGCTGGTGTTTAGCATCCATAAGGAAACTGGTAGAAAAGGGCGAAATGCGCTAAGCGGGGCCGAAGGTAACAGGCGGCCCGTAATCGGTGGCGCACTGACTGCAGTGCGTAAAGCAAACCGTGCCGATGAGTGCGGTGGGCGGCGGCTCAGACCGGGGCGTGCGTGTCGGGCCCGGCCCCTTCGGTGGAGGCGGCAGCGGGGGCAATAAAGGCAGTTTGCTGCAGCCAGTACCCGGCAGCAGTGGCCGTTTCGTGGTGGCGCTGCCCAATGCGGCGGTTGGCCTCGCGGGCCAGCGCCTGCCAGCCGTTGGCCGGGCCACTGAGCGAAAAATAGCGGGTTTGCCGGCCCGGCCGGTGCACCCGCCAGCGGTTGGTGCCGCGCAGGCCCCAGGCCAGCAGCGCCAGCCCCAGCCCGATACCCAGCGCTGCTGGTACCGTTTTCAGCCAAAACTGCAGGTAGGCCGACAGGAAGCCTAAGAAGGTAAAAGCCCCCAGTAACACGCCCAGCAGCCAGCGTACCGGCTGCACGTCCACGCCCTCCAGTTCGCGCCAGCTAAACTGCTCGTTATTCAACTCCAGCCCGTCATTGGTCAGCACCAACCGGCCATCTTCGCTTTGTAGCGTGGCAAATTGCTCGGGTGTTGGTGGCGGGGGCGGCAGCGGCTCGAATGCTTCGGTGGGCTGCTCTGGCGAGGGCTCTGGTAGGGATTCTGCCACTGGCTCTGCCGGGGGCGGAGTAGGCAGCGGCGTAGCGGCCGGCTCCGGCCGATGGGTACCACCGGCAAAAGCCCCGCTGCCACCCGTGCTGGTTCGTACCCAGTAGGGCGGAACGTGGCGCAGGGGAGGCAGCGGGGCTTGCATGGTTTGGGTAGGCGTAGGTAAAGAAGCAACCAGATGAGGCGGCAAAGGTGATGACATTCCGCTTACCGGCTCATCTTTCGCTTCGGTTCCACGCTACTTGTTCACCTTTACCAGCTCCACATCGAAGATGAGGGTGGTATCGGGGCCAATGTCGCGGCCGGCACCGCGCTTGCCATAGGCAAGGTCGGAGGGGATGTAGAGGCGCCACTTCGAGCCTTCGGGCATCAGTTGCAGGGCTTCTGTCCAGCCGGCAATTACCTGGTTTACGCCAAACGTGGCGGGCTGGCCGCGCTGGTACGAGCTGTCGAACACGGTGCCGTTGAGCAGCGTGCCGTGGTAGTGCGTGGTAACCGACGAGCCGGGACCGGGCTTGGGGCCGCTGCCTTCCGTAATTACTTCGTACTGCAGGCCGCTGGGCAGGGTGGTTACCCCGGCTTTGTTGGCGTTTTCCTGCAGGAAGGCTTCGCCTTCGGCTTTGCTGTTACCCATATCGTTGGAGTTTTGGTTGTCGTCGTCGTTGTCTTCTTCCATGCCGCCGCCGAGCTGCTCCTGCAGCTGCTGCATAGCGCTCTGCATCTGCTCGGGCGTGAGGCGGCTGGGCTCGTTGGTAAGGGCCTCCTTCATCGACTGGGCAAAAATATCAACGTCGAGGTCGAGACCCTGCTGGGCGAAGTTGTTGGCCATGTCGCGGCCGATGATGTAGCTGATTTGCTCTTTCAAGCCATTCAATTCCATAAAGCACTGGTTTACGCTAATTTCGAACTGCTGCCGCTGCCTTTTTAGGCCGGCAGTCAGGGGTGAAATCAGCTGGTGAGAAACGAAGTGCGCGGCCCCGCACGGGCCGGCGCTACCGTGAAGTACCGAAAACCGCCGCGAATGGATGTTGTTTTTTCCGGGTACGCCGCTAAGGTGCTGACTATGAAGCCCGGTTTCTGAGGCCCGAAAACACGCAAGCCCCGCCGGAAGGGCGAGGCTTGCGGTAACAGAATAGACGGAAGAAGCTTAGCAGAAGTGCAGCTCTTCTTCGTCGCGCAGGTCGAAATGAAGGCTCAGGTCGCGCAATTGCGCAGCCAGGAAACGGTAGGAGCCGAAGCTGCCCAGCAGCAGCAGCGACGAAAATGTGGCGGTGCTCTTTTTCATGGTACTAGGGTTAGATAAGTGTCAATCAGCTTATTGACCACAAAGATACTACACCTGAATTACTAAATTGTTATGCAAGCATAATAAATTGATGACGCTTTGGCCGCAGGCGTGAGCTCCCTCAGGTAATCAGTGGGTAGGCAATGCTGCACTATATCTATATTGAATAGCTTGGCGTGGGAGCAGCAAGCTGCCCATAAAATCATTTAGCACCCTGTATAGCTGGATTTTCATTCTGGTTGTCTACTTTCACGCCATCTTTTCAGTATAAGATTTTACGGATGAAATACCTGTTTACCTTTCTCTTCCTTGCCAGTGTACACTTGGCACAAGCTCAAACCAGCCTGCTGCTCGGCGGTGTGCGGGCCGCCACCCAACTAGGCACTATGGCCGCCCGCAACAGCAAGGCCAAAGCCAAGACCAAGCACAAAACCACCGGTGCAGAAGAGGCCTCGCCGACTACTCCGGTCGTTATCCCGACTCCAAAATCCAACAGCGCCTTTACCTATCAGGGCCAGCAAGTCGCGCGCCAGCGTACCGAACCGGGCACTCTTTCCGGCAAGGGTTCTGCCGAAATTGTGGCCCTCGAAACGGTACTGGAGCAGACCCACCAAGCCCTGCTGGCCGACTCGGCGCAGTCGTTTCTGCCCGCCGCGCAACTGGATGCCATTCGCTCGGCCGCCCGGCAGGCCGCCGCGGCCCGGCCCTCCTGGGACTATTCGGCCTATCAGCATGAGGTAGCTTTCTACCAGCGTGAAGAGGCCCGTCGGACTCCTCCCGCACCCGCCCCGGCTAAAACCAAACCCAGAACCCGTAAGTAGGAACTACTTATATGAACGCCAAGAGCCCGCTTCTGCCAGTCAGAAGCGGGCTCTTGGCGTTTAGGGACCAGGTTTTCAATAATTGTGGGCGCTCATTCTACCACCCGCACTTCTACGCGTCGGTTGCGTTCGTCGGGGGTAGGGTAGAGCGGGCGGGCGTCGCCGTAGCCCACCGTGATGAGGCGTGCAGCTGCCACGCCGCCTCGAATCAAGTAGGCCCTTATTGCCTCGGCCCGCTGCTCCGAGAGCTTCATATTGTCTTTGGAGCGGCCAATGCGGTCGGTGTGGCCGGCGAGTTGAATACGGAGAGTGGGGCGGCTTAGCAGTTCCGCCACCAGCAGCTTTAGCGTCGGGGTTGATTCGGGAATTAACTCGGCGGTACGTAACTGAAACAGCACGGACTCGAGTACCAGGATTTCATTTAGCCTTAGGGGACGGTAGGGCCACCGTAGCGAGTCGGGCAGCGGAGCAAAGGCCACCTTCCGGAAGGGTAATGGGGCCAGCCGTGCGGGTGGAAACAGTACCGGACGGTTAACTGGCAGCAGCAGGACGGATAGCAGTAGCAGCGTGTAATTCATCGTTCAATTAAAACCACCAGCCAGGAATATGCTGCCAAAGTACCAATACGCTGCTCCAACTATATCCTCGTCGGGTTTTTAGGCTGAACAGCAGCGCTGTGTTGGACGATTAATACCCGTTGCGGGCGCGGTGCTTCACGCGGGCTTCCCAACGCTTGCGCTTGGGCGCAATGGAGCCGCGCAAATGCTTTTCCATCACCATAACGGCGCAGGGCGCGGCGGCAGTGGCCCCGAAACCGGCGTTTTCGAGGTACACAGCTACTACAATCTTCGGGTTGTCGGCGGGGGCGAAGCCGACGAAGGCGGCGTGGTCGTCGTCATCGTCGCCACCGTTTTCCACGGTGCCGGTTTTGCCGGCCACTGTAATGCCCACGTCGGCGAGGCTGGAGGTTTCGGCCGTGCCGCCGCGCTGCATCACGCCAAGCATGCCAGGTAGCAGGGCCGCGAAATTGGCGCTGTCGATGAGGGTGTAGCGCTTTTGGGTGAAGCGGGGCAGTGGCCCATTGTCGCCGATGCCGCGCACGAGATGAGGCGGGTAGTACCAGCCGCGGTTGGCAATAATGGCCGTTACGTTGGCCATCTGCAGGCCGGTCATATTGATTTCGCCCTGGCCCACGCTCAGCGAGTAGATGGAGCGGTAGGTCCAGTTGCGGGTTTTGCGGGCCTTGTCGTAGTACGCGGGTGTGGGCAGGAAGCCGGGGGCCTCGCGGGGGATATCCACGCCCAGCACCGAATCGAGGCCGAACGAGCGCACGTAGCGCCGCCACTCGGCCAGGTTGGCGTGGCGGGCGGCCACGGTATCGGCCACCAGACTATCGGGCACGCGCTGGATGAGGTTGCGCATGGTCTGGTAGAAGTAGGGGTTGCAGCTGTACTTGAGGCCCACCGTGAGGCTGCTGGGCACCGGGTGGTGATGCACGCACTTAATAAGCGTCTGGTCGCACTTGAAGCCGGTGCTGGGCTCAATGGCCCCGAGCTGCAACGCCACGGCCGCATTCACCAGCTTGAACACCGAGCCGGGCGGGTTGGCCAGCATGGCCGGGCGGTTAAGCAACGGCTTGTTCTCATCATAGAGCATCTCCGAGCGCACCTTGGCCTGGTCGGGGGCCGTGAGGGTGGCCGGGTCGTACACCGGGCCCGACACGTAGGCCAGGATTTCGCCGGTTTTGGGGTCGAGGGCCACCAGGTAGCCCTTGCGGTTGCCCATGAGCTGCTCGGCGTAGGCCTGCAGCTTGGTGTCGATAGTCAGGTGTAGGTCCTGGCCCTGGCGGAAGGTGGTATCGGTGGCCCAGCTGCCGCGGTTGTTGCCCACCGAGTCGATGAGCGGGTGCAGGTAGCCGACGCGCCCCATCAGCAGACCGTTGTAGTAGCCTTCGACGCCGCCGTTGCGCAGTTTATAAAAGCGGCCGCGCTTGGTGCGTTGGGCTTGCCTGAAAAACGCCTGGGCCTCGGCGGCCGGGTAGCCCAGCACGGCCGCGCCGGCGTTGGCGGTGTAGCGGCGGCCGACCTGGGTACTGAGCACCAGCGTGGGCCACTGCTTGCGGGCCTTGCGTACCCGTGCGGCTTCGGCCGCCGTCAGCCGCAGGTTCACGGGGTAGCCGGCGGGGGCGTTATCGTAGGGGAGGGCGTTGGCGATGCGCTGCCTAACGGTAGCGGGACCCCAGCCCAGCAGCTGGCCCAGCGCGCTGGTATCAAGCGGGGCCTTGCGCGGCAGCTTCAGCAGGTGCAACGTGCCGGTAGCTACCAGTACCGAATCGTTGCGGTCGAGCAACCGGCCGCGAACGAGCGAGTCGGCGCCCACTACCACGCGGCGTTGGGTAAAGGTTTCGGTGGGTTCCTGGACCTCCTGCGCCGCCACTTCGGTCGAAGGGGAGGAGCAGGCTGACTGCCCAATCAGCAGCAGCAGGAGTAGCAACCCCATCTTCGACTTATAGAAAACCATGCGCATGTGCCAAAGCTAGCTAATTGCCAGATGCGCCGCTTTGCCCTTTCGATGAACCGGTTTATTTGCCGGGCCAGCCGCCACAAGGTCTAGCGTTGCGACATGGCCACCGGCAGAATGCTGCACGGCCCCGCGCCGACACGCTGGCGGATTAGGCCAGCCGGTGTGCCGGCGCGGGGCCGGTGGCACTGGCACGGCGGAAAGAGAGGGCCGCCCCCAGCCATATCCCCACAAATATCGTGTTGAACCCCAGCACGCCCACCGTTCCCCAATCCAGCTCGGGCCGCCAAATGATTAGGGCCAGCAGCGGCACCAGAAACTGGGCCAGGGCTGCGGCGAGCATCGTGCGGGCCAGGCCGCGCGCCCGCAAGCGGGCTACTGCGGCCCCCACCACCGCCACCAGCAGCACCCCTCCATAGAGCAGGTTGGCCGGGTTGTCTTCGCTGCCGATAATGCCCACCGCCCCGTTCACCCACACCAGCAGCAGCGCGGCCGCTAGGCCCATGCCCACGCCCAGCCGGTACGCGGTGGTGCCACCCCGGCCAGCTACCAGTTCAAAGGCCAGCCCGGTGCCGAACAGCAGGAAGCCGGCAAAAGCAAAGTCAAACAAATCCCACTGCACTTCCTGGGTGAAGCGCATGGCCACGAAAGGTATCAGCAAAAGGCCCCCGGTAATCAGGGCCGGGCGAACAAGACGTTGGGTAAGTGGCATGACAGTAGACGGTTGAGGTTTCCGCAAGCCAGACAATCGGCTTCGTTGCAAAGGATGTAAAAGAACTTTGTATTTCAAAGTAAGTAGACAAATTTGTTATTGGTCTACCAACTGTAACGTTCCTGTAATCAATTGCGCGAAGCCCCGCCGTGCGTCACCTACCCCCACCCGAAGCGGCCCGTAACGGCAGCAGCGGGCCGGGGAGGGAGCGGCGGAGACAGGTGCGCCGCCCGGAATGGTTGGGGTGGTACAATCCGTGCTTTTATCAGCGTAACTTGATGTTTTGTAGACGACTACAATATTAAATTTAATTACTTCTAACCAATCTAGGAGGCCAGACATCTGTGGGTTTAGGAGGAAAAAAATAGTAGTTGTATTCCCACTTAGTTACTGGTTTTTTAAGGTAATTGATAGCTGTCGGTATGTTCAATTTATCGTACAGCCCTATCTTCACATTCCTAATTCTGTAGAACCAATTTTGCATTGAATCTATATTTTCAATATTAAATAAAAAGTCCTTATCGCTTTCCTCTTTCTCAAAGCTGAACTCCATTTTCCCATTTGCTAATATCCTGTGAAGATTTTCTAATAAAACTTCTGCAGGTAACATTGGTATGGGAAGATGAATTCCATATAAATATTTGCTAACTGAAGTTTGAAGTGAAAATACACAATATATGCTCTCAAGCATTGGTGTATTGCTTAAATTTATTCCATTGTATTCTTCTCTTAAAATTCCATCTTCGATCCAAAATTTGCCGGGATATATTTTGAATTTTGGATTTCGTATTTGCTTTCTAACTATATCATAAACCGAATCTAAAATAAATGAGTATCCATATCTTTTGAATATTAGTAAATACGCCGATTTGAGTAAACCTACTTGCCATCTTGCAAAATCCGTTTTGTTATTTCTATTATTAAATTGAATGTTAATTAAAGGATTAGTGTCGGGATTGACTCTTTCTATAAAGTCAGCTAATTTACCAGGATGATTAAGTTTGATATCATGGGTCATGGTCATCGTTCCATGCTTATCAACTGCTATTTTACCTTGGACGGTAACTCCTCCATTAGTTACCTTAACTCTAGTTTCTGTTTCAGGCATAAATGCACGACTTTCAATTTCACGTAACCTACCTACTAAATATGCATCTATTTCTGTCCCAGCTGTACTATTACATTCTTTACAAGTAAGTGTTCCGCCACTACCACCTAAGCTCTCTGGGGGGGCGTGCTCAATTGTAAGCATATTGGACGAATTGGGGTCAAGGTCGTTTTCCGAAAACTGTCGCAAACATATTGGACATATAAATGTATTAGGATATTTTAATTTAATACCCTTTAAGTATCCATTGTCTTTTAAGAATAGCAGATGCTTTGAAAAAAGATTGAATAGGCCCTGATTTCTATTCCCTTTAGTCGCCATTTATTTGCTTAAAATAAAGCCCCAACGCAAATGAAGTGTTGGGGCTTAAATTTTTAGATGTTACTTTGATTAAAGAACCGGCTTACATATTCCGCCGATACTGCCCGCCGACCTCGAACAGGGCATTCGTAATCTGGCCGAGCGAGCAGAACTTGACGGTGTCCATTAGCTCCTCGAAGAGGTTGTCGTTGGCCACGGCCACTTGCTGCAGGTGCTTGAGGCGCGCGGGAGCCTCGGCGGCGTTGCGGGCCTGCAGGGCCTCCAGCATCGTAATCTGGTACTGCTTCTCCTCCTCGGTAGCCCGGATTACCTCGGCGGGTATCACCGTGGGCGAGCCCTTGGACGAGAGGAAGGTGTTGACGCCGATAATGGGGTACTCGCCCGTGTGCTTGAGCATCTCGTAGTGCATGCTCTCCTCCTGAATCTTGCCGCGCTGGTACATGGTTTCCATGGCCCCGAGCACGCCTCCGCGCTCCGTGATGCGGTCGAACTCGGTGAGCACGGCTTCTTCCACCAGGTCGGTCAGCTCCTCGATGATGAACGAGCCCTGGAGCGGGTTTTCGTTCTTGGCCAGGCCCAGCTCGCGGTTGATGATGAGCTGGATGGCCATGGCCCGGCGCACCGATTCTTCGGTGGGCGTGGTAATGGCCTCATCGTAGGCGTTGGTGTGCAGGCTGTTGCAGTTGTCGTAGATGGCGTACAGGGCCTGCAGGGTGGTGCGGATGTCGTTGAAGTCGATTTCCTGGGCGTGCAGGCTCCGGCCGCTGGTCTGGATGTGGTACTTCAACATCTGCGAGCGGGCGTTGGCGCCGTACTTCAGCTTCATGGCCTTGGCCCAGATGCGGCGGGCCACCCGGCCAATTACGGCGTACTCGGGGTCGATGCCGTTGGAGAAGAAGAACGAGAGGTTGGGCGCGAAGTCGTTCACGTCCATGCCCCGGCTCACGTAGTACTCCACAAACGTGAAGCCGTTGCTCAGCGTGAGGGCCAGTTGGGTGATGGGGTTGGCGCCAGCCTCGGCAATGTGGTAGCCCGAAATCGACACCGAGTAGAAGTTGCGGACCTTCTCGTCGATGAAGTACTGCTGCACGTCGCCCATAAGGCGCAAGGCAAATTCGGTGGAGAAAATGCAGGTGTTCTGGGCCTGGTCTTCCTTGAGAATGTCGGCCTGCACCGTGCCGCGTACTTGCGTGAGGGTACGGGTTTTGATGCCGGCGTACACGTCGGCGGGCAGCACCTGGTCGCCGGTTACGCCGAGCAGCATGAGGCCCAGGCCGTCGTTGCCCTCGGGCAGCGGGCCCTGGTAGTGGGGGCGGGGCTGGCTGTAGCCTTGGTAGATTTCGTCGATTTTCTGGCTCACCTCATCTTCCAGGCCGTGTTCCTTAATATAGAGCTCGCACTGCTGGTCGATAGCAGCATTCATAAAGAAGGCGGCAATGGTAGCGGCCGGCCCATTGATAGTCATGGAAACCGACGTGCTCGGGTTGGCCAGGTTGAAGCCCGAGTAGAGCTTCTTGGCATCGTCGAGGCAGGCGATGCTCACGCCGGCATTGCCGATTTTACCGTAGATGTCGGGCCGGTGGTCGGGGTCTTCGCCGTAGAGCGTTACCGAGTCGAAGGCCGTGCTGAGGCGCTTGGCGGGCAGGCCCATGCTCACGTAATGGAAACGGCGGTTGGTGCGCTCGGGGCCACCTTCGCCGGCAAACATGCGGGTGGGGTCTTCGCCCTCGCGCTTAAACGGGAACACGCCGGCCGTGTACGGGAACTCGCCGGGCACGTTCTCCTGCAGCTGCCAGCGCAGCAAATCGCCCCAGGCCGTGTAGCGCGGCAGGCTCACCTTCGGAATCTGGGTGCCCGACAGGCTCTGGGTGTGCGTCTGGAGGCGGAGCTCCTTGTCGCGCACCTTGAACACGAACTCGGGCGCTTTATAGGCGGCTACCGTTTGCGACCAGTTCTCCAGGAGCTTCCAGTTCTGACCGTCCAGGCGGAGCTTGACCTCCTCGAAGGTGCTCTCCAGGCCGGCCACGAGTGTTCCGGGCTCGACTCCGGCAGGGCTTGCGCCGCCGCCGCTACCAATTCCTCCGGCACTGTTTCCGGCGAGGCTTTCAACGGCTCCGACGGCTTGTCGGATTCCATAGAGCTGCTGCGCTGTGGCAGACTGTTTTTGAACCCACTGGTCATACTGGCGGTTGGTTTCGGCTATTTCTGAAAGGTACCGCGTGCGGTGCGGCGGAATGATGTAAATCTTCTCGGAGTCTTCCACCGAGGTTTCGAGCTTCGAGGCAAAGGCGTGGCCGGTACGCTCCTCCATAGTAGCCAGCACGGCGCGGTACAGCCGGTTCATGCCCGGGTCGTTGAACTGCGAGGCAATGGTACCGAACACGGGCATGGTATCGGTCTGCTTGTCCCAGAGGCCGTGGTTGCGCTGGTACTGCTTGCGCACGTCGCGCAATGCGTCCAAAGCGCCCCGCTTGTCGAACTTGTTGAGGGCAATAACGTCGGCAAAATCGAGCATGTCGATTTTCTCCAGCTGGGTGGCCGCGCCGTACTCGGGCGTCATCACGTAGAGGCTGGCGTCGGAGTGCTCGATGATTTCGGTGTCACTCTGCCCGATGCCGGAGGTCTCCAGGATAATCAGGTCGAAGTCGGCGGCCCGTACCACGTCCACGGCATCCTGCACGTACTTGCTCAGGGCGAGGTTGCTCTGGCGCGTGGCCAAACTGCGCATGTACACCCGCGGCGAGTTGATGGCATTCATCCGGATACGGTCGCCGAGCAGCGCCCCGCCCGTCTTGCGCTTGCTGGGGTCGACGGAAATAATGGCAATGGTCTTCTCGGGGAAGTCCATCAGAAACCGCCGCACCAACTCATCTACTAACGACGACTTGCCCGCGCCACCCGTGCCGGTGATACCGAGAATGGGCGTTGCCAGCTTGCCGTCCGTATCGGTAGCAGATGCAGTATCAGCGTTCAGCTTTTTGCTGACCGCTAAGAACTCCTCGGGGAAGTTTTCGGCGGCCGAAATCAGGCGGCCGATGTCGCGGGCATTCTTGTCTTTGAGGTGGTCGGCCTCGCCGTTGAGGTTCTGGCCGGTCGGGAAGTCGGCCTGTTCGAGCAGGTCGTTGATCATGCCCTGCAGGCCCATGGCGCGGCCGTCGTCGGGCGAGTAGATGCGGGTGACGCCGTGGGCCATCAGGTCCTCGATTTCGGAGGGCAGAATCACGCCGCCGCCGCCGCCGAAGAGCTTGATGTGGCCCGCGCCACGCTCCTTCAGCAGGTCGTGCATGTACTTGAAGTACTCGTTGTGGCCGCCCTGGTAGGAGGTAATGGCAATGGCCTGGGCATCCTCCTGAATGGCGCAATCCACGATTTCCTGCACCGAGCGGTTGTGGCCCAGGTGGATCACCTCGGCACCGCTGCTCTGAATGATGCGGCGCATGATGTTGATGGCGGCATCGTGCCCGTCGAACAGCGCGGCGGCCGTTACAATGCGAACGTGGTTTTTAGGTTTATAAGGCGCTACGGGAGCTTGCATATCAAGGGGGGCAGTTGGGTGGGTTTTGGTAGGGCTAAGGTACGAAACAGGCAGCGGGGGCGCGTTGCAAGCGCCCGAAATCTGGGGCAATACGCAAATGTAGCCGGCCGGCATTCACAGTAGCGCGGTAGTTTTACGCCATGCCGAAACGAACGCCCCGGAATTTGCAGACGATATGCGCAAGCTTACTACTGCTCGGATTACTTGCCTGGCTGATGGGGTTTTTTATGCCGGCCTTCATACCCGGCAAGAGTGCCAATGACTTGTACGCCCTGCAGCCGGAGTACAGTTCAGGTAATGCAGCAGAAGCCCGGAAAGCCTACTACGCAACCGAAGAAGCCTGGCGCACCAGCCGCAACTCCTGGCTCGATTTCGGCTCTGGCGTAGCTATCAGCAGCCTCACGATTCTGTTGTTTCTACGCGCCAACCGGGTACAAACCTGGGCACGTTTCCGGCGGCTGAAAACCGTTGGTAAAAGTGGGTTTGTTATCTGGCTGAACGCTGGCTGGGCCGTATTGTTTGCCGCCCTTTTTTGGTACTACCATTACCGGGGCCTGCGCGGCGACTTCCGGCCCATGGCCGATACCATTGCCATTCCACTGATGTATGGGCTAATAGCCTTGTTTGGAGGTTGGCTCGTCAGCAATGCACTATTTCTGCTCGCTTTGAGGCCGGCGCGCCTGCCCGCGCTACTGTTTGAGAAGCCCAAATACAACTCATGGCCAGCCGTGCTGGTCGATGCACTAGTATTCCTGCCACTAATGTTTACTGGACTCTACACCGTTGCAACTATCATCGACGGCGACCACCTGACGATTCCCGCTGCGCTGCTGTTCTTCTACCTGCTGCTTATGCTGCGGGCAGTATATATGCGGGCAATCAACGAACGGTAACAGGTGGAAGGCACAGGCACAAGGTGCGATACGAATGAAATGCTATTAAAACCAGCCTCTCACCGCCAACTCTGCACGTTCAAATAAATGCTGGGCCGGGCGGGGTAGAATTTCCAATTGGCCTGGCTTTTATCACGGGTATATATGCGGTGTAGGGGAGAGGGAAGTAGCGCCGGAACATCGAATGATTGGTAATTGGGCGTTACTCCCACCGCGTCGAGCCACTGCAGCGCCACCACCACCTTCTGCCCTTTACTGAATTGCAGATTATGCGGCCGCAAATCGACCTTAATCCAGCCCCGCTGCCGGTCGGTTAGTACCAGTTGGATGTCTTGGGACAATAGCAGTTCCGCGGGCCGGCCGCCGCGCACGGCGTAAAACAGCAGTCGTAAGCGTACCTGCCGAAACGGGTTGTACTGTACATACACGTTGAAATCATCCACGTAGCAGTTGCGGGGCGAAGTGAGGAAGGTGCCGAACTCCGAGCCGAGCTTTTCGCGGCGACGGACACTGTCCTTCACAATGCTGTTCGCGCCCCAATGGGCAACGCCACTAGTGCTTGTTCGGCCCAGTACTTGTGGCCGTAATTGCCGGTGGCGTACCGTTACCTCGCGCAGCACTTGGGGCTGCGTTTTCAGTTTTATGGTCAAATCTGCCTCCCGCAGCTGTCCGAGCAGCAGCCGGGCCGGTCGGTAGCCTACACCCGTCACGATGACTGAGTCGGTGGCCGCTAACTCAGGCGAATCAGGAAAGCGGAAGCGGCCCTGCACATCGGCTACGGTACCGGCGGCCTTGCCCTTCACGCCAATGGAAGCGAAGGGAACCGGCGCAGCAGTGGAATCGGCACGCAGCACACGGCCGCTGAGGGTTTGGGCAGACAGGAGCAGAGGAGAGCCGCAAAGCAGCTGCAATAGCAGGAGGCGCATTCCGGAAGTGGGGACGGTACGGCCGGAAGAGGGCAGCAGGGCTATTAAACGTTGCAAGGGGGACGCGGTAAGCCAAGCATGCTTGCCGAAGCTTTCGTGAATTCCGCGCAAATCCTGCCAGAAATTTCTCTCCCAGCTACTCCATTTTAAATCACCGTACGGTCCCCAGTTTCGCTTGTCAGGTATGGGATAGTGAAATAACAAGCTACAAAAAATGCCCCGACGAATCCGCCAGGGCATTTCCACTATAAATCGAACTGAGCTTACGCCGTTTCCTTTTCCTTCTTTTTGGCCTTGGGCTTCACCTCCGGAATCAGGTTGTGGGGGTTGATGACAAACTTTTTGGCCACGCCGCTGTCGAATTCCTCGTAACCGCGGGGCGCGTCGTCGAGGCTGATAACCTCCACGTTCACGGCCTTAGCAATCTGTACTTTGTCGTACAGAATGGCCTGCATGAGCTGGCGGTTGTAGCTCATCACGGGCGTCTGGCCGGTATGGAACGAGTGGCTTTTGGCCCAGCCCAGCCCGAACCGGATGGAGAGGCTGCCTTTCTGAGCGGCCTTGTCCTCGGCACCCGGGTCTTCGGTTACGTAAAGGCCGGGAATGCCGATCGAGCCCCCGGCGCGGGTTATTTCCATGAGCGAGTTGAGCACGGCCGCCGGCACTTCCTTCTTCGAGTCGGTGCCGTGCCCGCTGGCCTCGAAACCTACGCAGTCAACGGCGCAGTCGATTTCCGGCACGCCCAGAATCTGGGTGATTTGCTCGGTCAGGGTCGCGTCGAGGCTCAGGTCCACGGTTTCGCAGCCGAACGAGCGGGCGTGCGCGAGGCGGGCTTTATTCATGTCGCCCACAATTACCACGGCCGCGCCCAGCAGCTGGGCCGACGCGGCGGCGGCCAATCCTACCGGCCCGGCGCCGGCAACGTACACGGTGGTACCCGGCCCCACGCCGGCCTTTACGGCCCCGTGGAAACCGGTCGGGAAAATATCGCTCAGCATGGTCAGGTCGCGGATTTTCTCCATTGCCTGGTCCTTGTTGGGGAACCGGAGCAGGTTGAAATCAGCGTAGGGCACCATCACGTACTCGGCCTGGCCGCCAATCCAGCCGCCCATGTCTACGTAACCATAGGCACCCCCGGCGCGGCCTTCGTTTACGCTTAGGCAAATGCCGGTTTTCATCTCTTTACAAGTGCGGCACCGACCACACGCCACGTTAAAGGGCACCGAAACCAGGTCACCTTTTTTAAGGAACTCGACGTCGGTTCCTATCTCAATCACCTCGCCGGTTATTTCGTGGCCCAGAATCAGGCCGGCCGGCGCGGTGGTGCGGCCGCGTACCATATGCTGGTCGGAGCCGCAGATGTTAGTCGATATAACTTTCAGTACTACGCCGTGGGTGATTTTCTTGCCTTTCGGGTTTTTTAGCTCCGGAAAGTCGATATCCTGAACGGCTACTTTGCCGGGTTCCAGGTAAACTACGCCTCTGTTGTTAGCCATACTAGTGGGTTTTGGGAGTGGTAGATAAGGTGTAAGACGCCAAACGGCAGCCTTCGCAATAGAGGAAGACCGCCGTTTGTTGTTCTAATAAAAGGTAGGTTGGCGCCATAAGGTTTGCGGCGGCATCTGGGCGGGCCGGCCGCAACCGGCTACTGCAGCGCCTTCATGCCGGCTTCGGCCACCGTGTGGTCGTTCTCCACCGAGTCGCCCGACACACCGATAGCGCCCACAATTTCATCGCCCTGCTTGAGCGGAATGCCACCGGGGAAGGTGATGAGGCCACCGTTGGAGTGCTCGATGCCGAAGAGCGAGCCGCCGGGCTGCGAGAGGCCGCCGATATTGCCGGTGGGCATATCGAAGAAGCGGGCCGTTTTGGCCTTCTTGATGGAGATATCGAGCGAACCGAGCCAAGCGCCGTCCATACGGGCAAATGCCACGAGGTTGGCTCCGGCATCCACCACGGCAATGTTCATTTTTACACCCATTTCCTGCGACTTCTGGCGGGCGGCTTCAATAATCTGCTGGGCTTGTTGGAGGTTGATAGAGCTCATGAGAACGGGTTTGGTGAGTGAGGTTGTACGCAGGTATAAGTCGAAAGACGGAAATAGGTTAAATACGAGTTGTTTGACGCGAGCCAAAGGGCCTGCCGCGGCAGACCGGCTAGCTGCGGGTAAGCGGCGGGGCCGGTCAGGTCTGCGGAGCCGTTGCGGCAGCTACACAAAATCGTGCCCCCGGTTGTTGCCGCGGTGGTGGCGGGCGTCGAGGTCGCGGTTGAGCTGGAAGGCGGCGCTGATGAGGGCCAGGTGGGTGAAGGCCTGCGGGTAGTTGCCGATCTGCGCGCCCTGGGGGCCGATCTGCTCCGAGTACAACCCCAGCGGACTGGCAAAACCCAATACCTTCTCGAATAGCAGCCGGGCGTTATCCAGGTCGCCGGCCCGCGACAGGTTCTCAATGTACCAGAACGAGCACATGGTAAAGGTGCCTTCCTGGCCGGTAAGCCCGTCGGTAGCCCCACCGTCGAGGTGGTAGCGGAACACCAGCGAGTCGACGACCAGTTCCTGCTCTATGGCCCGCATCGTGGCCTGCCAGCGCGGTTCGGCCGGGCTGAACATGCGGATCAGGGGCAGGGCAATAGAATCGAGCACTTCACCGCCTTTATACTGCACGAAGGCCTGCTTTTCCTCGTTCCAGAAGTTGTGGTACACCTCCTCGTAAATCTCGTTGCGCACCCGGTGCCAGTCGGCCAGCGGGGCGGGAAACGAGCGGTCCTGGGCAATGCTGATGGCGCGGTCCAGGGCCACCCAGCACATCATCTTGGCCGACAGAAAGTGCTGTTCCTGGTCGCGCACCTCCCAGATACCGTGGTCGGGCCGCTGCCAGTTCTCGGCCACGAAATCCACGAGCCGACAGATCTGCTGCCAGAAGGCGTAGGTGATGGCCCCGCCGTACTTATTATAGAGGTAAATCGTGTCGAGCAACTCCCCATAAATATCAAGCTGGAACTGCTGAGCCGCCCCGTTGCCGATGCGTACGGGCCGCGAGTCGCGGTAGCCGCTCAGGTGCTCCAATTCCTGCTCGGGCAAATCGGGCGACCCATCTACGCGGTACATGAGCTGGAGGTCGGCGGCATCGGCCAACTGCTCGCACCGGGCCATGATCCAGTGCAGAAACGCCTTCGACTCGCCCGTAAAGCCCAGACGCAGGAAGGCGTACATAGTAAAGGCCGCGTCGCGTACCCAGGTAAAGCGGTAGTCCCAGTTGCGGGAGCCGCCCACGGCCTCGGGCAGCCCGAAAGTGGCGGCGGCTACCGTCGAGCCGTGCTCGAGAGAGGTGAGCAGCTTGAGCGTGATGGCCGAGCGCATCACTATTTCGCGCCAGCGGCCGGTGTAGGTGCTGCTTTCCACCCACTCACGCCAGAAGCTGAGCGTATCGGCAAAGGCTCCTTCGGTGTAGTGGGCAAGGTCGCGGGCAATGAAATCGGGGGCGTCGACGGGCGTGGCCTCCATCACGAAGCTGGCCGTTTCGCCCGCGTGCAGGGTCCAGCTGCCCACCGCGTCGCCGTCGGGGGTTGCTTCCAGCGGATGGCTGCTCAGGAGCCGGAACTGCAAGTGGGCATCCGCCGTTTCGAGGCCCCGGAACAGCAGGCTGCCGTCGTCCTGGGTTTCCACGCGGTGGGGGGCGCGGGCATAGTCGAAGCGCGGGGCGCAATTCAGCTGGAATGTGAGGCTGCCCTTAATTACGCGCAGGCTGCGCACCACGGCACAGTTCTGCTCGTGGCGCTTCACGGGCATGAAATCGGTGAGTTCGGCAATGCCGCCCTCCAGCAGAAACCGCGTCAGCAGCACGCCCGTGTTGGGCAGGTACAGTTGCTTGGTGCGCACCTCACCTTCGGCCCCGGCCGGCTGAATCGACCAGGAACCACCTTTTTCCGCATCGAGTTAGGCCGCAAAAATGGTGGGCGAATCGAAACGGGTAAAGGGCAGATAATCGAGCGAGCCGGCCTTCGATACCAAGGCCACGGTGTGCAGGTTGCCAATCAGGCCGTAATCTTCGAGCGGAGTGGTTTGGGACATATGGAGCAGAAGGAGGGGCGGTGAAGTTGGTTGGCTAGCTCGGTGCTTTGCTAGACGCATACCGCCCTAACAACGCAAATTGAGCTAGGTCCGGCGAGCCTTTTGGTTGAATTCCGCCGTTCTCTACTGCCGAGCTACTGCCTCGCCGTAGCATATCCCGGCGGCGTTGCGTACCTTTGAAGCTAGAAAAAACTGCCCTCTGTGAAGAACATCCGCAATTTCTGCATCATTGCCCACATCGACCACGGCAAAAGCACGCTCGCCGACCGCCTGCTCGAATTCACGAGCACTGTGGCCAAGCGCGACATGCAGGCTCAGCTGCTCGACAACATGGACCTGGAGCGGGAGCGAGGCATCACTATCAAGAGCCACGCCATTCAGATGCAGTATCCCTACAAAGGGGAAATCTACACGCTCAACCTGATTGACACTCCTGGCCACGTCGATTTCAGCTACGAAGTAAGCCGCAGTATTGCTGCCTGTGAAGGCGCGCTGCTCATCGTCGACGCCTCGCAGGGCATTGAGGCCCAGACGATTTCCAACCTCTACCTCGCCATCGGGGCCGACCTGGAAATCATTCCGGTACTCAACAAAATCGACCTGCCCCACGCAATGCCCGAGGAGGTGAGCGACGAAATCGTGGACCTCATCGGCTGCGAGTACGAGGATATTCTGCACGCCTCCGGCAAAACCGGTCTCGGCATCGAAGGCATCCTCAACGCCATCATTGAGCGGGTACCGGCCCCCAAGGGCGACCCTGAAGCGCCGTTGCAAGCCCTGATTTTCGACTCCGTTTTCAACTCCTACCGCGGCATCGAAGTACTGTTCCGTATCAAGAACGGCACCATGTGCAAGGGCGACAAGCTCCGCTTTATGGCCACCGGCAAGGAATACGGCGCTGACGAAATAGGCATTCTGGGCCTCAACCAGGAGCCGCGCCAGGAAATGGGCGCCGGCAACGTGGGTTACCTCATTTCGGGCATCAAGGAAGCCCGCGAAGTGAAAGTGGGCGACACGATTACCCACGTCGCCAACCCCACCAAGGATGCCATCAAGGGTTTTGCCGATGTAAAACCGATGGTTTTCGCCGGTATCTATCCCGTCGATACCACCGAGTACGAGGAGCTGCGCTCGTGCATGGAAAAGCTCCAGCTCAACGACGCCTCCCTGGTCTGGGAGCCCGAAACGTCGGTGGCGCTGGGCTTCGGCTTCCGCTGCGGCTTTTTGGGCATGCTGCACATGGAAATCGTGCAGGAGCGCCTGGAGCGCGAGTTCAATATGACGGTGATTACCACTGTGCCCAGTGTGCAGTTCCACGCCACCGGCACCAAAGACCAGCTGCTGACCATCAACGCGCCGAGCGAAATGCCCGAGCCGAACATGATCAAGTACATCGAGGAGCCCTTCATCAAGGCCCAGATCATCACGGCTGCCGATTACGTGGGTCCCATCATTACGCTCTGCATGGACAAGCGCGGCGTTATCAAAGGCCAAAGCTACCTGACTTCCGAGCGGGTGGAGATGACCTTCGAGCTGCCGCTGTCGGAAATCGTATTCGACTTCTTCGACAAGCTGAAAACCATCAGTCGCGGCTACGCCTCGCTCGACTACGAGCTGATCGGCTTCCGCGAGTCGGATATGGTCAAGCTCGACATCATGCTCAACGGTGAGAAGGTCGATGCGTTGTCGGCCATCGTGCACCGGAGCAAGAGCTACGAGTGGGGCCGCCGGCTGTGCGAAAAGCTGCGCGAGCTACTGCCTCGCCAGCAGTTCGAAATTGCCATCCAGGCCAGCATTGGCCAGAAGATCATATCCCGCGAAACGGTGAAAGCCCTGCGCAAAAACGTAATTGCCAAGTGCTACGGCGGCGACATCAGCCGCAAGCGCAAGCTGCTCGAAAAGCAGAAGGAAGGCAAGAAGCGCATGCGTCAGGTTGGCTCCGTGGAGATACCACAAGAGGCCTTCCTGGCCGTTCTGAAGCTTGACTGATAACTGAAACGCGCCTGCCACAGGCGCGTTTTTTATACGTACACAATCATTTTCACCTGATGCACTTCTTAACCGGGCGTGTGTTGCTTTCCCTCATACCATGTCTGATCATCACCTCGTAAAGAATTGTCGCAGTTACGACCAGCTGGAGAAAATCCGCCGGGGCCAGGAGCGTAAATTCCGCTGGCGCGACGACTGGCCTGTGATGGAAAAAGCCCTGCTCGCCGCCGGTGCCGAAGCCATTACGGCCTACGAAGCATCGGTTGCCGCCGAATCGTCGCCGGCTGCTACTACCGTTGATAAGCCTTCTGCCTAACCAACCCCTGTCTGCTGCATGACGACCGCCCCCGACGCCACAACCTACCGCCTCATCGACGGCAAGCAAACCGCCGAGGACATCAAAGTTGAAATTGCGGCCGAAGTAGCCGCTCGTAAGGCGGCCGGCCATAAAACGCCCCACTTGGCCGCCATTCTGGTGGGCCACGACGGCGGCTCGGAAACCTACGTGCGCAACAAAGTGCTGGCCTGCGAGCGGGTCGGCTTCGAAAGCACGCTGCTCCGCTACGAAGACAGCATTACGGAGGCCGAGCTGCTGGCCAAGGTGGCCGAGCTGAACGAGGACCCGCAAATTGACGGTTTCATTGTGCAGCTGCCGCTACCTTCCCACATCGACACCAACAAGGTGATTGAAGCCGTGCGCCCTGAGAAGGACGTGGACGGTTTCCACCCGATGAATATCGGGCGGATGGTGGCTGGGTTGCCGGCACTACTGCCGGCTACGCCCTCGGGCATTGTGGAGCTGCTGCGCCGCTACAACCTCGATACCGATGGCAAGCACTGCGTGGTTATTGGCCGGTCGAACATCGTGGGCACGCCGGTTAGCATCTTGCTGGCCAAGAACCTGGAGCCCGGCAACTGTACCGTTACTTTATGCCACTCGCGCACTCAGAATCTGCCCGAGATAACCCGCACGGCTGATATTCTGGTAGCGGCCCTGGGCCGCCCCGGCTTCGTAACGGCCGACATGGTAAAGCCCGGCGCGGTGGTGATTGACGTGGGTACAACTCGGGTAGAGGATGCCAGTAAGAAGGCGGGTTGGGCGCTGAAAGGCGACGTGAACTTCGAGCAGGTCGCCCCGTTGGCCTCCTATATCACGCCTGTACCCGGCGGCGTTGGCCCCATGACCATTGCCATGCTACTGCTCAACACGTTGCGGGCTGCCAAGGCAGAGGTGTACGGTTAGCTGATGCCAGGCAGAAGCTAAGTGACTAAAATCCAATTAGTCTTGCCCGGGCTTTCAGAATCAGGCGCGTTGTAGTACTTTTAAAGTCGGTCTGCCGGGAAAAGCACCAGTTACTGCGGTAGTTGGATTTCCCAGCGGCCCGACTTGTTTTTTTTCAGAAGGTTACCCGTTTTGCTACACCAACTTCCAGTTACTTCAGTTACGCCGGCCGCCACTTCGCTGCCCGTGATGGAGCAGTTTTATACCATTCAGGGCGAAGGCTACAACACCGGCCGCGCTGCCTATTTCATCCGCCTCGGCGGCTGCGACGTGGGTTGCGTATGGTGCGACGTGAAGGAGTCGTGGCCGCTGGATGCCCATCCGCGCCACGCTCTTACCGACCTGGTAACGGCCGTAACGGCGCACCCGGGTCGCAATGTGGTAGTAACCGGGGGCGAGCCACTCATGCATGAGCTGGGGCCGCTCACGGCTGCGTTGCAGCAGGCGGGTTGCCAAACTTGGATTGAAACCAGCGGCGCTTACCCGCTCAGCGGAAACTGGAACTGGATTTGTGTATCGCCCAAGAAGTTCAAGGCCCCGCTGCCCTCAGTGCTGGTAGCAGCCCACGAGCTGAAGATTGTGGTGTTCAATAAAAGCGACTTTGCCTGGGCAGAAGAGCATGCCGAGCAAGTTGGGCCCGATTGTCGCCTCTACCTGCAGCCCGAGTGGAGCAAGGCTGCCAGCATGACCCCGCTTATTGTGGAGTACGTGAAGGCTAACCCGCATTGGCAGGTATCCTTGCAGACCCATAAGTACCTCGATATTCCCTAGCGCCCTCACCTTTTAGCCCGTTCTGTATGCGTCGTTCGCTTTTCGTGCCGTTGGTGCTGCTACTAACCGCTGGTAGCCTTTCGCCGCGGCCGGCAGCTGCTCAGGCGCAGCTTAGCTCTTCCAATACCAAGGCCCGTAGTCTGTGGGATAAAGCACAGGCGCAGGCCAAGGGCCGCGACTTCACCAAGGCCCTCGAAACGCTCGATCAGCTCACCCAGAAATTCCCGTCGTTGGGGCAGCCGTACCTGCTGCGGGGCTCTTTGCTGAAGGCCATGGGCGAAAACCAAGCGGCTTTTGATGCCTACCGGACAGGCCTGCCCAAGCTGCCCGTCGATGCGGCCCGGAGCAACGACTACTTTCTGCTGGGTGAGCTGGCCATGAGCTTTGGCGACTATACCACGGCGGCCGATGCGTACCCGAAGTTCATCAAAACGGCTCCCAAAGGCCAGCGCAACATCCCGCAGGCCAAGCGCCAGCTGCTCAACTGCGCGTTTGCGGCCCAGGCCATAGCCGCGCCCACCGGCCCCGAGCCCACCCGGCTGCCCGAGCCGCTTAATACTTACCGGTTTCAGTACTTCCCGGTGCTCACGGCCGACAGCCGCTTTCTGCTTTTCACTGGCCGACCCACGGCTGCCAGCGACGAAAATCTGTTTGTGAGCCGCCAAAACCCCGACGGCACCATGGGCGAGCCGGCTTCCATCTCACCGGCCATCAACACCTCGTTCAACGAGGGGGCGGGTGCTATTTCCGGCGACGGTAAAACGCTGGTGTTTGCTTCCTGCGACCGGGCCAACTCGGTGGGCAACTGCGACCTGTATATCTCGCGGCGCACCGGTAATGCCTGGAGCAAGCCCGAAAACCTGGGCCGCAACGTAAACTCGCCCGAGTGGGACTCGCAGCCCACGCTTTCGGCCGATGGCCGCACACTGTATTTCACCAGCACCCGGCGCGGTGGACAGGGCCAGGAGGATGTGTACATAACAACGCTCGACGAGCAAGGTAAATGGACGCCTGCCCGTAACTTGGGCACACCCGTGAACACGCCCGGCAAAGACATGGCCCCGTTTATTCATGCCAGCGGCACTACGCTATACTATGTAACCGACGGACTGGTAGGCATGGGCGGGCTTGATATTTACCGCTGCGAACTGGTGTCTGATGGCAAGTGGGATGCGCCCCGCAACCTGGGCTACCCGCTCAATACGTTCGAAAATGAAGCGTCGCTGTTTATCAGTTCCGACAACCGCCGGGGCTTCTGCTCGCGCTGGCGTACGGCCGAGCCGGGCGTAAAGCGCCAGCGCGACCAGCCGGTAGAGCTGTACTCGTTTGAGACGCCTGCCAGCATCCGTGCCCGCGAAACCAGCACGTACGCCCAGGGCCGGGTGTTCGATGCCGTGACCAAAAAGCCCATTGCCGCCGACGTGCAGCTCTACGACCTCAACACCAACGAGCTGGTGCAGTACGTGAACTCCGACGCTGAAACCGGGGAGTATACCGTGGTGCTCAACGAGGGTCGCCAGTACGCCATGTACGCCGCCGCCGACAAATACCTTCTCCGTAGTCTGAGCTTTGATTACAGCAGCCGCCGCAGCTTCGACCCCCTCACTCTCGACCTCTACCTCGATCCGGTGGGTGCGGGCCGTAGCGTAGTGCTCAACAATCTGTTCTTTGATGTGAGCCAGTACGAGCTCAAGCCCAAGTCGCGCACCGAACTCAAGCGGCTGGTGAGCTTCATGAAGCAATACCCCACCATTCAGGTGGAAGTATCGGGCCACACCGATGATGTGGGCTCCGACGATGACAACCTGGTGCTGTCGCAGAACCGGGCCAAATCGGTGTACCGCTATATGCTAAGCCAGGGTGTAGAGGCCGCTCGCCTGCGCTACAAGGGCTATGGCGAGGCCCGCCCGCTGGCTCCCAACGACTCCGAAGAAAACCGCCAGCAGAACCGCCGTATCGAACTGCGGATTCTGTAGCAGGCTCGCGCAACTGGCCGCCGCCAGCTGGTTTTGCCTCCAACTCCAATCGAAAAAAGGATAATTACGCGAGTAATTGCACTTTTTTTGATTGGAGTTTTTCTTTTTTATAGCACTATCATCAATCTGATAATGAGATGTTTAATCAATATGTATAAAAGTTATTGATTAGAATAGTGATAAAAAAACATTTTATAGTTTAATAATTTGGTGTACATTTGATTATTCCCACAAAGCAGACGGCGCTTGTGGGAGTAGTGGTAACACTCCTTTAATAGGAGGCATTCCGCTACCAACAGCCCTAAACATTCATCTTCCAACCCTTTCTCCCTCTTTTGCCATGAAGAAAGTTGCACTTTTCGTCTGCCTGCTTATTGCCGCTCCGGGTGTTATCCTGGCAGCTTCGCGCGCCGACAACCCTACCAGCATTACGGCCCGCGCTACGGCCCTCACCCGCGCCATTTCCGACCGTATCCGGCTCGATGAAGGCCAGTACCTGCGGCTCAAGCAACTCAATATCCGTATGCTTAGCGAGCAGGAGGAGTTGAAGTCCCGCTTCGCCGCTGAGCAGCCAATGCTCGACCAGCGCCTGGCCGATGCCCAGCTCTACTACGAAATGGCCCTGCTTGATATGTTGCGGCCCGCCCAACGGTCTTTGTTCGACCAGCACCGCGCCAGCATGACGGCCATGGGTACGCTGTCGAAATAGTAAGCTTGAGCTGCCACGGCTCGACTCCCTGGAGTTGGGCCGTGAGCTAAGCTGACAACAGCATCCGAAGTAAAACAAATATTGCTTATGTCATATTTGTTTAGTATCTTGATAAGACAATTTTGGACAGTGAAGTTGGACGGGTGCTGATTTTTCCACCAAACCTTCTACAACTATGAAAAACGTGCTTACTCTACTGGGCCTCGCACTGCTGATGTCCTCCGGAACTCCTACTGTGGCCCAGGCCGATGGCGGGGGCACAACAATGGGCGAGCGGGCTACGGCCATGACCTGGCGTATTGCCGAGCGCACTCAGCTCAGCGAAGGCCAATACGTCAAGTTGCGCCGCCTCAACGTTGGGCTGCTCTCCGAAATGGCAACGCTGCGCAACCAGCTCAAAGCCGAGCCTGCAAACCTCGACCAGGCCCTATCCGATCTGCTGCAGCGCTACGAGTGGGATGTAGCAGCCCTGCTGCAACCCAAGCAGCTCGCCGTCTACGATGGTATCAAATCTGAATTTACGGCTGTCAATATCCGCTGATTGACAGTTCTTTACCGGGTATTACTTCAGGTAACGCTCGAATAATTTGACAATAAAAAAAGCCCGCATAAGCGGGCTTTTTTTATGCAGGACTACATGGACTGCGAACCGGCTGAGCCGGCCCACAGTGCCGTAGTTTAGGCATTACGCTGGTCGATGGCCACGTAGTCGCGCTCGGTTTCACCCACGTAAATCTGGCGCGGACGGCCGATAGGCTCCTTGTTCTCACGCATTTCCTTCCACTGGGCAATCCAGCCGGGCAGGCGGCCCAGGGCGAACATTACCGTGAACATTTCGGTCGGGATGCCGATGGCCTTGTAGATGATGCCCGAATAGAAGTCTACGTTCGGGTAGAGCTTGCGCTGAACGAAATAATCGTCGGTGAGGGCGGCCTGCTCCAGCTCCTTGGCAATCTTGAGCAGAGGGCTGGCTTCGAGGCCCAGGGCCTTGAGCACGTCGTCGGCGGCCTTTTTGATGATGGTGGCGCGGGGGTCGAAGTTCTTGTATACCCGGTGGCCGAAGCCCATCAGGCGGAACGAGTCGTCCTTGTCCTTGGCCTTGTCAATCCATTTCTGGGTGTCGCCACCGTCGCGCTCAATGCTTTCGAGCATCTCCACTACTTCCTGGTTGGCGCCGCCGTGCAGCGGGCCCCACAGGGCGTTGATACCGGCCGAAACCGAGCCGTAGAGCGAGGCGTTGGCCGAACCCACGAGGCGCACCGTTGAGGTGGAGCAGTTCTGCTCGTGGTCGGCGTGCAGAATGAGCAGCTTGTTGAGCGCCTTCACCACTACGGGGTTGATGGCATACTTCTCCGTAGGGAAGCTGAACATCATGTAGAGGAAGTTGGAGCAGTAATCGAGGTCGTTGCGCGGGTAGTTGAGCGGGTGACCCATGTTGTTCTTGTAGGTCCAGGCCGCGATGGTCGAAATCTTGGCCATCAACCGGATTACATTCAGGTCGATTTCCTCCTTGCTCAGGTCGGGCGAAACGCTTTCGGGGTAGAAGGCGGTGAGCGAGCAGATAAGGGAGCTTAGAATGGCCATTGGGTGGGCCGCCGACGGAAAGCCGTCGAAAATCTTGCGCACGTCTTCGTGCACCAGCGTGTGCTGCGTGATTTTCTCGCTGAATGCGTCGAGCTCAGTCTGAGTAGGCAGTTTGCCGTAAATCAGCAGGTAAGCAACTTCAATAAAAGTGGAGTTTTCGGCCAGCTGCTCAATTGGATAGCCGCGGTAGCGCAGGATGCCTTCTTCGCCGTCGAGGAAGGTGATGGCGCTTTTGCAGGCTCCTGTGTTCTTGTAGCCGGGGTCGATGGTTACGTAGCCCGTCTGGTCGCGGAGCTTGCTGATGTCGAAGGCCTTTTCGTGCTCAGTGCCTTCAATTACGGGGAGTGTGTACGACTGCCCGTTGAGCGTCAGTTCAGCAGATTCTGCCATAAAGCGTAGGTTGAAAAGTGGGGGTACAGGGCGAATTTAAAGATAATAACCGGCAAGCGGGCAACCCGGCCGGCGGTTACTGGCTATAGTACAACCCGAACAGGATGGTTGTTCGCCATTTCACCTGACGCAAAGAAACGGCGCAGGGCCGATAAATACGGCATTAAGCCCGTTTTTTTACGACTTGTCCGGCCTTTTTTTGCATTATGGTGCCCAAACCGCGTCACCATTCTATTTCCGCACGCTATGCACTACGCTACCCTGGGTACCACTGATTTGCAAGTAAGCCGCTTGGGCTTCGGCGGCATGTCGTTGGGGGATGATATGGCCGCCGACCGCCGCCTGCTCGATGAAGCGCGGGCCGGTGGCATCACCCTTTTCGACACGGCCGACCTGTACGAGCACGGCCGCAATGAGGAGCTGTTCGGTACTGCCTTCCGCCACTGCCGCGCCCAGGTGGTGCTGGCCACCAAAGTGGGCAACCAGCGGCGGCCCGATGGCCAGGGGTGGGACTGGAACCCCTCGGGCGCCTACATCCGGCAGGCCGCCGAAGCCAGCCTGCGCCGCCTCCAAACCGACTATCTCGACCTGTATCAATTACACGGCGGCACCCTTGATGACCCGCTTGATGAGGTAGTTGAAGCCTTCGAGCGGTTGCGGGAGCAGGGCAAAATCCGGCACTACGGTATTTCCTCCATCCGGCCCAACGTCATCCGGCGCTACGTGCCCGGCACCGGCCTCAGCAGCGTCATGCTGCAGCTCAGCCTGCTCGACCAGCGCCCATTGGAAGCCGTGCTGCCCCACCTGGCTGCCCACGGAGTAGGCGTGCTGGCCCGCGGGGCGCTGGCCCAGGGCCTGCTGGTCGGCAAGCCCGCCCGCGAGTATCTAAACCAACCGGTTGGGGCCGTACAGGCAGCAGCAGCTGCCGTGGCCGCTGTGGCCAAGCGCCTGCAACGCCCGCCCGCCGAGGTGGCTGGCCGCTTCGTGCTCGATACGCCGGGCGTAACGGCCACCGTACTCGGCATCCGGACCGCCGCGCAGCTGGCCGAAGCCTTGCAACTGGCCCGGAGCGCGCCGCTGCCGCCCGATGTCCGCCACGAACTGTTGCAGGCCGCACCGGCCAACACCTACCAGGAGCACCGCTAGGGTCCGGCATATCTTACTTGCCGATACAGAACTGAGTGAAGATGCTGGTAAGTAGGTCGTCGGAGCTGATTTCGCCGGTTATCTGGCCCAGGGCGCCCAAGGCGTGGCGCAGGTCGGCAGCCAGCAGCTCGGTGCCGCCGCCGGTGCTCAGGCCCACCAGCACGGCGTCGAGGTGGCGGTCGGCTTGCTCGAGGCTGCGGGCGTGGCGCAGGTTGGTAACGATGGTGCTGGCCCCAGTCTGGTCGAGGCCGTTGAGGCGCACCCGGGCCAGCAGGGCGGCGCGCAATTCCTCAATACCGATGCCCTGGCCGGCAGCCAACAGCAGCGTGTCGGGCCGGGAATGGAAGGGGGCAGCCTGGGCTTCAGAAGCCAGGTCTAGCTTGTTACCCACGGCCAGTACGCCCACGCCGGCGGGCAGGTTTAGCGCTTCAATTTCCGCGTGAAGCTCAGCCGGAGAAGTTGTCGAAAGGTCAAACAGATACACGACCAGCGCCGCCTGCTGCACTCGCTGACGGGTGCGCTCCACACCCAGGGCTTCCACCACGTCGGTGGTGTCGCGCAGGCCGGCCGTATCTACGAACCGGAATCGGATGCCCTCGATGCTCACCTCATCCTCAATCAGGTCACGGGTAGTGCCGGCCACCTCCGACACTATGGCGCGGTCTTCGTTGAGCAGGGCGTTGAGCAGGGTGCTTTTACCGGCGTTGGGCCGGCCGGCAATAACGGTGGTCACTCCGTTTTTGATGACGTTGCCTAGCTCGAAGGAGCGCAGCAACCGGCGTACCAGCGCCTGCACTTCCTGCAGCAGCACTACCAGCCCGGTGCGGTCGGCAAACTCCACGTCTTCTTCTCCAAAGTCGAGCTCCAACTCCAGCAACGCTGCGAAGTGCACCAGCTGGCTGCGTAGCTCCCGCAGCTCGCGCGAAAAGCCGCCCCGCATCTGGCGCAACGCTACCTGGTGGCTTAAGGCCGAGTCGGCGGCAATCAGGTCGGCTACAGCTTCGGCCTGGGCTAAGTCGAGGGCGCCGTGCAGGAAGGCGCGCTTGGTGAACTCGCCGGCTTCGGCCAGGCGGGCGCCGTGGCGCAGCAGCAGCGCCAGCACCTGCCGCACAATGTAGTCGGAGCCGTGGGTGCTGATTTCCACCACGTCTTCGCGGGTGTAGGAGTTCGGGCCGCGGTAGAGCGACACGACAACCTCATCCAGAATCTGCGCGCCGTCGCGTAGGGTGCCGTAGTGGAGTGTGTGGCCGGGCTGCTCGGCCAGGCGCTTGCCGGCAAATACCTCGTCGGTAATGGTAATAGCCTGCGGGCCCGAGAGGCGCACCAAGGCAATTGCGCCGGCGCCGGGCGGCGTGGAGAGGGCGACGATGGTATCGGAAAGGGAGAGGGGCAGGTCGGCGGCCACGGCGGTTGGGTGTGATGGGGCCGCAAAGGTACGGCGGGTTGAAATCTAAAGAGAGCAAGTAAAAAGTAAAAGCCGTAGAACGAGCATGATGCTGACGTTCTACGGCTTTTACTTTTTACTTGCTCTCTTTGACTTTCAGCGTTAATCCGTCAGCATCAGGTTACGGCTTACCTCGGCTGAAATGAGCTGCTTGCCTTCCTGGTTGATTCTGATTTCAAGCGAATTATCAAACAGAATCTTATCCATGACTTCAATGTGGGTGCCGAGACCTACGCCCACCTTGTCGAGGTACTGCAGAAAGGGGGCGGAGGTGTTCCGGACGGATACCACGCGGCCCTGCTCGCCGGGGCGCAGATCGGCCAGCAGGCGGTGTTCGGGGCGGTGCAGTACACCCTCGGCCGTCGGAATCGGGTCGCCGTGGGGGTCGAGCTGCGGAAAGCCCAGGAACTCGTCGAGGCGGCGCACCAGCAACTCGGAGTCGACATGCTCCATCTGCTCGGCCACATCATGCACCTCATCCCAGTGAAACCCGAAGTGCTGAACCAGAAACACCTCCCAGAGCCGGTGCTTACGGATGGTGGCCAGCGCCACGCGCTGCCCGGCCTCGGTGAGCGTAACGCCCCGGTAGCGGGTGTAGTTGACGAGGCCCTTCTCGCCGAGGCGCCGCAGCATATCAGTCACCGAAGCGGGCCGGGTCTGCAACTCCTCGGCGACGCTGTTGGTACTTACCTCGGTGCCTGGCTGAAACTCCGAGAGTTTATAAACGGCTTTCAGGTAGTTTTCCTCAGTGAAGCTGGGCATGCGTGTTGAATTAAAAATTAAGAATTAAAAGTTAAAAATTGGCCGTTGACTGGCTGGCATGATGAGGTGAACGGCCCATTTTTAACTCGTAACTTTTAATTGAAAAGCCTACCACTTAATGAGCGCCGAAGCCCAGGTAAAGCCCGAGCCGAAAGCGGCCAGGCACACCAAGTCGCCACGCTTGATGCGGCCTTCCTGCATGGCTTCGCTCAGGGCAATGGGCACCGAGGCGGCGGTGGTGTTGCCGTAGCGCTGAATGTTGCTGAATATCTTGTTGTCGGGGAGGCCCATTTTCTGTTGCACATACTGCGTGATGCGCAGGTTGGCCTGGTGCGGAATAAGCATATCGAGGTCTTGGGGCTGGTAGCCGTTGGCATCGAGAGCCTCCTTGATCACCTGCGGGAAGCGCACCACGGCGTGCTTGAACACGTTCTGGCCGTTCATGACGGGATAGAGCTCAACCTCGTTCTCCAGATTCTGGATAAACGCCGTCCGGTCCTGACGATTCGAGCTGGGCTCCTTTACAATCAGCTCCTCGGCGTGCTCGCCCTGCGAGTGCAGATGCGTACTTAGTACGCCGTGACCCTCGCGGGTGCAGGGACGCATTACTACGGCTCCGGCGCCATCGCCAAAAATAACCGACACCGCCCGGCCACGGGTGCTGATATCGAGGCCCGAAGAATGGATTTCGGAGCCTACCACCAGCACGTTGTCGTACATGCCGGTTTTGATGAACTGGTCGGCCATGCTTAGCGCGTACACGAAACCCGAGCACTGGTTGCGCACATCGAAGGCCGGTACGGGAGCCTTAATGCCTAGTTCGCGCTGCAGCAGCACGCCCGAGCCGGGGAAGAAATAATCGGGCGAGAGCGTGGCAAACACAATCATTTGCACGTCGTCGGGCTCGAGGCCGGCCATTTCGAGGGCGCGGCGGGAGGCCTTGGCGGCCATGTTGGCAGTGGTATCAACGCCCTCGGTAAACCAGCGCCGCTCCTTAATACCGGTGCGTTCCTGAATCCACTCGTCGGTGGTGTCCATCAGGGTGATGAGGTCGGCATTGGTAACCACGCGCTCGGGCACATAGTGACCGACGCCGGCAATTTCAGAGTTGCGGAGAGAGTTGTTCATCGGGGGAGGGATTTGCGGAGCAGTACAGAAGAAAGCAGGCGCCGAAGGTAAAGAAAAACGGTTCCGGTTCCGTAAACGGGCTGCTAAGGTCGGTAGTTACCCAATAGAATCCAGCAGCGCTAATATTTTTTTGGCTTCCGGCTCCCAGAAGGCCAGCGGCGGTGGCCCCTGCGGGTAATACGTGCCTGCCCGTAGCGCAGCTGCCAGCTTGGCAGCCGCCGGGTAGGTGGGCTGCTGAAAATCGAAGCCCAAGCCGGCCCCGGCGGCTTCGACCAGCGGCTGCCAGAGCGGGTTGGGGGGCAGCACCAGCGGCAGTGCCAGGCCCAGATACTCGAACAGCTTGGTAGGTACGCAGCGGGCCGTGCTGGGGTGGGGCCGGTAGGGCAGCAGCCCCAGGTGACTGCGGCGCAGCTCGGCTACCACGTCCTCGTGGGGCACCAGCGCCGCCCCGCCCACCAGCGTAACGGCCCCATTGGTCGCCGCCACGGCCGCTTGCAGCCGTGCCAGCAGCGCCGGCTGCTGGCAGGACCCAATAATGGTTAGGTGGGCCAGCGGCCACACCGTGCGCAGGTGGGCCGCAAACCGCAATGCTTCCCATACCCCGTTCAGCTCCGAAATGGTGCCCGAATACACCAGCCGCAACGGCTCCGAAACCTCAGGCAGCCGCCGCGGCCAGGCAGCTGGTATTGCATCATAAGGCTGATACTTATTTTCAATGATGAGTGCTGGAAGAGGGCCTGTTGTTGTCTGCCTTTTGCCATCCGAAAGGGTAGAATCCCCAGAAGTACTCACGGCTTCCGTTAGCGCGGCTAAGGCCCCGGCCGCAAAGGGCAGCTCGGCGGCGTAGCTTCGTTCGGCCAGCAGAATGGCGGCGGCGCGGGCGGCAGCCAGCGTTTCGAGGCGACGCACCAGCCCGGCCAGCAGGTGGCGGGCCCAGGGCGGGTACACGGCCTGCGTCCGGATGTTGAGGGCGTAGTTTTCGCGCACATCATATATAAAGCGCCGGCCCCGGCCCAGCCACTGCCAGAGCACGGTGGCCGGCAGCAGTTCGGGGGCGTGCACAAATACCAACGTAGGTTGCAGCTGTTGCAGCAATTGCCAGTAGTGCCACTGCGCCCGTAGCCGCGCCAGGCTCAGGCGGGTGCCACGCAGCAGCTCGTGCACGTGCAGGTTGGGCGGCAAACCGGGCGGCCGGGGCGCGGCGCGGCCCGCTACGTGCACCTGAGTTCTGGGCCGTTGGGCCAGGGTGCGTCCGAACTTGCCCAGCATCCGCGTATCGTCGAGGGGCTTTAGTACGGAGGCCAGTAGAATGGTGAGGGCGGGCGGCATAGCAGGGGCGAAGATGGGGTTTTTTGGCTCCTCAAAGGTGGCTTTCGGCTTTCGCAGGGTTTATCGTAGGCGCTATAATCATGCTCTCAGCTCGTATCCATTACCTTTAAGCCGTAAATCAACTCCAGCAACCAACACCCCAATGACCGACCTGCAAACACTGATTGAAGCTGCCTGGAACGACCGGAGCCTACTGCAGCAGCCCACCACACTGCAAGCCATTGAGCACGTTATTGAAGAGCTCGACAAAGGGCGCCTGCGCGTGGCCCAGCCCGATGCCGGCACCGAAGGTGGCTGGCTGGTGAACGACTGGGTGAAAAAAGCCGTGATTCTCTACTTCCCAATCCGCCAGATGGAAACCATCGAAGTCGGCCCCTTCGAGTTTCGCGACAAAATGCGCCTCAAAACCGACTACCAGGGCCAGGGCGTGCGCGTGGTACCGCCCGCCGTAGCCCGCTACGGGGCCTACCTGGCCTCGGGTGTTATCCTGATGCCCAGCTACGTGAACATCGGCGCCTGGGTGGGCGAGGGCACCATGGTGGACACCTGGGCCACCGTGGGCTCCTGCGCCCAGATAGGGGCCGGCGTACACCTGAGTGGGGGCGTAGGCATTGGCGGCGTGCTGGAGCCCGTGCAGGCGGCTCCGGTTATTATCGAAGACGGTGCTTTCGTGGGCTCGCGCAGCATTCTGGTAGAAGGGTGCTTTGTAGGCCGGGAGGCCGTTATCGGGGCCGGCGTTACCATCACGGGCAGCACCCGCATTATCGATGTGACGGGCACCGAGCCCAAGGAGTACAGGGGGCACGTGCCGGCCCGCTCGGTAGTTATTCCGGGCATGGTGGCCAAGCAGTTCGCGGCCGGCGAGTACCAGGTACCCTGCGCGCTTATCATCGGCCAGCGCAAACCCAGCACCGACCTCAAAACCAGCCTCAACGACGCCCTGCGCGAGCACAACGTGGCCATCTAAGGTCACAGATATTGCCAATAGCGCACATTCGTGCTGGCTTCGGATGAAAAAATGATTGGATAGCCTAGATTTGCTTAGAGCCGTGGCCAGCCGATGAGCAGATAACCGGCTTAGTGGTTGGCCACCTATCTTTGAGAAGTTTTGATAACTAGCTTTCGACGTCCGTTAGCGCCAACAGAACGACGTGTCATCCGCTCGGCACGACACGAGTCTGCGTCATCCAATCATTTTTTCATCCGAAGCCAGCACGAATCTGCGCTATCGGCAACATCTGCAACATCTGTGATTAAGAATGTCGTATCGGCCGCGCAGGCCCGTGAGGAAGTGCGCGACTACGTGGCCCAGGAGCTGAGCCTCGACCCGGAAACCATCCAGACCCGCGTTGTTTTCAACCGTGAACTGCCTTGGGTAGACGGCCGTACCCGGCCCTGCTTCTTGGTAGAATGGGCCGAGCCCAATGGCCGCGACGGCGTAGCGCTGGCCGGACCTTATACCCACAACTTTTTCGAGTTTACCCGTGCCGAAGCGTATCAGCTGGGAGCTCAAAATGCCTGGCGCCAACAACTGCTCAATCTGTATGCTGGCTGCGAGCTGGTCGTGCACGCCCGCCTCACGCAGACGCTCACCGACGTGCCCGACCCTACGCGGCTGGCCGTTATTAAACAGAGCCTGCAGGAGCGCAGCAACTGGCGCGTAGCGGTTAACGTATCGTTGCGCGAGTTTCTGCGCCTGGGCACCGACGAGTACTACATCTTCAACGGTAGCTGGGTCTGGAACCCGCACTACCACTACTCGGCCGTTAAAGGCTTCGTGCCTTTCGGTGATAAAACCCTGATGACACTGCCCAAGCAGGAATTCATTCCGGTACGTTCGCACTCACCCTTCGAGGCCCTGCCCGAAGTAGGCGAAGACGGTGCCTACCCCGGCGAGCTGGTCAGCTTCATCATTGTGCGCAACGACCAGATTATCGAAACCCGCGACCTCGACCTCTATACCCGCACCCTGATGAACCAGGTGGCTACCTTCTACGCCCTTGGCCGCGACCAGGGCCCGTTTCAGATAGAAATGGCCCAGCAACAGGGATAAGCACAAAACCGAACAGCCATAAAAAAGCGGTCATCCTGAATTCAGGATGACCGCTTTTTTATGGCTGTTCGGTTTTAAACTATGCTACTTCGCTTTTCAGCTTGTCACCGAACACCGATTTCACTTTATCCACCTTGCTCTTGACCACAAACTGGCAGTAGGGCTGGCTGCGGTTCAAGTTGTAGTAGTTCTGGTGGTAGGCCTCGGCGGGGTAGAATGTCGGCAGGGGTAGGATTTCGGTGGTGATGGGGCCATCGAAGGCGTTGGCGTCAGCAAGCTTCTGCTTGTACGCTTCGGCCAGGCGTTGCTGCTCATCCGAGTGGGTGTAGATGCCCGAGCGGTACTGGGTGCCCGCGTCGTTGCCCTGGCGGTTGAGGGTGGTAGGGTCGTGAGTCTTCCAAAATACCTCCAGCAGGTCTTCGAAGCTGATAATGGTGGGGTCGTAGCTTACCTGAATTACCTCGTTGTGGCCCGTCAGGCCACTGCACACTTCCTTGTAAGTAGGGTTGGCAATGCGCCCGCCGGTGTAGCCCGACACGACTTTCTCTACGCCCTTCAGGTTCTGAAATACGGCTTCGGTGCACCAGAAGCAGCCGCCGCCAAATGTAGCTTGTTCCATAAAATTACAGATGTTGCAGATGAAAGGGATAACGCAGATTCGTTCTGCGTTATCCCTATAACGCCTTATGCCCGGTGGCTGTTCATAAACCCCGATAGAAAACCAGCAGGAGGAATTATCCACCCAGAACCAGTCTGATTCATCCCTTTCATCTGCAACGCATGCGCCGTGATTCAGCAGCTGGGTGCTTTACTTGCGGAACCGCTCGGCCAGCACCAGATCCTTGGTGCCGTGGGTCCAGGAGTAGAAACCTTCGCCCGACTTTACGCCCAGGCGGCCGGCCATTACCATGTTCACCAGCAGCGGGCAGGGAGCGTACTTGGGGTTGCCCAGGCCGTCGTGCAGCACCCGCATAATGGCCAGGCACACATCCAGCCCGATAAAATCGGCCAGCTGCAGCGGGCCCATGGGGTGGGCCATGCCCAGCTTCATCACTGTGTCAATCTCCTCAACGCCGGCTACGCCCTCGTGCAGCGAGATGATGGCCTCATTGATCATGGGCATCAGAATGCGGTTGGCTACAAAGCCGGGGTAGTCGTTGACTTCGGTGGGCGTTTTGCCCAACTGCCGCGACATCTCCATCACTTTAGCCGTCACCTCGTCGGAGGTGGCGTAGCCGCGAATCACCTCCACGAGCTTCATCACCGGCACCGGATTCATGAAGTGCATGCCAATAACCTGGGTGGGGCGCTTGGTAACGGCCGCAATGCGGGTAATGGAAATGGAGGAGGTGTTGGTGGCCAGAATTGCCTGCTCGGGCGCATACTGGTCTATTTCGCGGAAGATGTTGAGCTTGAGCTCCACGTTTTCGGTGGCCGCTTCTACAACCAGATCGGCCTGCAGAACTCCCTCCGAAAGGCTGGTGTAGGTGGTGATGCGGCCCAGGGTGGCTGTTTTATCGGTCTCGGCCAGGCTGCCTTTGCTTACCTGCCGGTCGAGGTTTTTTCCGATGGTCGCCATGCCTTTATCAAGGGCCGGCTGGTTGATATCGATGAGGGCAACTGCAAATCCGTGCTGGGCAAAAACGTGAGCAATGCCATTGCCCATCGTGCCCGAGCCAATAACGGCAACGTTCATAGAAGTGAGTGAAAACAGGGTGGGAAGAAACGAAAGCGCGCCGAATAAGGGGTGGGGGCGTGCCTTGGCAAAGCTACACCGAAACCCGGCCCCGCCCAATCTGGCAAACGAATACAAGCTGGGTAATGCACTTTTTTTGTATAGTCTAAATATGCCACTGGAGGTTCAGAAGGCGGTTTTTGTCTCGGAAGATGAAAAATAGATGAAGCCTAATAAAACCTTTTGGGCGAAGGTGCGCGTACAAACCCGCAGAATGTCTTCCGGCCCGCTAATCTTTCACTGCGAACCGGAAACGCTGTTTTCTCTCTCCCCTTTTTTCCCACTCTCTTCCTTTTCAACCATGGGTAATCTGTTGTACATCATCGCCGTCATTCTGGTCATCATCTGGGCTATCAGCTTCTTTGGCGGCTTCTTCACTGGCAGCATCATTCACGTTCTGCTCGTAATTGCCATTATCGTAATCCTGCTGCGCGTCATTCGAGGCGGTAGCGCGGTATAAGTACCGCACGGCATTCAGCTAACTGGAAACATAGGCTTTCCAAAAAACAAAGAAGCCCCGCTCAAGCAATTGAGCGGGGCTTCTTTGTGCGTGCCATATGGGCAAATTCAGAACTTATTTCAAATCGAAAAGGAAGTTGAAGCGAATTTCAGGCTGCCCGTAGGGCGACTTCCGGTTGCCCTGGTTGTCGATGCCGTCGTTGAAATTATAAAGCACCACGATGTCGGCGGCAAACCGCTCGCCAAACTGGCTGCGATAACCGGCACCGCCCAGCGGCGTGGTGGCTGTGGTATTGCTGGTTATCATACTACCCTGCGCAAACGTAGCCTCACCCCGCAGGCGGGTTACCTCGTATTCGGCGTGCACAAAAAACTGCTTGTACACCATGTACTGCGCGAAGGCCTTCAGCCCAAGGTTGTTGTACCGGATTTTTTCGGGGTAGCCGAACTGCTGGTTGAAGGGCGAATAGCTCACGTTGATGTAGGAGTAGCTGATGCCCGGTCCGATGGCAAACTTCTCCGTTACCCGGTAGCCAATGGCCGGGGCAATACTTGCATTAAACTGCCCGTCGCCGGCGTAGCTGCTGTAGCCCAATCCGAAGTTGGTGTACAGAAAGTACTTGCGCAGCGGTGGTGGGGGCGGTGCCACACCTGCCCGCTGGGGCAAATCCATGCCCGAGGGCCGGTTGGGGTCGTAGGGCGCGCGTGAGGCCGGTACGTTGGGGTCGGGTTGGTATACGGGCGGCGCGGTGGGCACTGGCAGCGGCTCGTTGGGGGCCGTGGCGGGCTCCCGCCGACGCCGGGCGGGTGCCGAGCCGGGCGGGGTCGTATTCAGCTGCGGCTTCACGGTACGAACTGTATCGGTCGGCGTTGTCGTCTGGGCGCGGGCAGCGGTAGGAACCAGCACAAGGCCGGTTCCGCCCAGCAGCAGCGAAAACAGAAGTCGTTTCATGTATATGGAGTAGATAGGAGAGTAGGTAACCGGCAACGGGTAAAAACGTGAAATGGTGCGCCACTGCTGTTCAATAACGCACCATTTTCTCTTCCCCGTATGTAACCTGAGGGCTGTTGCTAGCGCTACGAAACCAGTTGGTACATGCGGCGGCGCTGCTCGCGGATGTTCTCGTCGTTCAGATACTCCTCGTACGTCATGCGCCGGTCGATAACGCCGCCGGGCGTCAGCTCGATGATGCGGTTGGCCACGGTCTCAATCACCTTCAAATCGTGCGAGGCAAACAGCAGCGTGCCGTTGAATTCCTGCAGCGAGTTGTTGAGGGCCGTAATGCTTTCCAGGTCGAGGTGGTTGGTCGGGTCGTCGAGCGTGAGCACGTTGCCGCCTTCCATCATCATCTTGCTCAACATGCAGCGCACCTTCTCGCCGCCGCTCAGCACGTTGCTTTTCTTGAGCGACTCCTCGCCCGAGAAAAGCATCCGGCCCAGAAAACCGCGAATAAACGACTCGTCCTTCTCGGTGCTGTACTGGCGCAGCCAGTCCACCAGGTTCAGGTCGGTATCAAAAAACTCGGTGTTCTCCTTAGGGAAGTAGCTGGGAGTAATGGTGGTGCCCCACGCGAAGCTGCCGGTGGCCGGCTTCACCTGCTCGAACAGAATATCGAAGAGGAGGGAAGCCGCCCGGTCGTCGCGGCTCACCAGGGCCACTTTGTCGCCCTTGTCGAGCATAAACGACACGTTGCGGAAGATGGTCTGGCCGTCCACCTTGGCGCTCAGGTTTTCCACCGTCAGCAGCTGGTTACCGGCCTCGCGCTCGGGCTTGAACGCAATGTAGGGGTACTTGCGCGAGCTGGGCTTAATTTCTTCCAGCGTGAGCTTCTGGAGCAGTTTCTGGCGCGAGGTGGCCTGCTTGCTCTTCGAGGCGTTGGCCGAGAAGCGGCGCACAAACTCTTCCAGCTCCTTGCGCTTGTCCTCGGTTTTCTTGTTCACATCCTGGCGCTGGCGCAGCACCAGCTGGCTGCTCTCGTACCAGAACGAGTAGTTGCCGGGGTACATCGTAATCTTCGAGAAGTCAACGTCGGCCATGTAGTTACACACCGCGTCGAGGAAGTGGCGGTCGTGGCTAACCACAATTACCGTATTCTGGAACGAGTCAAGAAAGTTTTCGAGCCAGAGGACCGTTTCGGCATCAAGGCCGTTGGTGGGTTCGTCGAGTAGCAGCACATCGGGGTTGCCGAACAGGGCCTGGGCCAGCAGCACCCGCACTTTATCGGAGGTGCCCAGGTCGCCCATCAGGGTCTGGTGCTTGTTTTCGCCAATGCCCAGGCCTGAGAGCAGTTCGGCCGCCTCATACTCGGCGTTCCAGCCTTCGAGGTCGGCAAACTCGCCTTCCAGCTCGGCGGCCCGCTCACCGTCGGCGTCCGAGAAGTCGGCCTTGGCATACAGGGTGTCCTTCTCTTCCATCACCTTCCAGAGGCGGGTATGACCCATAATCACGGTCTGGAGCACCGGAAAGGCGTCGGCCGCAAACTGGTCCTGCTTGAGCACCGACAGGCGCGAGCCCTTGGGCATATCCACCGAGCCGGTGTTGGCTTCGATTTCGCCCGACAGGATTTTCAGGAACGTAGACTTGCCGGCGCCGTTGGCCCCGATGAGACCGTACACGTTGCCCGGCATGAATTTGATGGTAACGTCTTCAAACAAAACGCGCTTGCCGTAGCGCAGGCTTACGTTGGAGGTGCTTATCATAGAGAGAAGTAGGCAAAAAAGAAAGCAACAGACGGCTGGCAGCACTGGGTACTGCGTAGCCGGCCGCAAAAGTACGGAAATTGCCCTCGCCGTTGCATTATCGGGACGTACGCTACGGCAGAAGGGCAAAAAATAGCAATAAATGACAACCAGCCACCCATCAAGCTTGTATAAAGTGAGACAGAGCTTTTCCGGGCCGTCTAAAGCCAACATGCTACTTGGCTCGACTGGTTCCTGCGCTGATCCGCCAAAGCCCACCATTCCTGTTTTTACACCTTACCCTTTGATGCTCGTTTTATGGCTGATTCCACAATTACTCCCGAAACCAACGGCGTCCGCTACGGTCTCTATACATCAGTAGGCATGATGGTGTACTTCGTTGCTGCTTCGTTTATCAACCTGACCGAACGCATCGAATTTAGCTTCCTGAACGGCTTGATACTGGCCGTAGGGGTGTGCTTTGCCATTGTGCGCTTCAAGCGCAGCCGCGACGGCCGAATGGCTTATTTAGCGGGTTTTGGTACTGGTATTATTACGGCGCTTATTGCCTCCATCGCCTTTGGTTTATTCTTTATTCTTTACGCTGGCGTCATCAACCCCGGTATCATGGATGGCCTGCAGGCCCAGGATCTGTTCGGCTACGATCTGTCGGTAACCATTGCCTTCCTTGCCATCATTCTGCAGGGAGCTATGTCGGGCATGATAATTTCGCTCATTGCCATGCAATACTTCAAGAGCCCCGAACACCAGCCCATGACAGGCCTGGAGTAGGCCGGTGTTCAGCCAAAGCGGGTAATGCAAGCTATGCGCAATGGCTTGTATTACCTTTTTTTATTTTAATGAATTGACATTCAGTATTTTGTAAGCTGTTTGATGCATTTCGTCAACTGGTAGAATCAGTAAAGTGGGTTATTACAGGAAGATATAATAAATACATTATTCTAATATATAGTTTGTTTAAAATGATACAAGGGGGCATTAATGTGGCTTTTTTTTTATATTATTGTATGATGGATATGGGGCTGATGGAATTTTCTGTAGAACCAATTGGTTCTGCTACCAGCTGGGTTCATTAGCCTCCCCGCCCTACAGCAAGCACACTTATTATGAAAGCGCTTTTCTTTACTCTCCTCTTCATTGCTAGCCTGGGCTCGGTAGCGCAGGCCCAAAAGCAAGAGCACCATGCCGAACGACCTGATGGTATCGACCAGACAGTTGTGCAGGCTGAGGCGCTAACTCGGCAGATGACGGCGCAACTACACCTGAACGAAGGGCAGATTGCCCGCCTTTACAAGGTCAACACCATTAAAGTAGCCCAAGCTGATGAAATTCAGTGGCTGCACCATCAGAACCCGGTGCAGATGCAACAGGCACTCTCAGAGCTGCAGTCGCATTACGATGCCGAGTGCAGCCGCATTCTGACCCCTACGCAGCTCAGCCTCATGCGTGGGCCGCAGCCTGCTCCAGCCCCGCAACCAGACACCGATGGCGGGCTAGGATAAATAAGGTATCTGCAGAAGCCAGCTCTAGCAGCCAATCCAATTCCGGCCGCTTCCGATTTTAACTCGGGAGCGGCCGGAATTTTGTTGTACCACGACGAAAAGGCTGATTGCGCACCGGTTTCGGGAGGTTACTCGTGCGCGGAAGAGAAACGCTTCAGATCCGACATGGTATCGGGAAGGCCGTCTATTAAGATATATAGAAGATTCGTCCCGTTTAATTATTGGGTTTGCACGGGCAGAATAACCTCTGTAACGGTGCCAGTAGCGCCGCTACGCAACATCACGCGGTTGGTAGCGGCCCGTGGATGACTGGGGGCGCATTGCGCGCCCGGGGCTACATAGTAGATGTATATTTTGTCACTCTGCTCGCCCAACTCCTCCTCATCCGGATGCCCCAGCAGTTCTGTTATATCATTAATGCGCGCCTCAAACAGATCTGAACGGTGCTTTTCGAGGATTGGTAAAAGCGTAGCGCGCTGCCCACGGCAGCCGTAGGGGTCGGCGCGCCAAACAGCGGCATCGAAACCGGGCAGGCTTGGCAGCGCGTGGCCACAGCCAGAAAGAGCAAACAACGCCGCTGGGAGTAGCAGCCAGGATAAGCACAATGCAGGGATTTTCATGAGCAGGAAAACCAGGAAGCCGGGGGCAGTTTTGCAGAAAAGATGCTAATTTTGAACTGACCCCGATTGTGGGACATTGCAAGGTACCGCCAAATTCTCTGCTTCCCGTAACGCTCACTGCAGGCCCATGACGAAGTTGCCGACGCTGACCGCCGGATTTATCCTGACCTTATTCAGCAGTTTCACCCCTGCCGGGCGAGTTTCGAGTGCGCCAGGGGCTGCTCCCGCCGAAGCAGTGGCTGTAGTACCTGCCAGTTTTCGCCCCAATCTGTTGGTGCCCTCGCTACTGAATCCGGCTGAGCGCACAAGTTACCTGGCTGCTTTTGAGCAGCATGTGGCTCGTACTTACCTTCGGGCCGGGCTGATGGGGGCCGCGCTGCCGCTGCCCGTGTATCGGCAGGCGCTGCTGGGCTTCTACAACCTGCAGCAGCAAGGCCAGATCCAGGCCGGCACCCGCACCCTCACTATTGCCGATTTCAGCCAGTCGAGCAACCGCGAGCGGCTGTGGGTGGTTGATGTGACCGAAGGCCGGCTGCTGCATCATACACTGGTGGCGCACGGCAAGAATACAGGGGAGGAATTCGCCCGCAATTTCTCCAATGTGGAGGGTTCCGAGAAAAGCAGCCTGGGCTTCTACGTTACCGGCCCCACTTACCAAGGCAAGCACGGCCTGTCGTTGCGGCTGCAGGGCGTAGATGCGGGCTACAACACCAATGCCCGCACCAGAGCAATAGTAGTGCATGGGGCCGATTATGTGAGCAAGGCCTTTGCCAGCCAGCACGGCCGGTTGGGGCGCAGCCAGGGCTGCCCAGCGCTGCCGGCCGCCGAATCGGCCGCCATTATCCGGACGATAAAGGGTGGCACAGTGCTCTACATTCACGGTCCGGCGCAGGTTAGCTACCGCTCGAACCTGCTGGAACTGGATGCCGCATTAGTGGCTTTCGCCCGTGAGCAGCAGCGTTTGACCTCGCGGCCGGGCTAACCCTGGCCCAGGTATCAGACCGCACGTCGTTCAACACAAAGCCCGCCGCCGGTACGTACCGGTGGCGGGCTTTGTGTTGAACGACGTGCGGGCGCTTAGGTCCGGTCGCTGGTTGTGCGTACCAGATTGATGCCGGCAAGGAAGAATATAAGGCCCACAACAAAAGGTACCAGTGAATTCATTTTGCTCAGGCCCATGCCCCCAATCTGCAGGAAGGCCAGTGCCGCCCATATAATGCCAACAATGCCGAGGACGGTAAGAATGCTGCCAAAAGTGCGTTTCTGATTCATAATCGGGGAGAAGAAGGGTGAAGGAGGGGAAACCCGAACGGGAAAGAGGTCGGTACGGAGCCTGATACGTGACCCGGGTAGTATAAGGTTTAGGCCAGGGGCGCAACCCTAGCCGCGTGGCCGCGTTACGAAACGCCAACAACCTCCCTTTCTTCCAATCCTTTTTCTCTCCTGCTATGCGTGGTAACATCCGCTACCTGCTGGCCCTGTTGATGGCCGCGTTTGCTTTCATTCCCTATTACTGCAACACCCAGAAAAACGAGGTGACCGGCGAGGTGCAGCACGTCAATATGTCGGCCGATCAGGAAATTGCCCTCGGCCTGCAGGCCGCCCCCGAAATGGCGGCCCAGTACGGCGGTCTGCACCCCGATCAGGAGGCCCGCGCTGCAGTAGAGCGTATCGGGCAGAAAATTGTGCAAAGCACCAAAGCCAGCCAGACGCCTTACCAGTTCAAATTTCATCTGCTGGCCGATGAGAAGACCATTAATGCATTTGCCCTGCCCGGCGGCCAGATTTTCATCACGGCCGGCCTGCTGAAAAACCTGACCACTGAAGGCCAGGTGGCCGGCGTGCTGGCCCACGAAATCGGGCACGTAGTAGCCCGGCACTCGGCCGAACAGGTGGCCAAGTCGAAGCTGACCAACGGCCTGACCGGGGCCGCCGCCATTGGCCTCTACGACCCCGAGCGGCCCGGTACGGCCGCCAGTGCCGCCGCCGCCGCCATGGTAGGTAAGCTGCTGACGATGCGCTACGGCCGTGAAGATGAGCTGGAAGCCGACCGGCTGGCCGTGGACTTCACGCCCCCTGCCGGCTACGATCCGCGTGCCATGCTGCAGGTAATGGAAGTGCTGGACCGCGGCAACGGCAGCGGCAACCCGCCCGAATTCCTGAGCACCCACCCCAACCCCGGTAACCGAATCCAGGAAATTCAGCGCGATATTCAGTCCGATTTTCCGCAGGGGCTGCCGGCCGGCCTCAAGCCGTAATTACGGCGCGCGTTCCGCTCTTTTTTCGCTTACACGAATATAGCCGGCAGCCTAGCCGGCTATATTCGTGTAGAGCCAACAGCCATCTGGACTTCGCCATAGGCCTCTGCTACCGATACGCTATGAAAACCGCATCTTCGGGTCCGTTGCAGCGGTTGCTGTTCGTGCTCAACCCCATATCGGGCGACATCAATAAAAGCCAGCTTCGCGACACCATTGCCGCGTACTGCGCCGAACGGGGCCGCCAGGCCGAGTTTTTTGACACGGCCGGCGAGCAGGACCTGGACCGCCTGCGCCACCTGCTGACTGCCGCCCAGCCGCCCGATGCCGTGTTTGCCGCCGGTGGCGACGGCACGGTGAGTATGGTAGCCGAGGCGCTGGCGGGCAGTGTGGTGCCGCTGGGCATTCTGCCCCTGGGCTCGGGCAACGGCATGGCTAAAGACTTGGGCATTCCGCTCGCCCTGACCGACGCGCTGGCCCTTACCTGGCAGCACGACATCCGGCAGTTGGACACGTTGCGGGTGGGCGGTCGGTTCACGGTGCACTTAGCCGATATGGGCTTCAATGCCTGCGTGGTAAAGCGCTTTGCCGAAGGCGACGTGCGTGGCCCCGGCGCTTACGTACGCATTGCTACCCAGGAGTATGGTAGCTACGAGCCCGGTACCTACCACATCGAAACCGAGCACGAAAACTGGCAGGGGGATGCCTTTATGCTCACCATTGCCAACGCCAATACCTTTGGCAGCAACGTGGTTATCAACCCCGACCGGGAACTGGACGACGGGCAATTTGAAATATGCCTGATTGCGCCCTTCCCAGGGAGGGCGGCCCCCGGCCTGCTCTATCGCCTGTACACCAGTGATTTTGATAGTTCGGACTACACCCACCGCCTGAGCTGCCACCGCGCCCGCATTACGGTGCCCGGTGCCAGCGAAGTGCTGGTACAGCTGGATGGCGAGCCGTATATGCTCTCCTGTCCGGTCGAAATCAGCCTGCAGCCGCGCAGCCTGCGGGTGCTGGTGCCGCCCGTTATGGCCGTGGCACCTCAGCCGCGTCTGTAGCACCAGCCGCTGGTTCGGGGGCCGCGCTCGGACCAGGGCTGAGCTGCAGCCGGAATACCTCGGGCGTGCCCGTGGGGGTTTCGTAGGTGCGAAGCCAGGTTTCGTGGGGGCCATAGAAGTCCAGCCCAAAAAAGCCTTGGTGCTCGTGCACAAAGGTGGCCTGCCCCCCGGCCTGTACGAAGGCCGTTTTACTACCGGCCCCGCTCACCAGGTAGTGGCCTCCGCTACGCTCAAAATACTGCAGGTTATGGTCGTGGCCGGCGGCGTAAATAACGCCGGGGAATTCGTGGAGTACCCGCAGCAGCCGGCGGCGCATTCGGCGGTAGCGGGGGTGGGCCATGTCTTCGGCCGCGCCCACCGTTTTGCGGTACAACGGCAGCAGCGAGCCAATGAACGGTAGCGGAACATACGCCCGCTTATTGACCGTAGTGAGCGGAAACACGTGCTGCTTGGCGGTAAACTTGCCCCCATGCAGGGCATTGGAGTACAGCGGATGGTGTCCGGCCACCAGCACCTGCTGATGACGGTTAGCTTGCAGCAGCGCCCGCAGCTGGCGGAAGGGTCGCCACGCATCGGCCGCCGGCCGGGGGCCATTCTGCACCCACCACTGGGTATTAAGCACAATCAGGAGCAGGCCCTCGGCAAGCTGCAGGCTCACCGGGCCAGGGGCACCATCAACAGGCAGAAAGTGAGCTGTGGGCAGATGCTCGCGCACATAGGCCTCCTGGCGGCGCAGGTACTCCCAGCCATCGGAGCGGCCCTTGTTCCAGTCGTGGTTTCCGCTGAGCAGTACCACCCGACCATCGAACCGGCCCAATGCCGCCAACAGAGCGTTAAAACGGGCCTCGGCAGCAGCCCGACCGGAGGCGTAGGGGGCCGGCAGTCCCACCGGATAAATATTGTCGCCGAGCAGCACTACCGTACCGGCCGGGCCGGCATCCCGCTGCCATTGTTCGAGCAGCTGCAGCACGGGGTCGGAGCCATCGGTGGCCAAGGCGCCAACGTCGCCGAGCAGGGCCACCCGGTGGTAAGGCTCGCGGCTGGGCTGGGACCGACTCGCCCAGTTATGGGCGCTGGGGGCCACGTAGGGACGGCGGCGGTAATTTCGCTCCTGCATGTAGCGCCGGGCCAGCCACAGGGTTAGCAGCCCGGCCAATGCAAGTAAGGCGTAAAAGAAGTAGTCGATAGTCATCAGTTTATGCCTGAAAGACGGAGCCGCATACGGGAGCTGGGCCTCTTTCAGTGGCTGCTATTATCAACTACGTATCGAACCCTAAAAAGTAGGTGGCGTAAGATTTTTGAAGTGGCCGTTGAGGCGCACGCGCTCCTTAAGGCGCTCAGTTTCCTGCAGTACGGGCAGAATGTGCTCGAGGTGGCGAAGCGCCATTATCTGCCGCTCGGCTTCAGTATCAGCCTCCAGTAGCTCGTATTCCTGCTCGGTACTCATGCCCAACTGGTGGGCTACATCGTAAATGCGGAAGCCGTCGGGCAAGTCGAGAAACAAGCGGCGCAGGCCCAGAATGCCATAGAGTTGCTCAATCAGCACACGGGTGCGGGCGTGCAGGGCCGGGTCGGCGTCCCGGTCATCGGTCAGGTCGCGCACGGTAGCTCCGGCATAGAGCTTACCGGGCAGCTCGCGCTGAAAATCGTCCATTTCAAACACCCCAATAGCTTTGGTCCGGATGTCGAGCTCGCCCGAAGGATAGTTCTTTTCCACATCTAAAAGGCGCACCTCAGTACCGCGGCGGCTTACGCCCCCGTTCAGATAGGGCGTAATACCGAAGGTAATGCCCTCCATCAGGCAGTCGCGCACCAACTGCCGGTAACGGGGCTCGAAGATGTGCAGATTGAGCTTTTCGCCGGGAAATACGACCAGATTAAGCGGAAACAGAGCGAGTTGACGCATAAAGCAAGCGGGGAGAATAGGAGATGCTGGAGCAGGAAGCTACGGGCCCAGTAGCGTAATAACAATGCCAGTACCCAAATATTCCCGGCCCGGCCGGCGCTTTATTTGGTAGGTTGCAGCGGTTGGGGTACAGGGTTAGCGCAAAGAGCCACTATTTTTGCCCCAACTTCAAAGTCGGGTGAAAGCCTTTTCCAAGCTGTTGAGCGCGTGAGAGATTTTAAACAGATTGCCCGCCGGACGGGCCGGATAGCCCTGCAGGTGCTGGCCGTGGCCTTTCTGACCTCGGTGGCCTGGGTGCTGCTGTACCGTTGGGTGAGCCCGCCCGCCACCTGGCTGATGCTCGACCGCCGGGCCCACGCCCCGGTTGGCCTAGGCTACCACGGCATCCGCGAAGCCAACCGCCGCATTCAGTACGACTTCAAAAGTCTGGCCGACGTATCGTCCGAGCTGCCGCTGGCTCTGGTGGCGGCCGAAGACCAGCGGTTTCTGCTGCACCACGGCTTCGATGGCGACGCACTGCTAAAGGCGGCCAAATCGAACCTGAGCGGCAGCAAGCAGCTGCGCGGCGGCAGCACTATTACGCAGCAGGTGGCCAAAAATGTGTTTCTATGGCAGGGCCGCAGCTATGTGCGCAAGGCCGCCGAGGCCTACTTTACCTTGCTCATCGAGCTGCTATGGGACAAGCGCCGCATTATGGAAATGTACCTGAACGTGGCCGAAATGGGCGACTGTATTTTCGGGGCTGAAGCCGCCTCGCAGGCCTATTTTGGCAAGCCGGCTGCTAGGCTAAGTGCCGCCGAGGCCGCCCTTTTGGCCGGTGTACTGCCCAACCCGCTCCGTTTCCGGGCCAGCAACCCGGGGCCCGTCGCCCGCTCCAAGCAGCGCCGGGTACTGCGCCGAATGCGCGCCCTACGCGGCACCGAATACGTGCGGGAGCTAATGGGAAAGTAAGCTAGTCAATTAACGAACCGGATGCTGAGCGGAGCCGAAGCATCCGGTTCGTTAATTAATTATTCCAGTCCAGTTAAGTCCCGTTCGCCATGAAACGCTTGCTATTACCACTGCTATTGCTGGCTTCGGTGGCCACATGGCTGCCCGCCTGCTCACCGCGCCTGTCTGCAACGCTTACACCAGATACCGAGGCCGCTGCCCGCCACGATATGCTGGCGGTGCTAAGCACCCAAACGGCTGCCTGGAACCGCGGCGACGTGGCCGGCTTCATGGAGGGCTACTGGCAGAACGATTCGCTGGTGTTTATCGGCAAAAGCGGCCTCACCTACGGCTGGCAGCCCACCCTCGACAACTACCGCCGCAGCTACCCCAACCCGGCTGCCATGGGCCAGCTCGATTTCAGTCGCCTGCAAATCCGGCTTCTCAGCCCCGATGTAGCCCAGGTTATCGGCCGCTGGCACCTGGCCCGCCCTGCCGCCGGCGACTTGCAGGGGCATTTTCTGCTGGTGATGCGCCGCATAGCCGGTAAGTGGGTGGTAGTGGCCGACCATTCGAGCTAGAGCGGATTTCAAGTGATGTACAATATCCCAATTGCTTTGGCGTGGTAAACCCAGCCCGGCCCGAAGCAACGATTAATAGCCCATTTGAATAGGAAACCGGATGGTCCAAGTAAATTGAAAAGTGCTATTTAGTATTTCGAATAAACCACGCGGTAGTGGCGCTTTACAATACCTAGAAGCAGGTATAATTTGGGGCCGTATAGCCTGAAAAACTAACTGTAAATTCGGCCTGTTTCGTCTGGCCTACTGGGTTATGCCGCTAACTATGCCCAATAGTGAATTATTTCGCTCTGCCTGTGGCGGGCGCGCAGGGCAGCGTACGCAAGTTGGCCAGCTGCACCACACTCGCAATCTAGTGGCTGTATTCGGTTCCATTCACGTCTTGAAAAGGCCGGTCGCGGGTGCTGTGGGCGCGGGCCAAGCTAGGACGCCGGTTCCGGAGTTTCAGGCGTCGAGGATGGCCAGCACCTCGCTCTCGGTCCCGGCCCGCATCTGGATGTCGCCGAGCAGGGCACCCAGTTAGTCGTCGTGCAAATGATTTCGCCCCTTGTACTTACCAGGGGGATTCTTTGGAGGTGTCACAAGGTACCAAGGCCTCATCGAGGCTGTCTGCTTGTTGTTCATTCTCCAACCAATACAAAAGCGCCCCAGTAATAGGGCTCGGGATGCTGCTTCCTGACCTGTTGTTGGGCCGCCAACAGGGCTGCCCGCTTGCTGGACCCGGCCAGCCAAAACCGGTAAAAGGTGGTCATCAGCTCTTGGGTGACGGCGTCATCCACTTTCCACAAACTCATCATAAGGGTGCGGGCTCCGGCGACAGTGAAGCCGCGTTGCAGCCCGTACACGCCCTCTCCGGCCTGCACCTGCCCCAGGCCCGTCTCGCAGGCCGAAAGAACGACGAGTTCCGTTCCCTGCAAGTCCAGCAGCGAGGCCTCGTAGGCAGTCAGGATGCCGTCTTCGGTGTCCGGCTTGCTGGGGGCATCCCGAAAGTTGCTCACCCCGGCCAGCAGCAGGCCGGCGCGTAGCATGGCGTCATTGGCTAGCTCCCCCTTCACAGCATCCGGTGGCCCTTTACCGACCGGGGCCGCCGCTAGAAAGAAGCCGTGGGTTGCCAGATGCAGTACGCGGGGGCGGCGCACCTGCCGCACATTTTCCTCCGTTGCCGCCGCGCCCACCAACTGCTGGTTGGGCCAGTTGGCGGCGCGCAACAGCGAGTCGAGCGCGGCCAGCTCCCGGGCCGTGCCGGGCAGGGGCGAAACTTCCCCCGCCGCCAACCAGTAATCAGAGCGGGAGTAGGTACTGCGTGGCGTCGCGCTGGCCACGGGCAGCGCGGCGGTGAAGGTAGCCGGGGGTAGCGCACCGGGAGCAGGCTCTGGCGGGTTTGCCGGCAAGTTCTTGATGCGGAATGCAGGGTCACCGACCAGCACCGCATGGGCCGGGCGGGAGGAGGGGGACGTATCCGGCTGCGGGCTTCGCAACAAGTCCCGGGTGCTGCCCACCAGGCGAAGGTCAAGCTCGTCGAGCAGGTAGCGGCCCGTGGCCGGATTCTGCAGGGTCGCCAGGTTGAGCTGCAGATAAACTCCGTCGGCGGAAAGGTATACGGTCGACGTTCCCGGAGGAATAGCGCGGGCAATAGGCCCCCAGTAGGTTTCATATAAGGATTTGGCATCCGCCGGGCCGCGCGTGCTGCTGACGCTAAGTGACCCCCAGGTGCGAACCGGCGTATGATGGAGCCGTCGATAAGCCTGCATCGCCCGCTGCTCCAACTCATTGCCGTTCTTCAACACCACCAGTTGGGGGGCCGCGCTGGTCGGCGTCGTGATGTAAGCGGAATAGTAAATGGTATCGGTAAATGAGCGGCGAAACCAGCGGTAGCGCACCAGTTCCACGGCTACTTCGCCGGATTTTAAGGCCTGCTGAACCTGCTGTTGAGTGGTCGTCGGCATGCCCGCCTCGCGGCGAAAAGCGGCTGATCCGACCGTTAAACTTCGTTCCAGCTCGTTAGCCAGCGAATCGAGGCGGACGGGGTCAAGTCCCCGTTTCTGCTGCTGGGCGAGCGGCAGTGAGTAGGCGGTAGCCAACTGGCGCTTTAGCGTCTGCCAGTGCTTGAAAGAGCGGATAACGGTGGTGTCTTCGCTGGCCCGTAGCCGGCGTTCCAGGCCGGCAGTGGTAGCCAGCAGCAGTCCTTTCGTGAACAGGACCTGATCATAGGCCCGGGCAGTGCCCTCGGAAGCCGGCGCCACCTGTTGGGCCAGCAGACTGTGGTAGCGCTCGGTATCCCTGGAAATGGTGGCTAAGAATTGCTGCTTTTCCCGTTCGCTCAGGCCGGGCAACGTCCGGCGCAGCAGGTTTAGCCAGATGGCATTGCCCTGGGCACTTGCGGCTTCGGCCGCCGCGTAACGGCCCGTTAACGCGTAAATCGATGATAAGTCGTTCAGTACGGCGGCATAGTAAGGATGGTGAGGGCCAAATGTTTGTTCGTATATGGCCAGCACTTCCTTGATCAACGGCTCTGCCCCGGCGTAGCGCCTGGTCAGTTCATAATTAGTAGCCAGCACCCGAAGCGAATTAGCATACTTGTCCGGGTGCTTGCGCCGGTTTTTCCGGGCAATGGCCACCGCTCGCATATGTAGCGCAGTGGCCTCCTGAAGCCGGCCCAGGTGTTCATAAACCACCGCTAGGTTGCTGAGAGAACTTCGGTGCCTGGCCGGAAAGAGCAGCCGAAAGCCATAGCGCTTTTCTACCGCCATTATCTCTTCGCAGATTACGGCGGCCTCCGCATTGCGTCCCTGTTCTAGGTAAATATGCGCGAAACTCTCCAGGTGGGAAATATGGTTGATGACGACCATCAGCGGATACCGATTGAAGGTTCGCCGGCTGACGGCGATTAATTCTTTGCCAATTCGTTCGGCCTCTTCCAGGCGGCCCATGATGCGGTAGTGGTCGGCCAGGTTATCGAGGGTGACGGCGTACAGCACGGCATCGTAATCAAACCCCATCACGCCGGAATGCTGCTCAAAGGCTTGCTTGCGAACCCCCAGGCCAACTTTGAGAAGGGGCTCTGCCTCGGCGTAGCGCCCCACCAAGGTATAAAGCACCGCCAGGTTGTTTAAGGAAGTGACGTAAGAGCGATGGTGCTCCCCCAGGGCTTGCCGGGCTGCTTCCACGGTCTGTTCGGCCAGGCGAACCCCCTGCTCATACCGGGCGGCATTGTAATAGATGTAGCGGTGAACTTGCCGGTTTAAAGAATTGATCCGCGAGGCGCTGTTCGCTTGGCCCCAGGCTTGCCGACCACCAAGCAGTGCGAGCACAACCGCTAGTGCCAGCAGATGCCTGCGCAGTACAGGCAGGCAATTCAACGCATTCCCTGGGAAACAGGACATGGCCAGCGGATTTATAAGCAGGTGGCTTGATAATATATAGCAATATAATCAAATAAAATGAATGAATAATATCAATTAAGAAAGCAGTAAAGGGTTGTAACGCATTGCCAGGTAACGTGGGTAAAAAGGCTTGATACTTTCCCACGGTCCCCTATGCGGCACTAGGTTATACGGGTAATTGCCTTTGCGTTCGAGAGCAGTATTGATGAGAGTAGTGACCGGGCCTGGGCCGCTTTGGCGCCGCATCTATCGGGCAAAGCGGGCGACGTTGGGCGGACAGGTGCTGATAACTGGCTGTTTATCAACGCCGTGTTCTGGCTCGCCCGCCACGGCTGCGCTTGGCGCACGCTGCCCGAGCGCTTTGGCAAATACGACACGCTGCGCAAGCGCAGCCGACGGTGGGCCCAAAAAGGCATTTGGCAACCCTTATTCGAAGCGGTGCAGGAACCCGACTTAGACTGGGTTATGCTCGACCCGACCGTCGTGCGGGCCCACGCGCAGGCGGCTGGGAGCCGAAAAAAGTCGTGTTGGCAACGAAGCCCTCGGCCGCAGCCGCGAGGACTGACGACAAAAATAGATGTCGTGGTCGACGCGCTGGCCAACCCGTTGTGCGTAGTGCTCGGGCCCGGCCATCAAGCCGACGGGCTGCTGACTTACTGGCGGGCGCCGAGGGGGCGGGCAACGGGTTGGCGGATAAAGCCTACGATACAGACGCGGTAGTAGCGGCCGTTGAAGCCTTGGGCGCACAAGTCGTCATCCCCAGCAAAAAGAATCGCCTCGTGCAACGCGTGATTGACCGCAACTTGTACCGCGACCGCAACAATGTAGAACGCTTTTTCAGCCGCCTCAAGCAATTTCGCCGCTTAGCCACGTGCTATAATAAAACAGCCAGCAGTTTCCTGGCAATGATACACTTCGTTTCCGCCCTCATATGGCTCCAATAATTGTCCGTACAACCTAGTCGCCCATAGAATAGGTTTCTTGCCCGCTGCCTGTACGTGCAAGTGAACCATCAACGTGACGCCGCGTCCCCGCGCTCTTCCGCCGGCATAGGCCGCAGGTCACCCTCCAGTTCCACCGCCACCGACGACACGGCCGCCGCCACGCTGCCGGCCAGCACCAGGTAGCCGCCTAGCGTCACCAACGCCGCCGGCAAGGTAACCGGCGCCGTGGCAATGACGCCCCCAATGGCCGCCAGCGCGCTCCTCCACCAAAGCCATAGTCTTGTCGATGTGGGCCAGCCGCTCGGTCAGCTTCAGCATCAGGTCGGTCATCTCCTTGCGCAGCTCGGCCCGCTGCTGCAGGGCCTCCATCCGCATCTGTTCCGATTGCCGCTTCATTTCCTCGCGAAACTTTTGCTTGTCGATATTCCAGTCGACTGGCCGGCACATTTCCCCGGTTCCGCACTTGAGCCGGACACTATCGAAATACACCACTAAATGCACCGGACAGAGGCCAGCCTTGTTTTTCTTGTCGGTGCGAAGGACAAACTGAGTCACCATAAAGGGTAGCGTGTAGGGTAGCGTCGCTTCCGCCGTTAAGTGAAAGTTTCGCGCCCAGGAGTGCCATTTCCCCCGAACGCAAAAAACCCGGAAACGTGCCTTCGCGGTGCGAGAAGCAAGTTTCCGGGCGTTCCGGGATTAAATACGTGAGCCTCCTGTCGGGGCTCATTACTTTAATCCAGTGCGCTCGTAAGTCGCAATAAATCAATTTATTATACCGGCCGCCAAATTAGGCTGCCGGCTACTGTGGCTTATTCTGGGACCTGTTCCTCTAAATGGCGTCGCACCTCGGCCCGGTCGAAGCCCAGCGTCTCGATTGCCTGGAACACGCGCTCCAGGGTGATTTCCGGCTGACTCGGTATCAGGCTCGACAAATAGCCCCGCACCCGCCAGAGCTGCCCAATCTCGGCCGCCGGCAGCTCGTAGGACTGCACCGCCGGATTATCCGAGTACAGTCGCACCAGCTCGCTCCGGTCGTTTATCGGTTTGCGGATACGCTTAAGCATTACGCTCTCCTCAGTTACAACCACGTAGATGTCGCCCGGCGTGAGCAAATCCAGGCGCTCCACCGGCGACACAATCACGATGTCGCGGTGATTGATAGTCGGCTCCATGCTGTCGCCGAAGACCTCAAAGGCGCAGAACGTGCCGAACTCAAAGCCCGGCAGTCGGTAATAGCGGAGCTGCTTTTTGAACACGGGCTCGTTGAACTGCCGGGCATAGCCGGCCTGCGCCAGCACCGGCACGAAGGGGATATTCTCCTCGCCTTCGTCGTCCACTGTTATCGTCAGAATCCGGTCGAACCCCGACACGCCCTTGTTGCTCGCCTTACTGCTCGCCGTCTTGGTCAGCGTCATCGGCGGTATGGGGGCCGCAGCGCCATCCTCGGTAGCCGAACGCAGCATCGGGCCCATTCCCAGCATCAACCAGTCCGCCGACGTGTTCGGCCATTGGGTCAGAAAGTCTACCAGAGTAGGGTAGCTAGGCTCGGCCCCGCCCAGGATGCTGTACAACTTGCTGGTCGTGCTATACCCCAGCGCCTTCGTAGCACTACTGGCGTTCAGGCCGTAATGCTCAAACAGCTGCTGCACGCGTTGCACCACCGGCGGCATCTTTTTCGTCTGTGTATCAGCGACTTTCATGCTGTTTCCTGTTTTGTTGCAACATTTGTTTCTGTCTAGCCTTAGAGTTACGACAAAAAGCAATTACATTTCGGCGGCAATATACACACTAAACAGGAAATATCATGGAAAATAACGGGAAAACCCCCACTTCGTTGCAACTCGTGCTGCAAAAATTGGGTGGCAAGAGCTCCATTATGCGCGACACCCTCGACCGGTTGCAGGAGCGGGGCATCAAAAGCAGTAAGTCCACCCTCTACCAGGCCATTGCCGGCCGCACCCACCGCCAGGAGCTGGTCGAGGTGTTCCTGGAGCTGGCCGAGGAAGAATTTGAGCGCCGCCGCCAGGTCGAAGAGCGCGCCCGCCAGCTAATCGACAAGGACTGATGCAGACCGTCGTCCTCATCCCCGAACCCGAGTGGCGTCAGATTCTCGGCCGGCTGGAAAAGCTCGAAAGCGCCGACCAGCTCCGCCCTGCTGCGTCCGCCACCGAACCCGACGAGGTGCTGCCCATGCGCCAGGCGGCCGCCTACCTCGGCATGAAACCCGACGGCCTGCGCAAGGCCCGCCGGGCCAGCCGTATCCGGGGCGTGCGTATCAACGAGAAGGAGTGGGGCTTCTACCGCTCCGAGCTCAAACGCTACCAGCACCGCTACAACCGCCCCCCGGCCCCCGACTAGCCCTGGCCCGCCCCCGTCCGTTAAGTGGTTATGGTTCAACCCTCAAACCCATTTCCATGCAAACGGTCATCCTCATTTCCGAAGCCGAGTGGCTGGCGCTCCGCGCCGAAGTCACCCACCTCACCGAGCAAGTCCACCAGCTCCAGCAGCCCACCGTTCCCGTCGTGCCCGACGATATCCTGCCCACCGAACAGGCGGCGGCCTACATCGGGTTGTGCGCCGAGTCATTGCGGCGGGCCCGGCGAGTGGGCCGCATTCAGGGGGTACGCCTCAACGAAAAGGATTGGGGCTACCGCCGCTCCGTGCTCGACGCCTACCCACTGCGCTATTTCCGCCCCACCGCTTTCCGCCTTATCCCTTCCGAACCCCATCCCACTACGCCATGATGATTACCCCGCTTCACGCCATCGTCGGCCCCGCGGCCCCGGCCGGCCACTCCCTGATTCGGGTGCAGAAAGCCCGCCTTAAAAACCAGCAGCTCCAGTGCGAATTCACCGAGCAACGCACCGACGACGTGCCCGCCCGCACCTTCGCCCTTACCTGCCAGGAAACCGCCCACCCCGACCTGCTCCACTGGTTTGCCCAGCTCGTCCCGCACCTCTGCCTGCTGTGCGAGCAGCTGCCCGAAACGCCCACCTATTGGCCCGACGATGAAACCGGCATCCTGCCCGAGCACTTCGCGGCCTTCACCGTCACCGGCCTCAGCTTTGGCCACGGTGGGAGCGGGGTAACGCTCACCGGCCAGCGCCAGCTCGCCGCCGGCAAGCTACTCAACCTGACCAGCCCCTACGTGGCCTTCGACCGTGAAGAGCTGGAGCCCTACGCCTACGCCGGCCTGCTCGATGCCACCGTCCAGACCACCCTGCTCGAAATCGAAGCCGCCCTGCGCGGTAAGTGTACCGAGTGCCGCCAGCTCGGCCTGTTCGAGCCACCCGCGCCCTTCACCGCCCCCGACGAGCCCTTCGTTCCCCTGATTCCTATGCCGGCGCATGCATGAATTACGTGGCCCACACCCGCGCCGCCCACGAGCACCTGAGCCGCCAGGCCCAGGCCCGGCCTCACCATGTCAGCCTGTATTGGGCCCTTTTCTTCGAGTGGAACGCCGCCCGCTTCCCCTTGGCGCTCGACCTCGACCACGCCGCCACCATGCGCGCCGCCCGCATCGGCAACGAGCGCACCTACCGCGCCGCCCTCTACGACCTCGACACCTGGCAGCTGCTCACCTACCAGCCCAGCCAGTCGCGCTACGAGCGCAGCCGCTGCCACCTCACCGACTTCTCCCAGCCCCTCACCATTACGGGCAGTTCTGCCCCCGATGAAAGCCCGGCACCGGAGGCAGAACTGCCCCCCATGCACCCGCCCACCGGGGGCATAAGTGCCCGACATGAAAACGCCGCATCGGGGGCAGAACTGCCCCCAGCACTTCGGGCACAAGTGCCCCCCATGAAGCCCGCATCGGGGGCAGAAGTGCCCGAAGACACCTTATATGGTAAAACTAGAGGTTTAAACAGTGTAGTAGAAAACGGCACTGGTGGCCACCGTAAAAAAAAAATAGAAGTGCTGGAAGGGGAGGGGCTTTCAAGCGCGGAATTGGTCGACGAGCCGGTCCCGCCCCACGGCGCCGGGCCGGTCCCACCGAGCAGCGCTGCCCGAAAGAAGAAGGCCGGCCGGCCCCCGGCCATCCCGCCCCACGAGCCCCGCCACCGCGGCCGCCCGGGCCGCCGGCCCGAAGTCCCGTTCGCCGAATCCTACCTCGCCCGCTACGAGGACTTCGCCGCCGCCTTCGCCGGCACCGACTACGCGCTGGCCGACCTACGCTTCTACCACGCCCAAATCCTCAACTGGCGCAAGAACGGCGAGCCACCCCGCCGCCGCGACTGGAAAGCCACCGCCACGCAATTCTTCCTCAACGATGCGCACGATAACCGCCTCAAGCTCGCCCCACCTGCACAGTTCCCCAACGACGGCAGTGGCCCCGGAACGCTCTTTGCTCGCACTGGTTTCCGCTCCAAGTACGATACGTGAGCTGGCCGCCACCCCCAACCCCGAAGCCCGCGCCCTGCTCGCCGAGCTGTCCATCGGCCTCACCCTGGAGCAGGCCGCCGCCGCCCCCAAGCTCTTCCAGCTCCGCCGCCAGCTCGGCGAAACCGTGCTCATCAAGCTGCTGGTCGTCATCCTACGCGCCTTCCTCGACTCGCTCCGCGTCCCCGACAAGCCCGACGCGGCCGATATTCTGGAGCTGGCCGACACGCTGGCCCACACCTACACCCACGAGAGCGTCAAAGACATCATCTTGGCCCTCAAGGAAGCCCGCACCCGCGGCAGCAAGTTCTACCAGTCCCTCGACCCAGCCCGCCTCTACGCGCTACTCGCCGAGTATTTCGAGCGCAAAACCCGCTACCTCGAAACCCAGCACCTCGACCGCAAAGCCCGCGCCGCCGGCGAGGCCACCGCCACGCTCACCCAACTCCAGCAAGCCGCTCCCCAGCTCGTTGCCGGCATAGCCCGCCGCATCCCCCTCGATCATCCCAATGCCAAACATCTGCGTCAGCGCCTCACCATCCTCACCCAGAAAGAAAAGCGCGGCCTGCTGCCCCCCGAGCAGTCCGCCCAGCAGTTCCAGCAGCTGCAGCTGGCCACCCCCCGCAAGTCCCGCCCCGACTGGCAGCCCAACCCCGCAGCCCCAAAGCTCATCGACGCCCGCCACCGCGCCGAAGACCACCTTCTAGCCCAACTCTACCGCCCCAATCCCGCCGCTTAACTATCAAGCCCGCACCCCTCATCGCCCACGAAAAGATTCGTTTAGCCAGCATCATTCATCATGAGTTAGACATAGTTCCTTTGAGGCTAGTCTCTACAATCAGGCGCTACCTTAATGCTTTTCTTGTCCTGCAAATGGCATTTACGTTAACTTGCGAGTACAAATCTAGTTATGCCCAACGCCCCAGAAGCAACTCCTAAAATCAAAGCAGTATCTGGCAACGCATGCAAATTAGCTGCCTTAAAGCGGACATTCCCAGTCAAAACATTCGACGTAATCGTAACGTCCCCACCGTATTGGCAGCGTCGCGACTATAAGCATGCCGACCAATTGGGCCAGGAGAAAACACCAGCCGATTTTGTGGAAGTTCTGGCCAACACGGTAGATAGCTGGAGCGAATTTTTAGCCCCCCACGGCTCTGTGTTCATCAACCTCGCTGATACCCACAACGATGGTGTTCTAGTCGGCACCCCCATCCTTTTTGAGCTCGCAATGCGCCAACGGGGTTGGCAAGTTGCGCATCGTTTGGTTTGGAGCAAACCGAGCAGCGTACCCACTCCATCCCCACGCCGCTTAGCAAGCCGTCACGAAACAGTCCTACAATTGGTGCCCCCGAAAAAGAAGGGCAACCCTGATTACTATTTCGACCGCTTCGCTCTTCAAGAAAAGAAGCCGTTGGCCGAAATAGGAGACGTCTGGCATGTTTCCCCCAGCAGCGGAACAACCGGCCACATTGCCCCATTCCCCGCCGAATTAGCCCAACGCATCCTTCTCTTAGCCTGCCCGGAGCGGGTCTGTACCAAGTGCGGCCAAGCGCACCTACGCATCGTCGGCCCCTCCGCAACCCTTGACTCTAACCGGAAGCAGGCCGTCCGGGCAATGGAGCTTTTCGAAGAACATAATCTGACGGAAGACCATCTAGCTGCTATTCGTGCCGTTGGTATATCCGATGCGGGCATGGGCAAAAAGCTGCAGAAAGGAGCCGGCCGTAACTCAGCTAGGGTGCAAGCACTTGCCGATGAGGCAAAAGAGGCCTTGGGTGGCTACTTCCGCGAATTCACTTTCGCCCCTAAAGAGCACGTCGGCTGGCAGGCGTGCGCCTGTGAGGCCCCCACCCGCGCCGGTTGGGCGCTCGACCCCTTCGCAGGCTCTAATACCACATTATTAGCAGCACAAGAGCTAGGATTCAACGCAATTGGTGTAGATTTAAAACCGCACAAATTGTAGTTGTCTTCTCGTTCTCTTTATCCACTTTATGCCTACGAAGCCCTTAAATCTCAATCCTCAGTTCAAAAAAAAAGTTCTATCCTCCTTTATCCGCAACGGCTGCAAACGCCGCCTCCGCTTAAGCCTCTATTCCCACGACGCGCGTATCGAACTAGGCATGGCCCCCGACCAGGAGGCCCGTTCTGTCATGGGCCAGATTGGTGAAATGGGCAAAGAATGGCAGGACGAAAAAATAGAGGAGCTCGGCCTGATTTTCAACCAGGAAAACATCGTAGCCAGCCCCAGCTGGCCCGAGTCGCGTGCAGTTGCTCACAGCTTAGAGGATAGGCTAAGTGAGTTGCGGCCATACCAATTCGTAGTCGAGGCCGAGTATGACTCCAACACCCCGGCCTTTCGGCGTGGTATGAATCTAACCGAACTGGCTGACGAATATGGCAGGAAGCTAGGCTTGGGAGTAAATCAAGCCGACTTAATCCAGGTATTTCCTGCTCGCTGCAATTCTCCCGCAGAAGAACCACAGGCATTTTGCACGGAAGTCCATCCATCCGGCGAGTTGATCCCAATAACAGCAGATGACTCTCGGCTCCGGTTACGGGTAATCGATATCAAGATGGCCTCCGAGCCAGGTGCTAACTACTTCGCCGAAGTAGTTTACTATGGATTAACTCTGGCGGCCTGGCTGTACGAGGGTGGCCACGACAAAAAATTTGCTGTAGTAGCTGCATCAGCCGTTTGGCCAGGCAGTTATGTAGACTCCAACCTTACGAAGGTCCGCAAGGAAATCCTTGCCGCTGGCGAGACCCCAACCCTCGAAATCCTAGCTACGGCTCTGGAGAGTGATTTAGAAATAGCGCATTTTGAAACCTTCGTTTCAAAAATCCGCCGCTTCTTCAACGACACCCTGCCGACTGTCTTAAAAACCCCTTTGGCCGACCTAGTGCCCTTTGTCAACTATTCCTGTCAGGGTTGCGAATTCATGGGCTACCCTTGGGAAAAGGACGGGATTAAGTCGCACAATGACCTGTGGTGCTGGCCCATCTCAAAGCAAACCGAGCACCTGTCAATGGTGTTCGGTCTTAGCCGTGGTAATGCTCTTCAGCTCAATGTAAAAACCCTTTCCGAGCTGGCTGCCCTGCCCCCTGATGCGCCAGTATTCCGCGACAACGCCACTCTCCGCACCCAGAGCACCCGCTTTCCCGGTCGCGCAAAGGCTCTGCTCGGCAACCTCACGGCCAGCCTCGCCGACGCCGGCTCCGACTCGCTCATGCCGCAGTGGCCCGATCTGAAGGTGTACCTATTTCTCGATTACGACATTGCCAGCGCCGTTACCATCACGTTTGGTATCCGGGCATATTGGCTGGAGCCTTTACCATTCGATTCAACCATTCCGGCCGCAGATAGAAGAAGCGAGTCATGGGACACGTTTTCCGGTCAAGATGAGGTTTACGTTGTTGAATCCCGTGATTTAGAACGGGAGGAGCAAGAATTTCTCAAGTTCCTGAGAGCCCTCCGCAAAATTCTCAACAGGGTAATTTCCCTAGACAAAACCGCTATCGATGAAGGTCGCCGCACGGAAGGTACCAAGCAGAAGCGTTCAACCTATCAAATCTATCTGTGGGATGAAGCCCAACGCCGCCACCTCCAGCGTCTAGTTGGCCGGCACCTGAACGCCATTATTCGTGACCCCTCTATCCGGGACATGGCTTGGCTTTTCCCTTCTGCCGAATTACTACCGCAAGCGGACCAGGCTACGAGCAAAAGTCCTTTCACGCTCCTATCCAGAGTGGTGCAGAACACTGTTGCCGTTCCCTTGCCCCATCATTACACGCTCTTCGGTGTTGCGCAGCACTATCATGGTCCCGACTATACACCACCCGTTATTCATCCACTCTACCATGACCCGCTCAGCGACCTGATACCTGGTGAGCGTATTCACGAGCTGTGGGGCAAAAAGGCGAGCCAACTAACTGAGAAACAGGGGATTATTCTACGCACCACCCGGTTCAAATTAGCTGCTATGCAGATAATTGCAGAGCAGCTAGCCCGCGACCTAAGCAAAGAACTACTGCCAACGCGACTGGCTGCTCCAATCCTCGGCACCCTTCCTACGCGGGTACTGAGAGACGAACCGCCCTTCAGCCAGCTACTATTTGAACATGCTCGTCTCAACGTGGCCATCAATGACCTCGACGGCTACACGGTGCGCGCCATGCCACCTCACGAGCGTGAAGCCCGTTTTCGTTCTGCCATCCTAACCCGCCGATTGGTAGGGCAGGAGCACGATAACGCCTTGCAACGCCTGCAGGATTTCACACCGCGTGAACTGGGCACCATGCCCGGTCTCATGATCTATGAACTCAACCAATTATCTCGTGAGCTAAACGCGCGCGCCGGTGATATTGGCTATGCCCTGTCTCCCCTCGACCAACCTCATTTCGTTCTTAAGCACCCTTACTCCGTTCTAAACCCCCATTTCAAAATCGTTGGCCCTGGTGCCCGTGAGGCTGTTCAAACCATTGCTGGCGCTGGTCTTACTGCGGTTTCCATCGAAGCCATTGATCGGGTAAACGGCACCATTGCCCTGAAGCCTGACACTACATCCTATATCGTCGCTTCAGCTGACCCTCACGCTACCGAGCTAAACCTGGAAGATGCCCGCCTGCTCGACTTATCTGTCAACGTCATCCTGGATAAGTTCGAGTTCGATGGTATAACCAGCAAAGTAAAGTGCACGCTACAGGGTATAGGATATCCTGCCATTGCCTACCATAACCCCGCCATGCGCCGGGCCTTAGGCATTCCCGAAACCCAGCCCACCAATCCTCCAGACCCAGCCCCCGCGGCTCGGTTCCTCTGGGATGGCCCTGCCTTGAAAATCGAAACCGTTCCCCGCCAGCTGGTTGCTGTTCGCACCGACTTGGAGCCCATATTACAAGACCTCAAACGGCCGCTAAATTCTTCCCAGTGGTCCGCTTGGGAATGGGGCCTTACGCACCGTCTGAGCTTAATTTGGGGCCCTCCCGGAACGGGCAAAAGTCAGACCTTGAGAGCCCTACTTGTCGGCGCCTTGCTCGATGCTAACAAACGGGGCATCACCCTGCGGATTCTGGTGTCTTCAAATACCTACGCCGCCACCGACAACGTGCTTGAAGGCTTGCCTGAGCTGTTAACCCACGTTTTGCCCGCCGTCCCGGTTGATATTTTCCGCCTGGAAAGTGACAGCAAAGACCGCCCCAGCAACTTAGACGAGAGTATTGTTTCTCTCAAAGTACAAAAGTGCAATAGCAGCCGCGAAGTCCAGGCCATACAGCGCCGGTTAGATGTGCCCCAAGGGTTGATAGTCGTTGGCTCAACTCCCCATCAGATTCACAACCTCGCAATTGCTTATCACACTGCTAGCGGCTTAACTGGTGAACGTCGCAACCAAGCCACCCAACGCCGCTGGTTCGACCTCATCATCATCGACGAGGCCTCACAGATGGATGTAGCCTCCGCTACCCTCGTCGTGTCTAAAGCAGCCGAGGATGGAGCCTATGTACTAGCCGGCGACGACCTACAGCTCCCACCCATCCAGGCCGCCGAATCTCCCCAAGGATTGGAGCACTTCTTAGGTTCCATATTCGAGTACACCCGCCACGTACAGGAAGTCGAGCCTAATTCCCTCGATATAAATTACCGCTCCAACAAAACCCTCGTTGAATTCACCCGTCGGGCCAACTACAGCGACAACCTCAAATCCTATAGCGAAGACCTAGCCCTGGATTTAGCTCCTTTTCCAACCGGCTGGCCACCTTATTGGCCGTTTGACCTAGATTGGTCAGAAAACTGGGGTCAGCTACTCAATCCTGCCCATCCCGCCACCGCCTTCACGTACTCCGATGAAGTTTCCGGCCAAGCAAATAGCTTCGAGGTTGATACCGTTGCGGCCGTAGCATTGCTGTTGCGTAACAGTCTCCGCCGTCAACTGCTCAACGAGCGCCAGCTCGACGGCTCCATCAAGGATGCTTCTACGGAGCTTCATTCGGCCGAAACCTTCTGGGGGCGGGCTATAGGGGTTGTAACCCCACACAAGGCGCAGATGAGCAAAATTGTCGAGCGTCTGCAGGATGTCTTCAGCGACGATAGTATGCCCGAGAAAATCCGCAGCGCTGTCGATACCGTCGAACGCTTCCAGGGCCAGCAGCGCGACGTAATCATTGCCTCCTTTGGCATCGGTGACCCCGACCTTATCCAATCCGAAGACGAGTTCCTTTTCAGCCTCCGTCGCTTCAATGTGTTGGCTTCCCGTGCTCGGGCCAAGCTCATCGTCTTGGCCCCCCAGTCCCTTATCGACCACCTCTCCAACGATGCCAAAGTCCTGTTCGAATCGCACCTCCTAAAAGGGTATGTCGAATCATATTGTCATCACGTCACTCCCCTCGATTTGCCCGCCGGACTCGGTGATCCACCAATTCCCCATGGCTACCTCCGGCAACGCTAACACCTCCAATTATCCCAAGCGCAAAACTATATTCTGAACCCCCAACACAGTTTACACGATGACCGAGCTTAATAAACCAACATCATACGAAAATAGAGTAGTTGCCTTTATTGACATATTAGGCTTTTCGGACTTCGTTAGAACGAATAAAGCGTCAACTGAAGGATTTCAGACTATTTACACTGCCTTGAAGGAAATTCAAGATGAGTTCAATAATCTGGATGACGAATACAGTGAGGAAGCTAAAAATTACCTGAGCGTCGACCCGCAATCAATTACCGCTTCCGATAGCATTATTTTGTCTCGACGGGCCGACGAGAAGGGAGGAATATATTACATGCTCTCAGCTTGTGCTGACGCAATACACACGCTTATTAGACACGGCTTTCTGTGCCGTGGAGCTGTTGTATTGGGCGATTTATTTCATAAAGAAAATCTAATATTTGGGCCAGCGTACTTGCAAGCAGTTGAAAGTGAAAAAACGGCTAACTACCCAATTATTAAATTCAGTGAAAACCTTTTCAAATTGGCTAACCAACATCCTGGCCCAGCAAATAGCGGGGACTGGGAAGAGGATTTTATTAAAGAACACTGTAAACAGATGGCAGATGGCTCATATTACCTGAACTACTTTACAGACTATGACTCCCGCTATGGCCCAGGTGAAGGTGGGGCCTCAATACATTATGAGAACCTGAGGAAAATTCTTGAGCAAGGTGTAGCAAATCAAAATCCAGGTGTATTCGAAAAGTATCGCTGGGCCGCCGAACAGTACAACCTCACGGCGGACCAATTCAATTTGCCCCAGATAGTTATACCGTTGCCACCAAAGCCCAACCCGTAGCCTTTACTCATCCTATTCAGAAGCCTGGCAAGATGCCGGGCTTCTGGTTCCATTCTGCCCAGCTTCTAACAAAAGCAGGATTGCTATTTACACATTGCCCTCCCATGACCTTCCAACAGATACTCGACAAATACCGCAAAATATCCTTCTCGGAAAAAGACAAAGGCCTTCGCTTCGAGCGTCTCATGCAGGCCTACCTCCAAACCGACCCGCTTTACGCTGACCGCTTCAGTGACGTATGGCTCTGGAATGATTTCCCCGCCCGCAAAGACTTCGGCGGCAACGACACCGGTATCGACCTGGTAGCCCGCACCCACACCGGCGAATACTGGGCTATTCAATGCAAATGCGTCCAGGACGGTACTATCGTCGACAAACCCGCACTAGACTCTTTCCTGTCTACCTCTGGCCGTAGCTTCAACAGCATCGGCGACATGAAGTCCGTCCATTTCGCCCAACGCCTCTGGATTTCCACCACCAACAAGTGGGGGCCCAACGCCGAAGAGGCCATCAAAAACCAAAGCCCGCCCTTTGCTCGCCTCGACCTCAATTGGCTTAAAGAAGCTGCCGTCGATTGGGAAAAGCTCGAAGCCGGCCTCAGTGGCGAACAGGCCCGCTCCAATGCCCCGTTCGAACTGCGCCCCCACCAGCAGGACGCCCTCAGCAAAACCCACGAGGCCTTCAAAACCGAAAACCGGGGCAAGCTCATCATGGCCTGTGGCACCGGCAAAACCTTCACCGCCCTCCGCATCGCCGAGAACGAAACCCAGGGCAAAGGCCTGGTATTGTTCATGGTGCCCTCCATTGCCCTGCTCGGCCAAACGCTCCGCGAATGGTACAATAATGCCCAGCAGCCTATTTCGGCCATCTGCATCTGTTCCGATGCCGAAGTCACCCGCCAGCGCAAGAAGCTAGCCGACACCGACAGCTTCAGCACCGTCGACCTGGCCGTGCCGGCCTCTACCAACGTCGCCAGCATCGTTAAACAGTTCCAGGCGCTGGCCGCGGCCCCCAGCAAAGGCATGACGGTGGTCTTCTCCACCTACCAATCCATCAACGTCATTGCCGAAGCCCAACAGGCGCTGCAAAAGTCGTTACCACAGTTCGGCGGGTTCGACCTCATTATCTGCGACGAAGCCCACCGCACCACCGGTGTCTCCATTGCTGGTGCCGACGAATCCAACTTTACCAAAGTTCACAACAACGACTTCATCCGCGCCAAAAAACGCCTGTACATGACGGCCACTCCGCGCCTGTACAACGATGAAACCAAAAGCAAAGCCGCACAGAACGATGCCCTGCTTTGCTCCATGGACGACGAGTCGCTCTACGGTCCTGAGATGTACCGCATCGGCTTCGGCGAAGCCGTCGAAAAAGGCCTCCTTACCGACTACAAGGTCCTCATCCTGACCCTAAGTGAGCAGGACGTGCCGCCCGCCATCCAGAAGATGATTGCCGGCGAAGACAACGAAATCGACGCCGACGATGCTTCCCGCCTTATCGGTTGCGTTAACGCCCTATCCAAGCAAATCCTCGGCGACGAAGGCATCATTCGCGAAACCGACCCCGAGCCCATGCGCCGGGCCGTGGCCTTCTGCTCCAACATCGCGGCTTCCCGCAAAATCACCAGCACCTTCAACTCCGCCACCGACACCTACATCGACGCCCTGCCCGAGGACAAGCGGAACCAGATGATACCCGTTCAGTCCCAGCACATCGACGGGACCATGAACGCGCCCCGCCGCGACGAATTGCTCGGGTGGCTCAAAGCCGAAACGTCCGAGCGCGAGTGCCGCGTTCTTACCAACGTGCGTTGCCTCTCCGAAGGCGTCGATGTGCCCTCCCTTGATGCTGTTCTGTTCCTCTCCGCCCGCAATTCGCAGGTAGATGTAGTGCAGTCCGTCGGCCGCGTCATGCGCCGCGCCCCCGGCAAAAAATACGGCTACATCATCATCCCCGTCGTCGTCCCGTCCACCATCGACGCCGCCCAGGCCCTCGACGACAACGACCGTTACCGCGTCGTCTGGACCGTCCTTAACGCCCTCCGCGCCCACGACGACCGCTTTAATGCCACCGTCAACAAAATCGAGCTGAACAAAAAGCGACCCGCCCAAATCCTTATCGGCCGCCCCGATACCAGCTTCCCCAACGGCGAAGCCACATCCACCGGCTCCAGCGAATCCGCTACCCAGGCCGCCAACGCCATCAACGAACAGCTGGCCATCCAGTTCGAGCAGCTGCAAAGCGTTGTCTTTGCCCGCATGGTCAACAAAGTCGGCGACCGCACCTATTGGGAACAGTGGGCCAAGAGCATCGCCGGCATCGCCGAGCGCCAGGTCACCCGCATCACCGAACTGTTGAACAGCCAACCCAATCTGCAAAAAGCTTTCGATAATTTCCTCGGTGGCCTCCGCCACAACATCAACCCGGGCATCACCCAGCAGCAGGCCATCGAAATGCTCTCGCAGCATATCATTACTAAGCCTGTTTTCGAAGCGTTGTTCGAGGGCTATTCTTTCGTGCAGAACAACCCTATTTCGGTCAGCATGCAGCAGATGCTCGACCTGCTGAACGAAACCAACGTCGCGGAAGAAACCGCTCTGCTCCAGAAGTTCTACGAATCCGTCAAGGTCCGCGCCAGCGGCATCGACAACGCCGAAGGCAAGCAGCGCATCATTATCGAGCTGTACGACAAGTTCTTCAAAACGGCCTTCCCCAAAATGGTGGAACAGCTGGGCATCGTCTACACCCCCGTCGAAGTAGTGGACTTCATTCTCCATTCCGTCGACGACGTCCTACACCAGGAATTCGGCCGCCGCCTCACCGACGAGAACGTCCACATCCTCGACCCCTTCACCGGTACCGGCACCTTTATCACCCGCCTGCTGCAAAGTGGCCTCATCAAGCCCCAGGACCTCGCCCGCAAATACCAGCACGAGCTACACGCCAACGAAATAGTCCTGCTGGCCTACTACATCGCGGCCGTCAATATTGAAAACGCCTTTCACGACGCTGCCCAGACCACTACCTACGATTCGTTCGAAGGCATTTGTCTCACCGATACATTTCAGCTTGCCGAGCCTGATGGTAGAAGTGAGTTGTTCAAAGAGGTATTTCCTCAGAATACTGAGCGTGTCAGCCGACAGCGTAAGGCGCCGTTGCGAGTCATCATTGGTAACCCGCCCTATTCAATCGGTCAGAAAAGCGCCAACGATAACGCTCAAAATCAAGCCTATCCAGCCCTTGATGCTCGTATTGCCAGTACATACGCTCAGAACTCCTCTGCTGGTCTCAGCAAGTCCCTTTACGACGCGTACATCAAAGCCTTCCGCTGGAGCACCGACCAACTTGACGAGACAGGTGGCATTATTTGTTTCGTTTCAAACGGCGCTTGGCTTGACGGCAACAGCACTGATGGATTCCGCAAATCACTCCAGCGTGAGTTTTCTACCATCTACGTTTTCAACCTGCGCGGCAATCAGCGCACCAGCGGTGAATTGTCCCGAAAGGAGGGAGGTAAGATTTTCGGCTCCGGCTCCCGTACGCCCATCACCGTTACGCTGCTGGTCAAAAACCCTCAGGCAGTATCTGGCTCCGGCACGGTGCATTACCACGACATTGGCGACTACCTAACCCGAGAAACCAAGCTTGACATTGTCAAGTCTTTTCGCAGCATTGGGAATACTAAAATACCTTGGCAAATACTCCTTACCAATGAACACGGTGATTGGTTGGCTCAGCGCACAGAGGTTTTTGATACGTTCATCCCTTTAGCTCCAGAAAAGAAATTCGACCTCAAGTCTCAATCGATTTTCACAACTTATGCTGTCGGTGTTGCAACCGCTCGTGATGCGTGGACTTACAATTCGTCGATAAAAGAGCTTGAGTGCAATATGCGTCGAATGATTGACTTCTATAATGAGCAGCAAAAGGCTTTTAGTGAGGAAAAAAAAGCTGGGCAAATTACCTCGGTCGATAAGTTCCTCAATATGACACCAACTAAAATCAGCTGGTCAGTTAACTTAAAGAAAGATGTGGAAAAAGGGGTTTATCACAAATTTAAGAATACCGAGTTTCGTATAGCGAGTTATCGACCATTTTCCAAACAGAATTTATACTATGACAAGCCCTTTATAGAAAGAAGAGGAATTAGTTCTATGCTTTTCCCAAATAGTGAGGCGAAAAACATCATAATAAATGTACCTAACGCAGGAGTCAAGGACTTCTATACATTAGTTACTGACACTATTAGGGACTACGACACTTATGGTGGTACGCAAACATTCCCACTTTACTACTTCGAAGAGCGCCCGAAGCAAACGCGCAGCCTATTTGATGAGGGAGGTGATAGTGAATTTATCCGCCGCGACGGCATCAGCGACTTTATCCTAACCCGTGCTAAGCAGCAGTATGGTAAGAACGTCATCAAGGAAGACATCTTCTATTACGTTTACGGCCTGTTCCACAGTCCCACCTACCGTGAAACCTTTGCCGACGACCTCAAGAAGATGTTGCCCCGCCTGCCGCTGCTCGACGACGTGCGCCAGTTCTGGGCCTTCAGTAAAGCTGGCCGCCAGCTCGCGGCCCTCCACCTCGATTACGAGCAAGTAGCCCCGCTCTCCGAAGTCCAGGTTGCCATCACCAAGCCCGACCACTACACCGTCGACAAAATGCGCTTCCCCAAGAAAGGCCAGCGCGACACCATCCTCTACAATTCCTACATCACCGTCAGCAACATCCCCGCCGCCGCCTACGACTACACCGTCAACGGCAAATCCGCCATCGAGTGGATTATGGAACGCTACCAAGTCACCACCCACAAAGACAGCGGCATCACCAACAACCCCAACGACTGGGCCACCGAGCATAACCAGCCCCGCTACATTCTCGACCTGCTCTTAAGCGTCATCGCCCTCAGCATCCAAACCGTCGAAATAGTAGCCGCCCTCCCCGAGGTAAAGTTCGAATAGTATCCCATCAAAACCGCCAGTAAAATGCTACTTGTTCCAGGTCAACAGTACACGCGCAACGATATCTATCGAACTCTAGACGTCCCCGAAGAAAAACGCCGGGGCCACTGGGAAAGCGGGCTGCATTACTACAATGGCGAAAACTTCATCTTCGCTAGCATGCAAACTTCAACCACCACCGGCCACAACTACCAGAATCGGTGGCTTGCCAACCAGTTCGAGTGGTTTGGCAAAGCAGGCAGTTTGCACAAACATCTAGGAGTAAACCGACTGTTTCAGCTCAACGCAGTAAACCACCTCTTCACAAAAGTGGGCGACAGCAGCATCTTCGAGTACGTTGGCCAGGTGCAAGCACAGCTACCAGAATCCGAAGGTCCAATACGAGTACTCTGGAATGTAGTCAACACCCAAGTATATGACTACCCCGATGAAGTTCAGTCAGATGCAGGGCAGACCTTCTTTGAAGGTGCCACTACACAAGTGCTGGTAAACAAGTATGAGCGCAACACCGAGGCCCGCAAAGCCTGCATTGCTCATTACGGTGGACCAACATGCCAAATATGCGACTTCAATTTTTTCGATAAATACGGTTCAGAAGGTGAAGGACTCATCCATGTCCACCATCTTAAGCCCTTGGCATCTATCGGAGAAACATACCAGGTAAATCCAACAGAGGATTTGATTCCAGTATGCCCCAATTGCCACGCAATGCTTCACCGCAAGAATCCACCCTATCTACCAAAAGAAATAGGAGCCATGTTGCTTAAAACCTGCTTAGATAATTAGCAATACTTTTAATTATGTTTCACTTAGCTTTCTTTTAAATGATTAATCCTACAGTAAAAAAGCGAAAGTCAAGTACTGGCAACAAACTTGTCCCTGATTTCACCGAAGAATTAGCTGGTTACATGATTCAACATCTTCTAACCCTAGCTTCATTCCCAGGTAAACCACTATTCATACTACCTCTTTCTGTAAAAGAGGAGAATGAGCTTGGCGCAGACGTAGTAATCGAATCTATAAAGCCTTTATACCTGCAATTCAAAAGAGTAGAAGGATATCCAGAGACTAGTAGTAGTGGGATACTGAAGGCAAGAACAGCTTTGCATAAGAGTAATAGTCCTCGTATTCTTTTTTTTGGATTGCGGAAACAAGGAGAAAAGCAAAATGATTTGCAGCATAATATTCTATTAAAAATCCGAAATGAACTAAAGCTAAATTCATCTGGTGATGCCATGTATGTTGCTCCGCTTTTCTGGAGAAAAACAGCATATAGTCGTTATATTCATAACCTATACTATTGGCCAGCGCGTTTACATAGGCTTGGTATATTTCTTAATTCAAGAAACCACTTTCCTCTTGAATATGACTACGAATCACTTAAAATAAGAGAGAATGATAAGGGGCATATTAAAGATACAAGTGTCGGGTTCTCCTCCCTTTCTGTATTTAAAGGTCATATTTGTATTCCCCCTCACAATAGAGTAGAGCACCACAAACATAAATACAGTTTCCTGCAGACGGGAACAGAAGTTTGCTTCCATTCTCCTAGCGTAGTAGAGGAGGCGTACAATCTTGGCCAATTCTTAGATGTGTTTACCCGTGCCCAAGATGGATTGCGTAGTGCTGGTGGTCTGGATAAACAAGGTGCTGCTCTTTTAGTCGAAAAGCTCGAACAGTTAGCCTTTCCTCAAAATGCCCCACTTTCAGTGGTACCAGCAAATTTGGCTGATGAGTTACCATCCAACCGTACCGAAAGTCAAAACTTATTAGATACTTGGGCTGACTTCGGAGAAAAGCTTTACAATGAATATAAAATTAGCCAGTTTCTCCTAATAGAATATAAACAGGTTGAATAAAAAAAGGCCGACTAGTTAGTCGGCCTTTTTTTATTTTCTATTGATTGATTAATTCCATCATATAAGCAATGAATTCTTTCAGCTCTCTTCCTTTAGCAATAGCGCGCTGAGGAATAATTACCCGGTACTCGTCCGCTAACCGCACCGCATTCTCATCTGCTTCCACCGCTTTCAGCCCTTCCACCAGCGGATGTATCTGGTGCCCAATACTCGTCACGAAACGAATCCGGTCCTGTATCTGAGCAATATCCTCTACCTGATGTCGCTTCGCGGGCTCATCCAGCTTGTAATCCACCAAATCAACACTACATAGCGCATACCTATCCGGATGCTGAATAGCCTCACTCAACTGCCGATAACTCATGGTTACCGAGTATTTGCTGTCCCACCGCGACTTCACTTCTATCTGGTAAATCACCTCCCCATTCAGCCGCAACACAATATCCTGCCCATTCTGCTGCTCTTCTATGAGCACCTCCAGCCCCTGCACCTGGTCCTTCAAGTTCTTACGAATCAGGTTCTCGATACCTACTCCTATCAACTTCTTGAAGGCAAAACTAAAGGCCTGGTCCTTCTCTTTCTGCAGCAGCTTTTCAGCTTGGTCCAAAAGGTCCCCCAAGTTATCCGACTGTGCTAGTTGGCCTAACAAGGCTATCTGGTCCTTCTTTAAACTGATAATGCCAAAAAGATTATCCTTCACCGTAGGGTCTGAAATCTTAGCCAGCATCACATCCGCTTTCTTCGCGTTAATACGCGAGAAATAGTCTTCCCATCCTTTCTCAGCTGTCATTTTATTGATAATCTCAACAATTAGGCGCTGCTTCGGATGGCTCTCAATCTTCTCTATTAGCTGTTCGGCTAGCTTCGTTTCCAAACGCCCAGCCACCCCCGCGCCATCTTCTACAGCCAGGCCCATCCGCGCTCCAACCAAGTCAAAGCGCTGGTCCAGTAGGCCTTTCCGGCAATCCGTCCCCATCCCTTCGCGGTACCAATCCTTTAGTTGTTCCGCATTTATCTCCTCGTTGGCAGCGGAGGGGGAAAACCCTTGTTCCCGGCTCAATCCACTACTCAAGCACAATTCTCCCAATTGATTCGGAAAAACTGCGGCCGTCATCAGTACCTCACTCCGCAAATCCGCCGAACTCGATACCAAATCCAGCAGCGTCAGCAATTGGGGTAAAGCCGTCACCTTCCACGCTGCATCCGACTCATAGTTAGCCTTGAAATCCAGCAATACCAGTTTCACCAGAAGCCGCAACGGTGTCTCCTCATACCGAACCTCATCATCCGCCACATTGGCAATAATATGCGGTTGGTAAATTTCTCCATAAAAGGCATTTAATTCCGGCATCAGCCGCCACCGTAGGCTATTGGTAACAGTAGCCGTTTCATTTGGGAAAATGCTGCATAACCGTAACAAACCTTTCCTCACGTCATCCGGTACCTTGCTCACTCCTTGGTCAATCAAGAGCCGCCCTTGCTCCGTTACGTTCGCCGCCAGTTCATGCCTATTGTAAGGCGTAAGCCCTAGCCCCAACTCAAAATCGTCCTCTACTAAACCCCCCATCTTAGCCGGCAGCACTAACTCCAGCACCTCAATAAACGCTGAATCCAAATTCAGTCCTCGCTGAAGGTCCGCTCTGCTCTTGAAGTGAAGCAGCCGGTCCGGAAGTAAAGTATGAGCATCAAATAGCTGCTGCTGCCCTCGTTTCAACCAATACACATACACCTGTCGCAGAACATCTGGCTCAAACCGCTGCAGTTCTCCCGACTTAGCAATAGCCTCCGCCAATTCTTTCGAGCCTATCCGCTGAATGGTGATGTCATGCCATTCCATCAACACGGCATCCCACTCATCAGCCAAGTTGGCCAACGGCAGCAGCCCACCCCACAACTTTTCCGCTACTGTCTGTATAGCAGGTATCACTTCCTCGTCGAGCAACAGGTCCTGCTTCAGGAAAAAGCACTCCATCGGTTTCCGTCGTCCAACTGAAGTCTCGACCAGTGGCAGCTCCCGAAACTTATCTACCCACTGCTTCTGCAGGTCTTTCCTAAAGTCGTCATCTTCCAGACTCTCCACTGCATCAAACCGCACTCGCGCTAACCTTAATGGCTGCTTCACTTGCTCGGCCATGCGCTCTAGGAAATCAAAAATCAACTCCGAAGCTCGCGTTAGCTCTTTCCGATTAAGTAACGCCTCATCCCGAGCCTGGTCATTTTCCAACGTCAGGTGCAGACCGTCCCGCTCGTTGGTTGGTGCGAAGGCTGAGGAGTGAACCAGAAAATTGCACCCCCACTTATCCGACCCAATCAACGGGAAGTACAAGAATAAGCGTGCCAAGTCCTTCGGCCATTCATGGGCATCCAAATGCTCACTTAAGGGCAGCACAATCTGTAATTCGCTATCTGGTGGGCAAAGGCAATGCAGTAGTTGCGTAGTGTCATTAAACTCAATAGGTAACCTCCACAAGCCCTGCCATTCGTGTGCTTCTCCCTTGCGGTAGTGAGTAGAGTTGCCTTGCTCATCAATCACGGTAGCTTCCTTAAGCCCCCCATTCAATGCCATTACGTACGGCATGCTCAGCTTCACACTGGCTAATGCCTGGCTTATATTATTTCTCTCTGTATCTGATGCCGGTACGTACGCTAGCGTCGTCAATTCCCTGGGTGTTGTAACACCTACCGACTCTCGCACCTTGGAATACACCTCATTTTGTTGATGCTCAATTTTCAGCAGCAGGTCTTCAGAACGGCCATCCGTCCGGTCGATGCAGAATTCATCTAATGCCACATAGTTGCTCGGTGCCAGCTTCAATGAGCCACTAACGAGCAATGTGCGCCCGTAGGAATGGGTGGTGATAAACCCTGTTCCAAACCGCCCGATTTTCTTCCGCTTTTCTTCACCCGATTCTTCTCCTGTCGAATCCTTGGAACTAACCTGCTTAATTAGAGAAAGCAATGTATCAACCGTGAAAGCGTCCCCATTATGGCTAAACGAGAATTTTCCCTCCTGGAAATCTACTGTTATACGACCACTTTCCGTCAGGTCACACGCATTCTGTGTCAACTCCCATACCCCCCGTTGCGCCGCTGTTTTATCTAATTCTTTAAAACCTTTAATCAGCTTATCAGCGTGCTGCTTCATGTCCTTACGCCCCGATTGCCGCTTGGCTTCTTCTTCTAGAGCTATTCTCTCATCAACTTGTATTAAAACATTACTCATACTAAAACAGCAAATAGGGTTGGAGTGAGCAGCTAATATAGGAGTCGCTTCAACCCCAATCCAAGAGCCATTTTATTCTTTTGCTATTACATTATCACCGCAGCTGATAAAACTCCGGTAGCTGCGTATCGCGCACCTCTTCCAGCCACTGCTGCGCCTGCTCTGGCGTTTCCATTTTATCCGGCCACAACCCAAACAACGGGGCTACATCGCTTAGCACGCCCAAATGCACCCGCAGCCCGTAGCAGCCAAATGGCTTCACCGGAGTCAGGTCAAACCGCAGCCCCCGGTTCATATACTCCCCAAAGATTTCCTCCAACGATTCCGCGTCCGGTAGATAGTAAGGCATAGTGTTTTTGCTATTTTTTTTAGCCTGCCTTTCACCCGGCAGGGTAGGGGAGGTACCCTTCGTAAAATGCCCGTTCACTACCTTGCAGAGGCGAATACCTTAAGCATGCCCAGGGTCAGGGCGTTAAGAACGTTCAATTATACTAATTTATTTAGTAGTATTGCAAAGCTGGCTTAGCCGGTTCCCTGCCATGACAACTGTTGAACTTATCGACGTGGGCACGCCCACCACTACCCTGTGGCTGCCGCTCTACGCCTCGCTGATTCCCTGCGGCTTCCCCTCGCCGGCCACCGACGAACTCGAAGAGCTCTTCGACCTTAACCGCCTGCTTTTCCGCCACCCCGAAGCCACCTACCTGGTGCGCGTGTCGGGCGAGAGCATGCAGGGAGCCGAAATCCACTCCGGCGACCTGCTGGCCGTCGACAAGCACCTCGAAGCCGACCACAACCACATCGTCGTCGCCGTCATCGAGGGCGAGTGCACCGTCAAGCGCCTCGTGCGCCGCGGCACCAGCTGGTGGCTCCAGGCCGAAAACCCCGACTACCCCGACTACCCCATCACCGAACCCGACAACCTGCGCATCTGGGGCGTCGTCACCCACGTCGTCCACGAACTCATCCCCGGCCGCCTCACCGCCCTAATCCGCAGCCGCGATTGAATCTAAGCTGTTAGCTGATAGCTATTAGCTCAAGTTCAGTCAGCTACCCCAGAACGAAAGCTAATAGCTAACAGCTGTCAGCTAAAAGCTCAAAACATGTTTGGTCTGGTCGACGGCAACAACTTCTACGTCTCCTGCGAGCGGGTCTTCCAGCCCCGCCTCGACGGGCGGCCCGTGGTCGTGCTCAGCAACAACGACGGCAACGTGGTCAGTCGCTCGCCCGAAGCCAAGCAAATCGGCATCGTCATGGGGGCGCCCTTCTTCCAGGTGCGCGAGCTGCTGGCCCGCCACCAGGGCCAGGCCCTGAGCTCCAACTACCCGCTCTATGGCGACATGTCGCGCCGGGTGATGGCCCGCCTGGCCGAGCACGCACCCGCCGTCGAAGTCTACAGCATCGACGAGGCCTTCCTCGACCTCGACGGCCTCACCACCTGGTGCGGCCCGCTCGACGCCCGCGCCCGCGCCATCCGCCGCGACGTGCTCGACTGCACTGGCATCCCCACCTGCGTGGGGCTGGCCCCCACCAAAACGCTGGCCAAGGTCGCCAACCGCCTGGCCAAGAAATTCCCCGAGCTCCAGGGCATCCTGCGCCTCGACACCGAAGCCCGTCGCGAGCGGGCGCTCCGGGCCCTGCCCGCCACCGACGTGTGGGGCGTGGGCCGCCAGTACGCCGCCAAGCTCCAGGCCCACGGCATCAGCACGGCGTGGCAGCTCAGCCAGGTAGGAGAGGGGTGGGCCCGCCAGCACCTCGGGGGTGTCGTGGGCTGGCGGCTCATCCAGGAGCTGCGCGGCCAGCCCTGCCAGGGCCTGCACCCGTCCGAAGACGGCACGCTGGCCCGCCAAAGCATCAGCTGCTCCCGCTCCTTCGGCCAGCGCCTGACGGCCTTCGACGACGTGTGGGGCGCCGTAAGCACCTACCTGAGCCGGGCCGCCGAGAAGCTCCGCGCCCAGCGCGACCAGGCCCACATCCTCACCGTCTTCCTCAGCCAGGACCGCTACGATACCCGCGTGCCACCGCCCTACACCCGCTCGGCCACGCTCACGCCGCCCGCTGGCCCCACCGCCGACACGCTCTGCCTGCTGGCCTACGCCCGCCGCCTGCTGGAAAAGCTCTACGAGCCCGGCCGCCGCTACGTCAAAGCCGGCGTCGTGCTCGACGGCCTCGAACCACCCGGCCAGGGCCAGCAGCTCAGCCTGTTTGCCCCCGCCGCTGATTCCGCCACCGGCCGGCCCGCCGCCACGCCCGAGTCCGACGCCCGCGCCCGGCAGCTCATGCGCAGCCTCGATGCGCTTAACCGTCAGTTCGGCCGCGGCACTGTGTGCCCCGCCGCCAGCATAGCCCCACCGGCCGCCGCTGGCCAGCCCGCCGCCCCCTGGCTCGGCCGCGCCGAGCACCGCAGCCCCGCCTACACTACCCGCCTCGAAGACCTATTGGTGGTCAGCTGAGCACCGCTGCTGCCCACTTCCTCGGAATTGCTGTCGGGGAAGAAGAGAATCAAGGCTTGTAAATGATTTATCTGTAATTACTTGCGAGTCGTAAAGGGTGTCGGAGTAGGGGGTATATAGTTGCGACATAAGGAAGAGTGACTGAGCGTTTACCGACGCGTCAGTTATCACTCTCCGCACACCTGGTGCTCGAAGTGTGTTCCCTACCTACACCGATTACGCACTCACCGCGGATGCCTTCACCCACTCCTTATAATCGCACCCGTAAGCAAAATTTGGACAACCATAAAACGCCCATGGAACGCCCTTAGTGCTTATTCCGGTCCGTTTTACCAACTCTGCTGTCCGGCATTCCGGGCATTGCCGCCCCAGTTGCTGCCCCGGCGCCCCGCCATTTTGTGCCTCCAGCTCCCTGACGAACTTCGACTTAAACGCCGGGTCCGTCACCAGAAACACTTGCTCTTTTGCCCGCGTCAGCGCTACATAGAACAACCGCCGTTCTTCCCCATTCGCAAACTGGTCGGCAGCACTCAGCACCAGGCCCAGCGCCGGATCGTCCGCCATTTCCGACGGAAAGCCCAACCGGCCGGAATTGCAGTTCAGTACGATAACAATATCGGCCTCCAGACCCTTCGATCTATGCACCGTCAGAAAGGGCAAATGCAACGTTTGGGGGTTGCCAGCACCATCCAAATAGGCATACCGCACGGTGCGGCGGCTGGCATCAATGGTAAAGGAGCGCGTCGTGTTCTTCAGCCGATTCAAGTCGAACGAGTACCGCCCCAACAACAGGAACTCCTTTTGGTGCAAGTCCGGAACTGTAGCAATCAGCTCGTCCAGCAGGTCGCGTAGCACTGTCGTGTCATCCTGCTGAGCCGCCGTGTACACCACCCGATGCGTTGTTTTCTTACCCGGGCTACCACTCTGCAGCTGTTTGGGCGTCTGGTTTGGGTTTTGGGTGATAAAGGTGCTAGAGTCGCTTATTAGGGGTTCGTGGAAGCGGTATGTCGTTTCAATCTTCGACAGCAAGCTATAGCCGAACTTCTCAGAGAAGTTCTTGAAAAGCGACAGGTCACTGCCCGCAAAACGGTAAATCGATTGCCAGTCATCCCCCACGCAGAACAGCTTGGTGGCCGGGTGCCGCTCGGTCAGCGCCCGGATAAGCTGGTAGCGCCCCTGAGAAATGTCCTGAAACTCGTCGATGATAATATAGTCGAACCGCTGGTCGTATTCCCCGCTTCGCACGTAGCCCGCGGCCCGGTTGATAAGGTCGTTGAAGTCTATTTCCTGCCGGCGCGCCAGCTCCCCGGCATAATGTTCAAACAGCGGCTCCACCACCTGCAAAAACTGCCGGTTGCGCTTCATCTGGACGATATCGGTGCCTCGTTCATTGCGTTGCCGCACTTGGTCAACCGTGTAATTATTCGATTTCAGGTGACCAATAAACGTGCGCAGCAGGGTCTGAAAGCCGCTGACCTCGTCCGCCGCCGCCGCCGAAATGATAGCCCAGGTTTCGGCCGCGGTTTTGGGCTGCAGCCGAATGCCGTGTTGTACAAGCAGGTCGTACAGAAATCCGAGCAGTCGATCTTCAGACGCTTGATAACTGTAGGTCTCCAGCAGTAGCGTTCCGTAGGCTCGACTGGTTTGCCGGGCCCATTCCATCTTCTCCTGATAGCGGGCGCGCGCATCCGCCACGCTCTGGCCTTCCTTGGCAAAAAAGGCCGGCACATTCCCCGCCCGGTCTACTCCAAAATGCTCCAGGTAGATACGCTGCCCATCCTGCATAATGGTGAAATCTGGCTTCCATTGCGCGTGCTGAGCCGTCGCCGTGCGGTGCTCATAAGGTGCCTCGTACTGATACTCGACGTTATGTAAAAGCAGGAAATTGGCAATGCGGCACTCCTCCACACTCTTCACCGTCTCCCGCTTATAGGTGGTTTTGCCGTTGCTCTCCCGGCCCACCGTTTTGTACGACCGGAAGTTGAAGTCCTGCAGGTGTTGGATGTACTCCCCCTGGCTACGGAATTCCTCGTTGGGCTTGCGGGGCTTTAGCTCATACAGGAAGAAATCAACCAGCAGCTCGGTATAGGCCGGCTGCTGCATCAGTTCCTGCAGGGCCCCCGTCAGAAACCCGTCGAGCTGGCTTTCATCATAGAGCGACGGCTGCTGCCGTTCCACCGTTCCGATAATGTCCTTCCCAAACTTGTGGAAGGTGCGGGGTTGAATGCCCGCAATGCCAATGCGCTCAGCCAGCGTCGTCGCCGACTGGTTGGTAAACGAAATAAGCAAAATCCTGTCGGGCGCAATTCGGTACCGATCCAGCACGTACTGCACCTTCCCCACGATGGTCGTCGTCTTCCCCGAACCCGCCCCGGCCACGACCAGGTTGTTGTCCTCATCACTGACGATAGCCGTCCGCTGCTGCACGTCCAGGCTCCGCCCTTCCACCTGGCTAAACAGGGCGTCATAGCGCGCCAACTCTTGCGGGATGAAAGCCTGGTTGAATTCCGCCCGGATAGCTTCCCCCCGCTGGTGGTAATCCAGAAAGCTCCCGACCCTGCTTTTCTCCAGTCCCGACAACTCACTATTCTGGTACTGATAAGCCGCCACGCTCCGGCCCAGCGCCTCATATTGTGTCTGCCACACCTGGCGGGTATGGTTGGCGAAGTAGCCGGCCTCGGGCGAGATGTAGCCGCTAAAGGCTCTTTCTGCCTGCTCGATTTCAACCAACAAGAGGCGCAGGTGCGTGGTATTCCTTTGCCGCTTAGCCTGTTTGGCCTGCTGGAAAAAGACAAGCAATAATACAAGCAGAGCGCCGAGTATCAGGTAGTATAGCATACGCTTAGATAGTTTTCCCTGAGCTCACCAACACGGGTTCAACATCGAGTAAGTTCTGCTAGTCAGGCAAAAACCAGACAAAGCTAAAGAGTGCCACCGCATATCTGCCGCTTCCTTCCTGCCCTCTATCCCTCGACCACCCATCACAACCCTCTTCAACTCCTGAGCAACAGGCTAGCCAGTTGGCTAAAAAGCCTGATACTTGGCCCGCAAGTATCTTAGCCTACGCCACCCTTCTTAAAAACATACTGAAGTTTTTTAGGAAGCAGCCAGCCAAGCGCAAAACAGAAAAGACTTCCACAAAAGCGGGGGATTTGAGGTGCGACCCACTGGCTTGCAAAACTGGCTGGGTCTGCACTGGTTGGTCTTTACCGTACTAATGCTGCACAAAATCGCCCCAACTTCTACTTTCTAAACAACTTCAGTATCTAAAAAACGGATTTTATGTAATTTTTTCAGTATTATTATTGCAAATCTTCAGCCTAAATCAAAAAAATCATGAACGAAGACAAAAAACAATTTGGGAAAACTAACCCTCTATTCGCAAACCTGCCTAAAAATCCTAGTGGCAGTATAGTTCCTGCGGAAATCCCAGAAGAAATCCTGGGTACAAGATTCATTGGGACTGGAGAAACTGAATTTGACGCTATGAATGAGGCTGATAAAAGAGCCTGTGCCCATGCTAAGAGCAACGTCACGTGTTTCCATCCTTCGCGACTTTATCCTCGCCGTAAGGAAGGCACTATATGGGTTGCCGAAGCGACGGCAGCTAACCATCAAGGCAGTTGTCCAGACCTAGATAGAAACAATAACTGCTGGAGTTACGAATATTAAAATTTCTGATAACGAATGCGCTTGGCTGGCTACTTTCTGAAAAGCTTCACTGACTGGCCCCGCACCAACTCCATCCTGCAGACCAAAGAAACGCCACTTATACGCATAAGTGGCGTTTCTTTGCGCTTAAATAGCCGCGCCCTGGACTTGCTTTTCCCGCGCTTCCTGGTCTACTTTTCAGAAATGCACAAACTACAACTGCCGGCTACGCTAGCCCTACTGCTACTGGCCACCGCCTGCTCCACTAAAGACCCCGCCCCAGTAACGCCTACCCAGCAGCTATCCGAGCACCTTATCCTCGGCAACCCCAGCGGCGCCATCCCCGACGTCAATCAGCCCACCAACTACCTGCTCAGCAAATCCCAGTACGCGCTGTCCTACCACCGCGACCGGGGCATCTCCACCTGGGTCAGCTGGCACCTCGACGCCACCTGGCGCGGCTCTGCTGCCCGCCAGGACGACTTCCGCGCCGATAATACCCTGCCCGCCGGCTGGTACCAAGTGCAGTCCGCCAGCTACACGGGCTCCGGCTTCGACCGCGGCCATCAGTGCCCCTCCGCCGACCGCACCAACACCGTGCCCGACAACTCGACCACATTCCTGATGACCAACATGGTCCCCCAGGCTCCGCGCAACAACCAGCAGACGTGGGCTAACCTCGAAAACTACACCCGCACCTTCCTCAGCACCGGCAACGAGGTATATATCATTTGCGGCGCCTACGGCAAGGGCGGCACCGGCTCCAATGGCTTCCAAACCACCCTCGACCAGGGCCGCGTCACCGTGCCCGCCCGTCTCTGGAAAGTGGTGGTCGTCCTGCCCACCGGCGACAACGACGCCACCCGCGTCAGCTCCAGCACCCGCGTCATCGCCATCGACACGCCCAACGACAATTCCATCAGCACCGATTGGAGCCAGTACCGCGTCAGCGTCGACGCCATTGAAGCCGCCACTGGCCTCGACCTGCTCTCGGCCGTTCCCGTGGCCGTGCAGCAGGTCGTGGAAGCCAGCGTGGACAAGGGCCCTGCCAACTAGTTTTCCTAAGTTTAAAAAATGAAAATCCTTCCTTCTCACAAGATCAGTGGCCAACTATTAGACGTTATTTTAGAAGCTCAAAAAGAGCTAGTGCTTGTTTCTCCATACGTTGATCTTTCCTACTCCAAGCAGGTTTCCAGTGCCTTAATAGCAGCGCGCAATCGGGGCGTTAGTATTGCATTCTACATCCGGCATGAGTCCTCGAACCTGAAAAGCAAAGAGCAAGTTGAGAACATTGGCATCATACCCCGGCTGGTTCCTAACCTGCATGCCAAGCTATACTTCAATGAGACGACTGGTATTATTGCTTCTTTAAACTTGCTGAGCAGTTCAATTGGCAACTCCATCGAAATCGGAGGGCAGTTGGAAACCCCTGAAGAACTTGCCCAGTTGCGCCAGTTTGTTGCGCAATTCATCACGCCGCATGAAGTGGGTATATCTACACCCCAAGAAAAGGCTAAATCAACTGAACCACCAGCTGCACCCTCAGCGCTAAGTTGGGAAGAGAGGAAATTTCAGGAAAGGGAGTTTGGGGCCATCCTCGCTGATTATTTAAGTGCAAACGTTGACCAAAATAGCTATGTCGAGGGGAACCAAGTAGGAGTGACTATTCGAGCCGTAGGAAACACATTCTCAGTTAAAATAGAAAGCAGCCTATTTACTTCTATTCAATTAGCTATACAAGGTATCGTCTCAAGTAAAGAAGCTGATCGATTTGCCGCTAGTTCTTCTAAGTATTACAAATTGAAAGATTACAGTTATTTGATTCAACGTGGCGGCAGAGGAGTGTATGATCAGGTGCGGGCCGTCCGTAAAGTCAACCTATCCGCCAAATCATTCGACAAGCTCACATTTGATGAGAAGAAGCAGATGCTAACTGAAATATCAGATTTCCTTCTTGCTACTCAGGCATTCAAAGCTGACTACCGCAACTAATGCTCCCACTATCCGGCGACCAGGTCATTGCCACCATTCTCAAGCACGACGACAAGAAAACCAGCTACAAGATAGCCCTGCTACGGGCCCTCAACGATCTGGCCCTGCTCTATCCCGGCCTAGCACAAGCCGGACAGCCCGTCGCGGTGCCCCTCACGCGCCTGGCCGAGCTCTGGACGGCTTACTACTGGCCATTCGCCGACGAGCACCAGCCCATCTACCAGGGCGCCCGTAACATCGTGCGTGGTCAGATCCGCAACGATATGTCCTTCCGCCCGGCCCTGACCGAGCTACGGCGGCAGTGGCAGGCCCGCGTGCAACTGCCCGCCCAACCCGCCGACGGCTTCTTCCTGCTCACCGAGATGCGCACCCCGCGCCGCCGGGCCACCTACGTGCCCGAACTGCAGCAGGCCTACGCCCGGGCAGTGGCTGCCGCTGCTACAGCCATTCAAAAGCCCATTAAGCATGCCGGCCCAGGCCACTGGTCGGTCTTCGATAAGCCCGCCCGCCTCCGCCAGCTCCCGGCCCAGGTGCAGGCCCTGCCCGGCACCAACCCTCAGGATGCCTGCTTGGTTGTGCCCGCTACGTTGTGGGAAGCCTTCCACCGCCTCTCGCTCTACGTCGAAGCCCTCTGCCTGCACGAGTGGAGTCTGTTCACCGAAACCGTCACTCAGGCCACTGGCCAGCTCGTCACCCGCGGCCACGTCTACACCCTGCTCACCACCCGCCCCGACAACCGCCTCCCCCTAAAGTGGGAGCGCAACCAGGTCAATATCCTGCTCCACGAAAAAGGACCTTTTACCTGCCCCTGGACGCAAAACACCCTCTCCAGGCCCGAGCACTACGACCTCGACCACCTGCTGCCCCTTTCCCTATACCCCGTCAACGAGCTCTGGAACCTGCTGCCCGTCGACCGCCAGTTCAACCAGCGCATCAAGCGCGACCGGGTGCCCGACCACGCCCGCCTACTGGCGGCCGAGCCTCTGCTGGCGCTGGCCTACACCGCCTATCAACAGTCGGCCGGCCTTGGCACCGCCATCCACCAGGATGCCGCCCTACGCTTCCACGGCCTACTGCCCGGCCCGGCCTTCGCCGCCGACCTCGCCCACCACGCCACCCGCTTCATCCACGACGTGGCCGAAGCCCGCTATATCCCGCGCTTCTAGCCAATACTTCACAGCCAACTATAGGGTAAGTTTCAAAAAAGACACCATGGCGCGCAAATAGGACACCATTAAAGCTGAAAGTTTGGCCGTTGCCCGTTGGTTTCCGACTTTCATGCTGCCCAAGCACTTCCCGCCGGGTACTATTCGCTGTTTATGAGTTCTTATCTGGCTACCCAAGTAGCGGTGTACCGTCACCTGCTCACCCACCATGCTGCCGATTCTGGCTTCCGGTTTTCACTTCGCCAAAAGTTTAGTGTCGCCCCTGTTGCGTGGAAAGGCCTATTTATAGGTACCAATAGGTTGCCCAACAATCAGTACTTCGCGTTCACGCTATGGTATATTCCTATCGGATTTCCAGGTTCCGCTATGGACCTGCTCGACTACATTGTGCGGGTGAACCCTGATGGCACTTTTGGCCTCCGGGTAGAGCTATTTGTGGCAAAAGAGCGCCCCGCCGACCCTAAAGCCCAGTTCCATAAGAATACGTTGCCTTCCCTGGGGCTGTATGCTGCGCTAAAGGCCGTTGAGTGGCCCCAGGAGGTGAGTTGGGTTGAGGCCCCCGCTACCAACCGCATGTTGCAGCTCACTTACACCGTATCCCGCGACATCCCGACGCTGGACGCCCTGCTTTCAACCATTGATGCCACACTGGCAGCGACCGTACCCGGCATCGACGAGGCGGTTGCGGCCCACGCCGCCCGCACGCCCCACTGGGAGGGGGGGCACCGGTTCACCCAAGAGCAGTTCGACAACATGCGGCAACGGGCCGAGCTTCGCTGTGCTGATATGCTGGCCGGTAAATTCCCCGACCCTGCTCCCCGTCCCCGAGTCTACTGGAGCGCGCAAGTCGAGCTGCAGTCGGGGGCGACAGGCATTTGGAACCGCTACCGGGACCAGAGCGTCATCCGCCCCTTATTCGGACAGTTGGCCAACCCTTCCGAATTTGTACGCCGACAACTGGAGGACGCCCGGCCTGATGACGTTGTCGTGGTGATTAGTGGGACGCGTCAGGTGCTGGGTGTAGGTATCCTAACAGGCCGCTTCGACTACGACGCGCAGGATAATCTGCCTTTTTACTGCTCAGTCGAGTGGGTGCTCACGCAGCCGGTAGAGTTGAAAGGCAACCCGTTTCTGGTCCGAAGCCCTTGGTCTCGCACAACTAAATGGCTGGAAGTTCGGGCCGCCTACGCCCGTCTGACGTCGCAAAGGGCAGCCCTGGCCCGGCTGGCGGATAACGAAGTGGGCGGTACCGCCGATGATGATGATGAAACTGGGATGATAGAGGACTCCGTTGTAGCGTACGACGAAGATGCGTCTGTGACGCCGGCTTATTGGTGGCTCAATATCAACCCGAAATTCTGGAAGGTCGACGACTTTGAAGTTGGCCAGGAGCAGACCTGGACCACCCACAATGAGAAGGGAAATAAACGCAACGTCTATGCGTATTTTCAGCAGGTGCGCCCTGGCGACCTGGTTATCGGCTACGAAACAACACCTACCAAGCGCGTCAAAGCCATTCTGGAAATTACCGAGGCTGCCCACGCATCCGAGGAGGTAGAGGTAGAGGATGGACTTGGAACAAATAGTGCTGACCCCAAAAGCGAAATCATCACCCTACGCGTCAAAGAGTTTGTGCGCGAAGAACTGACGCTGCAACAGCTGCAGCAGATGACCGAACTGGCGCAGTGCGAGCCGTTAGCCGCCAAAATGGGTAGCCTCTATCAGCTTACACCCGCCGAATTCACTGCTATTTTCACCCGTGCCCAGCGCATAACAGCCCCAACGTTGCCCGCTTACACGCTGGCTGAGGCAGAGCAGGACCTCTTTCTGACCACCGATGCCATCAAACATTTGCAGGTGGCCCTCAAGCGCAAAAAGAACCTGATTGTGCAGGGCCCGCCCGGCGTGGGGAAAACGTACGTGGCCCGCCGCCTAGCTTGGCTTCAGATGAAGGAGCAGGACAACCGCCGCGTGCAGCTGGTGCAGTTTCATCAGAGCTACAGCTACGAAGACTTTATCCGAGGCTGGCGCCCCACGGCCACGGGCGGTTTCGAATTGGCCAACGGGGTGTTTGTCGACTTTGTGCGCAAAGCGCAGCACGACCAAGCCCATGACTACTTCTTCATCATCGACGAAATCAACCGCGGCAACCTAAGCAAGATTTTTGGCGAGCTGCTCATGCTCCTCGAAGCTGATAAGCGCAGTGAACAATACGCGCTACCACTCACTTACCGCAAAGAAGGCGAGTCGGCCTTCTACTTACCGCCCAATCTCTACGTCATCGGCACCATGAACACCGCCGACCGTAGCCTAGCCTTAGTAGATTATGCCCTGCGCCGCCGCTTTACCTTCGTCGACCTGGTGCCGCTGCTGGGCACTAAGCTGGTGCAGCATCTCGTAAGCCAACACATACCCGCCCACCTAGCAACGGAAGCAATCCAGCGCGTTGAGGCGCTGAATGAGACTATCCGCAAGGACAAAAACTTGGGCGATGGTTTTCTCATCGGACACAGCTATTTCTGCACGCCCCCCAATGGCGAAGGCCCCGCCGGCTGGTGGGACGCTATCATCCAGCACGACATCGCCCCGCTACTCCGGGAATATTGGTTTGACGATAAGGAACGGGCAACCAAAGCTATTGCGGCCCTCCAAGTGGACGTGCCTGGCGAATGAGCATCCCGGTTCAGAGCCTTTACCATCTGCTCACCTACGCTTGGGACCAGCTGGAAGAAGCTGAGGCCGTGGCCGTAAGCGCCGAGCCCGCCGACTCCCTGCTCGACCTGCTTGCCCGGGTATTGATACACGGCACTACCCACGTGCTAAAGCGTGGTCTGGCTCGCGACTACGTCCCCGAAACTGAGCTCACCAGTCGCTTGCGAGGTAAGCTGCTGCTTACCGACTCCATTCGCCAGCAAACCCTGCCTACCGCCCGCGCCTGGTGCACCTTCGACGAGCTCAGTCACGACATACCTATCAATCGGCTGCTCAAAGCCACACTGCATTATTTGCTTACCACGTCGCAGCTGGCCAGTTCGCTTCGTCAGGAAGTGCGCAGCCTATACGTACGCCTGCCTGATGTAGCGCTGGTACCCGTGCTCGATATTCGCGTGTTCGACCAAGTAGTGCTGCATCGCCACACGGCGCACTACCGCCTGCTATTGAGTATCTGCCGCCTGATTCATGAGGAGATACTGCTCAATCAATCCAGCGGCCAGCACCTGTTCAATCATTTCACGGGGAACGAAAAGCGTATGGCGGCGCTGTTTGAGCGGTTCGTCCGTAACTTCTACCATCGCCGCCAAAGCCATTTCAAGGTCAGTGCCGAACAATTCACCTGGCACCTAACTCCCGATACTCCAGCAGCCCAAGACCTGCTACCCGGCATGAAAACCGACGTGTCGCTGACAGCCAACGACCGCAAGCTGATTATCGATTGCAAGTACTATAAAGAAGCCCTAAAGAAGCACTACGACAAAGAAAAGCTGATTTCTAGTCATCTATATCAACTATATGCCTATGTGCAGCACGCGCGCTTGCCGAACGACGCCCGCCCCATCGAGGGCTTGCTGTTATACCCGGTAGTCACCGTAGCCTTTCAACATTCCTACGCACTAAAAGGCACCTCACATCACCTTCGAGTAGCCACTATCAACCTCGACCAGCCCTGGCAGGACGTTGAACGCAACTTGCTGGGCCTTCTGGCTCCAACTCATAAATTACCCGATACAATTAGTTTGGGCATGAGTGTAGCGAAGTAAGGCGGAAGCTTCTTTAAGGCCATTTGTTGACATATCCATTGCCCATAAATGACTACGGCCACCTTTTAGGTGGCCGTAGTCATTTATGATTCTGATAAAGGCGGCTTGCGCTTCCGCTCGCGCCGCACCGCCTTAAAGGGCTTGTCGTCTTCTTTTACATCCATAAAGCGCCCCGTCTCGGCATCACGCTTCACGTACTGCTTGGTTACCGAGTTGAACGTTTGCGACCGTTTGCGCACGGCCCCTTTGCGGGCGTTGTCGCCGGTAGGAGGCTTGGTTGCCATCTGGAGGATGTTGAAAGAGTAAAACATCAAAGTGAAGCCGCGTCCCCGCGCCCTACAACGACTCGGCCGACGACCCGCCCATTAACTCCTTTCGCTCCTGGGCCTCGGCCGCCTGCTCCCCCGGCTTCACCGCTGCCGACGACACGGCCGCCCCGATGCTGCCAGCCAGCACCAGGTAGCCACCCAACGACACTAGTGCCGCCGGCAGCAGGGCAGGGGCAGCCACCAGAATAGCCCCCACTGCCCCCACAGCCACCGAGATAGACCGCACCTTGCGAAAGAACCGGGGCGTGGGCAACGTGAGCCGGTCTAGGATGTTCAGTTTACTGTCTTGCATGACATAAGGGAAGGAAGGGTGAAAAATAGGGCCTACGCCGGCCCATGAGTGTCGAGGCGGGCCAGAATCCGGTCCGCCCATTCATTGCGCTTCTGCTGGTCCTTGGTGAAGTCGGTCAGCACTTTCGTCCGCTCATCCACCAAGGCCATGGTCTTGTCAATGTGGGCCAGCTTCTCGCCCAGCTTCATCACCAGCTCCACCATCTCCTTGCGCAGTTCGGTGCGCTGCTGCAGGGCCTCCGTGCGGATAGACTCCGCCTGCTTGCCCATCTCCAGCCGCAACTTTTCCTCCCGGGCCACCGCCGACACGTGGTAGTCGTCCACCCGCAAAGCCAGCGCCTCGGCCTTCTGCTGGTTGGCCACGCAGGTAGCTTTCAGCTCCTCCACCGCCCGCCAGTTCTTCACGAAATACAGCAGCACCGCCACTGCCCCGGCCACGGCGGAGGTCACCACGCCCCAGTGCTCGAACACGCTATCCATGTCCATCACCTCCTTTCCCGCTGCTATCAGTCAGCACCTCGAAGTGTGGCCGGTCCTTAAACGAGGGCCAGTCGCCGCCCCACACCACCCGGGCATCGGCGTACTTCATCAACCGGGCAAACTTGCTCAGCAATAGCCCCGACCACGACACCGACCCATCCGCCAGCAAAAACGCCACGTCCATAGCCGGAGTAGGAGGGCCCTGGTTGTGCTTCGACTGCCCCCCACGCTTGTAGGTTACCACCAGCCCCGCCTTGGTGCGCCCCTGGGCGTACAGTTCATTTTGCCGCTCCGGGCTCCGGTAGCACTCGGTAATGAACGGCACCCCCACCAGCCGCAGCACCGGGTCACCAACCCACCGTCCCAGCGCCTGACTATAAGCCGCCGCTAACGTAGGCACCGCCTCCGCTAACCGCTTTGCCTGCCGCTGTTTCTGTACCGGCGTCAGGACAACCATCTGGCCGCGTTGCCCAGTTTTAACAAGACTTAGCATCGGAATAGAATTCAATAGTGATAAGGCAAATTTATACAATATAATGTATGTTTCGATAGAACAGATATATCCGAGAGGGTTTCCGTTTAATTGTATTATTTGGGCGCATCCCTTCGGGTCGGGCTATCCAGGGCTCCGCTCCGCTTCGGTGCTCCGCACTGGCTCCTCCGTCGCCATCCTTCCTATCCCTTGCGCATCCTCCCGCGACATCGATTCTCCCGCTGCTAACCACCCCCGCCGCCTGCCCAGGCCCTGAAAGACGGCCCCCGGCAGTCGGCTACCATCCCTGCGCCGGGTG
>NZ_JABKAV010000090.1 GCF_013377905.1 Hymenobacter terrestris
CTGTGGCCCTGGCGCGGGGCAGCGGGGTGCTGCTGCTGTGCCAAAAAGTAAACTGGGCCCGGCTTGGTCCGGGACGGGGCCAGGGCGGGTAGCTCATCCCGGCGGGTTTCCCCCTGATAACGTACCCCGCCGTGATGAGCTGCCCGCAAGCCCTACCTCAACCTGTAAACTGTCAGGCGCGGTAGGACAACTAATTGCTAATGATCGGTTCACAGTGGGTTAATACTGCTCAAATACTTTTGTGCCAGTAGTTCAACCGCCGTCCTGGCCCCACTTGCCCTCCTTATGGAAATAGCTGCCCTCCTGCAAGCCGCCCGCCCCGCCATGCTCGGCCTGATACTCGTTTTGGCAGCCTGCAACGATGACAAGCCTGCCAAACCAGTTGAGCTTAAGGTGCACTCTGTGACTCCAAACCTAGTGAGAGTATTACCTGGGTTCGAGCCCCTGCAGATTCTGCCCCTGATTTGGTCGGACGACGTGCTGAGCGAGTCGCCCGCTTTCGTCTTTGGCCTCCAGCCCAATGGGGCCGGCATGCTGCGCGTGAGCGGCCCCGGCACTGCCCCGTTGCAAACTCGCCTGGTACTCACTCGCTAGCCCTGGTCCCTACCCGAAAGCATAACGGCCATCCCTGCAGGGGTGGCCGTTATGCTTTAGCTCGCTCGGTTTCGGAAGCAAATCAGGTTGCGGCGCTTTGGCTTTAGCAACGCCCCGCAACGGTTGCAGGGAATACGGCTGCTAATCGAAGGGTGCCGCTGGTGCGGCGCATCAGTTATTGATAATCAGCAGCAAGTAGCTTGTTTCGTAGTGCCGCCTAAGGATGGAGTAGTCGTTAGTGCTTCGCCGGCCAGCAGTTGCTGGTACCACCAGCCGGAGTCCTTCACGGTTCGCTGCTGGGTCTCATAGTCGATGTGCACCAGTCCAAAGCGCGGCGCATAGCCCTCGGCCCACTCAAAGTTGTCGGTAAAGGACCAGGCGAAGTAGCCCTCCACGGCTACGCCTTCCCGCTGAGCCCGCAACACCTGTCCAATACAGGCTTGCAGGTAGGCTCGCCGGGCGACATCATGCACCTGGCCGGCGGCAGATACTATATCGGGGAAGGCCGCGCCATTTTCGGTAACCAACAGACGCGGCGCGCGCGCATAGGCACTGAACTGCCGGAGCATGTGGTACAGGCTTTCGGGAAATACCTCCCACCCCATTTGCGTGTAGGGTACGCCGCGCCGGGCCGCCCCCACCAGGTTGGCCCACAGCAGCGGCACGTAGGGGGCGTGGCGCACGACCTCGCGGGTGTAGTTCTGCACTCCCCAAAAGTCAAATGCAAAGGGCAACCGCGCCTCGTCGCCGGGCTGCAGGTAACGTTCTAAGCGGTTAAGCAGCGGGGCCTCGGTGGTGGGGTAGCCCAGCCCCAGGGCCGGCTCCACAAACAGCCGGTTGAGAAGGGCATCGGCGCGGCGGGTGGCCCGCTCGTCGCGGGGCAGCCCCGCTCGCCAGGGCGTGAGGTAGGAGCACGAGAAGGTAGTGCCAATTTGGGCCGAGGCGGGTAAAACGGCCCGCAGCGCCCGGCCGCCCTCGGCCTGAGCCAGCGTGGCGTGGTGGGTAGCGGCCAGGAAAGCGCCCAAACTGCGGCGGCCCGGCGCATGCAGACCCAGCAAATGCCCCGCCCCCGTAAATACCATGGGCTCATTGAGCACCAGCCAGTGCTGCACCCGGTCGCCGAGGCGGCGAGCCAGCAGCTGCGCGTAATCGGCCAGCCAACCCACTACGGCGCGGTTGGTCCAGCCGCCCTGCTGCTGCAAAGCCAGGGGCAAGTCCCAGTGATACACGGTAAGCCACGGCGAGATGCCGCGGGCCAGGCATCCATCTACCAGCCGGTCGTAGAAATCCAGCCCCTTGGCGTTTACCGGGCCCGTACCCGTTGGTAACACCCGCGCCCAAGCCGTCGAGAACCGGAAGTTGGTAATACCCAACTGCTGCATGAGGTCCAGGTCAGTGGGCCAGCGCCGATAAAAGTCACTGGCTACGTCGGCCGTTGCACGGCCTTTAATCGCCCGCCGGCCGCGGACAAACGCATCCCAGATGCTAGGCCCCTTGCCCTCGGCATCCCAGCTGCCCTCTGTCTGGTAGGCCGCCGTCGACACGCCCCAGCGAAAGTCAGGCCCAAAATCGGCGCGGGAGTAGAGTACAGGGGTGGTAGGGGGAAAGAAAGCAGCGGGCAGATCGGTCATGAAAGCAAGAATGGGGGGCGCTGGGCCGGCAGCTGTATGACAACTACTGGCCCGGCACTAAGTCGGGTGAGTAGGAAGCGAAAACAAGTGGTTTACCTCTTCTCAAGCCTTCTCATGTTGCATGATGCGATGCATGGCTGGTAGTAGTGGTGTCTGCTGATTGAAAATACCGTTGCGCTATAAAGCCTTCGATTCTGCCTGCCATAACACCCTTCCGCACTCCTTCCGCCCCTGCCCGCTAAACGGAAATGGTCGGGGCAGGCGTCGCCGCGTGCTCCCGCAGCAAGGTGTCCAGAATCTGCCCGGTCTCGTCGGGGTAGTGCACCGGTATTGCCCGGCCCTCGCGCAGCCAGTGGTCCAGCGTATCAAGGTGCTTGTTTTTCAGGCTTTTGGCTACCGGTACGCCCATTTTTGCCAGCGCGGCCGCATTGCACGCCTGCTCGTACTGATTTTTCATGGGTATCACCAGCAGCTTCTTGCCTAAGTACAAGGCCTCGGCAGGCGTTTCGAAACCCGCGCCGCAGAGCACGCCCGCGCTGCGCGCTAGGCTGTTGGTGAAAGCCGCGCCGCTCACGGGCCGCACCCGCACGTTGCCATATTCGGCCTCGCGGATGCTGTGCTTGGAGAAGACCTCCCAGCGAACGGTGCGGCTGAGGTAGCGCAACCGGTTCACCAGTAATTTCTCTTCGAAAGCGGGTAAGTACACCGTGTAGTGTTCCCGCTGCTCGGGTAACAGCTCCCGCACCTGCCGACGAATGACGGGCGTATGAATTCCGGGCGCGTACGCCGCGAAGTGAAAACCGTAGTGAGCCGTGGCGGGCGCGTAATGCCGGAGCACGGACCGGCCTACCGGATCGGGTAAATTGGGCCGGGGCGCGGCCGGATGTAGCACGGCACTCTGGTGGCTCAGGGCTACGCAGGGCCGCTCGTGCAGCCGACAGGCCCACGCGGACACTGGCTCAAAGTCGCTGATAATCAAATCGTACTTATCCAAAGGCAATGCCCGTACCTCGCGCACAAAGGCCGCCGAGTTCAACTGCCAAAAGGTTTTAGTGAAGTTGATGCCGCCTTTTTTGCCAAAGACAAACCCCATGCCGTGGCACCGGTACTGCACCGGAAAGGGAAGGGGAATATCGGCGGCCGGACCGCTTACCAGCACATCGAGGTGGCGGGTTCGTTCTTGCAGCAGCGGCACGATATCCAGGGCCCGGCTCAGGTGACCATTGCCGGTTCCCTGAATAGCATAAAGAATACGGGGCATAGCGGCGGGTTAGGGGCAGCAGCCCGGTTTGGTTTCGAGGCAGCCGGCGAAGGGGGCTCCTTACGGAGCCATATTGAATTCAGCCAGTAGGCTGGAGAGCAGGATATCGGCCGTATCGAGGTCGTCGGGGTCGGGTAGGGCCGGCAACTGCATACTGGGGTCGTTGGCGTACTGGTAGAGTTGCCAGCTGGTAGCAGTGGTGTACTCCAGCGCCGTCAGGTTCTCTACCCAGTCGCCGGAATTGAGGTACACCACCTCGCCGCGTTTGGTTTGCACGGGCTTGATAGCGGGCTGGTGAATGTGGCCACAGGCCACGTAACGGTAACCCGCGTCGGCGGCAATGGTGGCCGCCGTCTGTTCAAAATTGCCCACCAGGCTCACGGCCCCTTTCACGCGGTCTTTCACCGCCTTAGATAACGCCACGCGCGGACGCCCCAGCTTGTTGAGCACAAAGTTGACCACACGGTTCAGTAAAATCAGCGCGTCGTAGCCGTGCGCGCCCAGCCGGGCCAGCCAGCGGGCGTGGCGCATGGTCACGTCAAACACGTCGCCATGAAAAAGCCAGGTTTTGCCAGCGGGCAAGTCCAGAACCACCTTGTTAACAATAGACAGGCCCCCGAGCCGGGTACCGGCAAAGCGGCGCAACAGCTCGTCGTGGTTGCCGGTAATGTAATGGATGCGGGTGCCCTTGGCCAGCAGGCCCACCAGGTGGCGCACCACGCGCATGTGGGCAGCAGGCCAGTAGTTTTTGCTGAACTGCCAGATGTCGACAATGTCTCCATTGAGCACTACTACCTTGGGCCGGATGCTGCGCAGATAGCGCAGCAGCTCCCCGGCGTGGCAGCCGTAAGTACCCAAGTGCACGTCGGAAATGACGACTACTTCGAGCTGACGACGCGGTGTGGGTTTGCTCATCCGATAACCGGGCGGGCCCAAAAATGAGGTTGTATCGCGGCGCGGGGCAATTCGTTGGCCCGAAATGGCGAACGAAACGCCCGAATCAGGTGCAGTCCGTAGAGAACTACCAGCGCCGATTGGAAGAGCAAATAACCTAACCAGCTTACCAGGCGGCCTAGGAGTGGAATCGAGCCAGGAGCATGCATCACGTCAGTCCGTTGATTCACCTCAAAGGTCCGGTTCTGCTGTGAATCAGGTATTACGGGCACGTTATGGTTAGATCTCTTTTTTGCCTGTTGGGCCGGCACCGGGTAATCCCGTGCAGGTTGTGCTACGGTGGCTGGATTTTGGGGCCGGCTACCAGATCCGGCACCTTAACCACTCCCGCTGGCTTGGTGGCGGCCGCCACCCCGCTTTTCTGGCCGGGATAACAAAAGCATGACGGGTGGGGCACATTCGCATCACCTGGCCAAGCGAGCTTTGCCAGCGCAACCCATACTTGCTTCCACATGCCTCATATCCTTTTCGATAAGTGCCCCCTCAGCAGCCCCCTCAGCAGCCCCCTCAGCAGCCCGCCAGCGGTGCTGCCCCCTGCACCGGCTTCCACTACCCGGCGATTACTGAGCATCAACCGGGCCTTGCAGTTGAGCGGCATGCCCCCGCCCAGTACTGCCGGCCAGATTCTGGTGGCCCGCTACGTAGCGGGGCAGCTGCCGCTGGCCGAGATTATGCCCTGGCTTTGGCAGTAACCACCGCTCAACATTTATTTCCACAAGTAGATGGGGTAGCGCGCGAGCAGGAGCAGGCATCACTGCCAAGCCGCTAGCCGCTACAAAGTATACTCGCGTAACGGCTGGTGCACCTCTCTGCCGGCAGCACGTAAGGCCTTGGGGAAGGAGAATAGGACAAGCAGGGGCACTACTGTGTGGCCAGCGGAAAGCCCGGCAAACAACCGTCAACTAACAAATATCGCTGCTCGACAAGGCCCGCGGGAAACTCAGCCACCACTACCGAAAGGTTGGTGCCGCTACTCTGCCTGGCGAAACGCTAGTGCCCGCACCGATCTGGCTCATCCAGACCAATGCGGGGCTTAAGTAGCTTTTCATTTCAAAAGTACGGCCCCTGCTCGCTACCTGAAAGGCGTTCAGGTCATTGTAACACAATGGTAACCGCCCCAAGTAAGCGTCGGGACGCCGGCCTGCACGGTGCCGGCCACTCCCACCCAGAAGTAGAGGCCGGTGCGCCCCTCGCGGACGGGCGTGTGGGGCATCATCGAAGCAGTTAGCTTGAAGCAGGGCTAGTGGGGTTGCACGGCCCGCCGCCGGGCGGGGCTCACCCTAAAGTGAATTGCCGACTGACACCCCGGTTTCAGACCGGCCGGCGGTGGCCAGGTTTCGCTGGCCAAGTTTCGCTAGTTGGCGCGGGGATTGGGTCGGCGCCGTGCCCGCTAGGCCGCATCGTGCGTCTCGTCCTTCGAAGTACACGGCCCTCACCTGGTTCGATGTTCTACTTAAACCACTAGGGAGAAATTCCGACCGAAGGTTTATCCCTGGTTGCTTTACAACAGCCCTCTAAACGTTGCCGTCCAACTCGGCCAGGCTGTCCTCGGCGTTGCTCGCAGCAGCAGTAGTTACCGAATGGTCATGGCGCTTGGACAAATACCCCAATCCCAGGGCTACCAGCGTGGCACCGCCGACTATCTTTTTGGTGGTACTCATGCTGCCGATACCTTTGCCCAGCTTTTTAAGGGACTTGGCGGCGCCGCCCAGCAGGGTATTCTTGCCAGCTTTGGTCTTCTTGATCTTCTTGGCCTTTTTCATGACATTCGGGTTGAAGGGAAGATATTAACACACTGTAGATGCTGATGCGCCGACCGGCAGCGGTGAAATGCTACTACGCTTTCAGGTTTTTGCGGGGTTCGCGAGTCGCGGCGGAAGTGGGGTGGTGTCGGGTTGCGACTAGTTCCTCGGTGGAGAAGTTCGGCCCGGTGGCTGATTCTTTCAGGTGGCCGTGGTGATGGCGGTCGTGGCGATGGTGGTTGGCAGTGGGTTCGTCCACTTCCGTTTCGCGGGTGGCCAAGTAGGTGAGGCCAGCGGCCATCAGCGCTACGCCACCCACCAGCTTCTGCCCCGTGCTTAGCTTGGCAATCAGCTTAGTCACTTTACGAAATTTCTTTAGCGTCAGGGCCGCAGTATCAAGAATGTTTTCTGATGCCAGATCTTTCTTAGAACGCTTCTTTTTGTCTTTGCCCATAAAAATTTGGGGTAAAACAGTTTTGAATAAGAACTGGAGGGCAATGGCCATGGCAGTCGAAATAACCCACACAAAGCCAAGTCACTAGGCGCGGTTAGCAAGCATAAGGTATTCGCAATGCTTGCCCTGAAGGTTGCGAATTTTATCGACACTTGCTTGCTATTGTGGTGCTTAATGGAATCTGCTTAGAGAAGCTGTCGGAGGTGGGCTGCCGGGCGTGAAGGGAACGTACAACCTTGCTTGGTCTCCGGGAGGTGTCCGGCCAATTTCTCGCGTAGGTATACGTCATCAACCTGACTGCCCCGAACGCTGGCGAGCTGGCTGACGCCCTCACCGTGGCTTCCCACCCGGACACCTCTGGTCTCACGCTCGCGTTGAACGGCCGGGCAGGACCTGCCCCTCGACGTACTTGACACCACTGGCCGGGCCCACCAACGCCAGCCGCTGCAAGCGGCCACCAACGCCGAGCAGTTGCAGCTGCCCGTCCGCATACCCGCCGGCCTCTACCTGCTGCGCGTCACCGGCCTCGACGCCGCTGCAAACCTGTCTGGTGCTCCCGCCCACCCAAGCGGCCAGTCAATAAAACAGCTAAAAAGGTCACCCGCTACCGGGTGGTCTTTTTAGCTGTTTGATTATGGTAGCCGCCGCCATATTATCACCGCGACCGGCGGCCCGCCGGTCGCGGTGATAATATGGCCGGCAACGGCTATACTTGGCTGTCTTAATTAGCTTTTCCAATGATGGTTGCTACCGCTGCCCAGTTCCAGCAGCTGCCCTACGACCGGCAGCAGTTGTACTTCAACCACTACGCCACCTACCTCAACCAGCGCTGGCACGAGAACTACAGCGTCGAACTCTACCGCCTCGACAGTTTTTACTGCGAACTGTGGCTTGAGCAGGAATGCGGCCAGCGCCAGCAGTTCATTGCGTAGGCCGCCGATGCCTGCCTGGCCGCCTACGCGTTTCCCCCGCACAAAAACAACTACTAGCCGCCATGGCAGGGAGGGGAGTAGCCCCCCCGGAATGCCTGTTGGAGGTGGCCGGAAAAAGGTCGGGTAAGCCCTTACATAAGATTCGCTTAGCCTACTTCATCCACCGTGCCATAGCCGTCACGAATACGCCCATGGTAGGGATTTATGAGGTGCTACCTATGCCCGTTCAGGTACAAGTCACCACAGCAACCCTGTATGTATACCCCAAGGGGGGCTAATAAAGCTTGGCCGCCGCCGGCAGCCGAATTTATCGCTCCTCACCAATTGGCGCCGGACTTACGCCGCCCTCTAAGATAATATAATGTTGATATGGCCGCAATAATGCGCTAACAGGCCGGCCGGACCTTTGCAGAGTTCTTTTTTCACCCTTGCACCATCTGAGCTATGAATCGTCTTTGGAATTGGTGCGCTCAACGGCTGGCTGTCGCCGTGCGCCCCGCTTCTTCCTCCCCAGTCACGTCGGAGACCCCGCTTTTTATATGACTCACACTGCCTGCTCGCCTTTTAATTACCGCGTGGGTAGCTTCAGCCACCGTGTCCTCGTCCGCCGGCCGGCCGAGGACACGGTGGCTGCTCGTAAGCTGGTCGCCCGGTCCGTCCGGACAGCCGTTACGGCTTAGGGCTAAACGCGCGTAATTCTTAATAAAGCGCGTTTAGCTTCGGACCGTTTTCCTGAACCCTTATTTAGCTGTTTACTTTGCTGCTTCCTCCCGCTTTTATCCGCTGCTGTATTGTCAATGAGCCAACCCGAAACCGGCGTGTGGGGGCGCCTCGACGCCTGTCTGCACGCCGGTAACCTGTCCGGGGCCATCGTCGAGGTCGAGACCGCATTGGATGCGCTGCCGTCAACGGTGTTTCACGCCCTGCGAGGCGCAAGCTTCTTGGCTCAATGCGACGAGTTGCTGGCTTGGGTCGACGCGTTTTACGCGCATGCGTCCCGCAAAGGCCCGGTCGGCGCCCTGTGCTTAGAACTCAATGCCTTTGATGCCAATCCCGACGCGTGGTTCCTGGACGGGTTCGCCTACGAGGCCGGAGCTGACGGGGACTGGCTCGCCAACGAGGAACTCGTAGCAGCGGCCGAGCCATTCCTATTGCGTGGCCTCGAGGCCGGGCACGCGGCCTTTGCCCGCTACGCGGCCGCAGACCAACCGGCCGGTGGCCCCCTGGAGCCGTCCCGGGACCTGGCGGCGGCCTTGGTCGAGTTGCGGGCGCAGGAATTAGTGGCCAATGCCCACCGTGCGGCCCAGGCCCAGGGACGGGCATGGGGCCGGGTCCCCGTGGCGGCAACGGCGCATGACAGCGACCGGGTGTACGAATCGGCGGGGGTAGGCGAGCCGCTAGCCCTGGCCGCGCTGACCGCCGCGTCCCTGGTTGCCCTAGCGCCTGCCGCTCGCCCCGCCTCCCGAGGCGGTACGGTCCCTTTCTGCTACAAACTGACCCTTCCCTCCGACCCAAAGGTCATTGGGGTGCGCAACGGCATCATGCAGGTCGAGATTTGCGACGACGCCTTTCTGGCCGCCGTTCGGTCGGCCCCTTTTAACGAAACGGAGGGGGTTTTTAGCGACCCAGCGAAGGCGTTGGCCATTACCGGTCTCCGCGTGGTGCCCCGGGCCAAGCTGACCGACGTGCTGTCCTTTGGCCCGATGTTATATGGGTTCCCTTTTTTAGTAAAGCGCAAGACCCTGGCCCTGCTGTCGGCGTTCCACACCCGGATCACGCACGTGTTTCCCGTGGCCCTCAACCCGGACGAACACGGGCTGAACGCCTACTCGTTGGTGCGATTCCAACGGCTGGACTTGGACTGCATTGATTACGCCCGGTCCACGTTTTACACCGGCAGCCCCCTGTTGGGCAACTACCAGCAGCACCGCTTCTCCAATCACGCGGCGTTCGGGGAAGCCTTCAATTCCTTTCTGGCCCTACCCGAACACCTGGTGCTGGCCCCGCATGTGGACCGGACGCTGGATTTGTTTTACCTCGGCAGCGGTCTGTACGTGTCGGAGCGATTGAAAAAGGCCCTGGAGCAGGAGAAAACCACGGGAATAAAAATCTCGGCGGCGATGCTGCCAACAGTCGAAGGGTAAGCAGCACTCGAAACCCTCGTAGTCCTGTGGTTACTCGGGGCTTGTCAACGCCCCGCCATGAAAGGCGGGATGGTGGTTGATAAGCACTTCTTTGAAAATCTAGATAGCGCAGCTGCTCATCCCCGCAGCGTGAAAACGTTGTTCCTTTCCCGTCAAGGGATTGCTACACTCCCCACCAGCATTCAGCAGTTAACCAATCTGGAAATGTTGATCGTTTCCGGCAACCCCCACCTAAACGTGGCAGACCTCATTTACAAAATTAAGGACCTGCGGAAGCTTAAAAGGTTAGATCTGTCCGCCTGCAAGCTAGATTCACTGCCCGTACAAGTAGGGCTATTGCAACACGTGGCGGTGCTGAACCTCTCAAACAATCACCTTACATCGCTACCCAATAGTATTAGAGACATGCACAGCCTACGCGAGGTCGTCTTCTGTCAGTATGAGGAGGAGTTTAGACAGTGGCCACGGGAGGAGAAACTACGAGCAGTAGCTTTGGTACCCCATGGTCATGTGATTTTACTCGATTGTTTTGGCGGAGTCCATGGTCGATACAGGCTGGGCAAGCTACGCGTAAAGGTCACCGAGCACAAGCTATGGCAATAGCCAACGGCGGATGACTCACCCCTCCTTTTTTCAAACACAGCGCGTTTACCTTCGGACCGTTTGGCTGAACCACCATTAATGGCCCATTCTACACTTTATGGGATTAGCTTAACGATGGGAAAGATTTAGAGGCTAAACTGCTCGGTGCAGACTTTTTCAACAACCTCTCGATTGGTCCTTTTCTAATCAACTGGGTAATCAGAAACGACACGCACAGGGGGAGCCAAATCCAGAATTTGTACTCAAATGCCCAGTTGATGAAGCAAGGAATTATCAAAAGCCATTCCAGCACTAGAATCTTCCACGCCTGGATTTTTAGCAAGTTGAAGCACAATACGTCGAGACCGCCAATCACCGCGTAGAAGCCTCCAATGATGATGGGGCCGTAGAGGATGAATGCAAGAAGTATGGTTAGGGGCGATTCAAACAGAACCGATTCCCAACTGTCGTTCACGCCGTCAATGCCAAGCGCCTTAAAGCAAATACCGGATAGATAGCACGTGGCGTAAAAGCCAGGAAAGTGAATCCAGTTTGTCAGAATGATTTTTAGCGAGGCTTTCCACATAGGCCTAAGTTAGGCGCTGAACGCTCCTTCAAT
>NZ_JABKAV010000091.1 GCF_013377905.1 Hymenobacter terrestris
GCATCCGCTGGGGCGTTTCGCATAGTAAACATGCCATCTGGCTCCTCCTCTCCCGGAGGCTTCGCGCATTGAGCGAACCGGGGGCCGGGGGGGGGGGGGTCGGGGGCCACGGCTGGCGTACCGCCGCATTTTGTGCGGCAATGCCTAATCTTGCGGCCCCGCTGTTCCGGGTTCCGCTTATGATTCACTACCTGCTGATTGACTGCCCCGACGAGCCTGGCCTCGTGTTCCGCACTTCCGAAGTGCTTTTCCGCCACGGCCTCAACATCCTGCGCAACGGCGAATTTGTGGAGCCCCACGACCACCACTTCTTCATGCGCACCGAGTTCGACGGGCCCTGCGACCCGGAAGTACTGCTGCGCGACCTGCGCGCTGCACTGCCCGCTGCCGCCACCATCCGGCTGCGCGACGACCGGCCCCGCCCGATTGTGGTGCTGGCCACCCGCGAGCACCACTGCCTCTCTGAGTTGCTGGTGCGCCACTTTTTCGGGCAGCTGCACGCCGAAATTCTGGCTGTCATCAGCAACCACGACAACCTGCGCACCATCACCGAGCGCCTCGATGTGCCCTACCACCACATTAGCGCCGAGGGCCTCAGCCGCGAAGCCCATGAGGCCGCCGTGCTGGCCCAGATTCAGCAATATCAGCCCGAGTTTGTGGTGCTGGCCCGCTACATGCGCATTCTGTCGCCCGAGTTCGTGACCCACTTCAACGGACACCTCATCAACATTCACCACAGCTTCCTGCCGGCCTTCATCGGGGCCAGCCCCTACGCCCAGGCCTATGAGCGGGGCGTGAAAAGCATCGGCGCCACCGCCCACTTCGTCACCGACCAGCTCGACCAGGGCCCCATCATCGCCCAGAGCGTCATCCCAACCGACCACACCCAGAGCGCCCGCGACATGGCCCAAGCCGGCCGCGACGGCGAAAAGCTGACGCTGGCCCGCGCCCTCACCCTGGTCTGCCGCGAGCAGGTGTGCGTCCACCGCAACAAAACCATTGTGTTCGAATGAGCCTGACAGGTTGGATTAACAGCTAAACAGGCCAGCTACCCTCCTCAGTTGAGGTGGGTAGCTGGCCTGTTTAGCTGTTAATGATAAAGAGTATATCTCGGCTTACAGCCGCGAGTAATGCTCGTCGATGGCCTTATCCATGGCGGCTTTAAACGACAGCAGCAACTTGTCACGCTCCATTTCTGGCAGCTGCTGCAGGGCCCGCTCGAAAGTCATGCGGTACACGTGGGTCATGAAATCGGCCCCATACATGGTAAAAAAGCCGTCGTGAATTTTATCGAAAGCTAGCTTTTCGGCTGATGAGATAGAAAGCGAAAGCGCCAGCCATTCCTTGGCGTTGTTGGCTAAACTGAGTTGCAGGTCCTGATCCATTAAAGGGACAAAGAGTGATGAGCGAGATAAAAGGAAGTAGCCGGCACTACGTTTGGTGCCAGAAGACGCAAGGCCCGGGCAAGTCCGCCAGCCACCGGCAAGAAGGCGTCAGACAGGCAAATTGTTGCGTTGCCTACCCATTAACCTCGGCGGGCCAGTTTACCTGGCGCAGCAGCACCCGCAACTCGGCCTCGGAAGCCACGCGGCCCTGGAAACAGTAGAGCAGTTGGCCATTTACGGCTTCGAGCAGAGTCATTTCGCCATCGGCATAGAGCACCACGGTTTCCTGGCCCACCTCGCTGGGGCGGCTGTAGCGCACCTGCCCCGCCGGCGAGGAGTTGCTGCGGAAGCCGAATTTTGCCAGCAATTCGGCCGGGGGTTGGTAAGAAGAATCCATGGAGAGAAAGCCCAGAAACGGGACGCGGGGCCAGATGGCCGGGCGCTAAGCCACTACCGCAGTGTGCGGGGCAGCAACAGCCACGCCCGGTTCACCAAAGTCCCGGAAGGTCGGCATTTTCCAGCCAATTTCAACCTTAAGCTCCTCCGTAATGCATAAATCGTTGCAGGTACGGGGCCGTTTTGCTGGCCTTCGACTTCGCTACCGTGGCTGGCGGGCCCTCGGCTACTACCTGGCCGCCCTCGTCGCCGGCACCAGGGCCCATATCAATTACCCAGTCGGAGGCAGCTACCACGCGCATATCGTGCTCGACTACGACTACCGTGTTGCCGGCCGTTACCAGCGCCTGCAACTGCACGAGCAGGCGCTCCACGTCGGCGGGATGCAGGCCGGTAGTGGGCTCGTCGAGCACGTAGAGGGTGTGGCCACGGGCAGGGCGCTGCAGTTCGGTGGCGAGCTTGATGCGCTGGGCCTCGCCCCCACTCAACTCGGTGGCTGGCTGGCCCAGGCGCAGGTAACCTAGGCCCACTTCACGCAGCACCGTCAGGGCCCGAAAAATGGGCGGCTCGTCGGCAAAAAACGCGCTGGCCGCATCCACGGTCATGCTCAGCACCTGGGCAATATTCTGGCCGTGGTATTCGATTTCGAGGGTTTTATCGTTGTAGCGGGTGCCGTGGCAGACGGGGCAGGGCGCGTACACGCTGGGCAGAAACAGTAGCTCCACCATCACGAAGCCTTCGCCCTGGCAGTTCTCGCAGCGACCTTTTTTCACGTTGAAGGAAAACCGGCCGGCATCATAGCGCCGTTTGCGGGCCTCAGACGTGGCAGCAAACAGCCGCCGCACATAGTCGAACAGGCCAGTATACGTGGCCATGTTGGAGCGGGGCGTACGGCCGATGGGCTTCTGGTCTACCTGCACCAGCCGCGTCACTGGGGCGGCTTCAGGTGAGAAGCTAAACGTGAGGGCCCCGCTTTGTTCGTCGTTGTGGTCGTTGCGGTCAAGGGCCAGCCGCTCGTCGTCCGTTTCGGGCTCTTCTTCCACCGGCGCCTTGTCGCGGGCAGCCTTCACTTCCAGCTTCAGCAGTTGGCTTACCAAACTCGATTTGCCTGAGCCCGACACGCCCGTGACGGTCGTGAGCACGCCTAGCGGGAAGCGTACGGTCAGCTCATGCAAGTTGTGGCGCGTGATGCCGGACAGCTCCAGCCAACCGGCCGGCGCGCGCGGTTCGGTAACGACGACCGGGCGGCTTGCTTCGGGGAATAGGAAGCGGCGCGTGTGAGATGCTTCTACCTGCTTCAAGCCCTCAGGCGGGCCACTGTACAGGATTTCGCCACCTTGTTCGCCAGCCTGGGGCCCCACGTCCACGAGCCAGTCGGCGCGGCGCACCACATCGAGGTTGTGCTCGACCACGAACAGCGAATTGCCCGCGCTCCGCAGGCTGGCCAGGGCCGTGAGCAGCGCTTCGGTATCGGCCGGGTGCAGGCCTGCCGAAGGTTCATCGAGCACGTACACTACCCCAAACAGGTTGGAGTAGAGCTGGGTGGCCAGCCGCAGCCGCTGCAGCTCGCCGGGCGAGAGGCTGGGCGTGCTTCTTTCCAGGGAAAGGTAGCCCAGGCCCAGATCGAGCAGCACGGCCAGCCGAGCCCGCAGGTCTTCGGCAATGCGGCGGGCGGCTTCTACCTGGGCGGGGTCATGGGCGGCGTGTTGGGCATGGCCGGTTTCGGTGCCGGCCTCGTAAGGCTCCAGCAGTGCGGCCACCTGCTTGAGCGGCAGGGCCGAGAAATCAGCAATATCGAGGCCCGCAAACGTCACGCTCAGCGACTCGCGGCGCAGGCGCTTGCCGTGGCAGGTAGGGCACGCGGTGCTCAGCATGTACTGCTGCACCCGCTTTTTCATAAGGGCGCTCTGGGTGTTGGCGAAGGTGTAGAGCACGTGCCGCCGGGCGCTGCTGAAGGTGCCCATGTAGTTGGGCTCCTGCTTCCGCTTAACAGCCCGCTGGGTTTGCTCGGGCGAATAGCCAGGATACACCGGCACCACTGGCTGCTCGTCGGTAAACAGAATCCAGTCCCGGTCCTGTTGCGGCAGCTCCTGCCAGGGCGTATCCACATCGTAACCCAGCGTCACGAGGATGTCGCGCTGGTTCTGGCCGCCCCAAGCCTGGGGCCAGGCGGCAATGGCCCGCTCGCGGATGGTAAGCGTAGGGTCAGGCACCATACTCTGCTCCGTGACTTCGTACACGCGGCCCAGGCCGTGGCAGGTGGGGCAGGCGCCCTCGGGCGTGTTGGCCGAAAAGGCTTCGGCGTAGATAATGCCCTGCCCCTTGGGATAGTCGCCGGCCCGCGAGTAGAGCATGCGCACCAGGTTGGAAAGTGTAGTAACCGAGCCTACCGACGAGCGGGTGGTAGGCGTGCCGCGCTGCTGCTGAAGGGCCACCGCCGGCGGCAGGCCCTCAATGGAATCCACCTCGGGAACGGCCATTTGATGAAATAGCCGCCGCGCATACGGCGAAACCGACTCCAGGTAGCGACGCTGAGCCTCGGCGTACAGGGTACCAAACGCCAGGCTGCTTTTGCCCGAGCCCGAGATACCGGTAAACACCACCAGCGCATCGCGGGGCACATCTACGTCAATATTTTTCAGGTTGTGCTCACGGGCTCCGCGCACTTGCACGAAGCCGGTAGTCATATCAGGTTGGGTAGCCGCGGTTAGGTTGGGCATAGCAGGAACTAAGGTAAAACCCGGGAATACGTTGAGCCAGCACTTTTTACCGGATTTTAGTCTACGTTCTTCCATTGTCCCGTTGTTGGTAACGGCCGCGCGAGGCCCTGCCAGTATCGTTCAATGAGGCGTAACCCAGGCGCTTCGCCCTACTTCTGCCCCTACCTTTGTACATTAGCGGGGCTACTTTCTTCCCATCCATATAAACCCGTTGCCCCATGCGTCCACGGCTATTATTACCCGGCATCCTGTTACTACTAGGCAGCTGCCAAAAGGAAGCACGGCCGGCCGAGCAACTCCGGCAGACCCGCTGGATGCTTTCCCAGGTAGATGATTTCCCGATTACTCTTTCCAGCTATGCTGATGCATACCGCACATACGTGCAGTTCAGTGCGTATAACACAACCGCCGGTTTATCTCCCTGCAATTCATTTACCGGTACCTACAGCTTCGGGGCTTCGACTGGCGAGCTATCTATCAGCAACCAAACGGCTACCCAAACGAGTTGTCCCGTTCAAACCCTAGAAACCCTTTATCTGGACGCTTTGCCGCGCACAGTCCGTTACGAGTTATCAGGGAAAGAACTACGACTTTACGAAACCGGCTCGATGAAACCGCACTTGGTCTTTACGGCAACTCCATAATTCACCGGTTGCCCACGCTAACCACTCAGGGTTACCAACTCTGCCCATACCTCAGCAAGACTTTGAGGCAGGGCTACCCACGCCGTTATACTAATACCAAGCTCGCCGAATTGATGCAGAACCGCAGCCCGGCCGGCGCGGGCCCGTCGGACGATACGTGGCCCAGGTGCCCGGCGCACACGTTGCAGCGCATTTCCACGCGGTACATGTGGTGGCTATCATCAAACTGGAACCGCAGAGCGTGGCGGCTGGCGGGCTGGGTGAAGCTGGGCCAGCCGGAAATAGCGTGGTACTTAGTGGCCGAATCGAACAGCAGCTGCCTGCAACCGGCGCAGCAGTAGCGGCCCGGCGCATAGCTGCGGCAAAATTCGTTGCGATAAGCCGGCTCGGTTTCGGCCCCGCGCAGCACCCGAAACCGTATCGGCGTGAGCCGGGCGGCCCAATCGGCCTCCGACAGCTCCAGGCGACGCACGGGTTCAGAGTTGCCGTAGCGGGCGTACGTCAGCACATCTCGCCAGTGCAGCAGGCCGGAGTCCTCAATTTCCATACATTAGCCCTGAAGATTTCCTACAAAGCACTCCCAGATATGGAAGTCCTCTACGACTCGCCGCCGCTTGCTATTTCTTATGATCCGGCTCACGAATGGCTTTACGTGGAGTGGCGCGGCAGCCACACGGCGGCCAGCGCCCGCAGCGGAGGCGAACAGGTGCTAGCCTGCCTTCGTCAACAGCCCTGCCGCAAAATGCTCAACGACAACACCCAGGTAACCAGCGACTGGGAGTCGGCTGCCCGCTGGGTGGGCGGCGAGTATTACCGGCAATTGGCCGAGTTGCGGATGCACTACGTGGCCTGGGTGTGCGCCACCAATTGGTCGGCGCGCAAAAGCATGGAAATGGCCATGCTCTTCATTACCGAGCCTACCGTGGTGCTGTTCGATGATGTGGCCACGGCCTACACCTGGCTCGCGCGGCAGGGCCGCTACTAACCGGCACTGGGCCGCCTCACGGCTACGAGCTGCATGAGAGCGTGGCGCTGCCGGGCTTGGTAGCGGCCCACTCGGGGCGGCGGGCGGCCAGCGCCTCGTGCTCGGGCTGCTCATCGAAGGGCCGTTTCAGTACCTCGTGCAGCGTGTGCAAAGGGGCCAGGTCGCCGGCCTCAGCAGCTTCGATGGCCTGCTGGGCCAGGTAGTTGCGCAGCACGTACTTGGGGTTAACTGCCAACATACCATCTTGGATGGCTTCGGGTGTGGCCGGTTCCTGCCGCAGCCGGGCGGCGTACTGCCCCAGCCACGTCCGTAGTGATGCGCTTTCCGCAGCTTCGGGAGCGGCGTAGGAAGCCGCTTGCAGCAGCTGAGTTGCCAGTTCTTCGGCTGATTCGCCAGCCAGCAGCCGGGGCGCGAGGTGGGATAAATGGCGGTAGAACAACGTCATATCTACCCGCGCACCTTCCATGGCCGGCAGCAGGCTACCTACCAGCTGCTTGTCCGCTTCTTCATTGCCAGAAGCCGTGAGGCCAATTTTGGCCAGCAGGCGCACGTGGTGGCTGCGGTTGAAGGTGGCCACATATTGGTTGAGGGCCGGGCGCAACAGTTCGGGGTCGGGCACTAGGGGCGTGAGGGCCTGGGCCAGCTGCGTAAGGTTCCAGAGGCACACCTGCGGCTGCTGCCCGAAGGCGTAGCGGTAGTTGGTGAAGTCGGTGGTGTTGGGCGTCCAGCCAGGCTCGTAGGGCTCCAGCCAGCCGTAGGGCCCGTAGTCGATGGTAAGGCCCAGAATGCTCATATTATCGGTGTTGAGCACGCCGTGTACGAAGCCCACCGTCTGCCAGTGCGCCACCATTTCGGCGGTACGGCGGCATATTTCGGTCAGCCAAGCCACGTAAACTTCCGGCGAATCGGGAGAAGTTGCGCCCAGCGTGGGGAAGTGGTGGCGGATTACGTAATCGGCCAACGCGCGCAGGTTGTCGGTTTCCTCGTGGGCCAGCAGCAGCTGGAAGTTGCCGAAGCGCACAAACGACGGCGACACCCGGGCCACCACGGCCCCCGGCTCGTCCTGGGCGTTGCCATCGTAAAACATGTCGCGTAGCACCTGGTCGCCGGTGCTTACCAGGCTGAGGGCCCGGGTGGTGGGCACGCCCAGGTGGTGCATGGCTTCGGAACATAAAAACTCGCGCACCGAGGAGCGCAACACGGCCCGGCCATCGGCCCGGCGCGAGTAGGGCGTGGGCCCGGCACCTTTGAGCTGAATCTCCCAGCGCCGCCCGTCCTGGCCCGGCAGCTCGCCCAGCGAAATAGCCCGCCCGTCGCCGAGCTGGCCGGCCCAGTTGCCGAACTGGTGGCCGCCGTAGCGGGCGGCGTAGGGCCGCATCGAGTCGGCCACGCGGTTGCCGGCCAGCAGCTCCGTGGCCGCGCCCTGCTCCGGCGGCTGCTCCAGGCCCAGCTCCGCCCCCATTTCCTCCGACCATACCAGCAGCTTCGGGGCCGCTACCGGCGTGGGCCGCACCGGCGAGTAATGGTAGCCCGGCACCTGCCGCGGCACATTCTCGCGCGAAGGGTCGCCGGATAGCTCATCAACAAAGGAATTGGTAAACGTGGCGGTTTCAAGTGGTTTCATAAGAGCGTGGTTGAGAGTTGGCGGGCAAAAGCCAATGCCATGCTGAGCAAAGTCGCAGCATCTCAGCTGCAATGCTAATCTATAAAACATACCCCGGCTGCATCTTGCTGTTGGGGCCATTTCCATTAGGCCTGATTCCTTTTGCGCGTCAGTAGCTGGCAGCGGTGTATGCAACAAGTATCCTAAAATATCTATATTACCTCCGCTTATCATGTAAGCGGAGGACGATACGAGTACTTACCGGCAGAACGCATGAATGAGAAAAGCTTCTCCAAAGTTGCCCTTGCTGGCACAGCACTCATAACGGTAGCTATCTGGGTGCTGCTGGCCTGGAGCCATTACCACGGCGGCGTGCCGAGCCATCATTTCCTGGCTCGGGCAGATATGCCCGAAATATCAAACTGGTGGGGCGGGCTGTTGCTGCCGGTGCTCACCGGGTTGCTGCTCTACCGCATTCGGAGGCAAGCTTTTGGCAAACCTGACTCGTATTGTGAACCAACTCAGGCCTTGCTGCGCGCCCTATATGGGTTCGGAGGAGCTTTGCTGTTTGGGACATTGATAGCCGTTTTATTTACGGCTGGCGAATCGGATATGGCGGGCAATGTGATGCTCAGTCTGTTTGTATTTGCATTTTTCGTCCCGATTTACCGGCCGGAGTGCTTGCTCGGCTTCGTGCTGGGAATGACCTATACCTTCGGGGCCGTGCTGCCCATGATAATCGGCACCGGATTGGGGCTGGTGGGCCTGGTGCTGCACGCCTACCTCCGACGGGGCCTGGTGTACGCCGGGGCCAAGCTGCTGCCAACCAACAAACCCGGAGTCAACGGCTGATACCTAACGTTAGGCCTTTGATCCGGCACCGGCCAGCACCTGCGTGGCGGCTCTGGCACCGGCTTCCACAGCCCCATCGAGGCGGCCCCACTCGCCGGTGGCTGTTTCGGCCCCGGCCCAGATGAGACGGCCCTGCCAGAGCGGAGTGCGCAGCTCCGATGGAGCCTGCAGCGGCACGGATAGCGGCGGGGCTTCGTCGGCGGGGGTACTGGTATACGGTTCGCGGGTCCAGTCGAGTTCCTGGTAGGCCAGCGGGCGGGCAGCAGGCGGGCCGAACACTCGCACCAATTGGGCTACCACGGCTGCCTCGCGGACAGCAAGCGGAGCGCTACGCAGCGGGTGAGGTCCGGCGAAAAACCCGAACAGCACGCCCGGTCCGCCTTCTGGCGGGCTGGCATCGTGCATTTCCGTCAGGGGCCCCTGCTGGCTCACGGCAAAACCCGACCAGCCCTGGCCCCGCCAAAACGGCGTTTCGTAGGTCACCAGGCTTTTCATGGAGTGGCTCATCCAGGTGGGCATCTGCTGCTGGGCGGCCTGTACAACGGCAGGCAGTACTGGCACGAACTCCAGGGTGTGGGCGGCCAGACGCGGCGGTAGCGCCACTATCACGGCATCGGCCCGGTACGTGTGCGGCTGCCCGTCTTTCTCAGTTGTTACCTCTACCCCATTGGGCAGTTGCCGCAGTGCGGTGGCCGGGGTATTGAGTTGCACGGTGCCGGCCGGCAGCGCCGCCGCCAAACTCTGGGCCAGCGCCGCCGCGCCGCCCGCAAACCGTAGATAGCCCGCCGAGCCAGATGGGTTAGGCAGCCGGTGCACCATGCCGCCCGTTTCGTAGGCGGTGGCGCCAACACTAAACTGCTCGAACGGCGCGAGGCGTAACTCCTGCGCCAGGGCCAACAATTGTGGCTGGTGGCTCCAGCCCCAGGTGGCGCCTAGGTCGGCGAAGGAAGCGTTGGGGTGAGCGGGCACGGCGTGGGTGCGGCCACCTACCCGGCTACGGGCCTCCAACACCCGCACGGTGCGGCCGGCTGCTACCAGCTGCCGCGCTGCCACCAGGCCCGAAAGCCCGGCACCCAGTATGATAACCGAAAAAGAATCTGTCATAGGTTGCCTAACAGGCATTAGGCAGCAAAGTAACGGGCAGCGCGGGCAATCGGCCGTTCCAAGCGGTGATAGGCCAATAGCGGCGGGATTTACAGCGAGTCGGCAGTTGCGAATACGCTGTTTTATCTATATATTAAGACACTCTCTTACTGCTGGTTATTGGCAGATTTCTTTCACCTTTCACCGCCGCACCATGAAAAACATTCTGGTTCCTACCGATTTCTCTCCCGAATCCCGGTATGCCCTTGAGGCGGCGCTACAATTGGCGCAACGCAGCGGCGGGCACCTGCTGCTGCTGCACTGCTTCGTACCTCCCATCGACTCCAATATTTCCACCACCGGCGGGCTGGTGGGGAGCCATGGCCTCAACGACGTGTATGTGCTTAAAAGCCTGCAGGCCGTTAAGCGCCGCATGCACGAGCTGATGGACCATGCCCAAGAACTGGCTCCCGGCGTACCAGTGCGCGAGCTGGTACTCACCGAAGAGCCCGAGACAGCCATTGCTGAAACCATCCGCGAGCGAAACATTGATTTGGTAGTGCTGGGGGCGCACGAAAACACCTCCTGGACCCGTTTTTTCCTTAGTTCGCATACCGAGCAGATCATGCGCGAAGCTCCCTGCCCGGTGCTCACAGTGAAGCATCCGGTCAACAATTTCGATGTGCGCCACTTGGTGTTTGCCTCCGACTTCTCGGCCGAAGCCAACCAGGTAGTACCCACGCTGCAGCAACTGTTGGCCCTTTTCCCGGATGCTATGCTTCATCTGCTCGATGTGGTGCCTAGCGCCGGCCACCATGTCCGGGCGCTGGAGGCCATCCACACGTTTGCCAAGCGCCATCAGTTCAGCCACTACGAGCCCGACGTGTTTGATGCTCCCCGCGTCAGCACCGGCATCCCGCGCTTCGCCGAACAGGCCCACGCCGATTTGGTGGTAATGCTGACTCATGGTCGCTCCGCCCTCAGCCACATCCTGCAAGGCAGCATCTCCGAATCGGTGGCTCTGCACGCGGCTCCGCCTGTGCTCACAGTACACGTGTAGCTGCTAGTAGAACACCTCGCTGGCTACTTATCCACCTTATGCAGAGTGCAGATAGCTAACCTGTATCTACGGTGTAGGGGCGGGGGGTGTCTCCCCCCCCCCGCTGAAGAGGAATTAT
>NZ_JABKAV010000092.1 GCF_013377905.1 Hymenobacter terrestris
GGTAGGGGGGGGGGTGTACTACCCCCCCCGATGCTCAAGATAGGCGGTGGGAGGGCCAGAACGGGGGGAGGCACCGACCCCTGCCCCTACACCGTTTTTAACTGAAGTAGCGGAAATCCTGCTTGTCCTCAATGCGAAGTACGGTTTCGTAAATCAGGTCGATGACGTGCTGCACGTCGTCTTTGTGCACCGTCTCGACGGTGGTATGCATGTATTTGAGGGGCAGCGAAATCAGGGCTGCGGCCACGCCGGCGTTGGAGTAGGCAAAGGCATCAGTGTCGGTGCCAGTGGCGCGGGTGGCAGCGGCGCGCTGAAACGGGATTTCGGCGCTCAGGGCTGTTTCAATAATAAGGTCGCGCAGGTTGTTCTGTACGGCCGGACCATAGGTGATTACCGGACCTTTGCCGCAGAACAGGTCGCCCGAGGTTTTCTTCTCATACATCGGCGACTGGGTGTCGTGGGTCACGTCCGTAATGATGGCCACATCGGGCTTGATGCGGTGAGCAATCATTTCGGCCCCGCGCAGGCCAATCTCCTCTTGCACCGCATTCACGATGTATAGGCCGAAGGGTAGCTTTTTCCCTTCTTCTTTGAGGCGACGAGCCACCTCGGCAATCATGAAACCGCCGATGCGGTTGTCGAGTGCGCGACCCACATAGAACTTGTCGTTGAGTACCATGAACTCATCCTCGAACGTGACAACCGAGCCCACGTGGATGCCCATTTCCTCCACTTCTTCCTTGCTGGAAGCTCCGCAGTCGAGGAACACCGTTTCAATGGTCGGGGCCTTGTCCTGGTCGGGCTTGCGGACGTGGATGGCAGGCCAGCCGAACACCGCCTTCACGATGCCCTTCTTGGTGTGGATGTTCACGCGCTTACTGGGGGCCACCAGCGGGTCGGAGCCACCATTTTTGCGCAGGTACAGGAAGCCCGACTCCGTGATGAAGTTAACGAAGTAGCTGATTTCGTCGGCGTGGGCCTCAATTACCACCTTGTACTCGGCCTCGGGGTTGATGACGCCCACCACCGTGCCGTAGGTATCCACGAAGTGCGTGTCGATGTAGGGCTTGAGGTATTCCAGCCAAATCTGCTGGCCTTCCTTCTCGAAGCCGGTAGGAGAGGGGTTGTTGAGGTATTTCTGAAGGAAATCGAACGATTCTTGACGCATGATGTAAGAAACTATTGTAGCAGGTGGGTAGTGAAAGCTATCAATGAAGTAGCAAATAATGCAAGGCTGGACAGTAGTAAGTAATTACCTAACACCCTGTTTTGCGATTCGGACCACCAATTACTGTGAGATGAAGAATCAGCGCTAGCAATAGCAACAAGCAAGAAAAGAATAAGTAGCAGCGGCGATAAAAGAATCTGCACTGCCCTAAACCGCATACACCCCCAGCCCAATAATGTGACGGCTCCCAGAATAGCTGATAGTTTGCTAACTTCTAACCAAGTCATACAGAATTACAGCGGAATGTTGCCGTGCTTCTTGCGGGGCAGCGTGGCTACTTTGTTTTCCAGCATCTTGAAGGCGCGGATAAGCTTCTGGCGGGTCTGGGAGGGGAGGATAACCTCGTCCACGAAGCCGCGGTGGGCGGCGCGGTAGGGCGTGGCGAACTTCTGCTGGTACTCATCCACCTTCTCCTGGAGCTTGGCTTCAGGGTTTTCGGCGGCAGCTATTTCGCGCTTGAAGATGATTTCAGCCGCGCCCTTGGCACCCATTACCGCAATTTCGGCGGTGGGCCAGGCGTAGTTCAGGTCGGCTCCGATGTGCTTGGAATTCATCACATCGTAGGCACCGCCGTAGGCTTTGCGAGTGATGACGGTGATGCGCGGCACGGTGGCTTCGCAGAAGGCGTAGAGCAGCTTGGCGCCGTTGGTGATGATGCCGCGCCACTCCTGGTCGGTGCCGGGCAGGAAGCCGGGCACGTCTTCGAGCACCAGCAGCGGGATGTTGAACGAGTCGCAGAAGCGCACGAACCGGGCCGCCTTGGTGCTGGCGTTGATGTCGAGCACACCCGCCAGCACGGCCGGCTGGTTGCCCACGATGCCGATACTGCGGCCGCCGAGCCGGGCAAAGCCCACCACAATGTTCTCGCCGAAGTTCTGGTGCACTTCCAGGAACGAGTCGGTATCAATAATGCCCTCAATCACCTCGCGCATGTCGTAAGGCTGGTTGGGGTTTTCAGGCATGATGTTGTCGAGGACCGGGCGGCTTTCGTTCTGGCCGGCCTCGTAGGGCAGCATCGGGGCGTTTTCCTCGCAGTTCTGGGGCATGTAGCTCAGCAGCTGCTTCACGCGGGTGATGCAGGCTACCTCGTTGGCGCAGCTGAAGTGCGTAACGCCGCTCTTGGCCGAGTGGGTGCTGGCGCCGCCCAGTTCCTCACTGGTTACGGTTTCGTGGGTCACGGTTTTCACCACGTTGGGGCCGGTCACGAACATGTAGCTCGTGTCTTCCACCATCAGGATGAAGTCGGTGATGGCGGGCGAATACACCGCACCGCCCGCGCAGGGGCCCATAATAGCCGACAACTGGGGCACCACGCCCGAGGCCAGCGTATTCTTGTAGAAGATGTCGGCGTAACCGCCCAAACTCACCACGCCTTCCTGAATCCGGGCCCCGCCCGAGTCGTTGAGGCCGATAATGGGGGCACCGTTCTTCATGGCGAGGTCCATGATTTTCACAATTTTCTCGGCGTGCGTTTCGCTCAGCGAGCCGCCGAATACCGTGAAATCCTGTGAGAAGGCATACACCAGCCGGCCCTGCACAGTGCCGTAGCCCGTTACCACGCCGTCGCCGAGGTAGTATTCCTTATCGAGGCCGAAATCCTTGGAGCGGTGCATCACAAACTTGCCGATTTCCTCGAATGAGCCCTCATCAAATAGCAAATCGATTCGCTCACGGGCCGTGAGCTTGCCCTTTTTGTGCTGGGCGTCAATGCGGGCTTGGCCGCCGCCGAGCAGGGCTTCGGCGTTTTTGCGGGCGAGAACTTCGAGCGGGCTCATTTGGGCGTCGGTGTGCGGGTCGGACATGCGGGGTGGGAATAGTCGAATGGGGTAACCAATGTTAGGTAGCCAAAGGTAAGGCCCAAGGCCAGAAAAGCCGCGCCCAAGATTCGGGCGCGGCTTTTCTGGCCTCATAGCAATGTTAGTCTCTTCCTTGGCAGGTAACTTGGCCTGTATTACGCGCAATAGTTAGATAGCTATGCTTGCTATATACGACCTCTAGGTTAGTGGGAGTCAGTTTAATGTAGCGCACAGCTTGATCAAAAATATCAGGGCCGCATTCATGGGACATATTTGTTTGCCACAATATACTGTTGTCGCGATAAGCAACAATGGTTGATGGGTCGGAATTAGGAATGAAATACACAGTCCCGTCAGATGATAAAAGCCCTCTGTCTTCAGTAAAAGCAAGATTAATTTCAGTTCGCGTAGTAATTAATTTGGGGTCGTAGGGATAATTCGGAGTAGAGCACTGCATGAATAATGCTAGTGGAAACAGTGTAGGTAGCAGTAGAACCAATCTCATGTATACATTCAATTAAAGGTGCGTTGAAATATAGCAAAAGAGGACGGCCGGCTCCCACAGTGGGAGCCGGCCGTCCTCTTTTGCTAATCAAAGCTACTTACTCACCTTTCTTCTTAGAGTCCGTGGGCTCGTCGTCGGAGGCTTCGGGCGCTTCTTCCGGAGCTTCCTCGGGCCGCTCGTCGCTGGCCTGGGGGATGGCTACGCCGTCACCCTTGCTGGTGGCGAAAACGAGTTCCTCCGCGCCTTCCGTATAGTCGGCGGTGATAACGTCGCCCTGGGCAATTTCAGCCTTCAGGATTTCCTCGGCAATCGGGTCTTCGATGTACTTCTGGATGGCCCGGTTGAGCGGACGCGCGCCGTACTTGGGGTCGTAGCCCTTCTCGGCCACGAAGTCCTTGGCGGCATCGGTCAGCTCAACTTTGTAGCCCAGCGTCTGGATACGGTTCAGGAGCTTACCCAGGCTGATGTCGATAATCTTGTGGATATCCGACTTCTCCAGCGAGTTGAACACCACCACGTCATCCAAGCGGTTCAGGAACTCGGGCGAGAAGGTTTTCTTGAGGGCATTGGTGATGGTGCCCTTCGTCAACTCATCCATGTTGTCCTGGCGCGACTTGGTACCGAAACCAATACCAGCGCCGAAGTCCTGTAGGTCACGCGCTCCAATGTTGGATGTCATGATGATGATGGTGTTGCGGAAGTCCACCTTGCGGCCGAGGCCGTCGGTGAGAATGCCGTCGTCGAGCACCTGGAGCAGGATGTTGTACACGTCGGGGTGGGCCTTCTCGATTTCGTCGAGCAGAATCACCGAGTACGGCTTGCGGCGGATCTTCTCCGTCAACTGGCCGCCCTCCTCGTAACCCACGTAGCCGGGAGGCGCGCCCACGAGGCGCGAGATGCTGAACTTCTCCATGTACTCCGACATGTCAATCCGCACGAGCGAATCCTCCTTGTCGAAGAGGTAGGTGGCCAACACCTTGGCCAGCTCCGTTTTACCCACGCCGGTCGGGCCCAAGAACACGAAGGAGCCGATGGGCTTCTTGGGGTCCTTGAGGCCAACCCGGGTACGCTGGATGGCTTTCACGAGCTGCTGAATGGCCTTGTCCTGGCCAATCACCTTGCCGCGAAGCTCCTCGCCCATATTGAGCAACTTGGCGCTTTCCTTCTGGGCAACACGCGAAACGGGGATGCCGGTCATCATGGCAATCACCTCGGCCACGTTCTCCTCCTTCACGGTGTAGCGCTTCTTCTTGGTGTCCTCTTCCCAGTCCTTTTTGGCGGTTTCAAGCTGGTCGATGAGCTTCTTTTCCGTATCGCGGAGCTTGGCGGCTTCCTCGTACTTCTGGCTCTTCACCACGCGGTTCTTCTCGCCTTTGATGTTCTCAATCTGCTCTTCGAGCTTGAGAATATCCTCGGGCACCACGATGTTGTTGATGTGCACTCGGGCGCCGGCTTCATCGAGAATGTCGATGGCCTTGTCGGGCAGGAAACGGTCCGACATGTAGCGGTCCGACAGCTTTACGCAGGCCTCAATGGCCTTGTCGGTGTACACTACGTGGTGGTGGTCCTGGTACTTGTCCTTGATGTTGTTCAGGATTTCCACCGTTTCCTCGGGCGTGGTGGGGTCCACCATCACCATCTGGAAACGACGGGCCAATGCGCCGTCCTTCTCAATGTACTGGCGGTACTCGTCGAGCGTCGTAGCACCGATACACTGAATCTCACCGCGCGAAAGAGCCGGCTTGAACATGTTGGAAGCGTCGAGCGAGCCCGAAGCCCCACCGGCACCCACAATCGTGTGCAGCTCGTCAATGAACAGAATCACGTCGGGCGACTTTTCCAACTCGTTCATCACGGCCTTCATGCGCTCCTCAAACTGGCCACGGTACTTGGTGCCGGCTACCAGCGAAGCGAGGTCGAGCGTAACCACGCGCTTGCCGAAGAGCACCCGCGACACCTTCTTCTGCACAATGCGCAGGGCTAAGCCCTCGGCAATGGCGGTTTTACCCACGCCGGGCTCGCCAATGAGAATGGGGTTGTTCTTCTTGCGGCGGCTCAGAATCTGGGCCACACGCTCGATTTCCTTCTCGCGGCCCACGATGGGGTCGAGCTTGTCGTCCTCGGCCATTTTGGTCAGGTCGCGGCCGAAGTTGTCGAGCACCGGGGTACGCGACTTATCGCTGCCCTTTTTGGGCGTGGCGCCCGCGCCGCTACGACCAGCTCCGCCACCCCCGAAGAGGCGGTCGTTGTCGTCGTCGTCGGCCTCGGGGCCGGAGGTAGGGTTGTTCGCCGCGTTACCGTGGTAATCGAGCGAGTCGCGCACAGATTCGTAATTCACGTTGAATTTGCTCAGAATTTGGGACGAAATATTGTCTTCATCGCGCAGAATCGAAAGCAGCAGGTGCTCAGTGCCGATAATTTCGCTTTTGAAGATTTTAGCCTCCAGATAGGTAATCTTGAGGACCTTCTCGGTCTGTTTGGTCAGGGGAATCGAGCCGGTAATGCTGGTGCCCTGGGTGGCCGTGTTGCGGGTGGCCTGCTCGAGCGCATACTTGAGCTCATCGATGGACACACCCAGCTTTTTAAGCAAGCCCAAAGCAGTACCTTCCCCTTCGCGGATCATGCCCAGCAGCAGGTGTTCGGTCCCGATATAGTCGTGCCCCAGCCGGATGGCCTCTTCCCGGCTCAGGGAGATGACCTCCTTGACTCTGTTTGAGAATTTAGCTTCCATGCAGATAAGGTAGAAAAGAAAAACGGATTGCTGCCCGATGAAAACGGTTCACGGAGCAGATTTGGCCGATGTAAACTGAAACAGCTAGTACCGGGCGTTGGTTCGGGCGGCTGGTAGGCACTACGCAAGAAAACTGCCGGCGGCCGGACCCTGCATAAAGAGCAGGTCTAAGATGCTGAGTCCGGGTGCAAAATCTTTACCAAAATGCTGCCCGTAAACTGGTACCGACGCTCTGTCAGGTCCGGCCGGTAGCACGTGGTGCTTGGGCGAGAGGGTATCGCGCAAATCGAGCGGAGAGGAGGGGAGCCTGGGGGTCGGCAGCAGCTCTCCGCCGGCTGCGAGAGACTGGTAATGGGTGGTGAGGTAAATGGGCAAGGGCAGGCGCAGACAGCGACAATAGAAGCGTAGCAGCGCCAAATTCAGGTCGAAGAGCAAGGCCGGTTTCTGCTGGTATATGTCGCGCAGGTACTCGATGTAGTACTCGAAATACGGTGTGCCCCCATAAGCGGTTTGCAGCGTGTGTAGGTGCTGGTGCCGCCAGTTCTGCCGGTAGTCTATTTCGATGAGCGAGCTAAGCACCTTCTCGCTGCGGTTGCCATCGATTACGGGGACTGGAAGCGGCTTTACGCCCTGGGCCGTCAGAATCAGGCAACGGTTGCGGTAGGTTTGCTTGCGGTAGTGGTCGTGGGCCTCCAGCCACAAGGCATCGGCCCCGACCAGCGCGGCGAAGAAGGCAATAGGCGGGTGGTACTGGGTCTCAAAAAGAACGTCGGGCATAGGTGAAAGAACGGCGTAGAGACGCAATAATTTTGCGTCTTTGTATTGCTGGGGTTGAGCATCCGGCACAGCCGTTCAACGATGAGACGTAAAATTTTGCGTCTTTACGTCGTTCAACAGATGGTCGCGCCCCTGCTGTACCGCTAGAAAAGTCGCAATTTTACCAGCGGCAGCGTTGGCAGCTTTACAAACCCACTGCCAACTCTGCCGCCCGTACCGCCAAACTGACATAATGCCCGTCCGCCTCCGCCTCTTCCTGCCGCTGCTGGCTTTGCTGTCGGCCCTGGCTGCTGCTCCGGCCGCCGCCCAGTTGCTGCTCGACGCGGCCACCTTCCGCAACGATGATGTGGCGGTGAAGGGCGGCGTAGTCGAAGTGTATGCCACCGTTTCGGGCCAGCACCTGACGTACAAGCGCCGGGCTCCGAAGGTATTTCAGGCGGCGGCTCTGGTTACGCTCGAAGCCATCCGGCCCGATGGTACAGCGGCGTACCAGGAAACCATTACCCTGAAGCCCCCGGTGCTGCGCGACACGACAGCGGCCATCAAAAACCCCATCAGCTTCCAGAAACGCCTGCTGCTGCCGGCCGGCCGATACACCCTGCGCGGCCAGCTACGCGACCAGAACCGGGCCGCCTCGACTATTATTGTGGAGCAGCCGCTGGTGGTAGAGTTTGGAGCCACCAAGCCCCAGCTTAGCAGCTTGGTGCTGCTAGCTCGGCCCGCCAGCCGGTCGGGCATCGAGGCTAACAATTTCATCCGCCAAGGCCTGTCTCTCACCCGGGCCCCCGGGGGCCTGTATGCCCGCGGCCAGGAAAAGCTGTTTTTTTACGCCGAGCTGTACAACGCCACGGCGGGCCAGCCGCTGGTAATACTTTACCGCCTGCGGCCAGCGGCCGGTAAAACCACGGTGGCCAGTGGCAAGGGGCTGGCCCAGGGTGCCCAGGGCCGTCCTACAGTGCTCACTGGTGAGCTGGACCTGAGCAAGGTGCCGGCCGGTAGCTACAGCCTCACGCTGGAAGTGCGCGATGCTAAAAATCGCGTTTTGAGTACCCAAACTTCCTCTGTGCAACGCAACCCCACCGATTATGCCCCCGCCGGGGCTACGATGCCCCGATGAGTGCCCCAGTAAGTCCGACCGTTTCTCCCGCTTATCCCTGGTATTTCCAGCCCCTCAACTGGCTCTTGGTAGGCCTGTCGAGCCTGCCGCTAGCGGTGCTCTATGGCCTTGCCCGGCTGCTGTACTGGCTGATGGCGTACGTGCTACGCTACCGGCGGCGGGTGGTAATGGAGAATCTGCGTAACTCGTTCCCTGAGAAGTCGGGCGCGCAAATAGACCAGATAGCCAACGACTTCTACTGGCATTTCGCTCAGGTTATGGTAGAAATCCTGAAGCTGCGCACGCTTTCGGCCGCTGAGATGCGGCAGCGGGTGTTGATTGAGAACCCGGATGTGCTGGAGCGCCTGTTCGCTGAAAATAAGCAGGTGCTTACCTTGGGCTCGCACACTGGCAACTGGGAGTGGATTCTGCCGTCGGGGGCAGTGCTGTTCCCGGGACGGGTGACGGGGGTGTACAAGCCGCTGATGAACCCTTTCTTCGAGGCTTTTCTGCTGGAGCTGCGCACCCACGTGGGCGCCAAACTACTGCCGATGAAAAGCACACTGCGCGATTTGCTGCGCCATCGGGGCCAGGGCCGCGCCCTTAGCATGCTCTCCGATCAGGCCGCCGGGCCCGAAGACCATCCTTACTGGACAAACTTCCTGCATCAGGACACGCCCTTTTATACTGGGGCCGACAAGCTAGCGGCCCAGTTTGGCTGCGCAGCCGTGTATGTGACCATCCGGCGCGTCCGGCGTGGCTACTACCGCATCAGCCTCACCGAGTTGCACGACGGCCAAACTACACTGCCACCCGAGGAACACCAGCTCACCGAGGCCTTTGCCCGCCTGCTGGAGCGCGATATTCAGGCCAGTCCTTCCGACTATCTCTGGAGCCACCGCCGCTGGAAGCACAAAAGAGTACAGGGGTAAATACAAACAAGGAAACGGGGAGACTTCCGTGTCGGCAACCTGCTTTAAAAGGTGCCAGCATGGAAGTCTCCCCGTTTCCTTGTTTGTACTTTCTCCTAAGTATTCTACAGATATTGTTCGATGTCACCGGCTCCCTGGCGAATCAGCTCGAAGTCATCATTGGTACAGTCGATGATGGTGCTAGGGACGTTGTTGCCAAAACCGCCATCAATAACCAGATCTACCATAGAGCGGTACTTCTCATAGATTAGGTCGGGGTCGGTAACGTATTCGTCCAGCGTATTCTCGTCTTCGCGCACCGAGGTACTCATGATCGGGTTGCCTAACTCCCGCACCAACTGCAGAACGATGGGGTTGTCGGGGATGCGGATGCCCACGGTTTTGCGCTGCCGCCCACCTTGGCGAGGGGCTTTGGCGCTGGCCTCGAACAGGAAAGTAAATGGCCCCGGCAGGGCCCGCTTCAGCACCTTGTAGATGGGCGTAGTGATGCCGTGGGCATAGTCGCTGATATGAGACAAGTCGTGGCAGATAAAGCTGAGGTTGGCTTTATCGGGGTTTAGCCCCTTGATGCGGCATACCTTCTCAACTGCTTTGGCATTATGAATGTCGCACCCAATGCCATACACCGTGTCGGTAGGGTAAATAATAACGCCTCCCTTGCGGATGACTTCCACGGCCTGCTGAATTCGGTTGAGGGGCGGGTTGTCGGGATGGATGCGGAGCAGCGTGGCAGACATAGGCAGGATGTAAGGGAATGAAAAATGAACGGCTGCCTGGTTTGGCTAGCCGGGAAGCCTGACTTGCCAAGGTAAGAGCCAAGGCGGTAAGGTGCTACTGTTTTCGGTAAAAGCGGTTTTTTTGTTGTCTGCCTGCCAAATACTACTCCCTCCCAAAACCAACGAGCCCCGGCGGTTGGG
>NZ_JABKAV010000093.1 GCF_013377905.1 Hymenobacter terrestris
TGAGGTGGTCTAGTTAAGCCGGACACAATTGAGACTTGATTTGAAGTTTGTCTTGTCCGGAAATAGGTTGACATTTTTTCAATCTTAAGACGGTCCGATGAGCAGTGGATGTTGAGTCCGGCTTTCTTGGCCATTTTGCTTCCCGCCGAGAACCGGCGCTACGCCTCCAGCAGCTTGTCGGGCGTGAGCGGTAACGAGCGGAGCCGCTGGCCTGTGGCGTGAAACACGGCATTGGTGATGGCCGCCGTGGTGCCCACGCAGCCAATCTCGCCGATGCCGCGCGCGCCCAGCTCGCTGATGTGCGGGTCGGGAATGCCCAGCCACTCCACCTCGATGTCCGGCGTGTCGGCCATGCTCGGCACATGGTAGTCGGCCAAGTTGCGGACCACCGCCCGGCCGTTGCGCGGGTCGTAATGCGTGGCTTCCATGAGCGTGGCGCCGATGCCCATGGCCATGCCGCCGATAAGCTGGGAGTGTGCCGTTTTCGGGTTCATCAGCCGGCCCACGTCGTAGACCCCGCACAGGCGGGCCACGCGAATCGAGCCACTGGCCTCGTCCACCCGCACCTGGGCAAACACGGCGCCGAAAGAATAAAACGAGTATTTCTCCCGCTCCTCCCCCGGCTTGGCTTCATCGATAGCCATCACGGAAGGCAGCTTCGCCCGGCGCAAAATGGCGCCGTACTCCTCTCCTTTGCCGGGGCTGGCTTTCAGTACCAACCGGCCCTCCCGCGCCTCAATGGCGTCGGCCGCCGCCCCAAACAGCGGCGACTGCGCGTCGCGCAGCGCCAGGTTTTTGAGGGCCTCCAGCACCGCCCTGGCCGCCACCTGCGCTGCGGGGCCCACAGTGGCCGTGGTGGTCGACCCGCCTGAGGTAGGCGCGGCCGGCAGCGCCGAGTCGCCCAGCTCGAACCGCACCCGCTCCACCGGCAGAGCTAGGGCGTCGGCGCTGATTTGACGAAAGATGGTGTAGGCCCCGTTGCCCAGCTCGTGAGTGGCGCTCTGCACCAGCGCCCGCCCGTCGGCGAAGATGGTGGCCCGGGCTTTGGCCTCCTTCCGGCCCGCCGGGTACATGGTCGTAGCCATGCCGTAGCCGAGAAGCTGGCCGCCCGCGCGCATCGAGCGGGGCCGGGGGCTGCGGGCTTCCCAGCCTATCAGTTTCTGGCCCCGGGCGTAGCATTCGCGCAGGTGCTTGCTGCTCCAGGGCTTGCCGGTTTCGGGGTTCTGGTCGGCGTAGTTGCGCAGGCGCAGTTCCACGGGGTCGAGGTTGAGCTCGGCGGCCAACTCGTCGATAGCGCATTCCAGGGCCCAGCCGCCCACAGTTTCGCCAGGCCCGCGCATGGGGCAGGGCGAAGGCAGATGCAGGTGGGCGAGCTGGTGGGAAAAAGCCATGTTGGGCACGGCGTACATCATCCGCGACACCCGGGCGCAGGGCTCGGTGTAGCCGCTGGACTGGGAGGAATGCGTGAGCGTGTCGTGGCGCAGAGCCGTGATGTTGCCCGCACGCGTGGCCCCCAGCGCCACGGTTTGCCGGGTGGCGGCGCGGTGCCCGGCCACGGCAAACATGTCCTGCCGGCGCCACTCTATCTTCACCGGCCGGCCCACCGCCTTGGCGGCCATGGCCGTGAGCAGCGGCGGGGCATAAAGCCAGCCTTTGGCCCCAAACGCGCCGCCGATAAAGGGGCAAATGACGTGTACGCTTTCCGGGGGCAAGCCCAGCGAGACGGCCATCACCTCCTGCAGCACTTCCAGGCCGCGGGTGATGTCGTAGAGGGTCAGAAAGTCGGTGCCGTTGCGCTTTTCCCAGCGGGCAATGGAAGCCAGTTGCTCGATGGGGTTGTGGTGGGTAATGGCCGATTCGTAGACCCGCTCCAGCTTGACCGGCGCGGCCGCCAGCGCGGCGGCGGGGTCACCCACCGTCACCTGCAGCTTTTCTTCGTTGTTACCCAAAAACGATTCGGGCAAGGTTTTGCGCTTGGCGGAGGCCATAGCCAGCTCGGGCACCTTGTCGGCGTAGGTGACGCGCACCAGCGAGGCCGCGTACCGGGCCCGCTCGTGGGTGTCGGCCACCACCACGGCCAGCGGCTGGCCGGCATACTCGATGGCGGCGGTCTGCAGGGGCTGCCGGGTTTCGGTGATGCCGCCTTCGCCCCGAAACTGCACTCCCCCCACTTTGGCGGGCATCGGCTGCAGGCGCGGAGCGTTTTCGTGGGTGAGCACGGCCAGTACCCCCGGGGCTTTGCGGGCGGCCGCCACGTCTATTGCGCTGACCGTGCCGTGCGCCCGGGCACTGTCTACTACGGCCCCGTACACCAGGCCCGGCACCTCCCACTCGGCGGTGAAGCGCGCCGCGCCGGTTACTTTGAGGCGGCCGTCGACGCGGTCCAGGGGTTTTCCAGTGACGGACATGGGCAGGGAAGGAATAGAGGTAGTAGAATGAAATGAAGTTAGCGGGGCACGGCCAGCTGGCCGGCCACCCCGCCCACGCTGGCCGCGAAGGCCGTGCCGGCCGGGCCCTGCAGGGCTTGCAGGCCGCTGGTTTCCAGCAAGGCCCGCACCAGCAGGTTGCGACCCATAGGGATTTTGTAGGCGTTGTGCTCTAGCGGCTTGGCGTCGGCAAAGGCCGCCGTGGCCGCCGCGCGAAACAGCTTCTCGCTGGGCAACTGGCCGGCCAGCATTGCTTCGGCTTTGGGCAGGCGCCAGGGCTTGTGGGCTACCCCACCCAGCGCTACCCGTACCCGGCGAATCTTGGGCCCGTCCATCTCCAGGGCCACGGCGCACGACACCAGGGCGTAGGCATAAGAGGCACGCTCCCGCACCTTCAGGTAGTGGGAACGGCCGGTGAAGGGGGGCAAATCAAGGCTAGTAATCAACTCCCCGTGTTCGAGCACCGTGTCCAGGTGTGGTGTGTCGCCGGGCAGGCGGTGCAACTCGGGGAAGGCAATGGCCCGCGGCCCGCGGGGCCCGAGGGTTTGCACGCGGGCGTCGAGGGCCGATAAGGCCACAGCTAGGTCGCTGGGGTGGGTTGCCACGCAGGCATCGGACGCCCCGAACAGCGCATGCACGTGGTTGTAGCCACCGAGGGCCGCGCAGCCGGAGCCAGGCTCGCGCTTGTTGCAGGCCTGGGTGAGGTCGCGAAAGTAGGGGCATCGGGTGCGCTGCAAGGGGTTGCCCGCCATGGAGGCCATATTGCGAATCTGTACCGAGGCACCCGCCAGCAGCGCTTCGCTCACGGCCGTGTAGCGCTGCCGGACATCGGCCGAGATGGCCGCAGCCGAGTTGGAAACGTTGGCGCCGATGCGCAGCCCGCCTTCGTGCTGAGTTATTTGCTTAAGTGGCAGGCCCGACACGTCTACTAGCACACTAGGGCGGTGCACACCCTCCTTCATCAAATCCACGTGCGAGGTGCCGCCGGCAATGAAGGTGGCGGTGGCGGTTTTCGTTACAGTGGCTACCGCCTGGTCGGCGGTGTCGGCGCGCTGGTACTGGAATGGGTGCATAGCAAGGTGGGGGGTTAGGCGCGCTGAACGTCTTGAATGGCGGCGATGATGTTGGGATAAGCCGCGCAGCGGCACAGGTTGCCGCTCATGGCCTCGCGGATTTCCACGCCCGACCCGGTGTCCATCGTTTTGTCCTGCAGCAGCGCGGTGGCGGCCATCAGCTGCCCCGGTGTGCAGTAGCCGCACTGAAAAGCATCGTGCATGAGAAAGGCGGCCTGCAGGGGGTGAAGCTCCTCACCTTTGGCCAGCCCTTCGATGGTGGTGATTTCCTTGCCCTGGGCCATCACGGCCAGGGTTAGGCACGCGAGGGCGCTCTGGCCGTCGAGGTGCACGGTGCAGGCGCCGCACTGGCCGTGGTCGCAGCCCTTCTTGGTGCCGGTAAGGTGCAGGTTTTCGCGCAGGGCGTCCAGCAGGGCCACGCGCGGGTCGAGCGTCAAGCGGTGGGCCTGGCCGTTGATGGTCAACGCCACCGCTACCGTATCAGAAGCAGTGGCCGCTGCTTGCTCGTCCGCCGAGTCCTGATCAGACTCACTGCTGCCGCAGCCGGGCAGCAGTAGCAACGCCGCCGCCGCCAGCGTGGCTGTAACAAACGTGCGGCGGGAAAGCTGGAAAGCAACCGCTTCCGGGCCAGCAGCCGGAGCCGTGGCCGGGTTCAGGGCTTCCAATGCGGCGAGTACCTGGCCGGACCGCAACTCCTGCCCAGGGGCCACCACGGTTCGCCAGCGCACCACGCCGTGCTCGTCGAGCAGGATGAGGGCCCGCTGCCCGGCCACGCCAAACCGCTCGGCCAGTGCCCCGCGGCAGTCCAGCGCCTGCCACTCATCGGAGGCGATGTCCACGAACGCCGCTCCGGCGGAGCCAAAGTCGGCCGAGAGGCGCGCAAATAGGGCGCTCTGGTGCGCCAGGGTGGGGTCCCAGGTGTCGGAGGCAAACGCGAGAATGACGGGCCGGCCGCGCAAGTCCAGCAGGCGCGTGCCGTTGGGCAGCACGCAATCGGGCGCCAGGTCGCCGGCTTGTGGAATGGGCGCTTGGTTCATCGGCGGGACGGGGGTATAGGTTTTGGGTGGTAAGACGGTGGGGAAGGGGGCAGCTTGGCTTCTTGAGGAGTAGACCGCGTCGACTGTTGAAATCCGCAGCAGCCGATCGGACGGATACGCTACTTCCCTATACCCGCCTTCCCCCCGCCGAGTTTGCCTGCCCGCCGGAATGCCAAAAAAATGTGAGGGGTGTGGCAGGCTGTCCACTTCTATAGCCGTAGCATGCCAGCGACAATCAGGACCATCACTACAGGGTTAAGGTTAGCTGAAAGGGTTATTATTCTGCAATTGTGAGACTCTCAACTGCTTACAGTCAGCCCTCAAAAAAAACCAGGGGCTTAGGAAGCAAAATGGGGAAAACGGGGCATAACTTCCTGTTATGCAACCAGCTAACCGCTACTATAAGTGCAGCAAAATTTCAGAAGTCAAATTTCGCTACTTGCTGTGCCTGTTTGCCTTGGATTTGACGGCCTCGGATACGGCCCGGCTCACGGGCCGTATCCGAGGCCGTCAATGACATCTACCTGCTTCTATGCCACCGGCTCCTGGCCTGGAGCCCCGTGCCGGTCGAACTCGACGGGGCGGTCGAACTCGACGAGCGCTACTTCGGTCCGCGCCGGGTGCGCGGCAAACGGGGCCGCGGGGGCCAGCGACAAAACCATCGTCTTCGGCCTGTTCAAACGCGGCGGGCAGGTGTACACGGAAATCGTGCCCGGCTGCTCGAAAAAGATCCTGCAGGCCATCATACGCGGCAAGATCGACTTGGCCACCATGGTCAACACCGACGGCTGGCGCGGCTACGACGGCCTGGTGGACGTGGGCTTTGACCGCCACTTCCGCTTCCGCCACGGCCAAGATGAATTCGTGGGCGGCGCGTCGCACATCAACGGCATCGAGTCCTTCTGGAATTGCGCTAAAGCCCGTCTCCAGCAGTTCAAGGGCGTGCCCGAGTACACCTTTTTGCTCCATCTGAAAGAGTCCGAATTTCGCCTCAATTATCGTTACGAGGACCTCTATAAACTGCTCCTTAAATTACTTCGCCAACAGCCCCTCTAACCGCGTTTGCTTCCTAAGCCCCAGAAAGAATATACTTGTATTTCACACCCCCGCTTTTCACTACATCCCATTTAGAAAGCGAACCGTATCCCCAGCATCGTCCACCGATGCCAGCGGGCCCCGCTGAATTCCGGCGAAATGCCCGTAAGCGAACCTTCCAAGCGAAAGCCAGCGTAGCCCAGCCCCAGCGTAGCCGTGCTACGGGCGACAGTCCGCCGGACCGCCGCGGCGGAAAGCACGTACGGGTTGTTACGGTTGAACAACCCGCCCTGCAGCGTGGCGTTGTAGCCCACCACCCGGCCTTCCACCTGCGCCTCCCCATAGGCCTGCACCTGGCGCTGCCCACCCCGGTTGGTCCGGTTAGCCACACCCAGCGTCGCCAAAGCGGGCTGCAGCAGCCCCAGCCGTAGCGTTGCGCCGACACCGGCATAAGTCTGCAGAGTACCCAGCGAGGCACTAGCTGCACCGTTTACCTCCAGGCCGCGGCCAACGGCCAGCAACTGCTTTTCCAGCCGGGCTTCGTAGCCCAGCACCACGTCGGTCTGCACCTGATAGTCCCACCCGCGCGGCGTGGGGGCCCCTAGCAGCTCGTGAATCTTGGTTTGAAAACCTTTGGCCCCGACCGCCGGCCCCAGAATGCCCACGTTGAAGGCCGTGGTTACGCGCAGGCGTCGGGTGGGGTGGCTGGCCACGCGCAGCAGGTCAGCGTAAATGTAGGAAGCGTAGGGTCGGTCGCCGACCCGAATAAAGGGGTCCTGAATGCGCAGGGGCGTGAAGCCATCGTAGTGCAATTGGATGCCGTGGTGCAGGATACTCCCCGCCAGTACCGGTCCGAGAATACGGTTAACCAGCGAATGCTGCAGCGCGGGGCTCACCAGTAGCAGCGTCATGCCCTGCGTGAAGTAGTAATCCGTGCGCAGAAACGCATCGTTGGCAAAGGTGTAGGCAATCAGGTGGTCACTGCTCACCCGCGTGCTGTCCGATTGTGCGTGAACAAGGAGAGGCAACAACCCCAGAAATAAGACAATTGTAAACCGAAAGCGCATGACCAGAAACAGTAAAGACATTCCACCTACGCAGTTACTTCCGTAAGTGGGTTGCCGCCAAAGCTGTTGCAGCCTTTTCCGGTGTTGCATAAAGTGGGCGGGCACTACCTGGCCGAGCCACTTACGCCCCGCTCAACTTCCGCCTCCCTTCCCGCCTGCGCCTGTACTACCGCGCCGAGTTGCCAGCTGCCCGCGCCGCCACTAGGCGCCAAAATCTGAGGGCAACCTTCGCCCACGTCGAACGCACCCAAATCCTGGGCCAGCGCTAGGCGCTACCGCACACCCACACGCACCTGCTGATGCTGCGCCACGGCCTGCCTACCCGCGACGAGCGCGAAATCCTGGGCCGGCTCGTGCGTATCATCGGCGGCTTCCCTCTCTCACGGTTCGGCCGCCATCTGCACCGTGCCGACTTATTCGGCCGTCAACCTCAAGCTGGAACTTATTCCTACGCCCCACCACGAAGTGTTCTTGATCGGCGACTTGGTAACCGATTTCACAGACCGGCTGGGACGATAAGCGCGCAATGAAGCGAGAGTGAGGGTCAAGGAGCCGGCACTAGCGGGATGGGGCCAGGGCTGTTATAGAAAAGCCCCATCTACTCGCGTAGATGGGGCTTTTCTTGCGGCGAAAGCCAGCGGAAATTAGGGATTTACGTGCTTGAGCTTACGGCGACGACGCTCCTGGGCCTGCTTTACGCGGCGGTGGATGGTCTCGCGGGTGAGGTCAGTCTGCTCAGGCGTAGCAGCCGGGGTGGTCTCGGTCTTGGTCGTCTTGGTCGTCATACAAAAAGAAGTTGAGTTCTGCCCAAAGATACCTTTCTCTGGCATATGGTGGCTCATCCACCCGTTACAAACTTTCTACCGACCCGGTGAATAGGTCCTCTTGGGGCCCTCTACCCCAGCTTAGCCAGCAAGATCAAGCTGGATCTGGTTCAGGGCATCGAGTTGCAGCTCCAGCGTCTGGGCAACGGTAGAGACGCGGGCGTAGCCGAATCTGGTGCATGATGGGTCAATAAGTCAGGTTCACAAGGATAAACGCTCGTGGCTGTTGCAGAACTCTGCCTGTTAGGGACTGAGTTACCGTAGTAATTTCTGCGGGATACTGTTTGTCGTGTTCGCACCCGAAAAGGAGGCCACGCGGGCGGTGGTGGAGGTAAGGCGAGAGCGATTACCTTGCCTTTGCGGGGCTGATACTTGAGTAGCTTTTTCAGATTATAGGCAATCGCCGCCAAGAGCATCGTCTTCTGGGCCCCGGCTTTGCCGCGCGTGCCCACGCGTCGCAGACCATAGTGCTGAATCAGGTTGCCAAACACGGGTTCGACCGTGCTTTGGCGCTTGCGCCGCATTAGCTGCCCCTGACGGCTCTGTTGCCGCGCCCAGGCCCGGCGATAAGCTGGATCATACGCCGTACGGGTGAGCTGCTTGCGTTTAGCCGTGGGCACACAGGTTGGTTTAAGTGGACAGTGTTGACAGTCTTGATAGGCGGCCCAATAGAGCTTGAGCCAGTTGCCATCGGCGCTGGTGTCAATCTTGCGGAAGGGCAGCGGCTTGTCGGCGAGGCAAGTGTAGGTGTCCGTCACCGAATCATAGGTAAAGCCCTCGACCGTTGCTTTGTACTTGCCGAATACCGGCATCCAGGGCGTGATGCCGCGCTCCTCCAGAAAGGCATAGTTGAACCCATTGGCGTAGCCGGCATCAGCCAGTAGCTCGTGCCAATACAGTCCTTGTGTCTGCAAGCGGGGCTGTAAACGGCCGACGATGCGGGGCAGGTGCACGCTGTCGCGACTGTCAGCGAAGTCGGCCTGCACGTGACTGATAACGCCGTGACCCGTATCGACCGCCAGGCTACAGAGGTAGTTTAAGGCGCGGGCCTTGCCAGGTTTAACCGACACGCGGGCGTCTGGATCGGTTGTACTACAGTGCGTTTTATTGCTCAGTAAACGGGCTTTGCTATGGGCTGCCCCCAACGCGCCCGGTGCTTTTTGTAGCTTCACTTGGCGGGCAGCTTCCTGCCGCAGTTGGTGCGCCGGGGCGGTGAGCACCCCCGGGGACAGTGGGGTATCGGCGGTAGCCGCTTGCTTTGGCTGCATGCTGTCCAGTGCGGCATTCGCCTTAACCGGAGCCGAATCGATGGCCTGCGTATCACCGGCAACCAGTCCCTGCGCCACGCATTGGGCAAAAACATGATCGAACAGGTGCTCGAAGACCGAGGCGGGGAAGAGTTGACGCGTACGGCTCACCGTGGAATGCCAGGGCAGTTCTTCGTCCAGCTCATAGCCAAGAAAGTAGAGGATGTCCAGCCGTAGGGCACAGTGTTCGACGAGGCGCCGGTCGCTGACCAGATTTTCCAGTCGGCCCACGAGCACCAACTTAAAGAACACGACCGGATCGAGCGACGGGTGTCCGGTGTGACTGTAAAGCGCGCGTGTTTGCTCGTAGAGAAACGTCCAATCCACTAACTCCGCCAGTCGGCGGTAGAGGTTATGAGGTGGGATGCGCTCGGAGAGCCGAAAGCGGGTCACTTCTTTGTCTAGGTACTGCTTCTTGCCTTGCATGCTTCTGCTACGAAACGTGCCCGAATCCGGTCATGGGTTCTGCAACAGCCACGACCGTTTTCGAGGACGACCACTAACAGTTCGGCACGGAGTAGCTAGAGCAGTTCTCAGGTTACTGTACATGGTAGCCACAGTGGTCAAACCAGTTTTTGGCGTCCTGTTCGCTTATCCAGCCGGCCGCCGCTTGGATGATGTCTTCCAACGCCTCGCGGGTGCGGGCCTAGGCTGTGCGCAGCCACGTTTTGAGCTTGCTGAAGGCGAGTTCAATGGGA
>NZ_JABKAV010000094.1 GCF_013377905.1 Hymenobacter terrestris
GGGCGCAGGTGACGCGGGCGGAGTCATCATTGTCCCCACTATGTTGGTCGTCGAGCCCGAAGTCTGGTAGTTGAGGTTGTACGCGCCCCGCAGCGGCTGGCCCTGCTGCTGCTCTATCAGCCGCAGATACTTCTGCTGCACGGCGGCCGGCTGCTTCTTCCCGTTCACCGTCATCCCGCTGGCCGAAAGGCTGAGCTGCAGGTTGTTGGTATTCTGGATGAGGTTGTCGCGGCGTAGCTCCTGCAGTAGGGCGGCGGTGCCTTTATCCCGGCGGGCCTGCTCCACGTCGCGGCGGGCCTGATCGGCATCCCGGCGGGCTTGATCGGCGTCGCGGCGGATTTGGTCGGCATCGCGCCGGGCTTGTTCCGCATCGCGGCGGGCCTGCTCCTGGGCTTCACGAATGTCCTGCCGGATTTCACGCCGCTGCTGAATCTGTTCTTCTTCCCGCTCCTGCTGCCGTTCGCGCATGGCTTCCACCTGTTCCTGCAGCAACTCCCGCTCCTCGTCGGTGCGGGCCGATTTGACGGCGGCCTCCAGCTCTTTCTGTGCCTGAGCAAAAGCGTTGCGGGTGATGTCATCCATATCCATCTCTCCTACCGCCCGCTGCGCCTCGGCCAGCGCCAGCGCCGATAGCTCCTGCGCATCGGCAGCACTGGGGGCGTCGCCACTCAGCGTCGCCCGGTTCATGCGCAATGCCAGTTCCTCCAGCCGCTGCTGTTCGTCGGTTTGTGGCCGTGGGGCAAACCGGTTTGCACGGCTGTCGAGTTGCACTACGTCCACCTGGTCGCCCTTTTTGCGGGCCGGGGCGATGTCAACCGGCTGTCCGTCAATCAGCAGCTCCGTCAGGCGGCCCTTCTTATCGCGCTTGATAATTACCGTACCGGCATCAGCACTTCGGCGGCCAGACCTCGACCAGCGCATCAGACGCGGGTTGCGAATGGTATCGAAGCTGATTTCGGTGCTGCCCAAGCGGGCCCGCGCCTGCCCGTCGGCCGACACGCTGAGGATGCGCAATGCCTCCTGAGAGTCGGGGCGGGTTTCGGGGGCGGCACCCAACACCGGCACCGTGGCTGGCGCGGGCTGCGCCGGAGCCAGCGTAGCGGCGCGGCGCAGGGCAGCGGCCGGTTTAGCCAGCGTGGCCGCCAGCGAAGTTGCGGCCGGACGGGCCAGCGCCACTGCGGTACTCAGCACAACTACGCCTACCAGTACCACGCAGGCAGCCATGAAGCCCTCGGCAAACGTGGGCCGCTGCCGGCCCTGCACCAGTCGCCGGATGCGGCCCAATACCGAGCCATCGGGCCCCAGCGCCGACAGCGCCAGGCTTGATCCGACAGGCGCCGGGGCGGCCGTTAGCTCGGCCAGGGCAGCCAGGGCGCGAGCCACCGTGAGCGGGTTGCCGCCCACCAGGGCTGTGGCAACGTCGTCACAGCAGTTTTCGCGCTCGGTGCGCAGGCAGGCGGCCATAAACCACACGCCCGGATGGTAAAACAGGACCGTTTCGGCCACGGCCTGTAGTAGGTTCAGCAGATAGTCGCGGCGTTGCACGTGGGCCAGCTCGTGGGCCAGTACCGCTTCGAGGTATGCTGTGCCCAGGCCGGTAACGGTACCCAGCGGCAGCAGCACCACCGGCCGCAGATGCCCCACCACCACCGGCACCTTCACCAGCGCCGATTCGAGCAGTTCCACGCGCTGCTTCAGGCCGGCGCGGTCGGCCAGGGCCGCCAGCCGCTCCTGCCACTCGGCGGCCAGCGGCTGCACCCGGTAGCGCCGCAGGCGCTGCACGTAGGCGAGGCTACCCAGCAGACGCAGCAGCATCACGAGTAGGCCCATCAGCCACACGGTAACCAGCAGCGGCAGGTTGGCATCGAAATACGTCTGCCACGAGTCCAGCCAGCCGGGCGCGGCCGGGCCGACAGCCAACTGGGCAGCCGGGACGGCAGCTACGGCAGCGCCTAATGCACTTTCCGTATCGGCCGGCTGCATTACTGCGGCAGCGGCCGGGCCAGCTGAAGGGGCCTGGTAATAGTACCGCCCGAACGTGAGGCCGCACAGCAGCAGCAGCGTAATAAGCGCGGCGGCGGCGGTGCGGTAGCGCACCTGGGCCGAGTGGCGGCGCAGCAACAGTAGCAGCCCGGCCAGCGCCAGCGCCACTACCGCCCCCTGCCAGAGCGAATGAATCAGAGTCCAGCCCAGGGCCCGCACGAGGGCCGGAGGCAGCAGTTGTTCGAGCCAGTTCATTGCGCAGGGTCGTTAGCGGGTGAGTTGGTATCGTTCTGAATTTCGATGTCGTTGAGCAGGCGGCGAATCTGGGCCAGCTCCTCGCGCGAGGTGCGCCGGTTGCCCAGCGCCTGCATCACCAGCTTCATGGCCGAGCCCCCAAAGGCGGCATCCACGAACTTGTCAAGCAGCAGCCCCTGGGTTTCCTCCTCACGTACTGCCGCCCGGTACACATGGGTGCGGGTGTCGTCTTCACGCAGCACCAGCACCTTTTCGAGCATCAGTTGCAGTAGCTTGAGCGTAGTGGTGTAGCCAATGTCGCGGCGCTGGCTCAGCTCGTCGTTCACGAAGCGCACCGTGCTGGGGCCGTGCTGCCAGAGCACCTGCAAAATCTCCAGTTCCGACTCGGTGGGCTTGGGTATCATCTTTTTAGTCATTGTAAATCAGCCAATAGAAGGTACGATATTATTCGTACTTCAAACATATACGAAACATATCGTATATCCAAATATATAGTACGAAATAAATCGTAATTGCTTTGCACGACCAAAGGCCAGGAGTAGAATCCTGTGTCTCAATTGCGAAAACAATTACTGTTGCCCGCCCTGCTGGCTACCGCCGCCCTTCACGTCGTCGTTGCTGATGGTTTTGCGGCGGCTTCCCCCACCCGACTTCGCATCGCCGAAGCGGTAGCCGAAGCTCAGGCGTACTGCCCGGTTGTAGGCCCGGTACTCGCTGGCTTCCTCGAAAAAGGCGGTGCGCAGGGTACTGCGGTAAGCCCAATATTGGTTGAAGGGGTTAGCCACATTGAGCGTGAGGTCGGCGCGCTCCTTCCAGAACGTTTTCTTGCCCCCCAGCGAGTAATACAGATTGGACGAGCCGGTACCCTGAATCTGGGGGTCGGGCAGCGAGCCGTACAAAAAGGCCTGCACCATAAATTCCTTGGGCAGCTTGTAACTCGTATTCAGGTTGAGGCCGGCCGTAAAGCCCTCGCGCCGCAGATTCAGCGCCGTGCTGCGGCGCGTGATGTAGCGCACGTTGGGGCCGCCGCTCAGTTCCCAGCCCTTAACCGGCTTCAGCGAGCCGTACACGTTCAGCTCGTAAAACGTGTTGGCGGCTACGTTGCGGAAGGTTTGCTCGGTGATATTACGAACCGGATCCAGCAGTTGGCTTACCTGCTCGATGGCGTTGCCCGTGCGCCGCACCGAGCCCGACACGTTCAGCGTAGCCGTTTTGATACTCGTGTTGTAGGCCAGCTCGTAGGAGTCGGTCAGCTCGGCTTCCAGGTCAGGATTACCAAAGCTCACCACGTTGGGGTCCGACACGTCGCGGAATGGGTTGAGGTAATAGATGTAGGGCCTGGTAATGCGGCGGCTGTAGGCCAGGCGCAGGCTGCTGGCCTCGCTAAGCGTGAGCTGGGCGTTGCCATTGGGCAGCGGCGTGTAGTAGCTGCGCCGAAAACCCGTATCGGTAGTACGAAAATCGGCCGTTAGCGCCGTGCGCTCCAGCCGGCCGCCCAGGCTCAGACTCAGCTTCTTGCCCAAGCCAAAGGAGTAAGTGGCGTAAGCGGCCTGCACGTCCTGCTGGTAGTCAAAATCGGTGCCACGGGCCGGCAGCCGGTTGGGCTCGCCGGTTTCGGGAGCCAGGCTGTCCACGCTCACCCGCGAGCCGGTGCTGCGCCAGATGGCTTTGAGGCCGGTTTCGAGCTTTTGCTTGTCATCTTTGCCCATGGGCTGCACGAAATCGGTTTGAATGGTGCTTTCGGAGCCGGGCTGGCGGCCCCGGCTACGCTCGCGGGCACTGGCCAGGGCCGGACTCAGCGGCACGAGGCGGCCGTTATACTGCTCAAAATCGTAGCCGCTGGTGCTGGGGTTACCCGCGTACTGGCCCAGCACGCTCCACTCGCGGCCCTTCTGCTCGAAGGTGCGGGTGTAGGTGCCGGTCAGCTCGGTGTTCAGGCCCGAAAATCGGTTGCGGTTGTCGCGCACGAACAGCTGCCCGGCCAGTGTATCTGGCCCGGCCAGCGGGGTCGTGCGGCTGCGCAGGGTCTGGTCGGAAGAGCCGCCCCAGCCGTTGAGCGAGCTGGCCAGCGAAAAGCTGTGGTGGTCGGCGGGGTCGAAATCGAAGCCTACCGAGCCGTAATACCAGCCGCCATTATTTTGCACGTCGCTGTTTTGCTGCAGCAGGCTGGTGGCCTGGCCACTTGCATCGAAGCTTGTCCGCTCCCGGAGGCTCTGGCCGGGGTTGTACCACAGCCCGCCACCCAGCGAGGAGGTAAAGCCCAGCTTGCCGGTGCGGAAGTTGAGCGAGGAGTTGAGGCCGCTGTTACGGTTGCCGGTGGTAGCGCTCAGCCGGCCGTTGGCTTTCTGCTGGACACCTTTTTTAAGCACTATGTTGATGATGCCGGCCGTGCCTTCGCCGTCGTATTTGGCGGGTGGCGTCGTAATCAGCTCCACACTCTGAATCTGCTCGGCCGGAATGCTTTTCAGGGCCTCGGCCAGGTTTTTGGCCAGCGTGGGCGAGGGCTTGTTGTTGATGAGCACCCGGAAGTTGCCCGAGCCGCGCATCTGCACGTTCCCGTCGCCATCTACGGCTAGCAGCGGGGCCTTGCGCAGCACGTCGGCCGCCGTACCGCCAGCGTTGCTCAGGTCCTGGTCGGCGTTGTACACCAGGCGGTCGGGGCGTACTTCTATCACTGGCTTGGTACCCGTCACCACCACTTCGCCCAGGGTCGTGCCGGCCACCGGCAGCCGGAAGCTGCCCGCGTCGGTTGTGCCGGCCGTTACGGTTACGGGCCGCGTGCGGGTAGCGTAACCCACAAACAAAGCCCGCAGCCGGTAGTTGCCGGGCGTCAGCTTGTCGAGTACGAAGCGGCCCCGCTCATCAGTGGCTGCGCCGGTTATGGGCTTGTCGTCGGCCGCATCGGCCGGCAATAGCACCACCGTGGCATAGGGCACCGACTGGGCCTTAAGCGAGTCCAGCACCATGCCCGTGAGGCGGCCAGCACCAGTGGTGGCCGCTGTAGCCAGCGGCGCCTGCTGGGCCTGGGCGGGGGCAACGAACAGCAGGCCGCTCAGCAGGGATAACAGACCGATAAATCTCCGGGTATAGAGGTGGCGCATGACTGAATAAGTAGAAGAGTAATGACAGAAAGAGCCTGCCAGCCGAGCTGGGGTTGCCTGATTGGCAGCAAATTATGCAGTTACTCATTATCAGTCGGTGAACGGCCTGACGACTACCAACCGTCAACTGGTAACTGACTAGTTGCTTTTGCGAAAAAACACGTTGCCACTGATGGATTCGAGCCGGATGCGGGGACCACCGCCGGCCAGCGTACCCCGCACCTCATAGCCCACCACCGAATTCTCTTTGCGGTTATTGAAAGTAACTTCCTGGTTGGTGAACACCTCTCCTGAAATTGATTTGAAGGCCACCTCGGCCCCACGGCCGGCGGGCCAGCTCACATCTACGAACCCGCTGATGCTTTTCAGCTCCAGCGGTCCGGTCAGGCCGGCCACGTCCACGTTGCCGCTGATGGTGTTGAGGCGCAGGGTAGCGTTGGCGGGCAGGGTAATATCGTAGGTGATAGTGGCGCACACCGCGGCCCGGTTGCCCTGGACATCGCGCCCGCCGTCCCAGGAGCCGAAGTAGGTTGTGCCGGGGGCGTTGGCCGGACAGTCGCCGGGTTGGGCCTGGGCCAGCAGCTGCTTATTGAGGTCGGCCGTAACGGTTACGGCAGTCGGGGTTTCGCGCAATTCAAGCTCGAGCGCGTCGTTCAGCTTGTTCTGGTTGATGCTCACCGTGGCCCGTAGCCGCAGCCGGTTGTCGGACGCCGGCCGTAGCCGAATGGTGGTGCCGTATTTGAGGTCCAGCACCACCGTCTGGCCGGCCGCCACGGGGGCCGCTTTGTCGATGGTTTTCTGGGCGTGGGCTACCGGCGCGGCGGCCAGCAACAAACCGGCCACGGTGCACAAATTCAGGAGAAAGCGTGTCATAAAAGGGGAAGTCTAAGGGTAGGAGTTGTCTTGTTTGCGCTTTGCTGCTTTACTTGGTCTTCCGCACGTACACGTTACCGCTGATGTTTTTCAGCGAAATAGATGTACCGCCGCCGTTGAGGTGGCCGCCAGTGGCCTGGCCACCAATGCGGGTCAGGCCACCGGTATCGCCGGTTTTGGGCGGGGTCAGGTCGAAATCGGTATATACCTCGCCCGAAATGGTGCGCATGGTGAGGGTGGCCTTGGTGGCGGTGGGCAGAGCCACATCAATAGCGCCGCTGATGTTGCTGATGGCGCTGGGCGCGGGCGTGAGCGTGGCGTAGCGCACCGTAATGTCGCCGCTGGTACTGCTGGCCACTACCGGGCCGGTTACGTTGAGCAGTTTGGCACTAGCACTTTTCATTTCCACCTGCAAGCGGCCACGCAGGTTCTGCATTACCAGGTCTTCGTCGCCCCAATTCATAGACCGATATACTACGTCGGCCGCACGAGGCACCTGGATTGTGTAGCGGTTGGTCCAACGTGAGGCCTGCACGATGCTTACCGTATTGCCGGTGCGCCGGATTTCCAGACCTATTTTGGTGTTGTCTACGGCAGTATTGTACACGGAATGTAAGCCCTCGGCCCGCTTGTCGGGTTCTTTGTTACTATTCCCTTTAATCACTATCTCGTCGCCGTCATAGCCCTCAACGGTCACTTCCGAGTTGCGCATCAGAATTACGATTTGAGCGCCGTTAAGCTTCATTTTGTACTCCTGGGCCCGCAAGCCGGCAGCGTACAGCAGCGCCAGCAGGGTTAGTAAAAAAGTCTTTTTCATGAGTGAAAAGCGAAAATGCATGAAGGGAAATCGGGACTGATAGTAGGCCACAAAACGAATAAAATGCCAGGCGTTACTTAACTCGCCGGAGCGAGACTGACGGCGAATGGTCATCAGCTGAAGACATTTCAAAGCAGCACTCCGATGCCCTGGGTGGCCTGATGGCGCACCACGGGCAGCGCATCGGGGCGCTGGGCCAAGCGCTGGAGTTGGGGCACGGCCTGCTTGCGGCGCAGGCTCACGAGCATATCAATCAGCGTAATCTGCACGTTGGGGTCGGTCTGCACGGCCAGCGACTGGGCCAGGGCCGGCCCCACGAGCGAGTCGGCGCGTAGCCGGAAGAGGGCTTCGGCGGCGGCCAGGCGCACGTTGGGGTTGGGGTCGGCGTTGAGCGTGTTAATGAGCACGAGCACCGTAGGGTCGCCGGGACGCACGTTTTCAGCCACCGCCTCGTGTACCAGCTGAATCCGGCTGCTGGCCATAGATGGCTGGCCATTAGTGGCCGTCAGCTGGCGGGCCAGTAGCTGGGCCGATTCAGCCTGACTGTATGCCAGTGTAGCTTCGGAAGGCGAGCCGGGCCGGGCCAACAGCCAACCAAGCGTTGCGCCCACAACCAGCAACGCCACGCTAGCCGCAATGCGCAGCCAGCCGGCCGTAGCCGCATCCAGCGCCCCCGCCGACCATAGCGGCCGCACAACTGCTGCCGCTGGACGGGCCGAAATTCGGGCGGCCTGCAAGGTGTGCTTCTCGGCGGCCAGCATAGCCAAAAAGTCGTCGCGCAGGGCCAACGGGGGCAGTTCGGGCGCAACATCAGCCAGCAGTGGAAGCAGCATCTGGTACTCGGCCAGACGAGCCTGGCAGTCGGGGCAGTGCGGCAAGTGGGCTGCCACCCGCGCCGCTTCGGCGGGCGGTAAATCCTTGGCGGCGTAGTCGGCCAGCAGCGGCAGCAGGGCAGTGCAGTCGGGTGGCAACGGTAATTGGGCGTCGATTTCTTCGGGTATCATCTTAGTAAGAAGTCTTATTGAAAATACACCTGCCGCAGGGCCTCCAGGGCGCGGTGGGCCTTTACCCGGGCGGCCCCTTCGGAGCAAGCCAGCAACTCTCCGATTTCGGCGTAGCTAAAGCCCTGAAACCGGTGCAGCACCAGAATTTCGCGTTGCGCTACGGGCAGCAAACCCAGTGCCTCCTGCAATGCGGCGTGGTCCTGGGAGGCCGCCATGCCGGCCAGGGCGGCGCGGCGGTGGGTGGCGGTGCGCTCGAAACCTTCCACATCGTCTGGTAGCCGATGGTTTTTCTGCCAGTGGTCGTGATGAACGTGGCGGGCCAGCTGGTACACCCAAGCCCGGAAGGGCTGGCCCGGTTGGTAACTGGTCCGGTATTTCAGCACTCGCAAAAACACGTTTTGCACCAAATCCTGGCTGGTTTCGCGGCACCCGCAAAGCCGGCACAAAAAATTAAACAGCGGCCCGTGGTAACGCTCGAACAGCGGCGTGAGCTGGTCCAGGTTGTCGCCGCGGACTTGTTCCATTAAGGTTTCGTCGCTGACGTGGGCCACGGTGCAGGGCAGTTTTAGCGGGAGAGTTGTAAGGGGTACCGGCCCGACGGCGGTTCGTTACAGTGGGCCGCAACTTTTTTTTGAACGACGTAGGGGCAGGGCTCGCCTCCGCCCGCCGCTGCACTGAATCATTGACTCAAAACACGCCTCGTGGCAATGCCTTTTGTTCAACAAGCTCGTTCAACGGCGAGCAAAGGCGAACTCCGCCCCTACTCCACTGTATAAAAATCTTCGCCCCTAGTCCCGCCGGCGCTCCAGTGTCACGCGGGCCCGGTGGCAGATGCCGCCCAGCGGCGGGTTAAACTTCGAAACGCTGACGCGCACGCCGTTCACGTAGGGAAACTCGGCCAGCACCCGGTCGAGCACGCGGTGGCCGAGGTGTTCGAGCAGGCGGGCCGGGGCCTGCATTTCCTCGGCTACCACTCGGTACAACACCTCGTAATTCACGGTTTCGGCCAGCTGGTCGGAAGCCCCAGCCGCGTGCAGGTCGGTGTCAATGAACAGGTCGATGCCATACTTATTGCCGATTTTCTGCTCCTCATCATAGTATCCGTGGAAGGCGAAAAACTCCATGCCTTCAAGTGCAATCTGGCCCATAGGTGAGATGGTGAGGTAGTGAGATGGTGATTTTGATGCTCCGATGAGCAGCCGCAGTCGGGCATTTAAAAACAACGAAGCCCACCCCAAGAGGCAGGCTTCAGTCAGAGGATAGAAAAACTGTATCCGCAATCTGCGAAATAAATTTTATCTGCAACACCTGTGATTAAATGTCGTCGAAGAACGACCGTTCGCCCAGCGCTGCCGGGGCCGCGGCCGGTGCGGCCATGCCCGGCTGACCGGGATGG
>NZ_JABKAV010000095.1 GCF_013377905.1 Hymenobacter terrestris
GCTGGGGTGGGGGGGCCCCGCGGCCTTCTGGGGTGGCCGTGAACGGGTTTCCCCACCGACCTCCCGCCCGGCCCCAGCCGCTCTCCCATCAACCGCCTGTCGGGCCCGGCCGGCGACCTGCCCGAGGTGCCCGCACCCCCGCCCGATGGCCCCGACCCCGACGACCTGGCCGAGCTCTACCGAGCCATCGCCCGGCTTTCCGACGTCGAAAAAGCCTTTGTGCTGCTCTATCTCGAAGAAAAAACCTACGCCGAAATGGCTGACATCCTCGGCATCACTTCAAACAACGTGCGCGTGAAAATGCACCGCGTGCAGGACAAGCTTCGCCAACTGCTAACCCAACCCGCCTGATGGAACTCGACGATTTTCGGAGCCGCTGGCAGGACCAGCCAGTTGGTCTGCCTGCGGATACTATTACCTCTGAACAAGCCCTCCATATTATGCTCACATCTTATACCTCTTCTAATCCATTGGTTAGACTGAAGAAAAATGCTTCCAGGGAGCTGAAATTCGTATGTATGGGGTTGGTCCTTATCGTTTTCGATGCCCTCATATTCTTCCGTGATGCGGTGCGGATGCAGCTTTTTGCGGCTGGCATCTTCGCGGTGTTGTGTCTGGTGGGCCTGATTGTGTACCAGCGGCGGAAGCTGATCGGCCAGATGGAACAGCAGCAGGCCAACCTGTATCATTTCCTGACTACCCGAATCATCCGGTTCCGGTATCTGATGCGCCTGCACGACTATGTGGGCGTGGGGGCGCTGGCATTACTAGCGGTGTTTGTGGCGGTAGTGCGCCGGACCTATTTGTGGGCCTACTTACAGCCCGGCCAACCCAACTGGGGCTGGCACCTGAGCATTGCAAGCGTTGGCGTTGTGCTACTATTGTTGCTGATGTATGCGGCATACCGCATGGGCCGGAACGAGCACCAGCGCCGCTATGGCCGCTACCTCGACCAGCTGGAAGCGGCCCTGCGCGAGTTGCGGGACTGAAGTGGCCGGTTGGTTGAAATTCGCCAATCCAAGAATTCAGAAAACGCTACATTTAAGCGTCCGCAAGTTTCCCCGAGTCTTTATTCTTCCGAACAGAAGCTAATAGCTATCAGCTAACAGATGCAACCAGCCCTCGAAGCCCTGAACGTGCGCAAAACCTACGGCGAGCACGTCGCCCTGAACGATGTGAGCCTGGAAATTCCGGACCGGAGCATTTACGGTTTGCTCGGGCCCAACGGCGCCGGCAAAACCTCGCTCATCCGCATCATCACCCAGATAACCGGGGCCGACGCGGGCGAGATTCGCATCCGGGGCGAGCGGCTCAGCCCTAAACACATCGGCCAGATTGGCTATTTGCCTGAGGAGCGCGGCCTGTACAAAAAGATGAAAGTGGGCGAGCAGCTGCTGTACCTGGCCCGCCTGAAGGGTCTGAGCCGTACCGATGCCACCCAGCGCATTAAGGCCTGGATTCAGCGCTTCGACCTGGCGCCTTGGGTAGAGAAAAACGTGGAAGACCTGAGCAAAGGCATGCAGCAGAAGGTGCAGTTTATTGCCACCGTGCTTCACGAGCCCAGTATTATCATCCTCGATGAGCCGTTTTCGGGCTTCGATCCTATCAACGCCAATCTCATCAAGGACGAGATTCTGGCCCTGCGCGACAAGGGCGCGACCATCATCCTGGCCACCCACCGCATGGAATCGGTGGAGGAAATGTGCGACAACATCGCCCTGATCAACCGTTCGCGCAAGGTGCTCGACGGGCCGGTAAGCACCGTGAAGGACACCTTCCGGACCCAGACGTACTCAGTGGAGGGCAAAGGCCGGCTAATGGTAGTGCATCCCGATTTTGAGGTGCTGGAGCATCATGAGCGTGAAAACGACCATTTCCACGACATCATCCGGCTGCACGCCGGCACTACACCCAACGATTTGCTGCGCTACCTCATCGGCAACGTGGAGGTCCACGCTTTCCGCGAGCTGATTCCGAGCATCAACGAAATCTTCATCCGGCGGGTGCGCGAAACCATGCCCGAAACGCTGGTGGAAGAGCCGGTTGCGTAGCCTTCTAAGCTGTCAGCCATTAGCTGACAGCTGTTAGTTACTTCCTGCTAGTATTTGCAGGGAACCGCATCGGAACATCTTGGCGCAAAGAGTCAAACGCTACACGTTGCTTTTAGCGCAATTGACTATCAATCAAAACGAAAGCTAATAGCTATCAGCTAAAAGCCAACAGCTAAAAAAACCAACCAATGCCTTCCAACTTCTGGCTGATTGCCCAGCGCGAATACCTGACCCGGGTAAAAAAGCGCAGCTTCCTGGTGATGACAATGCTTGTGCCGCTGGTGGTGGCCGCGTTCGGCTTCTTCATCGTCAAGATTGCCACCTCCGACAACGAGACGCAGGACGTGGTGCGGGTGCTTGATATGAGCGGGCAGCGCCTGGGCGCGCGGCTGATTTCGACAAAGCAGATGCAGTTTAAGCCTGTGCAGGGCACGCTGGAAACGGTGAAAAAGGACTACCTCAAATCGGAGGATGACGGGCTGCTGTACCTGCCGGCCGGCCTGAGCCTGGAGGCACCGCGCGGCGTGCAGCTCTACGCAAAAGGCAACGTGAGCATCCGCAAGCAGCAAGCTGTAGAAAATGCCCTCGATAAGCTGTTTTCGGAAGACAAAATGCTGGCCTCGGGCCTGTCGCAGGAAAAGCTGGATGCGCTGAAAACCAACATCGACGTGGCCAGCATCAACCTCGATGAAAGTGGCAAGGAAAAGAACAGCAACGCCCTGGCCACCTCGGGCATTGCTTACGCGCTGGCACTGCTCATTTACCTGTTCATTTTCATGTATGGCGTGCAGATTATGCGCGGTGTGGGCGAGGAGAAATCGAGCCGAATTATGGAGGTGATGCTTTCGTCGGTGAAGCCGTTTGACCTGATGATGGGCAAGATTGTGGGTATTGCGGGCGTGGGCCTCACCCAGTTTCTGCTCTGGGGTATTCTTTCGGTGGGCGCCACCTCGGCCGTAACAGCCCTGTTTGCCGATAAACTGGCTGCCACTGCCAAAACCGAAACGGCTGCTAACCCCGGCGGTGCCGAGCGGGCAGCCCAGGTAATGGGGGGTGCCGAAGTAGCCAGCGCCGACAACGCCGCCACGCCGGCCGACCCGGCCGCCGCCGTATCGGAGCGGTTCAGCGTGTTTAAGGCCTTGCGCGGGCTGCCGCTGGGCATGATTGTGGTTGGCTTCGTGATTTACTTTCTGGGGGGCTACCTGCTCTATGGAGCGCTGTTCGGGGCCATCGGGGCGGCCGTGGATGACCAGACCGACACCCAGCAGTTCATGTTTCCGATTACCATGCCCCTGATTCTGAGCTACATCATCGGGGTGAGTGTGATTCTGCGCAACCCCGACGGCCCGGTGGCTTTCTGGATGTCGATGATACCGTTTACCTCACCCATTGCCATGGTTATCCGGCTGCCGTTCGGTGTGCCGGTGTGGCAGCTGGCCCTGTCTGTTGCGCTGCTGATTGTGGGTTTCATCGGCACCGTATGGGTGGCAGCCCGCATCTACCGGGTGGGCGTACTCATGTATGGCAAAAAAATCACCTACCGCGAGCTATCGAAGTGGCTTTTTTATAAAGGCTAAAAAGCTTTTCGAGTTAGAAAAGAACGTCATGCTTCATCTGGCGTCCGCTTGCCGAAGCATCTTTACCGCCAAACTCATCGGATAATTTGGCGGTAGAGACGCTTCGGCAAGCTCAGCATGACGTTCTTTTTTGCAGAGAGTACGGTGTATCTTGCATGATGCGCATCCTCCTGCTTCTGTTACTGCTCATCGGCCCCGTAATGGCTAAAACCCAGGACCGGCCGGCTTACCGCCTGTTCGCGGCGGCGGGTAAGCCGGTGGGCTACGAGGCCATGCTGAAAAAGCTGGCTGCCGCCGACGTCGTGTTCTTCGGCGAGCAGCACAACGACCCTATTGCGCACTGGCTGCAGCTGCAACTCACCAAGGATTTGCTCCGCGTGAAACAGGGCCAGCTGGTGCTGGGGCTCGAAATGTTTGAGCGCGATGTGCAGCCGCTGGTAGACCAGTACATAACCGGCGAGCTGGATGATGAGACCTTCGAGGCCGGCAGCCGCCCCTGGCCCAACTATGGCACCGACTATAAGCCGCTGCTGCTGCTGGCGCGCCAGCAGAAATTCCGGGTGGTGGGTACCAACGTGCCGCGCCGCTATGCCTCGCTGGTGGCCAAAGGCAGCCTTGCCGCCCTCGATACGCTGAGCGCCACCACCAAAACCTGGCTGCCCCCGCTACCAGTAACAGTGGATTATGAGCTGCCCGGCTACAAGAATATGGTGAAGATGTTCGGGGTCGATGCGGCTCACGCCGCCGGGGTGCAGAACATCATCCAGGCCCAGGCCCTCAAGGATGCCACAATGGCTTTTTTCCTCAACCAGGCCCGGCCAGCCGGCCACCTGCTGCTGCACCTCAATGGCAGCTACCACTCCGACAACCACGACGGTATCCTGGCCTATCTGCGCCAGCAAAACCCACAGCTAAAGGTGCTCACCGTTAGTACTGTTTCGCAGGAGCAGCTGGCGAAGCTGGAGAAAGACAATCAGCAGAAAGCCGATTTCATGCTGGTAGTGCCGGCCGATATGACCAAGACGTATTGAGGAGCCGTTTGTTGTTATGACCTGCGGGCTGGAGCGCCAGTTGCGGCCGTAGGTATATGCCCGATGCGGCCGTATATCCTGTTTTAATAGACTACAGCTAACGGCCAACTACTGTCAGCTAAAACCTTTAGAAAATGCTTTCCACCCACGACCCCTCCGGCCTGCCGCCCGCCGCCGACCTGCAACGCCTAGGCCAGGCTTTGGCCATGCTCGACGCCATCAACTCGCCCGACCCCGAGTACCGCTACTATACGTACGACCCCGAATGGGACGCCGACGAGCAACTACTGGAGATGAACGACGGCGAAGGTGACCAGCTGCTGGTGCTGTTCCGGCCCGAGGGCTGCTGCATCAACGGTGTTCTGGCGGGCTACGAGGCACCGGCCAAAAACGAGCTCACGCGGGGTTTGCCGGCGGCCTTCGAGGAGTTTATGTTTGGCGAGCCGGTCGATTCCATCGGTACAACTTTCTGCCTGTGGTACACGCCTGCCCACGGCTGGCAAACCGGCGTAATCAACAAAGATGAGGACGACGGTTCGGAGGATTTGCTGGCCATCTTCGACCAGAATCCCGAAACCTACGCCGACTGGGCCAACGGCTACTACCTCGACGAAACCGAGCGCGAACCCCTCGACGTGGCCGACGTGGCCCGCTTCTACCAGCACGAGCCCCTGACCCAGGCCACCGCCCAGGCCCTGAACGCCGACCTGACCGACTGGCCCCAGCTGGCCGCCGACGCCGAGCAAATTGGCTACCCGAGTGCCTTGGCTGTTAGCTAACAGCTCCTCACTTCCTGCTCTTTAACTCAGTAGCTTACAAACGGCATTTTGTGCACGAAAACCTCGGCTTCAACTTGTTTAAGAATGAAGTCGGCCAGGTCGGCGCGGCCGATGCTGGTGCTGGCATCGACGCCTACCCAGCCTACGCGGTACTGGCCGCGGGCGGGCTCGGTGGTAAGGCGCGGGCCGCGCACAATTTCCCAGGCCAGGCCGCTTTGGCGAAGCACATCGGCGTGGTGTTGAGCGTCGGTGAGCACATGGGGCACTACCAGGCGCATGATGCCTTTAATGAGCTTGTCGGCCAGCTTGGGGCGGTCTTCGGCGTAGGGCAGGCCGCCACCCGAGAGGCTGATGATGCGCCGGATACCGGCCTCTTTCATAGCGGCCACAATGTGGGCCGTGCCGCGGGTCTGCAAATCATTGGGCGAGCCTTTCACCTGCCCGAATAAACTCACCACGAGGTCGGTGCCCTCAATAGTACGAGCCACGTCATCGGCATCAAGTACGTCGCCCTTTAGCACTTCGAGTTCAACAGAGCGCTGGGGAATTTTCTGTGGGTCGCGAGCCAGGGCGCGGACGTGGTAACCGGCAGCCAGGGCCTGGGTCAGAAACTGCTGGCCTGTAAGGCCGGAGCCGCCAAAGAGAGCAATAGTTTTCATACGGGTTAAAGTGTTGGTTTCCGTAAAGAACCATATCTTACCGGTACCCTCCACCAGGGTAGGTACTGACTTATAGGTAAGAAATGGCCCCAGCTCCCGTATCCATCACTCCGCGCTGCCCCATCCGCACCACATTGGAGTTGGTGGGCGGCAAATGGCGGCTTCTGATTTTGCACCAGCTGCGCGGCGGGGCGCTCCGCTTCGGCGAGTTGCGCCGGCTGCTTCCCGACATCAGCGAGAAAATCCTGGTGCAGGAGCTGCGCCACCTCACCGATGCCGGCCTGCTCATGCGCCACAACTTCGGCGAAGTACCACCCCGGGTTGAATACGAGCTGACCGAAGCCGGCCGCGTCGCCCTGCCGCTGATAGAGGCTGTAGCCAGCTTCGGCCAGCAGTACCTGCGCACAATGGTGAGCCACGAAAGGCCTGGCCGCCCGCAGGCGTAGGCGTCTGGCCGGTGGTTGCGGTTAAACTGCGCGTCTGCCCGCAGTAGCTTACAACACGTAGCCCCGGGCCAGCTCTGTAAACTCCGTTACCTGTTGCTGCTGCCAGGCCGCATCGTGGCCCAACTCGTGGGCCAGCAGCTCGGCTACTGCCGGGGCGGCGCGGCTGGCGGCCCGGGCATCCAGAAACAGCAGCCGCACCCGGCGGGCCAGCACGTCCTCCACGGTGCGGGCCAATTCGTGGCGAGCAGCCCACACCACCTCGGCCCGCGTAAATTCGAAACCAGGCACGAGCTTTCCGGCCAGGGCAGGCTGCTCGCGCATGAGCTGATACAGGGCCGGCGCATCGGTGCCATAGGCCGCCAGGGGAGCATGGTGGTCGGGGGTGGGCTGGGCCCCGTGAATGGGCTGGTGGGCGGTACGGCTGGGTGCGGGCGGCAGTGCGCCCAACTCTATCGCGCGGTCTACCACGTCCTCACCCATGCGGCGGTAAGTTGTCCACTTGCCCCCTGTAATGGTGAGCAGGCCGCTGGCAGCTACCATAAGCTTATGGCTACGCGAAATTTCCTTGGTGCTGGTTGCACCGTCGGTGGGGGCGGCCAGGGGGCGCAGGCCGGCAAACACGCTGAGCACATCGGCCCGGCCGGGCGCGCGAGTGAGGTAACGGCCGGCAGTGCGTAGAATAAAGTCAATTTCCGCTTCCTGGGCCCGAGGCTCGGGACTGGCCGCGGGCAGGGGAGTGTCGGTAGTGCCCAGCAACACCCGGCCCTGCCAGGGCACGGCAAACAGTACCCGGCCGTCGTCGGTTTTCGGAATCATCAGCGCGTCGGGGCCGGGCAGGAAATCGGCGCTTACCACCAGATGCACGCCCTGGCTGGGCTGCACCAGCGGGCGGGCCGTGGGCTCATCGAGGCGCAGCACCTCATCCACAAACACGCCGGTGGCATTTACCACCACCTTGGCCCGCAGCTCGTAAGTGCGGCCGGTTTCCTGGTCAATGGCCTGTACGCCGTTCAGATGGCCGGCCGCGTCTTTGTGCAGGCTGGTTACGGCGCAATGATTGAGCAGCGTACCGCCGGCTTCGAGAGCCGTTTGGGCCAGGTTCACGGCTAGGCGGGCATCATCGAACTGGCCGTCGTGGTAGAGCACGCCCCCACGCAGCCCGGTGCGGCGCAGGTTGCCGAGGCGGCGCAGCGTTTCGGCACGGCTCAGATGCCGCGAGTCGCCGAAGCTGCGTCGACCGGCCAGCCAATCGTAGAGCTTCAGGCCAACGGTATAGAAGGGGCCGCCCCACCACGTGTAGTTAGGAATGATGAAATCCTGATTTCTGACCAGATGGGGCGCATTCTGTAGCAGCAGGCCCCGTTCGTGCAGGGCCTCGCGTACCATTCCTACGTCGCCCTGGGCCAGGTAGCGCACGCCCCCATGCACAAGTTTGGTGCTGCGGCTGCTGGTGCCCTTGGCAAAATCGTCGCGCTCCAGCAGCAGGGTGCGGTAGCCTCGGCTCAAGGCATCGAGGGCCACGCCCAGCCCCGTGGCCCCGCCCCCGATAACAAGTATATCCCATTCGGACTGACTGGTGAGCCGGGCCAGCAGGGTAGGGCGGTGGAAATGGGACATGAGGAAGGTGAGAGTGAGTAGCGAAGAGGCAAAAAACCGGCATGCTGAGCGGAGCCGAAGCATCTCTACCGCAATACTATAGGATTACTTTGGCGGTAGAGATGCTTCGACTGCGCCTTTGGCTTCGCTCAGCATGACCGTTCTTTTGGCCCGCATGCCGGCCCATATTCACCCCAGATCAACCTCATTGCCCCGGCGAATAGGTGCGCTTGGCGTTCTGCTTGATGTCTTCGGGGTAAAACCAGATATTTTTGAACTGCTGCTGCACATACAGTGGTGCCTGGTCGGTGAAATGGGGTGAGCCGGGCTGGCCGCTGACGCCGCCCGCCAGCACCGAGCGGGCCCGCACACGCGGCCCAAACTCGACCACGGCCACAAAGCTGTTGCCCACGTCGCCGTAGCGCTTTTGGGTGCCGGAGCGGGCTCGCGAACCAAAGGCGGCCAATGAGCCCCAGGCCGAGGACGTGAAGGCAACCGGCAGGCTGGGCTTCTTATCGTCATAGACCTCATCGATGCGGCCCGTAAGGCGCTGGAAACGGTTGATTTCGCCCCAGGGCTGCCGCCAGCTGCTGAAGGAGGCTGTCAGCTCATCGAGGGTTTCCTGCAGGGCATTTACTTTCTCGGGAGCCGTGGTGTTTTTGATGGCGAAGCGGATAATAGCCATCTGGTCAAGGGGCTGGCCGGCCTGAATGCGGGGGCGGGCCAGCCGTAACAGGCGCTCGGCCCAATAGGTGGCTACAGTTTGGGCTACCGAAGTGGTAGCATAGTTGTGGTCCCAGGCCCGCAGCAGGGCCATGGCCTCCCGGATGTCGCCCCGGGGCGCGTCGGGGCCGTCGGCAACGGTCTGGTAGGCCTCGCTTAGCGCCGGCAGCAGCTCGTCGAAGGCCGTCAGGTGCGGGTCGCGGGCGGCGGCCAGCAGCGTATCGAGCGTGAATTTCGATTTCGCTTTC
>NZ_JABKAV010000096.1 GCF_013377905.1 Hymenobacter terrestris
ATATGTTGGGTTACCCGTTGCGCGATAAGAAGATTGAGCTGGTGCGCGATTACGCGGCTGATATGCCGCCGGTATGCGGGCAGGTCAGCAGCCTCAACCAGGTCTGGACCAACTTGCTCGATAATGCCCTTGATGCCTTGCCGCCCGGCGGGCAGCTCACGGTGCGTACGCGCGTGGAAAATGAATTTGTGCGTGTTTTTATCCTGGATAACGGCCCCGGCATTCCCGCCGAGGTGCTGCCCCGCATTCTCGAACCCTTTTTTACCACCAAGCCGGCCGGCGAAGGCAGCGGCCTGGGCCTCGATATTGCCCTGCGCATTATCGAGCAGCACGGTGGCCGGCTGGAAGTCCAGTCCGAACCCGGCCGCACGGAGTTTGGCGTCTGGCTGCCGGTGGCCAACACGTAAGCACGGCCGGCTCCATCATCACCCCGCAACGCCTACCAATCTCTTTCGCCTCCGGGCTTCAACTTCTGACTTATCCGTACGCATGAAAAAACCAGTTTTGCTTTGCGTGGATGATGACCCGCAGGTGCTCGGCGCTATCGAGCGAGATGTACGCCGGGAGTTCCGGGCCGAGTATCGGGTACTGCGGGCGTCCTCGGGCGAGGAAGCCGTAGCGACCATGGAACAGCTTCGCCAGCGCGAGGAGCCGTTGGCCCTGGTGCTGGCCGACCAGCGGATGCCGGGCCTCGATGGCGTGGGCGTGCTTAGCCGGGCCCGCGAGTTGTATCCCGACGCCAAGCGGGTGCTGCTAACGGCCTACGCCGATACGGAGGCGGCTATCCGGGCCATCAATGCCGCCCACCTCGACCACTACCTGATGAAGCCCTGGGACCCACCCGAGCAGCTGCTCTATCCCACGCTGCACGACTTGCTGCGGGCCTGGCAGGCCGCCTACCGGCCCGCCTTCCGGGGCGTGCGGCTCGTGGGCTTTCAATGGTCGCCCCGTTCGCACGAGTTAAAGGATTTCCTGGCCGGTTACCTGATTGGCTATCAGTGGCTCGATTACGAAACGGATGTGGAGGCGCAGCAGCTGCTAAGCCTCCGGGGGCTTACGCCGCAGGATTTGCCGGTGGTGGTACTCGAAGACGGCAGCGTGCTGGCCAATCCCAGTACTGCCGAACTGGCTGCCCAAATCGGCCTGACGACGGCCGCCGCCCATGACCTGTACGACGTCGTCATTATCGGGGGCGGTCCGGCCGGGCTGGCGGCTGCCGTGTACGGGGCCTCGGAAGGACTTAAAACGCTGGTCATCGAGCGCCAGAACTTCGGGGGTCAGGCCGGCACCAGCTCCCGCATCGAAAATTATCTGGGCTTTCCGACGGGCCTGAGCGGTACCGAGCTCACCCACCGCGCCTGGACCCAGGCCGTGCGGTTAGGGGCCGAAGTGCTGGCTCCCAGGGAAGTAGCCAAGCTCAGCGTGCAGGACGGCTACAAAGTGCTAACGCTGAAAGACGGTAGTGACATCCGGACTAGGGCCGTGGTGCTGACCACCGGCGTGAGCTACCGTACGCTCGACGTACCCGGCATCGAGCGGCTCAGCGGGGCGGGCGTTTACTATGGAGCCGCCCGCACCGAGGCCCGCTCCTGCCAGAGCCAGGACGTGTACATCGTGGGCGGGGGCAACTCGGCCGGGCAAGCGGCGATGTACCTAGCCAGCTATGCCCGCCAGGTGTTCATCCTGATTCGGGGCGAGAGCCTGACGACCACTATGTCGGCCTACCTGATTGAGCAAATCAAGCAGACGGACAACATTACGCTACTGCCGTTTACCCAGGTGCAGGAAGTGAGCGGCGAGGAGTACCTGCAGGAGGTGGTATTGACCCTCCAAAACGGCGAAGTGGAGCGGCGGCCGGCGCGGGCACTGTTCGTATTTATCGGGGCTCGCCCCAGCACCGAATGGATTTGCGGCACTGTTGTCTGCGATACCAAGGGCTTCGTGCTTACGGGCCGCGACCTGGTAAACGACCCGCGCTATGTTACCTCTTGGAAGCACCCGCGCCGAGAGCCTTACCTGTTGGAAACCTGCGTAGCCGGGGTGTTTGCGGCCGGCGACAGCCGGGCCGGGGCCATGGCTCGGGTGGCTTCGGCCGTTGGAGAGGGCAGTATGGCTATCAAATTCGTACACCAGTATTTAGATGAGTGACATTGTATTCAAATACAAGCCAGTCCAGTGCTCCATTGCTGCGCAGACAATGGCACTTTAGTGCTTCATCGAACAATTCGGCCTACTTATAGCAGCGGGGGGATAAAGTTGCGCTAAGGCCTTTATAGGCCACTCAATCGTACTAATTCGAGTTGATAATATTGAGGTTCTCTAGCTGAAACGGACAGTGCGAAGTCTTATCGTCCATTGCCCATGACTGTGAAACTGAATCCTGATGAGATGCCCACTACCTGCCAGAAATATAGACCGGCTTTCAAGGTTGAGTGCGTGCGCCAAGTGGTGGCCGGTGCCCGGTAAAGCGACGCTGTCCTCGCCCAGGGCATTTCGCCCGCGCTACTGGTAGCACCAAGTGTTGGAACAGGCAGTGCCCAGTAGCGTCGAACGCGCCGAAATTAAGCAGTTGCGCGTGGAGCTGCGACGCGTGGAAATGGAGCGTGACATATTAAAAAAAAGTCGTGACTAACTTTGCGCAACCGCCTCATTCATGGACCGTTATCAGTTCATCAGAGGCTGCAGGCAGACCTGGCCGGTACAGAGGCTCTCTCACCTGTTGGCCGTGAGCACGGCCGGCTACTAACCACTAGCGCATGACCAGTGGCGCAGGCAGTCCCGCTGCGGACCCGCTCGCAAAGCATGCAGCGGTCCAGTAAGCCTTTGCCCGCCATGCCGGGCATTACGGCACCTGTCGGTTGCGGGCCGAATGGCGCGTCGAAGGCCACGCCATCAGCCGCTATGTACTGCGCTCGTGACTGCAGGGGAATTACCTGACACAGGTAAACCGGGAATGTAATCTACCTGAAATTGCAACTCGTGCCACTCCACAGGCTGGTAATGACGGCCTCTTGGCCGGGTCCATCCAGCAGGCCATACAGACCGGAAGTCGTAGAAAATTCCTGCCCTAAGGTTGATCGGGTAACCTTGACGGAGTAGGCCCCTTCTAACTCTGCCCGGGTAGAGCCAATACCGACCCCGGCCATGGTGGCTACTTTGGGCGTTGTGCCACTGGCCATCCCCGCATACCACCCCACAAATTGCCACTCCTGGGTGGCCCCGGCTTTGTTTTGCTGAAACACCAACGTCAGCCCGTTGCTCCACGAAGCCATTTTCAAAGGGCCGGCCCCGCATTCGGTATTGATTCCGACGCTCTTGGGCTCCGCTTGCAGCACCTTGCTAACGAGCTCAATCAGCTCTTTCTGCGGCTCGCCAAAGGGTATCTGCCGGGTAGAACCCGTTGGCTGGCTCACCAGTTGCAACGCATTCGAGGTCAAGGCCAATAACGGCTGGCTTGCCGAAACGCTGTCTGGGGTTGTGGCGCTTGGCGTTGGCTGGGCTGGGGACGGCGCGGCACTTGGCGAAGCCACTACTGGCGGGCGGTCTTGTGCGGCGTCCGGACTAGGTTGACAGCCAGCGAGAAGCGAAGTGAGCAGTAGAACGAGCACGAGTTGTTTCATAGCAATAGCGTATACTGCTTTTGCTCGGCACAAAGTTGGCTTTGGTTGGAAGTTTAGGCCCTGAATCTCATTTGGTCTATGTGCGGGCTTGGAAAACGGCCTAGGAAGCACGAACGCGTCCGTTTTATATGTCCTCCCACCCCCCCCTCGAGAATTCGACCCGATGGTCCTGCCAGTGATTGCTGCTCATGCTCTTACGCGGCCCCTGCTTCCGCTCCGGCTTTGGCGTGTAATCCGCGGTTGCTACCTTACACCGCATGAAGCCGGAGATGAAAGAGTTGTCCCTATCTGCTTTAGCCCACTACGCCATCACCTATGAGCCGTGTCCGCCTTTGCTGCGGGGTTGCAACAGCCGCCAGCTTAGCGCGGAAGAAATTACGGAAACCTGCGAGCTGCTGCTATCCACGGCCCGCCACTACGGCTGCCGGTACTGGCTCCTGGACGGCCGCTCGCACCAGCAGGCACAGCCCCAGGCCCTCCACGACTGGATGCGGGACGAGTACTTTCCCCGCCTCTCACGGGAGCTGGGGTCGGGGACTTGCCTTTGCTTTCTGGTCGCGGAGCCGGTGTGGGCCGGCTTGCCGGCGCTGGGCTACGGGCAGTTGCAGAACGGCTTTGTGCATGGCGTACGGATGGGGTGGCTCACCGAGCAAGCAGCTGCCTTGGACTGGCTGGCGAGGCAACGGCCCTAGTAGTCTCCACCGCCAAGTTGTTGCCCCCTTCCTTCTGCAGGCGTAAGAAAACAAGGTTTGGGGGGGAGGAAAGCGATGAGCCAATTAGCCCTCCCTCGCCCTGCTGCCTTAAATATTCCCCGACTGCCCCCGCTTTTTAATGCGCTCCGAAGGCTAGCGGACTGAACCGGACTACCAGGTCCGGCCGGCATCCAGGTGCTCCAACACATCCGTTATCTGGCTTATGTATGCGGCCCCTGAGCCGGATCGGGCAGGTCGGCTTGACTTTGTCAAAGCCAGCCTTTGGCTCACCAGCTATAGCTACCAGCCCGCTTCTAGGTGACCTTTATTTTCCACCTTATGCCGGTAGAATTTGTTAATGACGAGCAGGCCGCCCGCTATGGGCGCAGCCCTTCATCCCTTGGTCGTGGCTAACCGGGCCAGGGGCCTCTGGTCGGGGAGCCACGCCTCCAGCAGGTGCTGGCAGAGGGGAACCAGGGGCGCGAAGACCAGCACGCCCGCCACGTTAAACAGCACGTGGGCGTGCGCAATCTGGCGGGCCACGTCGGCGTGGCCCGCCAGGCGCAGCACCAGCGCCGTGAAGGGCATGATGAGCAGCAGGCCCAGCGTGATGCAAATAAGGTTGAACAGTAGGTGAAACAGACCGGTCCGAAGGGCCGGTCGGCCGCGGCCGGCCGTCGCCAGCAAGGTGTCGGAACACGTCCCCAACTCCGCGCCCAGCATCACGGCGATGCCGGCTGGCAGAGTGAGCAGCCCTTTGGCGGCGAGCTTAATGACCATGCCCAGCGTGGCCGAGGACGACTGGATGACCAGGGTCATCAGGGCCCCCGCGCCCGCGCCGCGCAGGGGGTTTTCGAGCTGGAGCAGCCACGCTTCTACGCCCCGGTACTCTTTGAGCGGGGCCGCGGCTTCGCCGATGAGAAACAAGCTGAAAAACAGGAGGCCAAAGCAAAACAAGGCCCGTCCCATCGTGCGCCCTTTCCGTTTTTTGCTCAGGGACAGCAGCAGCAGCCCGGGCAGCATGGCCACGACGGCGTACTGTCCCAAATCAAAGGCAAAGAGCTGGCTGGAAATGGTGGTGCCGATGTTGGCCCCCAGCACCACCCCCAGTGAATTTCGAAACGGCAGCGCCCCGGCACTGACCAGGGCAATGGTCAGAATGATGACCACCGACGAGGAATCCAGCAGGATGGTGACCACGGTTCCCGTTAGGATGGCCATCGGCACCGTCTTGGTGAACCGGTCCAGAATGCCTTTGACCCGGTCGCCAGCGACTTGCCGCAGGGCCAGGGCCAAACGGCTCACGGCATACAGAAAGAGCACCAAGCCGCTGAGGGCCAGCAGTGCAATCGACAAAAGGGAGGGGTGCATTGGAGTTGGGGACCTAACAAAAGGCTGGTTATTCCTCCAACGCAGTGCGGGAGCACGGGGCCACTCTGCCCCCGTGAAGAAATTGTTAACAAACAAGCATCTTGGGGATGCGTGGGTAATGAGGGGTTGGTAAACAAATAGGGAAAATCCTACGCTTTACGGGTGTGGAAATTCCCAAAAAAGCAGTGCTTTAAAGCAGGTAGCTGTTGCCAGGCGACCTTTGTAGCAAATTAGTAACCACGGCCCTCGTGGGCTGCAACGCAACGAACATGAGCCGTAAAAACTACGATGTGGTTACCTTAGAGCGGTTCGTGGACCGCTATTTAGACTCTCCGGCCGACGCCTTTACATTTCAACAAAGCGCCGTCCAGGTATACCCGCTGTCGTTGGCCGTCGCCCGCATTAAGCCCCCGACCCCGCTTTTCAAGGCTGAGTACAGCTTCCTGCTGCTGTTCGTGCAAGGCGGAGGGCAGCAGCAGGTAGACAATGAAACCCTGGACCTGCATGCCAATGATGTGCTCTTCATCCGGGAGGGCCACCTGAACGCCATCAAGTCCATCGACGAAGGTACCCAGGGGTACTACATCCACCTGGAAAATGCGCTGCTCCCCCGTATTTTTGCGGACAGCGCGCTGCTGCACCGCCTCACGTTTTATCCCAAACACGCGGTTTCTCCCGCCGATATGGCCTGGCTGGGCCAGTGCTGTGAACTCCTCCTGAGTCAGACGGGCGAGCAGGGGTACGCCGAAGAAATCCAATGCGCGCTGCTGCGGGCGATGGTGCTGAAAGTGGCGCAGGCCTCGGCCACCACCCTGTGCCAGCCCGACCGGCCGTCGGAAATCACCATGCGCTTCAAGGAGTTGGTGTATGAGCACGTGACTACTCACCGGGAGGTGGCGTTTTATGCGGATGCCCTGGCCGTGTCGGAGAATTACCTGAACCGGTGCGTGAATCAGCTGACCCGCAACCCCCCCAAGCAGCACATCACCGAAATGGTGATTTTGCGCAGCAAAGTGCTGTTGCAGGACCGGTCCAAGGATATTGCCCAGGTTGCGGTGGAACTCAACTTTGCCGACCCGTCCTATTTCGGCCGTTTGTTCAGGCAGGTGACACGGCAAACGCCCACCGACTACCGAAACGCGTTTTGGCAAGGTTTGTCCGAATAAGCGCACGATTCCTGACGACGAAAAGGCGGGGGCGCGCCTGACCTTTGTGAACCTCAACGTAGGGCCGGTACCACTTGAGGAGCGTCTTCATCCGTAAAGCCATAAAAGCACCATGCTACGCCACCCCACTTCCCTGTTTATACTGCTCCTGCTGGCCACGGTACTGGTGGCCTCGAAGCCGCTGGTTCAGCAAGCCCCGCTGCAAATTCAAATTCTGAACGTCGAAAAAAACAACGGCAAGTTGGTCGTTGAAATCTACAACGCCAAAGCGGAGTGGCTGAAAAAGCCCTTCCGGCGGGTGACGTTAGCGCCCGATGACAACACCAAAAAGGCCGTGTTTGCCGTGCCCTACGGCAAGTACGCCGTCTCCATCTACCAGGACACCAACGAGAACGGCGAATTAGGCATGAATTTTCTGCAAATTCCCAAGGAACCCATCGGCTTCGGCAACAACTACAAGCCCTTCGGCGAGCCCAGGTTTGAGTCGGCGCTCATTGACTACGGCCCGGCCGCGCAGCCCGTCGCCATCAAGCTCTACAGCGTATTTTAAGCGCCCGACCGATGGACCGCAAATGGAACGTAGAACAGGTGCCCGCGCAGCCCGGCAGCGTTGCCGTGGTGACCGGGGCCAACAGCGGCGTGGGGTACGAAACCGCCCTGGCCCTGGCCAGGCACGGGGTCCGGGTGGTACTGGCCTGCCGGAACCTGGAAAAAGCCGCCGCCGCCAAATCGAGGATACTTGCGGCCTGCGCCACCGCCAGCCTGGAAACCATGCGGCTGGACGTGAGCAGTCTGCGCTCGGTCCGCGAATTCGCGGCGCACCTGCGCGCCCGCTACGACCAGTTGAACCTACTCATCAACAACGCGGGCATCATGATGCCACCCTATGCGGAGAGCGAAGACGGCTTTGAAAACCAGTTGGCCACCAATTACCTGGGCCATTTTGCCCTCACCGGCTTGCTGCTGCCGTTGCTGACCGCGACGCCCGGCGCCCGGGTGGTCACGGTCAGCAGCTTGTCCTACAAATGGGCCGGGATTGACTTCGACGACCTGCAGGCCCAAAAAGGCTACAGCCGGCGCAAAGCCTACGGGCAAAGCAAGCGGGCCTGCCTGGTGTTTGCCTACGAGCTGCAGCGCCGGTTGGCGGCGGCGGGGCACGGCACCCGGTCGGTGGCGGCGCATCCGGGGCTGGCCAAGACCAATCTGGACCAGTATTTCCCGGCCCTGATTCGGCCCCTGGGCAGCCTCTTCTTGCAGCCCGCTTCGCAAGGCGCCCTGCCCATCCTGTACGCGGCGTTGGCGGAAAACTTAAAGGGCGGCGAGTTTATCGGCCCGGACGGGTTTCAGCAAATGAGAGGCTACCCCACCCGCGTGGAGTCGGACGACGCTTCCCGGGACGAACGTATTGCGGCCCGGCTGTGGCGGTTCAGCGAGGAGCTGACGGGGGGGCGGTACCTCGACCGGTAGGATTCGACACAACACTGCTTTCCCAAGTAAATCCGCTTGCTGATGAAACGCCGCTCAGCGTGCAGCGCATCAACACCGAGGAAATCCGCTCTAACCCCGGCGGCACCTTCGACATCTCGAAGGTGGTGCAGACGCTGCCCGATGTAGGCGGGGGGCACGGGCGGCACGGCGGCCTTCCGCAACGACATCGTCATCCGCGGCGGCGCGCCCAACGAAAAAGCGTACTAGCTCGACGGCATCCAGGTGCTGGTCATCAACCACTTCCAGACACAGGGCAGCTCGGGCGGCCCGCAGCGCCCGGCTGGACCTGCCTGCTGTGGCCCTGGCGCTGGGCAGCGCGGTGCTGCTGCTGTGCCACAAAGTCAACTGGGCCCGGCTTGGTACGGGACGGGGCCACGGCGGGTAGCTCATCACGGCGGGTTTTGCCCCGGTAACGGAAACCCCCGCGGAGAGCTGCCCCCCAACCCCACCCCAACCCGTAAAATGTCAAGGGCGGGTAGACAACCAAATTTTAATTGTTGGG
>NZ_JABKAV010000097.1 GCF_013377905.1 Hymenobacter terrestris
ATTAAGAAAATTATGATAATTGTGACAATGAATTTTCTGTAAATAACTATATATTAATACTTTAGTAGTGAATTAAATTAGGTGGCTTCGGCTAACAGTGACTGAGTCGAGATGCTGTAAGTAGGTTGCCCTAAAATAAAAGCCCTTGTGGCAATAGTTAGACTTATAGAGCGACTGGCCAGTATTATTGTATCAACCTATACTTGCCTAAGGGAGGGTGGGGCCGGTCGAGCCTCTAGTTTTGGTGGCAACTACTACCAGAGTAGTTGCTGGGACGTGGGGTATAATAGGTGAGATAATGAATGCCGGCCTTGGTTAAAAGTTTGGTACAAAGGTTAAGCGAGCGGTCACTCGATGGGTGTGTCAACGCATCTTACTGCGCGGAGGCAGGGCCCAGAAAGGTACACCTTCCAGGACCCCATCAATTAGTAGCGGCTTGTCCCGGATATCAGGGGCCAGAAAGTGGCGCCAGTCAAGTATCTTCGTGGACCCACCTTCCTGACCCATTTGCCATGAACTTCGGCTACGCCCGCGTCTCAGCCAAAGACCAGCACCTCGATACCCAACTCGACCAACTCCAGGCCGCCGGCGTCGACCGGGTGTTTGAGGAAAAGGTCAGCGGCGCCACTACCCAACGGCCCATGCTCACTGAGCTGCTGGCCACCTTGCGCGCTGGCGATACAGTGACTGTGGCCCGCCTGAACCGGCTGGGCCGCAACAGCGCCCACATCATGCAGCTGGTGGCCGACCTGCACGAGCGTCAGGTGCGCTTCATAGCCCTGGACCTGGGCATCGACACGGCCACGCCCGCCGGCCGGCTGGTGCTGGGCATCTTCGCCGCACTGGCCGAATACGACCGCGAGAGCATTCGCGAGCGAGCCACGGCCGGTATCGCCCTGGCCAAAGCGCAGGGCAAACACCTGGGCCGTCGCCCGGGTGTGGATGAAAGTAAGTTGTCCAAGGTGCAGGCGTGTCTGGCCACCGGCATGTCAGTGCATCAGACGGTAGCCGCCACGGGCGTGAGCGAGTCCAGCGTTAAGCGCTACCGCCGCCAGGTAGAATTGCGCCATTCAGACGCGGAATAAGGCAAAGTACTTCCGCGTGTCGCGTCTCGCACTAGATACCACTCAATTCTGTCCTGTCTAAGCAGACCACCTCACTTTTAGCGCTGCTGCTATCATGAATCTTTTCGGCAATATTTGACCGTGCGTTACGCTGCTGCTCCGAATCTTCCATGAATTATTACAAACGTTCGGCTCCGATTTACTTTCGGCTCAGCCGCGCCACGGCATTGCTCGTGTGGATAATGGCCTTGCTGGCGGCCCCCATGTGCCGCGCACAGGCGCCAACCTGGCGACAGCTCATAGCCATTGAGCAACTCAATAGCCGCTTTTGTACGGTAACGGCCATTGAACCGGAGGGCTCAGACGCCATGTACATTGCCGGGCATTTCGAGGGCACCGTGCGAATAGGCACCACGGTGCTGACCAGCGCGGGCGGCACCGATGGTTTCGTTGCCAAGTGGCGAAGGGTTGGGCAGGGAGGAAGCTTCACTTGGGCGCTCCGGTTCGGCGGCACCGCCGACGAAGAGGCCAGCGCCTTGGGCCGCAATGGGGTGAACGTGTACGTGGCCGGAATCTTCCGCAGCCCCACGGCGGCATTCGGGGCGCGCGCGCTGACCAACCGCGGTACTCCTGGCACCAGCGACGGCTTCGTTGCCCAACTTAATGACGGCGGAAACAACGCCTTTTTTCAGTGGTGCGAATCAGTGTCGGGCACAGCCAATGAGCGCATTACGTCGCTGCGCTCGGATGGACGGCGCGTGTTTGTGGGCGGCTCGTTCGGCAGCCCTGAGGTCAGCGTGGGAGCCCTGCGCCTGCGCAACACCAGTACCGGGGCCAACACCGACGGATTCATTGCCAGCCTCTACGACAATGGGCCGAATGCAACGGTCATGTGGTTCTTGCCAATCAGCGGCGCGCAAAGCGAGGAGGTAACCGGCGTTGTGATGATTGGAGCCAAAACCTACGTCGTGGGCGGGTTTTCCGGCTCCACCGCCGCCATCGGTGCCACGGTATTGTCGAATAACGGAACCGTGGGCACCCGCGACATTTTTGTGGCGGTGGTGGCCGATGCGTTTACTTCAGGCACCTTCATGTGGGCCTATAGCGCCGGGGGACCGGGCGATGACTGGCCGGAAGGCGCCGCGCGCACGGCGGGGGGAGGCGATGGCATTTTCCTGGTGGGCGCTTTTAGTGGGCCTACTGCCCGCTTTGGCGCCAGCACCGTTGCCAATACCGACGCCAGCGGCGCCACCACAGATGCCTTTATCACGCGTGTGGAAGACGCCGGCCCCACAGCCGACTTCGCGTGGGTAAAGCGCGCGGGAGGTACCGGCAATGACGTCGCGCGAGGCGTCCGGGCATTTAGCGAAAGTATCCACGTGGTTGGAGACTTTGAAAACACCGCCATCTTCGATTCACATTCGCTGACCAGTGCCGGGCCGCCGGGTGTTCCCGACATCTTCGTGGGCCACCTCAACGCCCCGTGTGGGTCCGTTGAGTTCGACTGGGTCCAGCGGGCCGGTGGGCCAGGGCCCGACTACGCCCTTGGGTTGTTCCCGTACGGTGCTTCAACGTCCGGTTCTCCCAACGAGGTCTACGTTGTGGGGCGCACCCAGCCACAAGCGCAATTCAGTGCACTGAATGTGCCCGGTGCTGCGGGCACGGTGGTGGGCTACCTGGCCACAATTGAAGCGTTGCCTTCCGCCACGGCGTGCATCGTGGGCGATACACTTGTTTGCAGCGGCGGGCGGCTCACGCTCAACACGTCGGTGAGTGGACCGGTTACGTCTTATCGGTGGAGTACCGGCGCGACCAGCGCCTCCATTCAGGTCACGCAACCGGGAATCTACACGGTCCAGGTGGTCTTCGCTACCGGCCAGACGCGTACCGTTCGCCACCGGGTCGGCGCTGTCAGCCTGGCTATCAGCATTGCCGGCGACAGTGTGCTGTGCGCCAACGCCGCGCTTACCTTGCTCGGGATGGCGCCCAATGCCGTTGCCTACGAGTGGAACACCGGCGCCACCACCCCCGCCCTGACCGTCACCCAGCCCGGCACCTACACCCTGACGGCCCGGTACCCCGCCGGTTGCACCGCCACCCGTCGCGTGGTGGTGCGCCGAGCGTCCGTGGCCGTGACGGGCCCGGCGCAGGCGTGCCCGGGCTCCCCCAACGTGCTGACTGCCGTGGCGCCCGGGGCCACAGCCTACCGCTGGAACACGGGCGACACCACCCCCACTCTCGCAGTGACGCAGGTGGGGACTTATACGGTAACGGCTTCTTTTCCTGGTGGGTGCTCACTCAGTGCCTCCCATACCGTCGCTGTTCCGGTGGCAGCCATTAGCGGCGATTCCCTGTTGTGTGCGGTACGCCCCGTGCAGCTGGCAGCGGGTCAGTCCGGCGCTACAGCTTACCGGTGGAGCACCGGCGCAACCACCCCGATTATTAGCGTGACGCAACCGGGATTATACTCGGTGGTGGTAGTGTATGACGGAGGCTGTCAGAGCAGCGCCAGCTACCGCGTGCGCTCCCTACCGGACCTGCCCCCCCTCATCTTGGGAGCAGATACGACCCTGTGCGAGGGCAGCGCCCTGTTTCTGCAGCCCCTTGCCGCCATTCCGCCCGGGGCTACCTACCGCTGGTCAACCGGCGCCGCCACGCCTGGCTTGCTAGTCCAACAGGCCGGCACTTACACCCTGACGGTCAGCACGGCCTGCGAAACCCGAACCGCTACCCGGCAGATCGGGTACCGGCCCTGCGTACGCATCCCCAACATCATCACGCCCAACGGCGACCCGCAAAACGAAACGTTTATAGCGCAAGGGCTAATTGGCAAGTGGTCCCTCCAGATTTACAACCGGTGGGGCCGCCAAGTGTACGCCACCGACGCTTATCGACATGACTGGGGCCCCGGCGCTGCCCCTGGCGTCTACTATTATTTATTGCAGCAAGAGGGAAACCCACTCATGTACAAAGGGTGGCTTAAAGTAGCGCTATGACCGGTGCGTAATTTGCAAGGCCGAACTTGCCTTTATGCGTCTGGGGCGTTGGTGTGACTTATGCATGATTTCGCTGCGCCAGCTGGTTCCTCATGGCGAGGGCCAAGGGCAATATTTTGTTTAGAAACGGTCTGAACAGGGGTAGTTATTGTGAGAGGGTAAGAGGGCGTATTTATACAACAAGCCTCGTTTAGCTTCGGACCGTTTCGCTGAACGCCTCTGAGTATCTTCCCAGATGAAAGTCATTTTGCAAGGGTCGGAGATGACGAGCGAGCAGGCGCTGCACGCCCAGCTCAAACAGCACCTCTGCTTTCCCGACTATTACGGTAAGAACTTGGACGCGCTGTGGGACTGCATCCGATGCGTGGCAGTGCCCTTGACCGTGGAATGGAGAGACTTTGCCCAAAGCCGGCTGCACCTGGGCCTCTATGCGGACCAAGTGCTCGAAACCCTGCGCGATGCCGAGCAAGAAGTGCCGGGGTTTCTACTTGAAGTCCACTAAGACACTGTTTACCTTTGGACCATTTAGGTGAACGAGCAGCCGGCCCGACCTCGGCGGCGTCGGAGCACCGTGGCAAACGGGCTGGATAAGATAAATAGCTCAAGCACGCCGCAGTAGACTTGTTCGCGTGGGAATCTTGCCAGCCTTGCGCGCCCCTTCCGGCGATGACTGACCGGGCAGGGTCGTACGGGCTTTGGGAACGTGATGGGTACCCGCATGCGGCCAAGGAATGCTTCCCGGCCAAGGATACTGGCGCGTAATACTCGATGGAGCCAGCTACCTATTATAACTCTTATAAGAGGATTAGTAGCGTATCTTGCATGTAAATCAGGCATCTACAATCATCAAAGTGCTGATTTATTTTGTATTTAAAACAGACGTGCCAGTCTTTTGAGGATCAGCGTGCTGTTTGCTTAAAGGCGCCGTTTGCCAAGCAGCGCCGTTAATTACCTGAAGCCTTGCCGGTCACCACGGCCCCCCATGAAAGAAAGCGAAAAGCGGTACCGGCGCCTGATTGAAGCCAGTCAGGATTTGCTGGTTACAGTGAGCCTGCAGGGCCACATCATCGACACCAACGAGGCCGCAGTGAAAATCACGGGCGTCGCCCGCGAGACCCTGATGGGCTCGGACTTCTTTCAGTACTTCACGGAGCCGGAGCAGGTGCGCAAAGTATACCAAGAAGTGGTGGCCAGCGGGGCCGTGAGCAACGTGCCGTTCACGCTGTGCCACACCAACGGCGCGCTCACGGAGGTGCTGTTCGACGGCTCGGTGTACAAAGGCGATGCCGGCGAGCTGCTGGGCGCGGTCATTGTGGCCCGCGAAATCGCCGAAAAGAAGTGGGCCACGGAGCTGGGAATTGCCAACAAGGAACTCGCCTTTCAGCACCACGAAAAAGAAAAGCGGGCCGACGAACTCAGCATTGCCAACGAAGAGTTGGCCTTTCAGAACGACGAGAAAGAGAAACGAGCGCAGGAGCTCAGCGTGGCCAACGAAGAGTTGGCCTTTCAGAACGATGAGAAGGAGAAACGCGCCCAGGAGCTGAGCATCGCCAACACCGAACTCGCCTTCCAGAACGATGAGAAGGAGAAACGCGCCCAGGAATTGAGCATCGCCAACACTGAGCTAGCTTTTCAGAACGATGAAAAGGAGAAGAGGGCCGCCGAGCTCGGCATTGCGAACAAGGAATTAGCTTTTCAAAACGACGAGAAAGAAAAACGCGCGCAAGAGCTGAGCATCGCCAACGAAGAGCTAGCATTTCAGAACAATGAGAAGGAAAAACGGGCCGAAGAGTTAAGCATTGCCAACACCGAACTGGCGTTCCAGAACGACGAGAAGGAAAAGCGCGCGGCCGAGCTCAGCATTGCCAACATTGAGCTGGCGTTCCAGAACGACGAGAAGGAAAAGCGGGCCGCCGAGCTGGTGCTGGCCAACAAGGAACTAGCTTTTCAAAACGACGAAAAGGCAAAGCGGGCGGCCGAGTTGCGCATTGCTAACTACGCCCGTGGCCTGATTGAAGCCAGCCGCGACCCGTTGGTGACCATCAGCCCGGAAGGTAAAATCACAGACATGAACCAGGCCACGGTCAACATCACGGGCCTGGACCGCGCGCAGCTGAGTGGGTCTGATTTCTTCGTGTACTTCACCGACCCGCAGATGGCGCGCGAAGTGTACCAGGAGGTGTTTGCCAAGGGCACCGTGGCCGATTCGCCGCTCACCCTCCGGCATAAAGACGGCAAGCTGACCGACGTACTGTTCAATGGCTCGGTGTACAAGAACGACGAGGGCGAAGTGTTGGGCGTGGTGGTGGTGGCGCGCGACGTAACCGACCAGAAACGCATCGCCACCGAACTCACCGAAGCCAAAATTGCGGCCGAGCTGGCCACCGTGCTGGCCGAGGAGGCCCAGGCCAAGGCCGAAGATGCGGTGAAGGCCAAGCAGCAGTTTCTGAGCAATATGAGCCACGAAATTCGCACGCCCATGAACGCCATCATCGGCTTCACGAAAGTGGTGCTAAAAACCGAGCTCAGCGACAAGCAGAAAGAATACCTGACGGCCATCAAGCTCAGCGGCGATACGCTCATTGTGCTCATCAACGACATCCTGGACCTGGCCAAGGTGGACGCGGGCAAGATGACTTTCGAGCAGATTCCCTTCAAGCTTGCGGCCTCGGTGACGGCCATGGTGCACCTGTTCGAAACCAAAATTCAGGAAAAAAACCTGGCCCTGGAGATGGACTACGACACCCGGATTCCGGAGGTGCTCATGGGCGACCCCGTGCGCCTGCACCAGATTATTCTGAACCTGGTGAGTAATGCCGTCAAGTTTACGAGCGAAGGAACCATCACGGTGGGCGTGCGCCTGCTGGTGCAGGACAAAGAGAAAGTCATCCTGGAGTTTGCCGTTACGGACACCGGCATCGGCATTGAGGAGGCCAAGCTGGACACCGTGTTCGACAATTTTCAGCAGGCTACCAGCGGCACCAGCCGCCTGTACGGCGGCACGGGCCTGGGCCTGGCCATTGTGAAAAACCTGGTGGAGCCGCAAGGTGGCACGGTCAACGTGCGCAGCAAGGAGGGCAGGGGCTCCACGTTCAGCTTCATTCTGAGCTTCCCCAAAACCACCGAAAAAGCTGCCGCCGACCTCGGCCTGCACATCGACTTGGAAGCGGGATTTAAGAACGTGAAGGTGCTGGTGGTGGAAGACATTGCCCTGAACCAACTGCTGATGAAGACGCTGCTCGAGGACTTTGGCTTCGCGATGGAGGTGGCCAGCAACGGCAAAATAGCCGTCGAGATGCTGCGCACTACCCCGTTCGACATTGTGCTGATGGACCTGCAGATGCCCGTGATGAACGGCTTCGAGGCCACGGAGTACATCCGCAACGAGCTGCACCTAAAGGTGCCCATCATTGCCCTGACGGCCGATGTGACGACCGTGGACGTAGCTAAATGCAAAGCCGCGGGCATGAACGACTATATCTCCAAACCCATCGACGACAAGCTGCTCTACAGCAAAATCATCAAGTTTCTGAAGCAAGCCAGTAGTCATGCGCCCGCCGCAGAGGACTTGGAGGGCGAACTGCAAGACCCCCCTTTTACGTGCGTGAACTTCGATTACCTGAAACGCATCACCAAGAGCGAGATGCGCATGGCCGAAATGATTCGCTTGTACCTACAGGAGATTCCGCAGTTGGTGCAGACCATGAAGAAGTCCATTGCCGAACGGAACTGGATTGGATTGAAGATGGCGACGCATTCCATCATTCCCACGTTTGCCACCATGGGCATCGACCCGCAATACGAAGACATTGCCAAAGCCATCCAGGCGTTGGCTGTGATTCTCATTCTCAAAGACACCGGGGATTGGGAAAGCGACGAAAGTCAGGCCCGCATCCACACGCTGTTTGGCAAAATAGAAACCGTGTGCGCACTGGCTGCCCGCGAGCTAGAGGAAAAGCTGGGGTTGCTCACGAAAACGGGCCCGTCTGCGAAGACGGTCTTGCACCCCTAAGCGGGCTGACAAGCCAATTAGCTACTTTGGGAGAACGCTCGCGCTTTCCACCGTTTCAGTAAACCGAAGCGGGCAAGCCTATCTGCACGGCACTAGGCCGTCATTCAGCCGTGTCTCCTTAGCGCGGACTGTCTGGGTTGCCCTTTCGTTTTTTGTACAAAGCGGTGGCGAAGATGAGAGAGACCGCGCCTCCAAAGCTCAGCCCCAGCCCCAGCTTCGCCAAGGAGTCGTTGCGGCCGGAATAGTAGCCCGCCATGAATGTTCCGCCCAAGGCCAAGAGAAGGCATAAGGTGGCAACAAAGTAGAAGGAGCGGGATGGGTTTTTCATAGGGATTCGCAGTCAGTGGTATCGTGGGAATAAAAATGTGCCGAGGCCGTGAGTTTCTCCTAGCAAATCTGGCAGTCGGATGAGCCTTGCAAGATATCTGTTTTCGGATATCTTGCAAGGCTCATCCGACTGCCAGAGGTTAAACAAACAGCCCTATTTTTGAACGGAACGCGTTTACTTTCG
>NZ_JABKAV010000098.1 GCF_013377905.1 Hymenobacter terrestris
ATGGGCTGATTGGAGCTACCGACAAGGGCTTCCAGTTCCAGCTTAATGACAAGAAAATGACTGTAAACGGCCAGCAGCAGCCCGCCGACGTGGCTGACAAGTACCGCCGCTTGCTCGATGTGCAGCCCGCCGCCGATGGTAAAAGCAGCCGCAACATCCAGATTTCAGTGAGCGAGTAAGGCATATGTCTGCCCCGGCCGCCGCTGCAACGGCGGCCGGGGCAGACGATTTTCTTGAAAGTGATTTGACTGCTCGAAAAATTAGTCTTTACCCCTCTTCATTTATAGAGCTACCCTGCCCATGCGCTTTCAAAAAAAACTCGTGTTACTGCTACTGGCGGCCGGCCTGACTACCGCCGCGCAGGCCCAGCAAACAGTGCGCTACCAGGTGGGCAAGGCACGCTATACCAAGGTGCAGCTTGATTCGCTGGTGGCGGTCCGGGAGCAGCTTATCCGGGCCAAAATGCCCGACTTTCAATTCGTAGCTCAAACTATCAGCACTGAAACCCGCGGCGATACGCTGCTACACCAGATGAAGCTGATGGCCGGCAACGCGGCCGTAATTGCTAATATGGCCGGCTACCAGAAGTTTGTGGGCCAGTTGCTGCCGCCCTTCGAGTTGCGCACGCTCGCGGGCCAGATAATGCGCTCGGCCGACCTGCGCGGCCAACCTCTAATCATCAATATGTGCTTTACTAGCTGCCCGCCCTGCGTGGCCGAAATGCCGGCACTCAACCAGTTCAAGGCCGAAAATCCGGGTGCCAATTACGTGTCCATGACCTATGAGAGTCCGGCTAAGGTGACTGAGTTTCTGAAGAAACATCCCTTCAGCTTCACCCACATTCCTGATGCCAAAGCCTACTGCGAGCAGTTCACTACCAGCTACCCGCTCACCATTTTCGTGGATAAAAGTGGCGTCGTTCAACGTATTAATCAAGGGCTGCCGATACGCTACGACGCAGCCAATAAGCGCCCCGGCACCGAGGCCGATATGACGGGATTTCGGGAGGCCTGGCAGGCTATTCGGTAGGTGAATGGGCCAGGACCAAGGCAACCAATACGTCATCCGTTGTGGCCCTGGCTGATTTAATTATCGTGAAGTTTGCGTGAAAACAGGCAACGCTTGCGGTTCGGACCGCATCTATGGCGGCAAGCCGCCCGTTCATGTAGGGCCGCTGGTGTCTTTTTGGCCCAGTTGCCGGGTTTCGAGGTGGGCGGGTTCTTTACTTTTTTCTGCTGATTGATTTGATTTTTTTACTCTCTCGTCTATTCGTCGTGAAGCCTTATTGTGCCCTGCTGGGCCTGTTTATTTTGTTGCTGGCCACTCCGGCCTACGCCCAGAAGCCAGCCGCTGCCGGCTCCAAAACCGCCGCGGCCGACAGCGCGGCCATTCCGGCCCCGAGGCGCCAGTTTCAGGCCACGCGCATCACTGAGGCTATTAAAATTGATGGTGAGCTGGACGAGGCCGTCTGGCTGACTGCGCCGGTAGCCACCAACTTTATCGAAACCCGGCCCACGCCCGGCCGGCCTGAAAAGCACGCCACCGAAGTGCGCCTGCTTTATGATGATGCCGCCCTCTACATTGGTGCCGTGATGCACGATGTGAGCCCCGATTCTATCCTGCGGGAACTCACCCAGCGCGACGACTTGGGCAACACCGACTACTTCGCCGTGTTCCTCGACACCTACAACGACAAGCTCAACGGCTACGGGTTTTTCCTGACGCCCGGCGGCGTGGAGCTCGACGCCCGTTACTCGCCCGCCGGGGGTGAGGATTTCAACTGGAACGCCGTGTGGATGAGCCAGACCAAGCTACGGGGCAACGACTGGATAGCCGAAATCCGGATTCCGTACTCGGCCATCCGCTTCAGCGACGCGGCCGAGCAGGTGTGGGGCATCAACTTCGTGCGCCAGCGCCAGAGCACGCGCCAGCAGTTTTTCTGGAACCAGGTAAAGCCCCAGGTAGATGGCTTCGTAAACCAGTGGGGCGAGCTGCGGGGCGTACGCGACATCAAGCCGCCGCTGCGCCTCTCGCTCACGCCCTACGTGTCGAGCTACTACGATCATTTCCCCTTCAACGAGCAGGGTAAACGCAACTCCAGCACCAGCTTCAACGGCGGGGCCGATGTGAAGTGGGGCATCAACGAAAGCTTCACGCTTGATGCCACGCTGGTACCCGATTTTGGACAGGTGCAGAGCGATAACCAAGTGCTCAACCTGTCGCCTTTCGAGGTGCAATACAACGAGAACCGGCAGTTTTTCACCGAGGGCACCGAGCTGTTTAATAAGGGCGGTCTGTTTTACTCGCGTCGGGTGGGGGGGCAGCCCCTGGGTTTTTATGAGGTAGATGGCCAGCTGCGTGGCCGCACGACCAGCCCGGAGGGACAAATAAAGCAGGGCGAGTACGTGGTAAGCAACCCCGGCGTAACGCGGCTGCTGAACGCCACCAAAATATCGGGCCGTACCAAGGGCGGGCTGGGCGTGGGGCTGTTCAATGCCCTGAGCAACGACGTGTACGCCACGTTGCAGGATAGTACCAGCGGCGAACGGCGCGAGGTGCTCACCCAGCCGTTTTCCAACTACAACATCTTCGTGCTCGATCAGAGCCTCAAAAACAACTCCTACGTCTCGCTCATCAACACCAACGTAACCCGCAAGGGCAGCACCTACGACGCCAACGTAACCGGCGGCCTGTTCCGGTTCGCCGACAAAAGCAACCGCTACGCCCTCAAGGGCCAGGCCAACTACTCGCGCCGACGGGGGAATGTGTTTGGTGCCGATGAGCAGGTTGACAACCGCGACGGTTACAAATACCAGCTGGAAGTAGGTAAAATCAGTGGCAATTTTAATTGGAACCTGAGCCATGGCATCGAATCGGATACCTACGATCCGAACGATTTGGGCATTCTGTTCTCCAACAACTCCATCAGCCAAGAGGCTTCCGTCAGCTACAACAAGTACGAGCCGTTCTGGAAAGTGAACCAGCTCAGGACCGATATGGGCATCTACCAGACCCTGCTCTACAAGCCTACCCGGTTTCAGAACCTGGGCTTTTATGCCGGCGCAAACACCACGTTTACAAAGAATTTCTTCTCGACGGGCTTCAACGTAAATGGCAACCTCGAGGAGCAGGACTTCTTTGAACCCCGCCGCAGGCCCTTGGGCACGTACTATGTGCGGGTGCCGGCCAACCTGGGGATAAGCGGCTACGGCAGCTCCGATTACCGCAAGAAGTTTGCCTATGATATCAGCCTAGCTACCCGGCTGTATCAGGCCGATGGACAGCGTACCGACCGCGTCAACTACGGGCTGGGTATCAGTCCGCGCTACCGGGTCAGCAACCGGCTTTCGTTCCGCTACAACTTCGACTGGCAGCTTCAGCAAAACCAGATTGGCTATGCCGGGGGCCTAAGCAGCCGGCAGGAGGCGGATCGGCCATTTATACGCAACGGCGTGGCCGATGTAATTCTGGGCCGCCGCAACCGTACTACCACTACCAACACGGTGTCGGCCAATTACACGTTCACCAACCGCATGTCGTTCACCATCCGCACCCGCCACTACCTGAGTGTGGCCCGCTACCGCGACTTCTCGCGCCTGAACCCCGGCGGCGAGGAGGAAGCTGTGGACTACCGCCGCAACCGCGACAATAGCTTCAACGCTTTCAATGTGGATGCCGTGTTCTCGTGGTGGTTCGCGCCCGGCTCGCAGATAACGGTGGTCTGGAAGAATGCCAACGCCAGCGAGCTGGCCGGCGACCAAACGCTGCCCCAGTACTTCACCAACTTCAACAACACGCTCAACACGCCCCACAACAACTCGGTGTCGGTGAAAGTCCTCTACTTCCTCGACTACCTGACGCTGCGCCCGAAGCGAGGGTAGGGGCCCGTCGTATGTGCCGGTCGCTGGGTGCGGCAGGTACGGTTTAATCTTGTCTTAGTGCTCCTAACAACCTGTTTCGCCATGAAACGGATAAGCCTACTAATACTCTTATTTCTGATGTTGCTGGAAGCGGCCTGCGCCCAGCAGTTCGTGGTTAGCTACCCGGTTGGGGCGTACGGCGGGCCTTTCAGCGGCAACGTTATCCTCTACCTTTCGCGCCGCAATGCCCAGCCGAAGGACCAACCGGGCTGGCCCTGCTACCGGCTGGCGGTGCGTAATATTCTTCCGGGGCAGGCCATTACGTTCTCCGATTCGGCCCTATCGTACCCCACGCTGCTTTCGCGGCTGGAGCGGGGCGAATACTATGCGCAGGCCGTGTGGGACTTGAATCTTGGGGGCCGTATTATCGGGCAGAGCGTGGGTAACCCGTATAGCCCAGCCCAACGCGTTATGCTGGACGCAACCACCGATACCTTCCGGCTGGTGTGCAATCAAACGGTAGCAGCTCCCAAGTTTGTAGAAAGCGCTTTTTGCAAAGAATTTAAGGCTCCTTCAGCCCTGCTAACCCGCTTCCAGGGGAGGCCAGAGTCTCTTAATGCGGCCGTGATTTTGCCCGCCGACTACCATCGGCACCCGCGCCGTCGCTACCCGGTGTTGTTCACGGTGGGCGGTTTTGGCGGCGACTATCACCACTACTCACGCGCCGTGAGCACCGATACGCTGCCCGCCACCCCGATTGACACACTGGCCTGCATTCGGGTATACCTGGATGGGGCCACCACTTTGGGCCACAGCGTGTATGCCAACAGCGCCAATAACGGCCCGGTTGGTGACGCCTTTACGACCGAATTTTTGCCGCTACTCGACCAGCGTTACCGCACCAACGGCGCGCGGCTGCTGCGCGGGCATAGCAGCGGTGGCTATACAGTAGTGTACCTGCTCACGCATTATCCTCGCCTGTTTGCCGGCGGTAATGCCAGCGCCCCCGACCCCGTAGATTTCCACCGCTTCGAGCTAACTAACCTGTACACCAACGCGAAGCGAATTGAAATTGTGGACTCAGTAACCTATGGCGAACTGCTGCCGACCGTGGCGGTTCGCGACCGACCTAACATGATGCACCGTCTGGAGGACATCATTTATCGAGGCGAGCAGGAGGTATCGTTTGATGCCGTATTCAGCCCGCGCGGCCGTAACGGGCTACCCCAGCCGTTATTTAACTCTACCACCAACCTGCTGAACCGGCGGGTCTTCGCTCACTGGAAACAGTATGACTTGACGCGCTATGTGCGCCGTAACTGGACTCGGCTCAAGCCCGACCTCAACGGCAAACTGCGGATTTCAGCGGGCAACGAAGACAGTTACTACCTCAACTTCTCTGCCATGCTCATGGAGCAGGAAATGAAGAAGCTGGGGGCAGATATACCGTTTGCCTACTATCCCGGCGACCATTTTAGCGTGATGACCCCTGAATACAAGCGGGCGGAAATTATGTGGCTGAAAAAGACCTATCTGAACTGGCTGGCCCAAAATACCGAGAAGAAATAGGGGAGGAAAAGCTAGCTGAACCTCGCCAACAAATACCTACGGTAGCCCCAGCAGCTCGCCGGCCGCACCGAAAGCCGATTTGCGGCCGTCGCGCACGGCCTGCTCAACGGCGGCCAGTTGCTCGCGCACGGCAGGGCGCTGGTAGAACTGGGTTTCCAGGTTCTGGCGGATGGTTTCGTGTAGCCAGTGCAGGTTTTGCTCCTGGCGGCGCTGTCCGAAGTAGCCACTTTCCTGTGTCTGGGCCACGTAGCGCGTAATAATTTCCCATACCGTGGGCACACCCTGGCCCGTGAGGGCCGAGCTGACGGTTACCTCGGGAACCCAGCCGCTGGGTGCCAGCGGGTAGAGGTGCAGCGCGTTCTGGTACTCGCGGCGGGCCCGGCGGGCGGCCAGCTCGTTGCCTTGGTCGGCCTTGGTGATGGAGATGGCGTCGGCCATTTCCATGATGCCCTTCTTGATGCCCTGGAGTTCGTCGCCGGCCCCGGCCAGCATCAGCAGCAGGAAAAAATCGACCATGCCGTGCACGGCGGTTTCGCTCTGGCCCACGCCCACTGTTTCCACGAAAATAACGTCGTGGCCGGCCGCCTCGCAGAGTAGCAGCGCCTCGCGGGTGCTGCGCGTAACGCCACCCAGGCTGCGGCCGGCCGGCGAGGGCCGGATGAACGCCTGCGGATGAAAGGCCAACTCGTTCATGCGGGTTTTGTCGCCCAGAATGCTGCCGCCGCTGCGCTGGCTGGTGGGGTCGACGGCCAGTACTGCCAGCCGGTGGCCCTGCTCGCGCACCAGATGCAGGCCCAGCGCCTCAATAAACGTGCTTTTGCCCACGCCCGGCACGCCCGTAATGCCCACCCGCACCGAGCGGCCGGCGTGGGGCAGCACGGCATCAAGCACCTGCTGGGCCAATTCCTGGTCGGAGGGCAGCGTGCTTTCTACCAGGGTAATAGCCTGGCTGAGCCGCACGCGGTTGCCGGCCAGAATCCCCTCGATATAGTCGGAAGCAGAAAAGCGTTTGGGCACGAGGAAAGCAGGGTAGAACGTTATCTTTGAAGCCAGTTGTGCAAGCTACTTCCCCCGCCTCAATTTACGCCCATGAACCGATTTTTACTCCTGACTACTGCCGGCCTACTGGCGCTGCCCGGGGCCGGCTGGGCCCAGAACGAACTGAGCAACTTTACGGCCACCGGCCGGGGCGGGGTAGCCACCACGTTTGCCACCGACTATCAGTGCATCGGCATCAACCCGGCCAACCTGGGCCGCAAGGGTGGGTCGCTGGTGGCGTTTACCATCGGCGAGGTGGGGGCGGGCGTCAGTTCGCAGGCCCTCACGCGGCAGCAGCTGCGCAAGTTCGTGTTCGATACCAACGAGGCCCTCACGCCGGCCCAGAAGCAGGAATTCGCCCGCGCCTTCACTTCCGACAATGTGGCCAACTTCAGCATCGATGCCACCACCGTGGGGCTGTCGGTGCAGCTGCCGGTGGTGGGGGGCGTGGCTGTCAGCCACCGGCTGCGTACCTCCGGGCACATCGGCCTAAACCAGAACGCGGCCGAAATAGCGTTTCTGGGTCGCGATGCGCCAATTTACCAGGCCACGGCGGCCGGCAATGTGCCGCTGGTATCGGAGGCGCTGGCCGGCACCAACCTGCAGCTGTCCGCTCTGAGCGAGTTCAACCTGGCCTGGGGCACGCGGATAATCGATCTGCCGCTGTTCCAGCTCTCGGCCGGTGCCGGCTACCGCTACATTCAGGGTGTGGGCATTATTGATATTCGGGTGGAGCCGGGCGACCTGCGGGCCTACAGTTCCCTCTCGCCGCTGTTCAACGTCGATTACGGCAACGTAACTACCAACCCCAGCTTCAACCTGAAAACCGGCGCGGGCCTCAAGCCCGTGGGCGAGGGCCACGGCTTCGATGTGGGCGTGGCCGCCGAAGTAGGCAAGGCCGTGCGCTTGGGCCTGGCTCTCACCGACCTGGGCCACATGACCTGGACCGGCAACCTGCTCACGGCCAACGACCAGAAGCTCAAGAAGCTCAAATCGGAGGGCATTGGCTCTTACAACTTCATCAAGGAAGCCGCCGAAATATTTGGCACCGGCACCGATAGCCTGTTCGAGTACAAGGCCGACCAGGAGCGCCGCGCCAACCTGCCCACCAAGCTGCGCGCCGGGGCCGGCGTACGCTTGAGCGAGTATTTCGAGGCCGGCCTCGACGTAACGCTGCCCCTCAACGACGTAGCCGGCAACTTCATCACGCCCTTCGTGGGGGCGGGCCTCGATTTCAAGCCCACCCGCTGGCTACGCCTGAGCAGCGGCCTGAGTGGTGGCGCAGGCTATGGCCTGAGTGTGCCGCTGGGCCTTACAATTTCCACTTCCTTCTACGAAGCCGGCGTCAGTACCCGCGACGTGGTGGGGCTGGTGGCTTCCGAAAATCCTTACCTGTCGGCCGCCGCTGGTTTCCTACGGTTCCGACTGGGCGGGAAGAGCGACTAAATGATGCAGGGGCGGCGGGTGTCC
>NZ_JABKAV010000099.1 GCF_013377905.1 Hymenobacter terrestris
TAAGTGCGGCGGTGTTGCTGTCATCCCCTTCCGAGCGAAGCGGGCTGCAAAGGTAAGTAGCTTTTCGCTACCTGCAAGCAAAAAAAGAAAACTTTTTTTCGAAGCGTTTCTTTTCTCGTTTCCTGCTGTTCCCTTCCGATCGAAGCGGGCTGCAAAGGTAGAACCCTTTTTGCTTTCTGCAAGCGTTCCAAAAGAAAAAGTTTTCTCTTTTCGGCCTTCCTCCTAGCGTATGCCGCCTTTTCAGGCAACTTGACTAGCAAGGATGAAAGCGCTTCCGGTGGAAGCGGGGTGCAAAGGTAGCTAAACCTTTCCAACTTGCGCAACCCCGCAGGGCAACTTATTTTCAAGCGGCTTTTCCGAAGAACAACCAACCCCGACCGCGTTCCGGTTGGGGTTGCAAAAGTGGGGCTTTGTGGCCAGCTGTGCAAGTGAGCTACACAACTTATTTCTTATTGATAAAAGCGCGTTGCGGTCAGTAGGCTGAATAGTAACTAGTTGACTACTCTAATTAGTTCAATATGTTGTTAAGATTTATTTGCGGCTTGACCAGCCAGGGCGCAAAAACCCGGATTGCTGGCAGCAATCCGGGTTTTGGAGAGGCTAGTTATGCTCCGAGATTCAGCTCATGTGCAGCGTACTTACCCGGTCGGGACCTACGCTGACGATGCTGATAGGTACTTCGAGGTGTTTCTCTAGGAAGCTAACGTAGTCTTTTAGCTCCGCTGGTAACGTTTGGGGGTCGGAAATAGCCTGCAGGTTGGTGCGCCAGCCGGGCATACTTATATATATAGGAGTCAGCTTTTCCAGATCACCGTGGTCGGGCAGATGGTCGGTTTGCTCGCCGTTGGGCAGCGCGTAGTGTGTGCAGACCCGAATTTCGTCGAACTCATCGAGCACATCAGCCTTCATGAGGTGAATTTCTGTTACGCCATTTAGCATGATGCTATAACGCAGAGCAGGCAAATCGATCCAACCACAGCGGCGCGGCCGGCCGGTGGTGGCACCGAACTCGCGGCCAGCGGCCCGTATCTGCTCTCCTACTTCATCGTGCAACTCGGTTGGGAACGGACCTGCGCCTACGCGGGTGCAATAGGCTTTGCTAATACCATATACCTTATTGATGTGGCGCGGGGCAATGCCGAGGCCGGTGCAGGCACCCGCCACGATAGTGCTGGAGGACGTTACGTAAGGATAAGTGCCGAAATCAATATCGAGCATGGAGCCTTGGGCACCTTCAGCCAGGATGTTCTTGCCCTCGCGCAGCATATCGTTCAACAGATACTCAGTATCGGTGAGTTGCAGGGTACGCAGGAAGTCGACGGCGGAAAAGAAATCGGCCTCGAACTGTTCAATGTCGAGGCCGCGGCCGTGGAATTCAGCAATGGTGGCGTGCCGGGCGACGGCTTCGCGGTAGCGCTGCTCAAAATCGGGGAGCAGAATATCGCCGACGCGCAGACCGGTGCGGCCGATTTTATCCTGGTAAGTGGGACCGATACCTTTGAGCGTGGAACCTATTTTGTCGCCGCCCCGGGCTTCTTCGTTGATGCGGTCGAGGGCGCGGTGCGAGGGTAGAATCAGCTGAGCCTTGCGCGAGATGTAGAGGTTGCGGCTGTAATCGACGCCCCGGTCGGTGAGCTTCTGTAGTTCCTGGCGGAACACCACTGGGTCGAGTACCACGCCGTTGCCAACGACATTGAGGATGTGCGGGTGAAAAATACCTGATGGCACCTGATGCAAGACGTGCTTGATACCATCGAAGGTGAGCGTGTGGCCGGCATTGGGGCCGCCCTGGAAGCGGGCTACTACATCGTAAGTGGGGGCGAGGACATCGACAATCTTGCCTTTACCCTCATCACCCCACTGTAATCCTACCAATACGTCAACGGGCATTAGTTCGCGGTTTTCAGGAGTTGAGTGGCTGCTGCTTCATCATCGGCCACAGAAAAAATTGCGTTCAGCTTGGTTAGCGCCAGCATTTTGCGCGGGTGGTCGGCAGGATTGATGAGCACCAACTCGCCTCCGCGGCTCCGGAACTTGGTCAGCAGCGATACTAATACACCGATGCCGGTGCTGTTGATATAGCGGATACCCGACAGATCGACGGCGCAATGAAGCAGTTCTTCGCCGAGGTGCTGGTCGACGCTTTGCAGGAGCTGCTGGGTATCGGGGCTGCCGATAAGGTCGCCGGAGAGGCGCACGAATAGGATGCCGTTCTGGACGGCGGAATCAGTTTTCATGAGGTTTGGAGGGCAGCGGCCTGGGCGCGGCAGTCGCCGCACACGCCGTAAAGGTTCAAAGAGTGATGCAAGATATGGAAGTTGAGCAACTCCCCGACCATGGTTTGGATACCGTGAATGCGTGGGTCGCAGAACTCAACCACTTTATGGCACTCGGTGCAGATGACATGGTCGTGCTGGCGGTAACCGTAGCTCTTCTCGTACTGGGCCAAGTTGCGCCCAAACTGGTGCCGGCTCACGAGGCCGTGCTCAACCAGCAAATCGAGCGTATTGTACACCGTGGCGCGACTTACACGCAGGCCCTGCTCCTTCATACCGGCGTACAACTGCTCTACATCGAAATGGCCGGTGCGGGAGTAGATTTCCTCCAAGATAGCGTACCGCTCCGATGTCTTGCGCAAACCCTTGTTTTCGAGGTAGGCAGTAAAAATTTTCTTGACCTCCTCGTACTTTTCTTTATCGAGATGCTTCTCGGAAACTGCCATGGTAATGGACCTTCTATTATAAGGAGTGAAAACAGCCAAAACGCTCCGCTGAATGACCGGCTTATGTAGCCAAAACCCAGCTATGGGCGCTTGGTTTATTATACCGTTTTGTACCCCTGGTTTTGGTTAATGCTTTTTAGAACCTTCGGCTTGTTTCCATCCATTTGACTTGCTTTAGTCTGAAGCTCCAGGGCTGTTTAAGAGTCGAATCGTTCTACTGCCAAAACGCCATTTACCTTATTTAGGCGCTGAATAAGGCGGTCGAGGTGGGCAGTGTCGTTGACGAAAACCATAATCTGGCCCTCGAATACGCCGTCGTTGGAATCCATGGTAATGGAGCGCATGTTGACTTTTAGACTGGTGCTGATGATGCGCGTAACATCGTTTACAAGGCCCACCCGGTCGGCACCCTTGATGCGGATGCCAGCCAAAAAGGCCAGTTCCAGCTGCTCGGTCCATTTGGCGCGCACAATGCGGTTGCCGAAGTTCGACATCATCTGCACAGCCTTGGGGCAAGATGTACGGTGAATATCGATGCCCTCACCGGTTTCGAAGCCGAACACATCGTCGCCGGGGATGGGGTTGCAACAGGACGCAATAGTGTAGTCGAACTTGTCGGTTCGCTCCCCGATAACGAGCATGTTGGCATTCACGCCACGTACTTTCTGTACCTCGTGGTCGAAGGAGCGTGGCTCCAGACGCGAGGGCAGCCGCGGCAACTCGTCGTCCTTGAACACGCCCTGCACAATTTCACGTCCATCGAGTTGACCGATGGCGATGCGGTAGAAAAATTCGGGCAGGTTGCTGACATTGAAAAAGGCCAGCAACCGGTTGATGTTCTCCGTATTTATCTCAATATCCAGCAGCTCCAAACGCTTCTCCACCAGAAATCGACCGTCTTCGGCCTTTGCTTTACGGTCGTCGCGGAGCCAGTCTTTGATGCGGGTGCGGGCTTTAGAAGTCGTGACGTACTGCAGCCACTCCTCCGTGGGGCGCTGCTTCTGAGAAGTCAAGATTTCCACTTGGTCGCCGTTGTGGAGCTGGTAGCTCAGGGGCTGCAGCTTCTGGTTGACTTTGGCACCGAGGCACTGCAGGCCAATCTGGGAGTGAATCTCGAAGGCGAAATCGAGGGCCGTAGCCTTGTCGGGTAGAATAATGAGCTTGCCCTTGGGCGTGAAGGCGTACACTTCCTTCACGAACAGGTTCTGGCGGAACTCATCCATGAATTCGAGGGCGCTGGAATTGTTGGTTTCCAGCATCTCGCGCACTTTATTTATCCAGCTTTCCAGCGTCGATTCGGGCTGAGGCACGCCACTGTCCTTGTATTTCCAGTGGGCGGCGTAGCCTTTCTCGGCAATATCGTCCATACGGCGGCTCCGAATCTGCACCTCCACCCATTGCCCGGTGCGCGACATAACGGTGGTATGCAGGCTCTCGTAGCCGTTGGCCTTGGGCGTGCTCACCCAGTCGCGCAGGCGGTCGGGGTTAGGCTGGTAGAAATCGGTAACGATACTGTAGACCTGCCAGCAGGCCGCTTTTTCCTGCTCCGGCGGCACATCCAGAATAATGCGGATGGCAAACAGGTCATATACCTCGTCGAAGGTGATGTTCTGTTTGCGCATCTTCTTAAGGATGGAATAGATGCTTTTGGGTCGGCCTTTTACCTCGTATTTAAACCCCTGAACCTTGAGCTCATCATCGATGGGCTGCACAAAGTCTTTGATGAAGCGGTTGCGCGACGTGCGACTCTGGCGCACCTGGGTCACCAGCTCCTCGTACACTTCGGTATCGGTGTACTTAAGGTGTAAGTCCTCCAGTTCGTTCTTGATGGTGTACAGGCCCAAACGGTGGGCCAGCGGAGCGTAGAGGTAAATGGTTTCCGACGATATTTTGAGCTGCTTGTGCCGCGGCATCGATTCGAGCGTCCGCATATTGTGCAGGCGGTCGGCGAGCTTAATAAGAATCACGCGCACGTCGTCGGAGAGCGTGAGCAGCATCTTGCGGAAGTTTTCGGCCTGCTCAGAAGTGCCGTAATCGAACACACCCGAAATTTTGGTGAGCCCATCGACGATGCGGGCCACCTTGGGGCCAAACTCGCGCTCCACGTCGGCTACTTCCCAGGGCGTGTCCTCCACCACATCGTGCAGTAGGGCCGCTACAATGCTGGTGGTGCCCAGGCCAATTTCCTCCACTACAATCTGGGCCACGGCCAATGGATGCAGAATATAGGGCTCGCCCGACTTGCGGCGCATCTCCTTATGGGCTTCCAGCGAGGTATTGAAGGCCTTTTTGATGAGCTTGGCGTCGCCCGGTTTGAGCGAAGGTTTGGCAGTGCGAAGCAGGCGGCGGTAGTGGCGCAGGATTTCCTGGCGTTCTACCTCAGGGTCGATGACGGTGGACATGGCAGCGGACGGGCGGCACGAAGCAGTGCCAAAAAAACGAGTAGCGAAGGTACAATGCCCCCGACCGGAAAGTAACAAGAACGAGCCAGAGTTGGTGCGCCGGGGCGGTTGCAGGCCCTACCGAGGAAACATAATAAGGCAGGTAGTTGCGAAAGACGTTGGTTTTGTAAAGGAGCTTGCGTAGTTTTGCGCCCCCGAGGCAGTTGGCCTCGTGCCGCGGATATGGCGAAATTGGTAGACGTGCCAGACTTAGGATCTGGTGCCGCAAGGCGTGTGGGTTCGAGTCCCTCTATCCGCACAAAGTGGGTTTCAGTTCGCTGAAATCATGTTTAAACCCTCAACCCACCCGTTGGGGGTTTCTTTTTAGGGGTCGGTCCCAACCCGATCCTTTTTACCCCAACGTAGCACTTTTAACCGACCAGCAGTGGATATCACCCTCGACAAGCAAGACGACCAGCTTCATGCCATCCTGACAGTAAACCTTACGGAGGCCGATTACGCCACCGCCGTAGAGAGCAAGCTGAAAGAATACAGCAAGAAAGCCCAGATTAAGGGCTTCCGCCCCGGCAAAGTGCCGGTAACGCTGGTGCGCAAGATGTACGGCAAAGGCATTCTGGTTGACGAAATCAACGAGATGCTGGGCAAGTCGGTGGATGGCTATATTAAGGAGAACAACCTGCGCATCCTGGGCGAGCCCCTGCCAGTGGCTTCCGACATCGACTTCGACAACCAGAAGGACTACGCGTTCCAGTTTGAGCTGGGTCTGCTGCCCGAGTTCGAGCTTCCCTCCGACCAGGCTATTACCGTTGACCGCCACAAAGTGACGCTCGACGAGAACACCAAGAACGAAACCTACGAGCAGCTGGAGCGCCAGTTCGGCGAAACCACCGAGCCCGAGGCCGCTGAAGCCGGCGACTACCTGGTGGGCCGCTTGCGCAAGGAAGGCGAAGAGGGCGAAGGCCGCCTTTTGATGCTGCCAACCAATAAAATGAAGAGCGAGGCGGATAAGTTCTTGGGTGCCAAGCCCGAGGACGTTATCACCTTTGACCTCAAAACTGCTTTCGACGGCGACGCAAAAGCTATTGCCAACTTCACCGGCATGAGCCGCGAGGAAGCCGAAGCCATAGAGGGCAACTACACCCTGACCGTAGAGAAGGTGCAGCGCACTGCCGCCGCCGAGTTCAACCAAGAGCTGTTCGACAAGGTATTCGGCAAGGACATCGTAACGTCGAAGGAAGATTTCGACGCCAAGGTGACCGAAACGGTGATGGAGAACTACGACCGGGAGTCGGATAACCTAATGAACCGTCAGATCATCGACAAGATGCTGGAGAACGTGAGCATCGAGCTGCCCAAGGAGTTCTTCAAGAAGTGGCTGGTGCGCGCCAACGAAGGCAAGCTAACGCCCGAGCAGATTGAGGAGCACTACGACGACTACGCCAAGGAGCTGAAGTGGTCGATGATCCGTAACAAAGTGGTGGAAGCCAACGAGCTGAAGGTGGAAAACGAGGAAATCGTAGACCGCACGATGCAGAAAATCCTGGGCCAATTCAACATGGAGATGACGCCCGAGCTCGAAGAGTCGGTGCGCGGCTTCGCCGACAACTTCCTGCGCCAGGAGAACGGCAAGAACTACGTACAGGAGTACGAGGCCATTCTGGCAGAGAAAGTGCTGGAAAACCTGCGCGGCAAAGTTGTTGTTAACGACAACGAGATTACGGCCGAGGACTTCCGCAATCAGAACGCCGGCTAATACCCGCCGTTCCGGTTTTCAAAACCATCAAAAAAGCCCTTACTTGTCGTAGGGGCTTTTTTTATTGAGAAGCGGTTTCTACTTCATTTCTAACTTCTGTATTCTAACTCCTTTTTTCTCTCCATGCTGAATAAACAAGAGTTCCGCAAGTTTGCCGTAAAGGGCCAAGGTTTGAATGGCCTGGGCGTTGATCAGTATTTGAGCCACGTTGAGGGCCAGGTGCGCAACGGCATGATGATGCCGTCTAATATGACCCGCTCGGTGATTGAGGAGCGCCCCACGCGCTTCGCCGAAATCGACGTATTCTCCCGCCTCATCATGGACCGGATTGTGTTCCTGGGCACGGCGGTGGACGACTACGTAGCCAACATCCTGACGGCGCAGATGCTGTTCCTGGAGTCGGTTGACGCCAAGAAGGACATCCTGCTCTACATCAACTCGCCCGGTGGATCGGTGTATGCTGGTCTCGGTATCTACGACACCATGCAATACGTGAATCCCGACGTGGCCACTATCTGCACTGGTTTGGCGGCCTCGATGGGCGCTGTGTTGCTGGCAGGTGGCGCTAAGGGCAAGCGTTCGGCTCTGCCCCACGCCCGCGTAATGATTCACCAGCCTTCGGGTGGCGCGCAAGGCCAGTCGTCGGATATTGAAATCACGGCCCGCGAGATTCTCAAGCTCAAGAAGGAGCTGTACGATATTCTGGCTGACCACACCGGCAAAACCTACCAGGAAATCCACGACAACTCGGACCGTGACTACTGGATGCGTGCTGATGAGGCCAAAGAGTACGGCCTGATTGACGAGGTACTCGAAAAGAAGAAGGCTGAGTAAACGTAACGACTGAACGGCGTAGGGTGCGGGGCTTGCCCCCGCTCGCCGTTGAACGTAATCGTTGAAACGGTGCGAACGGCGGGGTGGGGGGGAACGCGCCCCCCCCCCCGTCTTTTTAAAAATACGCGTGG